>CAYXBN010000004.1:38572-57943 GCA_964463215.1 uncultured Mycobacterium sp. | reverse complement strand
CCGACCTGGACATGTTCGCCGACGAATTCAAGTTGCCGCGGTTCACCCCGGAACTGGTCGGACCGATGGCCCAACGCCGCAGTGGTGAGGCCACCATGGATCTTCAGGCAGTTCACGCGATCGCGCCCGACGCTCGGAAAGTACTGGTCAACGCGTTGTCCACGGTGGAGGGCGACGGAGCCTACGAGAAGATCGGGGCGATGATGACCGACGCCGACCGCCGGTATCCGGGTGCGGTGTGGAGTTTCTCGATCGGCTGGGGCTGCGACAAGCTCATCACTGCGGCCGACCTCGCACCTGCCCGGCAGGCCCTGGCCGCCGCACAACGCAACGGCACCACCGCATTCAACGCCAGTGGCGACCTGGCCGGACTGGAATGCAAGGGTGGCCAGGACTGGTCGGCCCCGCCCGGTCCGGAGGACATCGGACTGGATTCGGTGGCGTCGCTGCCGGAGATGACCGACGTCGGCGGCACGACGTTGTCGACCGATGCCGAAGGCAACTGGCTGGCTGAGCAGTCCTGGTTCGATCCGCCGCTGTCCCAGGGCACCGGCGGCGGGGTGTCGGCGCTGTTCGGCCGACCATCCTGGCAGGCGAACCTCCCCCTGCCAGCTCCGCCCATGCGCCTGACACCCGACGTCGCCGCGCTGGCCGACCCCTTCACCGGCATGCGAATCGTGTTCCGGGGTAAACAGGCGGTGGGCGGGGGCACCTCGCTGTCCGCGCCGATCTGGGCCGGGTTCGCAGCGGTCATCAATCAGTACCTCGTGGCCAACGGCAGCGAACCGATCGGCGAGCTCAACCCGCTGCTCTACGAGATGGCCGAAGGCGCCCGGTTGCCCGCATTCCGGGATATCACGCTGGGCGGCAACGCCGTTGACAACGCCGGGCCCGGTTATGACTTGACCACCGGACTGGGAACGCCCAACGTCGACAACCTAGCCCGCAATCTGCTTGCGCTGCAGCGAAGTAGAGGCCGCTGATGGATCCGGTGCAGTGCCCGGTGTGTTCGCACGCGGCGCCGCCCGGGGTGTTCTGCGGCCACTGCGGCGCGTACCTCAACCCGCAACCCGGTGACGGCCCGGCGTGGCTGCGGCCCCGCGCGTTCTGCGCCGCCCCCCACGAACACGTGCTGCGCCCGGCGATCACCAGTTCGCTGTTCCCGCACCTGTCGCAGATTTCCCGGGCGCCGTTCGCGCTCGGACTGGTGCTTATCGTGGCCGCCATGGCACTGGCCGCCGAGTGGCGGCTACCGGCGGCGACGATCGCCTTCGCGACCCTGGGTCTGCCGCTGCTCTACCTGGTGTACCGCTACCAGACCAGGGTCTACCACGACGTTCCGCTGCCGACGCTGCTGCTCACCATCGGCCTCGGCGTCGCCGCCGGGGTGGGGTTCGTCTTCCTGACCGGTGATCTGGTGATCCGTGAGACAGGCTCCCCCTTCGAGGCGGGCCTGGCCGGCAGTCGGGTGCTGCGCGACGGCCTCGGGGTCGCCGAAGGCGGCGTGCTGGCGATGATCCTGCCGATCGTGATTGTCCGGCTGCTCCGGCCCGGAATTCTGGAAGCGTTGCAGGGCTTCGTCATTGGCGGGATCGCAGCGCTCAGTTTCACCGCCGCCGCCACGTTCACTCGGCTCGCTCCGCAACTGTCCGCGGGTCCGGTCGGCACCGGGAAACCGCTGCAATGGCTGGTCGTCGAAAGCGCCATCCGCGGCCTGACGGTGCCGATCACCGCCCTGTGCGCCGGCGGACTCGTCGGCGCCGTGTTGTGGTTCAACCGGCCCGCCGAGAACCCGCGACTGTCCCTGCGCGCCGCCCTCGGACTGTTGGTGGTGTTCAGCATGCTGGTGTTGGGCAACTACGCCGTCGTGGGCGCCGTCGACGCCGCGGGCCTACCGCAGTTTCAGATGCTCGCCTGGCATATGGCAATGGCTCTGGTGGCGATCGTGTCACTGCGGGCCGGTCTGCAGGTCGCGCTACTGCACGAGGTCGGCGACCCGGCCAGCATGGCACCGGAACTGTGCCTGCACTGCCGAAACGTTGTGCCGGACATGCCTTTCTGCCCGTCCTGCGGCGCATCGGCACACGCCACGTCGCGGACGCTTCGCGCTCGGCAGCGGCTGGTGTACCCGCTGCCCGACGCCGAGGACCGGCCCGGGCTGACCGCCGCGTGGCCCGGCTACGCCGTGCCCGCAGCCCAGTACGTTTCCCCGCCGTTGGCGCGGACCCCGATCATGCGGGTTCTCGGGACCTGGCTGGCCGTCAACGTCGGGGTGGCCGGAGCCCTGGTCGGCCTGTCGGCGGCGATCGCGACACCCGAAGTCCGCTTCAACTGCCCGCCGGACTGCGGCCAGCCGCCCGGTGGCACCCCGGTGGCGGTCAATCCGCGGTTCACTGGCGCCGACGGCGGCTTCACCGTCGCCTACCCCGCACCCGGGACGGCCTATGAGATCACTACTGCTCCCGACGGTGTGACCGCGCGCTACCTCAGTGGCGACGGCGGAGTGCTGCGGCTGTGGAGCCAGCCCGCCGCCGGGCGCAGCGCCCAGGAGGTGGTCACCGACGTACTCGCCCGCAGCTATCCCAATGCCCGGATGTCCTACGAGATCCCCAATGCCATGGTGGGTTACCAGCCGGGTTACGGCGAGGTCGCCGACCTGTGGCCGCAGGAGGCCGACACCACCTACCGCCACCTGCGGGTGGTGTTGCTGGCCGCGGTGAAGAACGACCTCGCGCTGATCGCCGGGGCGGTCGGCCCGTACCGGCAATTCAGCCCCACCTTCGGCCCTGGCCGACCCGCGGCGGCGAACCTGGAATTGGCCGTGGACATGGGCCAGTACGTCAACAGTTTCACCTGGCGAGGCGACCCGCCTCGCTAGTGCCGATCAGCGTCGGACATCAACAGCCAGAGCAGCGTGGCCAGGCCGATCGACAGCGCCTGCACACCGATCGTGAACGAGATGTACTCGTGCCACACCGCGGCCAGTCCGCAGGGCGCCCCCAGATCGCCCTTGACCAACATCGAAAAGGACAACAGGATCGCCACCCCGAGCAGCCAGACGGTGAACACCGGAGACACCCGCCGGCCTGGGTCGGCGCTGAGATCAGCGGATCGGCGCAGGAAGTTCAACTCGATGCCCAGCGCGAGCAGCACGACCGCGAGAATCTCGGCCATCGTCGTGAAGAATGATGTCGCGATCTCTCCGGCACAGCCCGGGTTGGCGTCGATGACCGGGTACCACAGCGCCGAAGCAAGGTAGACAACAGCGGTCCCGGCGACCAGTGGCACAACCCAGGTGCGCGGGCCGCGCTGACCGCTCAGCGCGGCCAGCAGCAACATCGTCAAGGCCAGCACGTACACCAGCGACGCCAGTAGCGAGATCGCGACTGTGGCGCCGTCGCCCAGCCCGGCCCGCCACTGCGCGGTGGCGATCATCACCAGGTGCGAGGCGACCACCAGGGCCGCGCCCAGTCCCCACCATCCGGTCAACAGCCGACGCAGAAATGTCGCGGCGTCCGGCCACGGGCCGTTGATCCACCACGTCACAGCGGCACTGGCGGCCACCAGGAGGCAGTCCAGCCCCAGCACGAGCCAGCCCCCCAGACCCGGCAGCCCCGGTACAGGTCCGGGTCCCGGCCTGACCTGAAGCAGGAATTCCACGATGTCGTCGCTGTAGGTGAATCCGATGATCAGCATGAATACCGTCATCAGGGCGACCAGATCGGACGGGCGGCGGATCACTGCAGCACCCTAACGCCGCGCCGGCCTCGCTGCGCCGATCACGCGCACGCTTCGGTGGCGGGCTTGCCCCGACGACCTAGAACACGTTCTAATTCTGCCCATGGACTACGGGCTCGTGCTGTTCACCAGCGACCGCGGCATCACCCCGGCCGCGGCCGCCAAGCTCGCCGACGATCACGGCTTCACCACGTTCTATGTTCCCGAACACACCCACATCCCGGTGAAGCGGGAGGCTGCTCATCCCACCACCGGCGACGAGTCCCTGCCCGACGACCGCTACATGCGCACCTTGGATCCTTGGGTCAGCCTGGCCACTGCCGCGGCGGTCACCTCGCGGGTCCGGCTGTCCACCGCGGTGTCGCTGCCCGTCGAACACGATCCGATCAGCCTGGCCAAGACGATTGCGACCCTCGACCACCTGTCCGGGGGTCGGGTCAGTGTCGGCGTCGGGTTCGGTTGGAACACCGACGAATTGGCCGACCATAACGTGCCGCCCGGCCGGCGGCGCACCATGTTGCGCGAATACATCGAAGCCATGCGCGCGTTGTGGACCGAGGAAGAGGCCGCCTACGACGGTGAATTCGTCAAGTTCGGACCCAGCTGGGCCTGGCCCAAACCCGTTCAGTCCCATGTGCCGGTCCTCGTCGGCGCGGCCGGCACCGAGAAGAACTTCAGGTGGATCGCCCGCAGCGCCGACGGGTGGATCACCACCCCCCGCGATTTCGACATCGACGCCCCGGTGCGTCTCTTGCAGCAGATCTGGGCCGACGCCGGACGCGAGGGCGCCCCGCAGATCGTCGCCCTGGACTTCAAGCCGGTGGCCGAAAAGCTTGAGCATTGGGCGCAGATCGGGGTGACCGAGGTGCTCTTCGGACTGCCGGACAAGTCGGTCGCCGAGGTGGGTGGTTACGTCGAAAGGCTGGCCGGGAAACTGGCCGCGATGGCCTAGGCGAGGACGGCCCGATTCTGGGTGCCGTTGTGGCTGACGCGAATCCGAGCGCCCAGCGGCTCCCCCTCGCTGAGCAGCCCGACCAGTTCCGGGTCCTCGGTCAGCGCCAGGAAACGGCTCTCGTCGGCGTCGAGGCGACCGACGATGATGCCGGTGCGCACCGGCCAGTCGTAGCGCACCGTGTAGGTCTCGATGGTCGCCTGCCCCGTGGCCCGGTCGGCCACCGGCGTCGCCGGTAGGGCCGCGACCTGGGCACACAACTGCTCGCTGCGGTCGGCGATCCAGTTCTCGGGTTCAGTGGAGTACACCCCCACCGAGTACTTGCTCATGATTCCGCCGTTGGCGCCGACCAGGCCGTAACTGCCGGGGGTGGAACGCATTCGGGTGGCGGTCTCGGCGATGGCGTGCAACGAGTAGCTGTTGCCGGGGCCACCGAAGTACGGCAGCCCGCCGGTGACGGTCAGACCGCGCGGGTCGCCGGGGGCCAACCCCATGCCGTCGCAGATACTGAAGACCGGGATCGGGAAGCAGCTGTACAGGTCGAAGGTTGCGATGTCGTCCAGTCCAATGCCCGCGGTTCGCAGCGCCTCCTCGACCGCCAGCACCGAGGCCGAGTTGAAACCCAGATCCGCCCGGTCCAGCAGCGGCTGATCGACCAGATCGGCGTGACCGCGCAGGAAGACCCAATGGGGTTCCGGCACACCGAGCCGGCGGGCGGTGTGCACCGAGGTCATCACCACGGCGGCACCCTGATTCACCTGATCGCGCGCCACCAGCAGCCGCGGATAGGGGTCGCAGATCATCCGGTTGTCGGCGTCGACGGTCATGATCTCGGCGACCGAGCGCCGCACCGGCGACGCCGCATAGGGGTTGGCCGCCGCGACCGCGGAGAACGGCGCGAAGAGTTCGGCCATCGCCCGGCGGTAGTCAACGACGTTGAGCCCCAACCGTCCCCGGCGGGCGTTCTCCAACAGTCCGTACTGCGCCGGCGCGCCGACCAGACCGTGCGCCACGGTGTAGTCGGAGAAGAGCCCCGCATAGCCGTAGCCGCGGTCCTCCAGTTGGCCCTCGACGATCTCGCAGTGATCGGGCTTATCCGGCCGGTTGGCGAAAGAACGCAGTGTTGATCCGTTCTCCGAGCCGATCACCAGCACCGCCTCTGCCGCGCCGGCCGCGATCGCCGCGCCGAATTCGGTCATGATGTGCTGCGGTCCCTGTCCCCCAATGGGTTCCAGGACAGCCCGGGCGGGTTCAGCGCCCACTCGCCGGGCCACCGACCGCGGATAGTTCGTCGAGCACCCCAACGGGGCCATCCCCCGCCCCGAGATCTCAAACTGCCGCAGTCCGACGACGGTGTCGATGGCCCCAGCGACCGCGGCGGGGGACCCGGTGTCGGCAAGTGCCGCCTCGGCGGCGGCCGTTGCGAGCTCGACCGCAGACATACCGCGGTAGGCCGGGTCGTCGATCCGCTCGGTGAACTGACCCACCCCGATCAGCACCGGCGTGCGCGGGTCGACGCTCACTGGGCCGCCCCCACCCCCGCGAGCAGACGCAAAAGGTCGCGACACGCCGCGGAGTAGGGGACTTTTCCGTCTGCTCGCGGGGGAAGGGTCACAGGCTCTGGAGGATCTCCCGGGCCAGATCGGCGGCGGCGGAAGGTGTCTTGCCGACCTTGACCCCAGCGGCCTCCAGAGCCTCCTTCTTGGCCGCGGCGGTGCCCGAGGACCCCGACACGATGGCGCCGGCGTGACCCATGGTCTTGCCCTCCGGCGCGGTGAAGCCCGCGACGTAGCCGACGACGGGCTTGGTGACGTTGGCCTTGATGTAATCGGCCGCCCGTTCCTCGGCGTCGCCGCCGATCTCACCGATCATCACGATGAGCTTGGTCTCCGGGTCCTTCTCGAAGGCCTCGATGGCGTCGATGTGTGTGGTTCCGATCACCGGGTCACCACCAATGCCGATGGCGGTCGAAAATCCGAAATCCCGGAGTTCGAACATCATTTGATAGGTCAGCGTGCCGGACTTGGACACCAGTCCGATCGGGCCCTTGCCGGTGATCGTGGCCGGTGTGATCCCGACCAAAGCCTCGTCGGGGGTGATGATGCCGGGGCAATTCGGCCCGATGATGCGGGTCTTGGAGCCGTGGTTGACGTTGTAGGCCCACGCATAGGCGGTGTCCTGCACCGGAATTCCCTCGGTGATCACCACGAGAAGCGGAATCTCGGCGTCGATCGCCTCAATGATCGCATCCTTGGCGAACTTCGGCGGCACGAACGCGATGGACACGTCGGCGCCGGTCTTCTCCATCGCCTCGGCCACCGATCCGAACACCGGGATCTCAATGTCGTTGCCGCCCTTGTCTTTATGAGAAACCGTCGTCCCCGCTTTGCGGGCGTTGACGCCACCGACGATTTGAGTTCCGGCCTTGAGCATCAGCGCGGTGTGCTTGGTCGCCTCACCGCCGGTGATGCCCTGGACGATGACCTTGGAGTCCTTGTTCAGGAAGATCGACATGCTCAGAGATCCTTTCCGGCGGCGAAGGCGAGTTCGGCGGCTTTGTCGGCACCTGAATCCATGGTGTCGGCCAGGACCACCAGCGGATGGTTGGCCTCGGCGAGGATGCGTCGGCCTTCTTCGACAGCGTTGCCGTCAAGTCGCACCACCAGCGGCTTGTTGGCTTCGGACCCCAGCATCTGCAGCGCCTTGACGATGCCACTGGCAACCGCGTCGCAGGCGGTGATGCCGCCGAAGACATTGACGAACACGCTCTTGACCTGGCTGTCGCCCAGGATCACGTCCAACCCCGCGGCCATCACCTCAGCGGATGCGCCGCCACCGATGTCGAGGAAGTTGGCCGGTTTGACCCCACCGTGCTTCTCCCCGGCGTAGGCCACCACATCCAGGGTGGACATCACCAGGCCCGCGCCGTTGCCGATCACACCGACCTCACCGTCGAGTTTGACGTAGTTGAGGTCATGTTGTTTGGCCTTCAGTTCCAGCGGATCGGTGGCTTCTTTGTCCTCGAACTGGGCGTGGTCGGGATGCCGGAAGTCGGCGTTGCCGTCCAGGGTGACCTTGCCATCCAGGGCCAGAATCTGACCGTCGGGGGTGCGCACCAAGGGGTTGACCTCGACCAGGGTGGCATCCTCGCCGACGAAGACCTCCCACAGCTTGGCGATGGTGATCGCGGCCGCGTCGAGCACCTCGGCGGGCAGGTGCCCCTTCTCGGCGATCTCGCGGGCGAAGGCGACGTCGACGCCCTTGGTGGCGTCCACGGGCACCTTGGCCAGTCGGTCGGGATTGGTGGCGGCCACCTCTTCGATGTCCATCCCGCCCTCCACCGAGCACATCGCCAGGTAGGTGCGATTGGCCCGGTCGAGCAGGAAGGAGATGTAGTACTCCTCGGCGATGTCACTCGCTTCGGCGACCAGCAACTTCTTGACGATGTGACCCTTGATGTCCAGACCCAGGATGTCGCCCGCGTAGGTGAAGGCGTCCTCGGGGGTGGCCGCGTACTTCACCCCGCCAGCCTTTCCCCGTCCACCCGTCTTGACCTGAGCTTTCACCATGACCGGCCGGCCGATCTCGGTGGCGATCGCCTTGGCGTCCGCAGCCGAGGTCGTCACCCGGCCGGGCGTGCTCGGGACATGGTGCTTGGCGAACAGTTCCTTGGCCTGATACTCGAAAAGATCCATGAGATTTTCCGCTGGGCTCTCTACTCGGGATGGCGTTTGACGGAGTCGCTCCGGGGGAACTGTATCTGCAGGCGGCGGCCCATTACAGCCCCGCCCTATGACCCGTGGGGTTCACGCCGGGACGAAGTGACACAGCTCACATTCCCCGGTGCTAATTTGCGCTTGGGTTGCGACGCCACCGTCACTTTGGTTACCGTTCACCGGTCTAGATAACGCTTTGGTCACGGACGCGAGGATTTGGTTTTGTCGCAGCAGCTGAGGTCGACCCCGTCCCCCCGCACCCGCGCGCGGGTCGCAGCGCCCGCCCCGGCATCGGTTCCGCAACCCGAGGTCGCCGACATGGGCGACGTCGCGGATCTCACCCCCCTGCTCGAGGTCCCGGCGAAGTACGCGGGCGCGCGCAGCCGGTCCGAGCAGCCGATGTTCAGTAGCACCGAGGTCACCGACGTCCTGCCCCGAACCCCCAAGCATCGCCGTCAGCCAACCAGCGCCGCGCGTGGTCGCGCGCTGATCGCCGCGATGGCAGCGGGCGCTGCTGCGGCCGCCGCGTGGGTCGCCGTCAAGCCGGCCCCGCAAACCACCACCCGCACCGTGCTGGCTTCCGAACTGACCCCGCTGGATGACACCACCATCATCCGGGGCGCCCAACTGGTGACGGTCAAGCCGGCCGCCAATACCGCGCTGCACAACGAGGAATTCGCCCGCGGGGTCGCCTTCGCCAACGAACGGGCCCAGCGCGAGGCGCTGCTGCAGCGCCCGCAGTTCGCGCTGCCTACCCGCGGGCTGTTCACCTCCGGCTTCGGCTACCGCTGGGGTGCCCTGCACGACGGGATCGACGTCGCCGGACCGGTCGGCACGCCGATCTACGCCGCCGCCGACGGGGTGGTCAAAGAAGCCGGATACACCAACTCCGGTTACGGCGCCTGGGTGCTGATCACCCATTCCGACGGCACCGTGACGCGCTACGGCCACATCAACAGCTGGACGGTCCAGACCGGCCAGCGGGTGATGGCGGGCGATCAGATCGCCACGATCGGCAACCGCGGCAACTCCACCGGCCCGCACCTGCACTTCTCGGTGCTCGCCGGCGGTCACAACGCTATCGACCCGGTCCCGTGGCTGGCTTCCCACGGCGTCTCCCTGGGCGGCTACTCCGGCTGAGTTGTCGTCACCCCCCGACGACTGGCCCAGTCCTCACATCCGCCGGCACCCGACCGGCCCCCTGCCTTCGGCTGACAACACCGACACACGTCTGATTCGCCGCGCTCCGCTGCGGCAACCCGAGCCTTCCGCCGAGTCCGTCCGTGAACCGGTGGACCGGCAGGCCCCTGGCGGCATCGCGATCGCCGCGGCCGCCACCGCGATGCTGAGCGGCTGGCCGACCGCCGTCGTGGCGACGGACCTGATCAGCGGCTGGTGGGACACCGACCGGCTGTTCTGCGTTGCGGTGGGATTCCTGACGCTGCTCTTCGCCGCGGTCACGGTGTCCGGGGTGATCCTGCTCCTGCTCAGACGAGCCGCGGGGCGCTTCTTGATTGCCTTCGGCGCCGGTCTTGCCCTGCTGACGTTCGGCAGCGTCTTTCTGGCGGGCGCGAAGGTGGCCTGGCCGGTCTATCTCATTCCTCTGCTGCCCCTGGCCAGCCTGGTGCTGTCGTTGCATCCGGCGACGGCTCGTTGGTCCAGCGGGGCCACCGCGATGAAGAGGTAGGGCGTGCGCAGGTCAGAGTTTCTGCACCGGGGCGTGGTTGTGCATGAGCTTGACCCGCCCAGCGCTGCCGAAGTCGATCAGAGACATCGCCGCCTCGCCCATGCCGGAGACTTCCTCGACGCGGCCCAGACCGTACTTGTCGTGGGTCACCCGGTCCCCGGGCTGCAGCACGATCAACGGCCGCTTACCGGAACTGGAGCGCACTGCCGACGGACCCGGCGCCCGCTGCGGCGGGCCGAATCGACCGACGACCGGCGCACTGAGCCCGCCCGCGGGCGCAGCATCGGTGCGGCGCCAGTCGATCAGGTCTTCGGGGATCTCCCGCAGGAACCGCGACTCCGGGTTGAGCATCGGCTGCCCCCAGGAGGAGCGCACCTTGGCACGGCTCAGATACAGCCGTTGCCGGGCCCGGGTGATGCCGACATAGGCCAGTCGGCGCTCTTCGCACAGTTCGGTCGGGTCACCTAACGCCCGCATATGCGGGAACATGCCGTCCTCCCAGCCGGTGACGAAGACCACCGGGAACTCCAAGCCCTTGGCGGTGTGCAGGGTCATCAGGGTGACCACCCCGGCGTCGTTGTCCGGGATGTCGTCGGAGTCGGCGACCAGCGACACCCGTTCCAGGAATTCGGCCAGCACACCGGTCGGCGGCACATCCTCGTCGACGGCCTCGTCGGCTTCGCCCTCTTGCGCGGCCAGGGCCGCGGCGTTTGCCCGGTCGATGCTGAATTCGTGTGCGACGCTGACTAATTCGTTGAGGTTGTCCAGCCGGGCGAGGTCCTGGGGATCATTGGAGGACTCCAATTCCCGGCGGTACCCGGTGCGATCCAGCACGGCCTCGACCAGATCGCCCAGTTCGTCGTCGAGGCGTCCGCGGAGTTCGTCGATCAGGTCGACGAAGCCGGCGATCGCCTTCTCCGACCGGGTGTTCAGCATCGGAACACGCCCCTCAGTGGCCGCAACCAACGCCTCGGCGAACGTGCACCCGGTGTTCTCGGCGTAGACGGCAAGGCAGGCTTCGGCGCGATCCCCGATGCCGCGACGCGGGGTGTTGAGGATGCGACGAAGGCTGACCGCATCGCCGGGGTTGTCCAGCACCCGCAGGTAGGCGACGATGTCGCGGATCTCCTTGCGCTCATAGAACCGCACCCCGCCGACCACCTTGTAGGGGATGCCGGCCCGGATGAGCACCTCTTCCAGGGCCCGCGAGGAGTTGTTCGTGCGGTAGAACACCGCCACATCGTTGTAGGTGTAGGTGGTGGCGCCCCCGGCAACGTCACCGACCAGGGTGTCGATCTCACCGGCGACGAAGCGGGCCTCGTCGTGTTCGTTGTCGGCGACGTAGCCGATGATGAGTTCACCGTCACCGGCGTCGGTCCACAACCGCTTTTCCCGCCGGCCGGTGTTGCGGGCGATCACCGAATTGGCCGCCGACAGAATGGTCTGGGTGGATCGGTAGTTCTGCTCGAGCATGATCGTGGTGGCGTCGGTGAAGTCGCGTTCGAAGTCTTCGATGTTGCGGATCGTCGCCCCGCGGAAGGCGTAGATCGACTGGTCGGCGTCACCGACGACGCACAGTTCGGCCATCGGCACGGTGTCGGTGTCGGGTGCCCCCACCCCGACGAGTTCGCGCACCAGCACATACTGGGCGTGGTTGGTGTCCTGATACTCGTCGACCAGGATGTGCCGGAACCGCCGCCGGTAGTACTGCGCGATCTGTGGGTGACGTTGCAGCACCGCGACCGTCTCACCGATCAGGTCGTCGAAGTCCAGGGCGTTGGCGGCCCGCAACCGGCGCTGGTACTCCCCGTAGACCTCGGCCACGATGCGGGTGAGGTCATCCCCGCCGGGTTCCAGCGCGGCCACCGCCTGCTCGGGGTCGATCAACTCGTTCTTGAGGTTGGAGATCGACGTGGCCAGCAGCCGCGGCGAGTACCGCTTGACGTCGATGCCCATGTCCCGGCCGATCATCAGCAGCAGGCGCCGGGAGTCGTCGGCGTCGTAGATGGAGAAGTTGGAGTTCAGCCCCGGAAGCAGCGCGGCCTGATTGCGCAGGATCCGCACACAGGTGGAGTGGAACGTCGACACCCACATGTTGCGGGCCCGGGTACCCACGAGTTGAGCCACCCGTTCCCGCATTTCCGCGGCGGCCTTGTTGGTGAAAGTGATGGCCAGGATCTGCCCCGGTCCGACCTCGCGGGCGGCGAGCAGGTAGGCGATCCGGCGGGTGAGCACCGCTGTCTTGCCCGAACCGGCACCGGCGACGATCAGTAGCGGGGCGCCTTCGTGCAGCACGGCCTGGCGCTGCTGGGGGTTGAGCCCGTCGAGCAATTCGCCCGGGCCGGCGGGGACCCCGTAACCGGTCCCGCGGAGGCTCGCCTGCACTGTCATGACGCTCCCAACTTACCGCCGCCGGGGGACAGCATTTTGCGAAGGCGCGCCACCGGGTGGCACACTCAGCGTGTGAATTCGCAGTGCCGAGCGTTCTGTGCGCACGACGCTCATCGCCGATTTTTCTTCGGGTACCGGTCCGCGGTGCCCGGGGAGGCGTAGCTGCTCAAACTTCCAGCCCCGCGGTCCGCGTCGGATCCGGGGCTCGTTCCTGTGTGAGGCCCGGATGCGATCAGAACCCCCACACCAGGAGGACGACGACATGACGACCGAAGAACTCACCGAATCCGATATCGACGCGCTGCGCTCGGAGATCGACCGCCTCGACGCGGAGATCCTCGCGGCGGTCAAGCGCCGCACCGAGGTATCCCAGGCGATCGGGAAGGTGCGGATGGCCTCCGGCGGCACCCGACTAGTGCACAGCCGGGAGATGAAGGTCATCGAGCGCTACAGCGAACTAGGTCCGGACGGCAAGGATCTGGCGATGCTGCTGCTGCGGATGGGACGCGGCCGACTCGGGCACTGACGCCGGCCGCCTGGCACTCACCCTTGGTGTGTAAGTTCGCGGCCCACCACCGGCGCATCCCGCGGCGCTGGCTGCTCTCGTCAGGGCGTCAGTGCGATGTATTTGATGTCGAGATATTCGTCGATGCCTTCGAAACCGCCCTCGCGTCCGAAGCCGGATTCCTTGATGCCGCCGAAAGGAGCGGCGGGATCGGAGATGACGCCGCGGTTGACCCCGACCATGCCGGCCTGCACATGTTCGGCCACCCGCAGTGCACGATCCAGCGACTGCGTGAAGATGTAGGCCGCCAGGCCGTATTCGGTGTCGTTGGCGGCGGCGATGCCCTCCTCCTCGGTGGCGAAGCCGACGATCGGCGCGACTGGGCCGAACACTTCCTCTTTGAGGATGCGGGCGTTGCGCGGAACATCGGTCAGCACCGTGGCCGGGAAGAAGTTGCCCGGGCCGCCGGGCGCCTGACCGCCGACGGCGACCTTGGCCCCCTTCTCGACAGCGTCGTTCACCAGTTCCTGAACCGACTGGACCTGCTTGGGGTTGACCAGCGGGCCCAGCTTGGTCGACGGGTCCAACCCGTTGCCGAGGGTCATGTCCCCCATCCGCTTGACGAACTTGTCGGTGAAGTCGTCCAGCAGTTCGTTGGCGACATAGAGCCGGTTGGCCGCGGTGCACGCCTCGCCGCCGTTGCGCATCTTGGCCAGCATCGCGCCCTCAACCGCGAGATCGACATCGGCGTCGTCGAACACCACCAGCGGTGCGTTGCCCCCGAGTTCCATCGACGTGCGCAGCAGGGCATCGGCGGACTGCTTGATGAGCGCCTTCCCGACACCGGTCGAACCGGTGAAACTCATCTTGCGCAACCGGCCGTCGTCGACCAGCGCGGTGGTGACCTCGCGCGGCTGATTGCTGGGCAGCACCGAGAGCACACCCTTGGGCAAGCCGGCCTCGTCGATCAGCTTGGCCAGCAGCATCATGGTCAGCGGAGTCTCCTGGGCCGGCTTGACGATCATGGTGCACCCCGCCGCCAGGGCCGGCCCGATCTTGCGGGTGCCCATGGCCAGCGGGAAGTTCCACGGCGTGATCGCGTAACACGGGCCCACTGGCTGCTTGGTCACCACGATGCGCCCGGTGCCGGCGGGGCTGGGGGTGAACCGGCCGTGGATGCGGACGGCCTCCTCGGCGAACCACCGGAAGAACTCGGCACCGTATTTGACCTCGCCCATGGACTCGGCGACGACCTTGCCCATCTCCAGGGTCATCAACGTCGCGAAGTCGTCGGCGCGCTCGATGATCATCTCGAAGACCGAACGCAGAATCTCCCCGCGCTCGCGGGCGGGAGTGGCCGCCCACGATTCCTGCACTGCACACGCCGCGTCCAGTGCCGTGATGGCGTCGGCAGCGGTCGCGTTGGCGATCGTGACGAGCACCTCGTCGGTCGCCGGGTTGGTGACGTCGAAGGTCGAGGACGTCGCGCGTTCCTCTCCCCCGATCCACAAGCCCGTCGGGACCATCGACAACACACGCGAGACATCGGGATTAGCCATAGGTCAATGATCTACCCCATCGCGGTGCACCGCCGCATAGGGTCTCGGGAATGAGTCTCGACATTTCCGCAACTCCAGCCTGGCTGGCCCTGAGCCGCCATCACGACACCGTCGCCGTGACTACCCTGCGGGAGTTCTTCGACGCCGACCCGACCCGCGGCACCGACCTGACCGTGACCGTTGGGGACCTGTACATCGACTACAGCAAGCACCGGGTCACCCGGGAGACTCTGGCCCTGCTGGTGGATCTGGCCCGCGCGGCCGGTCTGGAGCAACGCCGTGAGGAGATGTTCGCCGGGGTGCACATCAACACCTCCGAGGACCGGGCGGTGCTGCACACCGCCCTGCGGTTGCCGCGAGACGCCGTATTGCAGGTCGACGGCCAAGACGTCGTCGCCGACGTGCACGCGGTGCTCGACGCGATGGGCGCCTTCGCCGACCGGTTGCGCTCCGGACAATGGACCGGCGCCACCGGCAAGCGGATCGAGACCGTGGTGAACATCGGCATCGGCGGTTCCGACCTGGGTCCCGCGATGGCCTATCAGGCGCTGCGGCACTACGCCGACGGCGGCATCTCGGCCCGGTTCGTCTCCAACGTCGACCCGGCCGACCTGGTGGCCAAACTCGACGGACTCGACCCGGCCACAACGCTTTTCGTCGTCGCCTCCAAAACATTCACCACCCTGGAGACGCTGACCAACGCCACCGCCGCGCGACGCTGGCTGACCGACGCACTCGGCGACGACGCGGTGGCCAGACACTTTGTCGCGGTATCGACGAACAAGAAACTGGTCGAGGAGTTCGGCATCGACAGCGCCAACATGTTCGGCTTCTGGGATTGGGTGGGCGGCCGCTATTCGGTGGACTCGGCGATCGGCCTTGCCCTGATGGCCGTCATCGGTAAGGAGGCGTTCGCCGACTTCCTGTCCGGCTTCCACCTCGTCGACCGCCACTTCGCCACCGCCCCCCTCGAGGCCAACGCGCCGGTGCTGCTGGGGCTAATCGGGCTGTGGTATTCCAACTTCTTCGGCGCGGAAACCCGCGCGGTGCTCCCGTATTCGAATGACCTGGCCCGCTTCGCCGCCTACCTGCAGCAGTTGACCATGGAGTCCAACGGCAAGTCGGTGCGGGCCGACGGCACCCCGGTCAGCACCAGGACCGGTGAGATTTTCTGGGGCGAACCGGGAACCAACGGTCAGCACGCCTTCTACCAACTGCTGCATCAGGGCACCCGCCTGGTTCCGGCCGACTTCATCGGGTTCTCCCAACCATGCGACGACCTGCCTACCGCCGACGGATCGGGGTCCATGCATGACCTGCTGATGAGCAACTTCTTCGCCCAGACCCAGGTGTTGGCGTTCGGCAAGACCGCCGAGGAGATCGCCGCCGAAGGCACTCCGGCGGAAGTGGTTCCGCACAAGGTGATGCCGGGCAACAGGCCGACGACCTCGATCCTGGCGACCCGCCTGACGCCGTCGGTGCTGGGGCAGTTGATCGCCCTCTACGAGCACCAGGTGTTCGTCGAAGGAGTGATCTGGGGGGTGGACTCGTTCGACCAGTGGGGCGTGGAACTGGGCAAGACCCAGGCCAAGGCCCTGCTACCGGTCATCACCGAGACCGCTTCACCGGCGCAGCAGTCGGACAGTTCCACCGATGCGCTCGTGCGCCGCTACCGCGAGGAGCGCGGCCGCACCCCCTAGGTGCGGCACACCGGCCTCTCGCCCGTCGCCCCGGGGTTCGCCCCTCACCTCGGCCCATCGCCCGTGCGTGAAGCCAACGTCACTCTCGGCGCCGACGGTGAAGCTAACTTCACACTCGGCGCGGAGAAGGCAGAGCGAGAGGCGCGCAGGGGCGCTTGAGCGAAACGTCAGCGCGGGATGTCGATGCAGCCGATCCCCGGGATGCACCCGCTGACCTGATCGGGGGTGACCTGACCGGACGGCCCGCCGGGAATCGAGCCTTCAACAAGACCAGGGGTGGCAACGCCGGCGGGACCGCCAGGAATCCCACCGGAGGCCCCGTCCGGGGTCACGATGTTGCATGGTGTGCCGTCGGGATTGACGCACTCATCCGGGGGTTCGGCGGCCGCCGACGGGGCCGCGGCCAACAGGCCCACCGCTACGGCGCCAAGAACAAACATCCTCATAGGCTCATTGTTGTGCATCGCCAGACTCACGCAAGGGGCCTTTAGGCCCTGACCGACGTTCACGCAAACGGTGTGGTGAATCTCGGCGGCAGCACCTTGAGTAGCGCCACCAGCGGAATCCACGGCCAGCGGGGGACGATCGCGCGGCCGGTTTCGCGTTCGATGGCCGAGACCATCTTCGCGACGCCGGTACGGTTGTCCACCATCAGCATGGTCTTGGCGGTCTTGGCGGTCATCTCCGACTCGATGAAGCCGGGTTCTACAACGGTGACCGCGATCGGGCCGCGGCCATACTCGGCGCGCAGCGACTCTCCCAGTGATGACAGGCCGGCCTTGCTGGCGGCGTAGGACGCCTTGACGCCGGCCACCCCCTTGTTGCCCAGCACGCTGGAGATCAGCACCAGATGCCCGTGGCCCTGCGCGGTGAAAATCTTCAGTGCGCTCTCGATCTGCACCAGAGCGGCAACAAGATTGGTCTCGATGGTGGCTTTGTTGGCCCATAACTTGCCGCTTCCCAAGGGGGCACCCTTGCCGATCCCGGCATTGACGATGACGCGGTCGAGACCGCCGATCTCTGCGGCCAGTGCGGCGAAGACCTCGGGCACCCGCTGATGATCGTTGACGTCGAGTTCCGCGACGGCGATCCGGATGTTCGGGTGGCGCTGGTTCAGTTCGGATTTCAAGTCCTCCAGGCGGTCGATCCGGCGCGCACACAGGGCGAGGTCGCGGCCTTGAGCCGCGAAAGCCCTGGCCATCCCCGCGCCGAGGCCGGAACTGGCGCCGGTGATGAGGATCCGCTGCCGGATTCGCGGAGACCTCCTCACTTCAACAACCTCGACATCCGACGGTCAGCCAGCACCTTCCCGCCGGTCTGGCAACCGGGACAGTACTGAAAAGACTTGTCCGCGAATGAGACTTCCCGCACGGTATCACCGCAAACCGGGCAGGGCAGACCCGTGCGGCCGTGTACTTGCAGGCCGGATCGCTTCCCCCCCTTCAGGGTCGCCGCCTGCAGGCCCACTGACCGCCCCACCGCGTCGGTGAGCACACCGACCAACGCCACATGCAGTGCGGCAACTTGGGCAGGGCTGAGTTTGGCGGCGATCGCAAACGGTGACAGTCGGGCGGCGTGCAAAACTTCGTCGCTGTAGGCGTTGCCGATCCCGGCGATGACCTTCTGGTCGGTCAGGACGGTCTTGATCCGTCCGCCGTTGGGCGACAACAGTTCCCCGAGTTGCTCGACGCTGAGGCTCAATGCGTCCGGGCCCAGGGTGGCGATGCCGGGAACCGCGACCGGGTCGGTTACCAACCACATCGCCAACCGCTTCTGGGTACCGGCCTCGGTGAGGTCGAAACCGGCGGCTGTTGGGCCGCCAACGAGATGGACGCGCAGGGCGATCGGGCCTTTTCCGGGTTTGAGCGGCGCCGGGCTGAGTGCGTCTGACCAGCGCAACCACCCCGCACGGGACAGGTGCGTGATCACGTAGAGATCGCCGGCCTGCAGTCCGAGGTACTTCCCCCAGCGGTGCGCCGCCGTCACCGCCCTGCCGTGCAGTGCCGTGGTCGGCGGGTCGAAGGTCTTCAGCGCCGACAGTGAGGCGACGTCGACCCGGGCAATGGTTCGGCCGACCGCATTGCGGCGCAGGTGATCGGCGAGCGCCTCGACCTCAGGGAGTTCGGGCACTCAGCCGATGGCGCGTTCGGCGCTGCGCATCGGGCCGGAGAAGACCCAGCCGACCAGCGACAGCAGGATGGCCGCCCAGATCGCGGTCCACCAGAACCGGTCGATCTGCAGACCCCAGTGTGTCGTGTGCTCGGTGATCCATGCGGTGATCCACAGCATCAGCGCGTTGACCACGACGTGGAAGAGGCCCAGCGTGAGGATGTACAGCGGGATCGACAGCAGCGTGACGATCGGTTTGATGAGGGCGTTGACGACGCCGAAAATGACTGCGACGACGAAGACGATGCCGACCTTCTGCAGGGTGGTGTCACCGCCGACGAAGTCGATACCCGGGACGATCAGGGTGACGACCCACAGCGCCAAGCCGGTGACCGCAGCGCGGAGCAGAAATGAGCCCATCGGTCGATCATGTCACGCGCGAAGCAGATAGGTGTCCATGATCCAGCCATGACGGGCGCGGGCGCCGGCGCGTAGCGCGGCGATCTGCTCACCGACCTCCCCGACGGTTCCGCTCACCAGAAGCTCGTCGGCGGTGCCCAGATAGGCGCCCCACCAGATCCTGGTCTGCGGTGGACAGTCTCGGAAGGCGCAGTCCCCGTCGAGCATGACCACGGCCGAACCGGTGAAGCCCTCGGCGGCCAGGGTGACGCGCAACTGCCGGGCGGTGGTGATCAGCACAGGTTCGCCGACGTCGTTGAGGGGAATCCGGTGCCGGGCGGTCAGCGCCTGAATCGCGGTGATGCCGGGGATCACGTCATAGGTCAGCTCGACGTGGCGGGCCACCTCGTCGAGGATCCGCAGGGTGCTGTCGTACAGCGAGGGGTCACCCCAGGCCAGGAACGCCCCGACGCCGTCCTCGCCGAGCTCGGTCTGAATTGCGTTGGCCCACAGCTGAGCCCGGGCCTCGTGCCAGTCGGCCACGGCGCGGGCGTAGTCCGGCACAGCGGGCAGGAGCGAAGCGACCGGGGGATTCGGCACAGCGGGCAGGAGCGA
>CAYXBN010000004.1:30136-38472 GCA_964463215.1 uncultured Mycobacterium sp. | reverse complement strand
ACCGGGGGATTCGGCACAGCGGCCCGCGACGGGTCAGGCAGTTCGATGAAGCGGTAGCCCGGTTCGGTGATGAAGCGTCGGCAGATCTCCCGGCGTAGCGCCACCAGGTCGCTTTTGGACTCGCCCTTGTCCATCGCGAAGAACACCTGGGTGTCGTTGAGTGCCCGGATCGCCTGTGCCGTCACGTAGTCGGGATCACCCACCCCGATGCCGATGACGTGAATGGTGCGCACCCGGCTGAGCCTAGCGCCGCGCCACTAGCGCCCATCGGCCGAGCAGCAGCACCGCGAATCCGGCGCCGACGATGCCGGAGATCAGCAGCGGCAACCGCCCGTCATCGCCCCACAGCAGACCGGCCCACACCCCGGCGATCAGGATGGCCAGACCGCTGCCGCCCTGAAAAACACCCTGGGCGGTGGCCTGGCGCTCGGTACCGGCCAGTGCGGAAACCCAGGCTCTGCCGACCCCGTCCGTGCATGCGGTGAACAGCCCGTAGACACCGATCAGCAGCCAGGCCAGCACCGGGTCGCTGGTCATGCCCAGCCCGATATAGCCGATCGCGAAGAAGACCAACCCGATTCCGAACACCGCCGAGCGGGGCAGTCGGTCGGCAAGCAGACCGGCCGGGAAGCTGGCCACGGCATAGACCAAGTTGTAGGTGACGTAGGCACCGATGACTTCGACGACACCGAACCCGATCTCGTTGAGCCGCAACAACAGCAGCGCGTCGGGGAAGTTGACCAGGCCGAAGCCGACCACCACGGCGGTCACCTGCCAGAACCGGCCCGACAGTTCGCCCACCCCACGCAGGAAAGGCTGTCGGGCCGGGCGGGGCCCGATCCGCGGCTTCTCCCGGACCAGCAGGATCAGCAGCACCGACAGCACCGCCGGCACGATCGCGACATACAACAGCGGCGCGATCTGCTGGTCGAGGAGTTGGTAGCCGGCCAGGCCGAGCAATGGCCCGATCACCGCACCGAGGGTGTCCATCGCCCGGTGGAAGCCGAAAACCTTTCCCCGGGAACCGGGTTCGATTCCCTCGACCAGCAGCGCATCGCGGGGCACACCGCGCAGACCCTTGCCTAGCCGGTCGACTACCCGCCCGGTCAGCACCCCCGGCCATGCCCCGGCCGCCGCGACGATGACCTTGCCCAGCGCCGCCATCCCGTATCCGGTGGCGATCAGAGGCCGCTTGGCGAACCGGTCACCGAGAGGGCCGACCGCGATCTTGGTCATCGACGCCGCCCCCTCGGCGGCACCCTCGATGGCGCCGACCACGGCCGGGGGCGCCCCCAGCACGGTGGTCAGGTAGATCGGCAGCAGGGGGTAGAGCAACTCGCTGGCGGTGTCCTGCAGGAAGGACACCGCCGCCAGCACCCGCACGTTGCGGGTCAGCCACGGCGCGCGGGCTCGCGGCGGCCTCACGGGTGCGCGGCCGGCGCCAGGACGAAGAAGTTCTCCTCTTCCTGTACGAAATGCAGGTTCAGCAGTGCGTAGAGACCGTAGAGGCAGGCGAGCAAGTCATCGCTCTGCTCGTCGGTCACGGTGGCGGCCGTCTCGGCGATCTCCCGGTGGCTGTGCAGTCGTTCGGCCATCCGGTGGATCTCAGCGTGCATGCGGCTCATGGTGGCGGTGGCCTCGGGGCTGCCCAGCGGCTTGGCCAGCGCCGGGTAGAGCGCGCTGTCCTCGGCGTCCTCGTGCGGCAGCAGGGTGTCGCGCAGGAAGCCGTCGGCGGCGCGCAACGTCACCAACGCGGCCCGTCGCTCCCCCGCACTGATCTGCTGGGCGGCGTCGCGCAGCACCGATAACTCGTCGCGCATCCGGTCGTGCTCGGCGGCGAAGCGTTGCAGCATGTCCTTGGTCTGGTGGTCGAGGCGCACCGCGGCGCCCTGGTCACCGCGCAGCGCTCGCAGCGCATTGAGGATGACCGCCAGGTCAATGCCCTCCTGCAGCAGCGCGCCGGCCGCCGGTGGCAACAGTCCGACGGCGGCGAAGCCCATGGCCACCAGGGACAGCCCCATTCCGGCGACGGCGCTCTGCACCGCGATGCGCCGGGAGCGACGAGCGATCAGCTTGGCGTCGGCCAACCGGTCGAGACGGTCGGAGGTGAGCACGATGTCGGCCGCCTCGGAACTGGCGGTGGACCCGCGCGCCCCCATCGCGATACCGACGTCGGCGGCGGCCAGCGCCGGGGCGTCGTTGACGCCGTCGCCCACCATCGCCGTCACCGCGCGTTCCCGTTCGACCCGCACCCGGGCCACCTTGTCGGCCGGTGTCTGCCGGGCGGCCACCTCATCGAGGCCAAGCACGGTGCCGATCTGCTGGGCCGGGGCGGGCCGGTCACCGGTGAGCATCACCAGTCGGGTTATCCCGGCAGCCCGCAGTCGGCGCAGGGTGCGCGGAGCGTCCGGGCGCAACGGGTCGGACAGCAGGATGGCCCCGACGAGGTCCCCGTCGACGCGCACCCAGGCCACCACGGCCCCGTCCAGCGATGCCCGCGACAGCACCGACAACACCCAGTCGTCGCGCTGCCCGTCCAGACCGAGGTTGCCGACCTGCACCCGGCGTCCGTCCACGGTGGCCATGACGCCGGCACCGGCTTCCTCCTCGGTGTCGGTGGGCATGCTCAAGGTCAGGTCCCGCAGCCTGGCCTCCTCGACGATCGCCGCGGCAAGGACGTGCGGGGAGAGTTGATCGGCGGAGGCCGCCAGTCGCAGCACCTCGTCGAAGTCCCAGCCCGGCGCGGTCACGACGTCGGTTCCCCGCGGTCGTCCCGACGTCAGGGTTCCGGTCTTGTCCAGCACCAACGTCGTTGCTCTGCCGAGGGTTTCCAGCGGACCACCACCACGCACCAGGACACCGATCCGGGAGGCCCGAGACAGTCCGGAGACAATCGCCACCGGTGCGGCCAGCAGCAGCGGACAGGGCGTGGCGACCACCAGGACGGCGACCGCCCGGGCGGCGGACCCACTGATCCACCAGGCCAGCCCGGCGACCGCCAGCGCCAGGGGGACGAACCAGGCGGCGACCCGGTCAGCCAACCGGACCACCGGGGCGGACTCGGCGGCGGCCTGCTTGGCCAGCCGCACGATGCCGGCGTAGGTGCTATCGGCGGCGGCGGCGGTGGCCCGGATCTCCAACGCACCGCCGGCGTTGAGGCTGCCGCTGCGCACCTCCTCGCCGTTGCGGTAATGAACTTGCAGGGGCTCGCCGGTCAGCGCGGAGTCGTCGATCTCGGCGTACTCCGACTGCACCCGACCATCCACCGGCAGCACCTCACCGGGACCGACGATCACTATGTCGCCTACGGCGATGTCGTCGAGGTCGACGACGTCCACATCGTCGCCGTTGCGCCGACGGGCGGTGCGGGGCACCCGGTCCAGCAGGGCACGCAGATCCTTGGTCGCGCGCCGTTCGGCCGCGGCGTCGAGCGCCTGACCGGTGGCCAGCATCACCGCGATCAACGCACCGGCCAGGTATTCGCCGACCGCCAGGGATCCGGCCAGCGACAGCACCGCCAGGATGTCCACGCCGAACCGGCCGGCTCGCAACCCCGAGACCACCCACCAGATGGCGGGCACGATCGCCGCGACGGTGCCGACGATCCAGCAGTAGTCGGCGATCTGGAGTGCACCCGAAACCCGGGCGACACCCCCGGCGACCAACGCCGACAACGTCACGCCGAGAAGCAGCCAGCGCGCGTTAACCATGACCAACCCAGTGTGTCAGGGTCAGTCGAATCCTTCGCAGCGCCCGTCGGATCCGCCAACCGCCGTTAGCATGGGAACACATGTCCACCTTCAGCGGTCTGCCCGCCCATCCTCTGCTCGTCCACTTCCTGGTGGTCCTGGTTCCGCTAACGGCGATCCTGGCCATCCTGTGTGCGCTGTGGCCGGCCGCGCGGCAACGGTTGGTGTGGCTGGTTACCGTACTGGCGGCGGTCACCCTGGTCCTCGCCCCGATCACCACCGAGTCCGGCGAGTGGCTCTACGAACGGACACCGGACTCGCCGTTCCTGGACACCCACGAACATCTCGGGGAGACCATGATCTACGTCGCGCTCGCCCTAGCGGTCGCGGTGGGCCTGCTGGTGTTCCTGCATCTGCGCGCCAGGCGGGACAAGGCGTCGACGGCGCTGACGGCACTCATCGCGGCGGTCGTCGTCGTCGTGGGGGTCGGTGCGACGGTCCAGGTCTTCCGGATCGGAGAGTCCGGCGCGCGGTCGGTGTGGCACGACGCGATCGACTCGGCCGGCGGCGAGGGCACGTAACGCCCAATAGCGCCCAAATGCCCCCGTCTTGCGTCGGCCGTGACCCCAGTCGCCGCGATCGAGACCACTGAACTAGAACACGTTCTACGATCGGTGGGTGCGATTCACCTACGCCGAAGCGATGACCGATCCCAGCTACTACATCCCGCTGGCCAAAGCCGCCGAGGCCGCCGGGTATCACGCGATGACCATTCCGGACAGCATCGCCTACCCGTTCGAGTCCGATGCGAAGTACCCCTACACCCCGGACGGGAACAGGGAATTCCTCGACGGTAAGGCCTTCATCGAGACCTTCATCATCACCGCTGCACTCGGGGCGGTCACCACGAATCTGCACTTCAACTTCTTCGTGCTCAAGTTGCCGATCCGTCCGCCGGCCCTGGTGGCCAAGCAGGCCGGTTCGCTGGCCGCATTGATCGGCAACCGGGTGGGCCTGGGGGTGGGCACCAGTCCGTGGCCCGAGGACTACGACATCATGGGGGTGCCGTTCGCCAAGCGCGGCAAGCGGATGGACGAATGCATCGACGTCATCCGCGGGCTGACCTCCGGGGACTACTTCGAATACCACGGCGAGTTCTACGACATCCCGAAGATCAAGATGACCCCCGCCCCCACCGAGCCGATCCCCATCCTGATCGGCGGGCACGCCGACGCCGCACTGCGCCGGGCCGCCCGCAACGACGGCTGGATGCATGGCGGCGGCAACGAGGACCTCGACGAACTGCTGGCCACCCTCAACCGCTACCGCGACGAAGAGGGCACCGCCGACAAGGATTTCCAGATCCACGTCATCTCGATCGACGCCTACACCCCCGACGGAATCAAACGCCTGGAGGACAAGGGCGTCACCGACGTCATCGTCGGCTTCCGGATTCCCTACATCAACGGACCCGACACCGAACCGCTGGACGCCAAGATCCGCAACCTGGAGATGTTCGCCGAGAACGTCATCGGCAAGGTGAATCACTAGCCGCTACCGGGGTTCCCACCGCGGGCGGTGACAGGGTCTGGCGTCAGGGGGTCGGGTCCAGCATCCGCGCCAGCCATTCGCGGGCGCCGGTGATGCTGCTTTGCGGCAACGAGAAGTGGTCATCGTGCGGATAGTCGCGCACCTCGACCGAGCCGCCGAAATCCTGGACGGCCTCTACGTAGGCGTGCTGCCACGGCACGGGAGTGACGATTCCGCCGTCGAAGGAGTCGATGCACACCAGCACGGGGACAGCGGGTTTGCGGATGGCCGCCGATCCCTTGATGATCGCGGCCTTCCAGATTTCGAAGTTCGCCGGCGCCTGCTTCAGGATCGGACCGTGAAGTCGGGAGAGTCGGGCGATGGCATCGGTGAGGTGATGGACTGGCTGGATGTTCCAGGCCTTCTCGAGGATCGCGATACCCAACGGGGTGAAGACGTCTGAGAGGGCCAGGCTTGCTGGGTTCGCGGCGTGGGTGCCGGCCAGGAACATGACCAGGTGGGTATCCGGCGGTACCGATGGGTCATGCAGCGCCGCACTGGGACCCAGCGGGCTTTCCAGGCCGATCTTGCTCACTGACGGCGACATCGCAACGACACCAATAAGTTTCAGCTCACCGAAATCCTCGGGGTCGAGTTCGGCGACAGCGGCGGCAGCTGCACCGCCTTGCGACCAGCCGACACAACCCAGAGCGGTACCCGCGCCGACGTCGAGTTGACGGGCTGCCCGCGCGATGAAAACGGCGTCGAGGGCGTTGCTGCGATTGACGTTGTACTGATGCATGCCCGCAGTGCCGAGTCCCTGGTAGTCGCTGGCGCAGACCACCCAGCCGTCGTTGATGAACCCCTGCAGCCCTGGTACGCCGAAGTCGATCTGTGCAGTGGCGTCCGCGGCGAAGTAGAGCGACAGTTCGCGGGCGGGATCCGGCTGCTTCGATGGGCAGGCGGCATCCCCCAGACCGGTTGTGCCATGGCACCAGGTCATAACGGGCCTGTCGGCCCCGGTTCCCGCGGGGGCGATCACCAATCCCGTCACCTCATGGGCTTGCCCGTTTGCGTCGCGCGATACGTAGTGGATCCGCCACGCCCGGGCGCCGGCGATGGACGTGGCCAGCGGCTCATGGCCGAGCAGAGTCCCAGGAGCCGGATTCATTCCGGGCATGTCCTGCCGGCCCGGTCAAACCCCATTGCGTCCACGGTCCGACCATAGCGCGGGCGCCGCGCTACGGTGCTAAGCGTGGGTGGTTATCACGAGATCTTTCAAGCCAGCCTGGAGTGCCCCGAGACCTTCTGGGCCCAGGCCGCCGCGGCGGTCTCGTGGACTCGAGAGCCCGACCGCATTCTCGACGACTCCCACCCGCCGTTCTACCGCTGGTTTCCCGATGCGGAACTGAACACCTGCGTCAATGCGCTTGACCGCCACATCGACGAGCGCGGCGATCAGCCGGCCCTGATCTACGACTCACCGGTCACCGGAACGACCCGCTCCTACACCTATCGCGAATTACTCGACCGCACCGCACTTTTCGCCGGTGTGCTGCGGGATCTCGGGGTCAGCAAGGGCGACCGCGTCGTCCTCTACATGCCGATGATCCCGGAGGCCGTGGTGGCGATGCTGGCCTGCGCCCGCCTGGGAGCCGTGCACTCGGTGGTCTTCGGCGGATTCGCCAGCCACGAGTTGGCCACCCGCATAGACGACGCCCGGCCGGCGGTGATCGTGTCGGCCTCCTGCGGCATCGAGCCGACCCGGGTGGTGGAGTACAAGCCGATGCTCGATCACGCCCTGCAGCGGGCATCCCATCAGCCGCGGGCGTGCGTGATCGTCCAGCGGGACCGCCACCGCTGCGACCTGGTCGCCGGCCGTGACCACGATTGGGCCGACCTGATGGCTGTCGCGACGGCTGCCGATCCGGTGCCGGTGGCCGGCACCGATCCGCTCTATGTGCTCTACACGTCGGGCACGACCGGAAGGCCCAAGGGCATCGTGCGTGACAACGGCGGTCACGCCGTGGCGCTGACCTGGAGTATGCGCAACATCTATGGTGTCGGCCCCGGGGAGGTGTTCTGGGCGGCCTCCGACGTCGGCTGGGTGGTCGGCCACTCCTATATCGTCTACGGTCCGTTGCTGGTCGGCGCCACGACGGTGCTCTACGAAGGCAAGCCCGTCGGCACCCCCGACCCTGGCGCATTCTGGCGGGTGGTGTCCGAGCACCGGGTCAACGTGCTGTTCTCCGCGCCGACTGCGCTGCGGGCCATCCGCAAGGAGGACCCGCAAGGGTCCCATATCGCGCGCTATGACCTGTCCTCGTTGCGGTACCTTTTCCAGGCCGGTGAGCGGCTCGATCCCGACACCTACGAGTGGGCCACGGCGGCCATAGGTGTCCCGGTTGTCGACCACTGGTGGCAGACCGAAACGGGGTGGTCGATCGCCGCCAATCCCGTTGGTATTGAGCAACTCCCGTTGAAGGCGGGATCACCGACCGTTCCGATGCCGGGCTACGATGTGCAGATCCTGCACCCGGACGGTTCGGGATGCCGGCGCGGCGAGGAGGGCGTCATCTGCATCCGGTTGCCGCTTCCGCCCGGAACGCTACCCACGCTGTGGGGCGACGACGCCCGGTTCGAGGCGTCCTATCTGTGCGAGCATCCCGGTTTCTATCTGACCGGCGACGGCGGGTATCTCGACGACGACGGCTACCTGTTCGTGATGGGGCGCATCGACGACGTCATCAACGTCGCCGGCCACCGGCTGTCGACGGGTGTGATCGAGGCGGTGATCGCCTCGCATCCGGCGGTGGCGGAGTGCGCGGTCCTCGGGGTGTCCGATGAGGTTAAGGGCCAGGTGCCCCGCGCCCTGGTGGTGCTCAAGTCGGGGGTGTCAGGCGACGGTTTGGGAGCGGAACTGGTTGCTGCCGTGAGACATTCCATCGGCGCGGTAGCCAGCTTCAACGCGGTGGACGTGGTGCCCGCGCTGCCCAAGACCCGCTCGGGGAAGATCCTGCGCAAGACCATGAGGGGTATCGCCGACGGACGCGACGAACCGGTGCCCTCCACCATCGAGGATCCGGCGGTGCTCGATGCGCTGCGGCCCATCCTGCG
>CAYXBN010000004.1:0-30036 GCA_964463215.1 uncultured Mycobacterium sp. | reverse complement strand
GAGGTGGGCAAGACGACGTCCTGGCCGCACATACGTCCGCCGGCGGCCACCGCGGTCAGTTGCTCAGTGGCGATGTACTGTGCGGATGTTTTCACTGCTGCCAGATGTTCGCACCGACTTCGATCATCGAATGGGTCGATCCGGATGATGCGGGAGTCGGTCAGACCGCACTATGCCCGTTCTGCGGCATCGACTCGGTGATCGGATCCTGTTCGGGTTACCCGATCACCGCCGACTTCCTGAATCGTATGCGGCTGCACTGGTTTGGGATCGACTAGCCCGGGCGGGGCGTCAGCACCGTGTCGGCCGGGCGGTTTCATTACGTGCGGCTACTGCGGTGATTCCCATTCGACGTCCGCGGGATCCTTGTCCGGACGCAGCCCCCGCCAACTCGGATGCCGCAGGCGGCCGTCGGAGGTCAACTCCCCGTAGCGCACCTCGCCGACGAGTTCGGGCCGAACGTAGGTGACGTCCCTGGTCTCCTGCCGAGGCAGCGCGGGGTGGAACGGTGAGGAGTCGGTGTGCAGCGGAGCCAGGATGGTCTTGAGCGCGGCCAGGTCCTTCTCGGCGAAGCCGGTACCGACCCGACCGATGAAGCGCAGTCCGCCGTCGGCGGGGATCCCGAGAAGCAGCGCGCCGATTCCGCTGGAACGCCCACCCTCGCCTTTGCGCCAGCCGCCGATCACCGCTTCCTGGGTGTTCCAGTTCTTGTCCTTGATCCAGGCCGCGGACCGCCGGCCCGGCTGATAGGTGGAATCCCATTTTTTGGCGACCACACCCTCCCACTTGCTCCTGCGGGAGTACGCCAGCGCATCGGGGCCGTCGCCGTCGAGCAGCGGCGGGACGATGAGACCGGTTGCCTCCGAAAGTGTTTCCAGAACCCTCCTCCGGTCCCGGTACTTCGCGCGCAGCAGGGACCGGCCGTCCAAACTGAGGACGTCGAAGGCCCAGAACTGGATCCGGGTGGCCCGCGCCCGGTTCTGCATCTGGCTGAAGCTCGGCACGCCGTGGCCGTCCAGCGCGACCGCCTCGCCGTCGAGGATGGCGTGGTGGTCGGCGAGAAGTGTTGCCAGGGAATGCAACTGGGGGTACTCGCTGGTGACGTCGCGGCCGTTGCGGGTCTGCAACTGCAGTCGCCCGTGGTCGGCCTCCACCAGCATGCGGTAGCCGTCGAACTTGCCCTCGAACGCCCACTGCCGCGCCGTCAGTTTGTCGACCGAACCGAGAGTGGCCAGCATCGGTGCGAGGTCGCGGACATGGTCGACCGGCTGCTCCTTCATCCGGTGCGCCAGCCACTGGTCGCCCTGGGTCTGGATCAGCGCGTAGCGTCCGGTGATCCGACCGCCGTGCAGGTCGACGATCACCTCCCCGCCCTTGCCGTCCGGACCGGGTGTGAGATTGAACTTCTCGGCGGTGTAGGTGCCGGTATCCCAGACAGCGACCCTTCCCGCGCCGTACTCCCCCTTGGGGATGTCGCCCTCGAAGGTGGCGTACTCCAACGGGTGGTCCTCGGTGTGCACCGCGAGGTGATTGACGGCGGGGCTGTCGGGCAGGTTCTTGGGCACCGCCCAGGACACCAGGACTCCGTCGCGCTCCAACCGGAAGTCGTAGTGCAGCCGGCGGGCTCGGTGCTCCTGGATGACGAACAGGTTGCCCCGGCCCGGCGGCGCGGCGCGGCGGGCGCCCGCAGAGCGAGCCGGGGTCTTCCCCGGCGCCGGCTCCGGAGCCGGCAGAGTCGCTGGCTCATGCGCCGGCCCGGGGACCGGCTCGGGAGTCTTGCGGCCGTCCCGCTTGCTGCGGTACGTGGTGAGTTTGTCGGCGGGCTGCCCGTCGAGTCCGGCCAGCAGGTCGCCATGCTTGGCCGCCCGGGCCAGCACCTCGTCGTAGTGGAGTTGGCGCAGTCCGGAGTCGCCGATTTCGTCCCAGGTTCGCGGTGCGGCGACGGTGGGCGTCTGACGTCCGCGCAGCGAGTAGGGCGCGATGGTGGTCTTCGCGGCGTTGTTCTGACTCCAGTCCAGGAACACCTTGCCCGCGCGGACGCTGCGGGTCATGGTGGCGGTCACTAGAGCGGTCATGCTCTGTTCGAGTTGTTGGGCCACCTTGCGCGCCAGCACGGCCGCCCCGGCGCTGCTGATCGGTTCGGCCAACGGCACATACAGGTGCAGACCCTTGCTGCCGCTGGTGAGCGGGAACACCGGCAACCCGATGTCTTCCATGATGTCGCGTACGGCGTGGGCCACCTCGGCCAACTGGGCCATCGTGACGTCCTCGCCCGGGTCGAGGTCGAACACCAGCCGGTTGGCCGGCCCGGGCCGACCGTCCGGGCCGAAACGCCATTGCGGCACATGGACTTCCAGGGCGGCCTGCTGGGCGATCCAAGCAAGACCGGTGGCACTGTCGATGACGGGGTAGACGGTGTCACCGGACTTGTGCGCCAAGATCCCGCGGTTGAGCCACGACGGGGCCGACTTCGCGAGCTCTTTTTCGAAGAACGCGGTGCCCTCGACGCCGTTGGGCCAACGTTTGCGGGTGGCGGGCCGGCCGGCGATGTGGGGCAGCATCACCTCGGCGATGGCGGTGTAGTAGCCGAAGACATCGGCCTTGGTGGTGCCGGTCGCCGGATAGAGCACCTTGTCCGGGTTGGTGAGCTTCACCAGGGGTCCGCTGGCCGCGCCGGGCGGCCACACGTCGATCACCATCTCACGGTATTACCCGCTGATACCGTGAAGAAGTGATCCGGGTACTGGCGGCGGGGTTGGCGGTGGCGGGGTTGGCCACGGCCCCTGCCGCAGGAGCCGAACCGCAGGACCTCGTTCCCGGCTGCAGCGGTCAGGTGGCGGTGCCGGGCGAGTGCGCGCCACAGCCTGAAGAGTCCGCCGATGAGCTTTTGTTTCTGACCCCCGGCGCCTTCCCCGGCGCCAATCCCGACATTCCCCCCGGGCCCACGCCGCTGAACTTCCCCGTCGTCCTGCCCCTCGGGGTGACGCCGTTCAACATTCCGCCCAACCTGCCACTCGGGCCGACACCGCCGTCCGAGTTCCCCTTCCAATAAGTGTCGGGGATATCCGGCCGTCGCTGGGCATACTGAACACATGCGTTCCATCTGGAAAGGTTCGGTCGCCTTCGGACTCGTCAACGTCCCGGTGAAGGTCTACAGCGCCACCGAGGACCACGACCTGAAGTTCCACCAGGTGCATGCCAAGGACAACGGCCGCATCCAGTACCGGCGAGTGTGCAGCGAGTGCGGCGAGGTCGTTGAGTACCGCGACATCGCCAAGGCCTACGAGTCTGAGGACGGGCAGACGGTGGTGATCACCGACGAGGACATCGCCACGCTGCCCGAGGAACGCAGCCACGAGATCAATGTGCTGGAATTCGTGCCCGCCACCGACATCGACCCGCTGATGTACGACAAGAGCTACTACCTTGAACCCGACGGAAAGTCGTCGAAATCCTATGTGCTGCTTGCCAAAGCGCTCAGCGAGACCGACCGGGTGGCCATCGTCCACTTCGCGTTGCGCAACAAGACCAGGCTGGCCGCACTTCGGGTCAAGGACTTCTCCAAGCGCAACGTGATGGTGGTGCACACGCTGCTGTGGCCTGACGAGATCCGCGACCCGGACTTCCCGTCATTGGACGCCGACGTCGAGGTGCGTGCACCGGAGTTGAAGATGGCCGGGCAGGTGGTGGAGTCGATGGCCGACGACTTCCATCCCGAGCAGTACACCGACACCTACCAGGAGCAATTGCAGGAACTGGTGGAGGCAAAACTTGCCGGCGGACAGGCCTTCACCACGGCCGAGGCGCCGGCCAAACTCGATGACGCCGAGGACGTCTCCGACCTGCTGGCCAAACTGGAAGCCAGCGTCCGGCGTCGCCGGGAGGAGTCGGCAGCCCGCACACAGGCCGAATCCGGCGACACCAGCGCAGCCGAGCCACCGGCCAAGAAGTCGCCCGCCAAGGCCGCCGCGAAAACAGCGCCTGCCAAAAAGGCACCCGCCAAAGCAGCCGCCAAGAGGGCGCCGGCCAAGACAGCCGCCAAGGCCGCTGCCAAGAAGTAGCCGACAAGTAGAACGTGTTATAGAAACGTTCGACATTTCCGGCGCTGCGCGGCCAACGGCCTTGTTACGGTGATTCCGACAAGGGAAAAGCGCCCGAAGAGAGGTCATGTGATCCTCGACAAGTTCCGCCTCGATGGACAAGTAGCCGTAGTCACCGGGGCCGGACGCGGACTGGGCGCCGCCATTGCGGTGGCCTACGCCGAAGTGGGGGCCGACGTCGTCATCGCCGCCCGCACCCGCTCGGACCTGGAATCGGTCGCCGCTGCGGTGGAGGCCACCGGACGACGGGCCCACATCGTCGCCGCCGACCTGGCCCAGCCGGAGAAAACCGCCGAACTTGCCGCCATCGCCGTCGACGCCTTCGGCCGACTCGACATCGTCGTCAACAACGTCGGCGGCAGCATGCCGAACGCGCTGCTGACCACCACCGTCAAGGAGATGCGCGACGCCTTCACCTTCAATGTGCTCACCGCGCACGCCCTGACGGTGGCGGCGGTGCCTCTGATGCTCGAAGGCGGCGGCGGCACCATCATCAACATCTCCTCGACGATGGGCCGGTTGGCCGGCCGGGGTTTTGCCGCCTACAGCACCGCCAAAGCCGCGTTGGCGCATTACACCCGGCTCACCGCCCTGGATCTGTGCCCGCGGATCCGGGTCAACGCGATCGCCCCGGGTTCGATCATGACGTCAGCGCTGGAGATCGTGGCGTCCAACGACGCCCTGCGCGAGCCGATGGAGAAGGCCACCCCGTTGCGCCGCCTGGGCGAACCCGACGATATCGCCGCCGCGGCGGTCTACCTGGCCTCCCCCGCCGCCAGTTTCCTGACCGGGAAGATGCTCGAAGTCGACGGGGGACTGATTGTGCCCAATCTCGACCTTCCCATCCCCGACCTGTAAACCCCCGACCATAAAGGAGGCAACAATGCCGATCCGCGTCGCTCAGATCGGCACCGGCAACGTCGGTGCCCATGCCTTACGAACCCTGATCGCCAACCCGGACTACGAACTCACCGGGGTGTGGGTGTCCTCAGAGAGCAAAGCCGGAAAGGACGCCGCTGAACTCGTCGGCCTGGACACCCTGACGGGGATCAAGGCCAGCACCGATCTCGACGCGGTGCTGGCCACGAAGCCGGACTGCGCGGTCTACAACGCCATGGCCGACAACCGGCTCATGGAGGCCCTCGAGGACTACCGCCGCATCCTGGCCGCCGGTGTCAACGTGGTGGGTAGCGGTCCGGTGTTCCTGCAGTGGCCCTGGCAGGTGATCCCCGAGGAAATGATCAGCCCCATCGAAGAGGCTGCCCGCCAGGGCAAGGCGAGTCTGTTCGTCAACGGCATCGACCCCGGATTCGCCAACGATCTGATACCGCTGGCGTTGATGGGAACCTGCCAGAGCATCGAGCAGGTGCGCTGCATGGAGATCGTCAACTACGCCACATACGACAGCTCGACGGTGATGTTCGATGTGATGGGTTTCGGCAAGCCCATGGACGAGATCCCGATGCTGCTGCAACCCGGGGTGCTGAGCATCGGGTGGGGTTCGGTGGTGCGTCAATTGGCCGCCGGACTCGGCGTCGAACTCGATGGACTGGAGGAGATGTACGTCCGCGAACCGGCACCGGAGGCATTCGACATTTCCAGCGGTCACATCGCCAAAGGCACCGCGGCGGCACTTCGCTTCGAAGTCATGGGCATGGTCAACGGTGCCCCGGTGGTGGTCCTTGAGCACATCACCCGGTTGCGCGATGACATGTGCCCCGAGTGGCCGCAACCCGCTCAGGAGGGCGGCAATTACCGCATCGAGATCACCGGCGAACCGTGCTACGCGCTGGACCTCTGCCTGTCCAGCCCCAACGGCGACCACAACCATGCCGGGGTGCTGGCCACCGCGACGCGAATCGTCAATGCCATTCCCGCGGTGGTGGCGGCCGAACCGGGGATCCGCACCACCCTGGATCTTCCACTGGTCACCGGAAAGGGGTTGTACGCGGTCACCTGACGGGCCCGGCTGTCGACCCCGGATAACGTGAGATGCATGGCGCGTGCGCATTGGGCGGTTCTGGGGATTCTGCCGATCGGCGCCGTCGTCCTGGCTGCACCCGCCGCGGCAGGACCCAACTGCATCGACAGCGCACCCTTCACCCGGGTGTGCGCCAACCCCGGCCACACGGCGATCACCACCACGCCCAACCCCAACATGATTCCCAACTCCGGCTGGGGTTACGGCTGGGGCACCCCGGTGATCGGGATCGGCGGTGGCGGAATCTGGATCGGGTTCTGACCACTGACAACGCGCTCGGGCGCCGGGTAAGTCGCGATCGAACACCGCCCTCAACGCGGCGCTGGTTGACCTGACCCTCTGAACCGACCCCGCTCGTTTGCCGGGCGAGGCCAGACCCGACGCCGTTCCCAAACTCCGATTCGCCCGAAATCAACCGGGGCGCACATTCGAGTCCTATTCTCGAACCACCCTGGCTGCCCCAGACCTGGGCGGCCACTCAGCGAGGAGGACAGGGCTTCATGAGCGCAGCACAGTACATCGGCCGGGTCGGCGGCATCGCCGCAGCACTGGGCGTCGGCATCGCGATCCTGAGCGGACCCGCGGTAGCGGGCGCCGACACCGATGGGGCGGACAACTCGTCGCGCGCGTCGGCGAGTGAGTCACGCTCGGAATCCGCTGGTCCGTCTCGACGCGATCTGCGCGCGGCCGCTATCGCGAGGTCCGAATCGCGGGGCCCGACGCGCGGGCGCGGCGGGTCGCAATTGACCGAGTCGATCCCGGACATCGCACCGGCGGAGTCCCTGCGGTCGGCTCCCACAGCCCTGGCGGCTTTGGACACCCCGGCCGTATCCGAGGTGCCCGCTGCGGCTGCGACCACGATGACGGTGCCCGCGCCGTCGGCCACCGTGGCCGCTCCATCGGCCACCGTGGCGAGCCCGTCGTCCGAGCAGCAGCTCGTGGACGTGGTCGCACCTAAGTTCGCGGAGACACCTCCGGTTCCCACGGCCGAGGTCCCGACCCGGTTCGGCAATCTCGGGCAGTGGATGATCAACAAGGAGGGGCAGGTCGCCGACTGGGTCGGTCAGCCCTACTGCGGCGAAGGCACCACGGTCCAGAACTGCAAGCCCGATACGCCCGGCGCCAAGAAAATGCAGGAACCCATCAACATGGTCTTCGTCGTCCAGGCGAGCAACCAGTACCTGGCGGAGTTGAAACTCGACTTCGCCATGAAGGCGGCCGGCTTCGGTCCCTCCTGCTGCAGCAGCGTCGGCTACAGCGGCCTGGTACGCAACACCGACTACAAGCAGTTCCCGCGAGGTGGGCCACTGGGACTGGGTGTCCTGGCGCCGTTGCCGTTCGGTCTGTTCCAGAACGGATTGCTGGGTCTGGCGGGCTTCGGTCCTGCCTACCGGGATCGGCCCTTCCTGATTGACAACACCCACATCCGCACGTTCGGTGGCGCCCCGGACGGGAACGGTAACTTCATCTTCACCGCGTCGGCGAGCGAGGAGAATCTCGACACCACCGGCGGAGGTATCTTGCCCACGCACGGCTACGAGTCCTTTGATGATGCGCGGACGAAGCTGACCAACGGCATGCTGCGCGCCAGCTGGCTGACGGGGGCGAAGGCCGACGGCATGGTCGACCTCGACAATGCCATCAACCCGAACAACCCGGCCTACACCACCGGCGACCACGACGGCAAGGCCCAGGTCATCGTTTTGGGTTCGATGTTCGGCATGGCCCCGGTGCGGACCTGGTTCAACGTCTAGAAACTCCGGACCGCACACACTCGACCCCCGGGCCACAGGGCCCGGGGGTCGAGTGTTTTCGTCGGTGACGCTCCGCGCGGCCGACGCCGAGACCTGGATCACAGACGGCTGACCCATCCGCCGGGCCGACGGCTCCGAATGCCTGATGTGGAAACCACAGGGACATCAAGCCCGACCCCCGCGGTGACGTTCGAGTCGACTCCCGCGCCGGCCCCCGCGGTGTATCCCATCCGCGTCACGCATCTGCATCGAGCCCCGGTCGAGCATTACGGCGAACATCGGAGCTATTCCTGGTACGTCGACGTCGACGCGCTGCCCAGCGTGCCCCGCTGGCTTCGACCCTTCGCGCGCTTCGAGGCGACCGACTACCTCGACGGGGCGCCGGATCACACCCTGCGGCAGCGGGTCGACGCGTTCCTGGCCCGCCATGATGTTTTCATCCCCGGTGGCACGGTGACCGCCCTACTGATGCCTCGCGTTCTAGGTCGCGCATTCAACCCGCTCAGCTTGTTCTGGTGCCAGGACTCCGCCGGAGTGACCCGCTGCGTGATCGCCGAGGTACAGAACGTCGGCGGGCAGCGTCGGGCCTTTCTCCTACCTGCCGCCGAGGACGAACCGGTGGCGGTGACCGATGAACTTCGTGGCGCACCGTTCGCCGGGGCCGACGGCTACTTCCTGATGCGACTTCCTCGGCCCGGCGGGGATCTGGACCTGACCGTCTCGCTGCACCGCAACAACCACGCCGCCCTGGTGGCGACTTGGCGTGGCTCCCGGCAGCCCGCCAGTGCCGGCCGGGTGTTGCTGCTGCAACTGACCCACCCGCTGGCGCCTCAGATGACCCGGCTCGCTCTCCGATTCCAGGCCATGGTCTTGCGGTGGCGCGGACTGCCGGTGTCGCCTCGGCAGCTGGCCAATGACCGGGTCGCACGCACGACCCTGCCCGCACGGACCGGCGGATGGGCGGCAAAGACCCATTCCTGGGCCGCATCGTGACAAATTTGCTCGAATATCCGGTTACGCTTCCAGGTGATGGGACTTATGACCACGGGCGTCGAACGGTGAGTGCACCGGACCTGGACGCGCTGCTACGCCGGGTTGCCCAGCACGACTCCGCCGCATTCGCCGATCTGTACGACGCCACCCGATCACGGGTCTACGGGATGGTCTCCCGGGTGTTGCGGGACCGCGGCTACAGCGAAGAAACCACCCAGGAGGTCTACCTTCAGGTCTGGCGGACCGCCGAAAGCTACGACCCCGCGTCGGGCAGCGCGCTGGCCTGGCTGTTGACCCTGGCCCACCGCCGGGCCGTCGACCGGGTGCGCGCCGAACAGGCCGCCGCCCAGCGCGATTCGCGTTACGGCGCTACGAGCGTGGAGCGCGACACCGACCACGTCACCGATGCGGTGATCTCCGATGAGGAACGCCGACGGGTGACGGCCTGCCTGGACGGGCTGACGGAGATGCAGCGAGAGTGCATCGAACTCGCCTACTACCAGGGAATGACCTACGTGCAGGTCTCAGAGCGGCTGTCGGCGAATCTGGCTACGGTCAAGTCGCGGATGCGCGACGCGCTGCGCGGACTACGCAACTGCCTGGGCGTGCGGTGAGGTTGCGGCGATGACTCAGACACACGACGGCCGCGGGGGCGACCTTTTGGACCTGGCCGTACCCTATGCCCTGCACGCGGTTTCGGACTCTGAGCGCGTGGAGATCGAACGCAATCTGGCAGACGCCGGATTGACTCTCGCCGACGCCTTCTACGACGAGGTGCGAGCGGTCCGGGAAACGATGGCGGTCGTCTCGGCCGCCAGCGCCGAGGAGCCACCGGCGGATCTCCGCGACCGCCTGTTGGCCTCGATCGCCGAGGACAACGTCCGGACCCTGCCCACCGCACCACGCCGTCGCTGGCGGTCGGCAGCCTTGACCGCCGCTGCCGCCGTCGCGGTGGGAGCGACGGCGGTGGGCGTCGGACTGTCGCTGCGACCAGAGGCCCCACCGCCACAGTCCACCGCCCAACAGGTGTTCTCGGCTTCCGACGTGCACACCGTTTCCGGGGCGATCCCCGCCGGCGGCACCGCGACAGTGGTGTTCTCCCGCGACCGCAACGCCGGTGTGCTCGTCATGAACGACGTACCCCCGCCGGCGCCGGGCACGGTGTATCAGATGTGGCTGGTGAGTCCCTTCGGTGCGTCCTCGGCAGGAACGATGGACGCCGAGGCCGTCGCCCCGTCGACCACCGCGGTTCTGGAAAACCTCGGCGAGTCAACGAAGTTGGCGTTCACTGTGGAGCCGGGAACCGGTTCGACGAAGCCGACCGGACAGCTGATTGCGGAGTTGCCGCTCATCTGAGCCGCTGTCGCCTGACTGGAGGCTGGGACATCGATTCGGCCCGGGCGTTCGAGCCCGGCGCCTAGCATGGCGCGATGGGCAGGGATTTTCGGTTCGGAATCGGCCTGCGGTCTATCGGGTCGGCGGAACGACTACGTGAGCGAGTACGCCGATTTGCCGATGCCGGCTTCGATGTCGTCCACTTTCCCGATCATCTCGGCGCCCCCGCTCCGGTCCCGGCGATGGTGGCGGCCGCTGCCGCCGCTCCCGAAATCCGGGTCGGCACCTATGTCCTCAACGCCGCGTTCTACCGACCCGCGCTGCTCGCTCGCGATCTCGGTGACGCCGACCTGCTCTGCGAGGGGCGCCTGGAAGCCGGCCTGGGCACGGGATACGTTCGGGAGGAGTTCGAGGCCGCCGGGATTGCCTATCCCAGTGCCGGCGAACGGGTCGCGCATCTGAGCGAAACGATGGACTATCTGCGTCGGGCCACCCCGCGGATCCCGCTCTTGGTCGCCGGCAACGGCGACCGGGTACTGACTCTGGCGGCGCAACGCGCCGACATCATCGGCTTCAGCGCAGGCCCTGCCGGGGCCCAGCTGCCCGACCCGCTCGCTGACCGAATTGCGTTCGTACGCAACGCCGCAGGGGCCCGTTTCGATTCCCTGGAATTGAACCTGGCCATCACCGCGGTACCTACCGACACCTCCGGGGTGCCTGACCTCACTCTCACCCGGGCCTATGCTCCCGGTCACTCCGACGCGGAGCTGATGGCCATGCCGAGCGTGCTCAGCGGTTCGCCGCAGCGCATCGCTGACACAGTGATGGCGCACCGAGACCGATATGGAATCAGTTACTTCACGGTGCAGGACTATCATGGAAAGTACTTCGCGCAAGTGATCGATGCGCTGCGCTGATATCCGAAGGGCTGATTGCCGGCAGACGAGTCGCTCGTTCGGGGATCGGCAGTGGGATGAAAGGTGGTGACGACAGTGCACCTGAGTATTGCCGCGACAAAACCCGGACGTATCGCTTCCTGGATTCGCAAGGACTATCCACGCAGTGCACCCGATCGGGGCCACAGCTATCTGATCGCGCTCTGCGGTTCCACCGACTCTCCCACCCGCTGACTTCCCTCTCGGCCCGCACGTCCTCGGGACCCGAGACCGAAGACGGTAAGCTCCCATCCGGTCCGCCCTCGTAGCTCAGGGGATAGAGCACGGCTCTCCTAAAGCCGGTGTCGCATGTTCGAATCATGCCGGGGGCACTCGTGGTTCCTCTGGCGCTCGATGGTTCAGGCCGTCCACACGAGGTGGTCGTATCAGCTGGGACAGGGTGAGGGCAGGAACAGCCCCCAGCACCATCCGGGCGGAATCGGCGGTGTGAAGCCGGGCGCCGACGGCGGCGGTGGGGGTGGCGTCGCCCCTTCAAAGATGTTGTTGGCCACGTTGCCCTGGCCTGGCGTCACGTACCAGTAGGTGTGGCAGACGTTGTTGTCCCAGACCACGGGGTTGACCTTCAGATTGCCGGTCTGCACCGGGGGATCTCCCGGACACCATCGGCACGGACCCTGGGGACTGTCGGGGGGACAGCCGGGCCAGGCGTTGCCGGGCTGCGCCTGGGCGACCGTGGCGCCGGCCTGACCGAACAAGACCGCACCGGCAGCGATGATCGCCGCCACGGCGACCCGCCCCCTATTTCGCTGCAAAACCATGAGCTGTCCCTTAGGTCGGTGCACCCTGGTGACCCCAACCTAAGGGCAAATGGACTTTTTTGCCCCTCCCGGGGCTGCTGGTATCGAGTCAGGAACGACAGTCCATCCTTGTAGCACTCTGCTAACTGTAGTAATTTCAGCACGATGAGCGGCAATGTCTGGATCTTGGGCGGCTACCAGACCGACTTCGCCCGCAATCTCAGCCGGGAGGGCCACGACTTCGCCGACCTGACCCGCGAAGTCGTCGACCGCACCCTGGCCGAGGCGATGATCGACGCCACCGACATCGACGTGGTGCACGTCGCCAACGCGTTCGGCGAGATGTTCGCCGGACAGGGTCATCTCGGAGCGATGCCGGCCACCGTCCACGAGGGCCTGTGGGATACCCCGGCGACCCGGCACGAGGCGGCGTGCGCCTCGGGCAGTGTCGCGGCACTTGCCGCGATGGCGGATCTGCGCGCGGGCAATTACCGCACCGCCCTGGTCGTGGGCGTGGAGTTGGAGAAGACCGTGCCCGGCGACCTCGCCGCCCAGCATCTGGGTGCGGCGGCCTGGACCGGACATGAGGGCCAGGACGCAAAGTACCTGTGGCCCTACATGTTCGATCAGGTGGCCGAGGAGTACGACCGCCGGTTCGGGATCGACGACGCTCACCTGCACGCGATCGCCGCGGTGAACCTCGCCAACGCCCGGCGCAATCCCTACGCCCAGACCCGGGAGTGGCGGGTTCCCGACTTGGCCGCCTCCGGCGGCGACGACGACGTCAATCCACCCATCGAAGGCCGGATCCGCCGGTTCGACTGCAGTCAGATGACCGACGGCGGGGCCGGCCTTGTGCTCGTTGGCGACGAGTTCCTCGCCGAGCATCCCGGGGTGCGGCCGATCGGACGCATCGAGGGCTGGGGGCATCGGACCGTCGGGTTGGGATTGCGGCAGAAACTCGACCGCGACGCCGGCAATCCCTATGTGCTGCCGCATGTTCGGGCAGCCGTGCAGGACGCCTTCGGCCGGGCCGGTGTCACCCTGGATGCCATGGGGGGATACGAGGTGCACGACTGCTTCACCCCCAGTGAGTACCTGGCTATCGACCACATCGGCCTCACCGGACCGGGCGAGTCCTGGAAGGCCATCGAGAACGCCGACATCGAGATCGGCGGTCGGCTTCCGATCAACCCCAGTGGCGGCCTGATCGGCGGGGGGCATCCGGTCGGTGCCACCGGAATCCGGATGATGCTCGATGCGGCCAAGCAGGTCAGCGGCCTGGCCGGTGACTACCAGGTGGCGGGTGCACAGCGGTTCGGCACCCTCAACATCGGCGGGAGTACCGCCACCACAGTCAGTTTCGTCATCGGGGAGGCCAACTAATGGACGTCGAGGTCGTCGGAAAGTTCCTGTCCACCCTGCCCGAGGACGACGACCACCCCTACCGCACCGGGCCTTGGCGACCGCAGACCACCGAGTGGCGCGCCGATGACCTGACCGCGGTGCAGGGTGAGATTCCGGCCGATCTGGACGGCATCTACCTGCGCAACACCGAAAATCCCTTGCATCCGGCGCTGAAGTTCTATCACCCGTTCGACGGCGACGGCATGCTGCACATCGTCGGCTTCCGGGACGGAAAAGCGTTCTACCGCAACCGGTTTATCCGGACCGAGGCTTTCGAGGCCGAGCAGCAGGCCGGTGAGTCCCTGTGGCCGGGTCTGGCCGAACCGATCCCGTTGGCCAAGGCCGACCACGGTTGGGGCGCACGCACCATGCTCAAGGACGCCTCCAGCACCGACGTGGTAGTGCACCGCGGGACGGCGCTGACCAGTTTCTACCAGTGCGGGGACCTCTACCGGATCGACCCCTACACCGGTCAGACGCAGGGCAAAGAGACCTGGAACGGGGCCTTCCCGTTTGACTGGGGCGTCTCCGCGCACCCGAAGGTCGACGAGCGCACCGGGGAGATGCTGTTCTTCAACTACAGCAAGTCTGCGCCCTATCTGCACTACGGGGTGGTCGACGCGGCCGCCGACCTGGTGCATTACGTCGACATTCCGCTGCCCGGGCCGCGATTGCCGCACGATATGGCCTTCACCCGAAACTACGCGATCCTCAATGACTTCCCGCTGTTCTGGCAGCCCGAACTGCTCGAGCGCAACCTGCACGTCCCGCACTTCTACGCCGAGATGCCATCCCGGTTCGCGGTGATCCCGCGCCGCGGCCAGAGCACCGACATCAGGTGGTTCGAGGCCGACCCGACCTTCGTGCTGCACTTCACCAACGCCTACGAGGACGGCGACGAGATCGTCCTGGACGGGTTCTATCAGGGCGACCCCAATCCGGCCGACACCGGCGGCAACAAATGGCAACGCGCCTTCCGGTTCCTGGCGCTGGACCGGATGCAGGCCCGCCTGCACCGGTGGCGATTCAACCTCAAGACCGGTACGACCACCGAAGAACCGTTGAGCGACACCATCTCCGAGTTCGGCATGATCAACGGCGGCTACAGCGGCGAAGCGTACCGCTACGCGTATGCCGCCACCGGCAAGCCGGGCTGGTTCCTGTTCGACGGGCTGGTTCGCCACGACGTGAAGACCGGCACCGAACAACGGATCAGCTTCGGCGACGGCGTCTACGGCAGCGAGACGGCGATGGCACCCCGGGCTGGCACCGAAGGGGGCACCGGCAGCACCGGTGAGGACGACGGCTACCTGGTGACGCTGACCACCGACATGAACGACGACGCGTCCTACTGTCTGGTGTTCGACGCCGCCCGGATGGAGGACGGGCCGGTGTGCAAACTGCAACTACCGGAACGGATTTCCAGCGGCACGCACTCCACCTGGGTGGCCGGCTCCGAGCTGCGGCGCTGGCGGCAGACCGACACCGCGGCGGCTGCCGTCGGTCTGTAGTGATCACCGCGAAGGAACCGACGGCACTGGATCCCGGCGGCACCAACGCGATCGGCCGGATGCTCGGTGTGCTCGGTGACGAATGGAGCCTGCTGATCATTCAGCAGGCCGTGATGGGGGCAGCCCGCTACAGCGACTTCACCGCCCGGTTGCCGATCTCGCACGCCGTGTTGACAGGTCGGCTGCGGAGCCTGACGGATCAGGGATTGCTGATCCACACCGACTCCGGCTACCTGCCGACCCCCCGAAGCAGGTCGCTGTGGCCGCTGCTGCTGCTGATCTGGGAATGGGAACGCCGATGGGTTCCCGAACACGCCGATCGACTGCCCGATATGAGCCACCGGCAATGCGGGCGCGCTTTCGCTCCGGTGCTGCGCTGCGCGTGCTGCCGGCAGGCGGTGGAGCCGGATACCGTTGGAATCGCCGTCGGTCCCAGCGGAAGCTGGCAGCGGTCGGCACCGGCGGCGACCACCCGGCGGCGCACGGAATCCCGGTCCGCCTCAGCTCAGGCGGGCCTGTTCAGCGAAACCATGGCGGTGCTGGGAAACCGTTGGGCCGCAGCGCTGCTGGTGGCGGCGTTTTTGGGTGCGGTCCGTTTCAGCGACCTACAATCCCAACTCGGGGCGCCTCCCAGCATGCTGGCCCAACGGCTGCAGACGTTCTGCGAGATCGGGGTGCTGCGCTGGGATCCGCATCCCGGTGGGGGCGAACGGGGTGTCTACCTGCTCACCGATAAAGGCCGGGCGTTCTTCCCCATCCTGGTGACCGCCGTGCAGTGGGCGCAGCGGTGGTTCCACGCCCCCGAGGGACCTGCCATCGTGATGGGCCACCGTGACTGCGGCGCTCCCTTCACCGGCGAACTGGGCTGCGACCGGTGCGGCGCCCGGTTGACCGGGGCGCAGGTGAAGGTCACTGCGGCGGCAAGATCTGGAATCCCTTGAGAATCATCTCCGAATCGGCGAGATAGGTCGGGTCGTCGGCCTTGACGGTCTGCACCGTCAGGGTCGCGACGTAATTGGTGTCACCGCCGCGGTAGACCATGCCGAGCGAGGTTGCCTTGCGCGCCGGCACCGGGGGAATCTTCTTGCCGAGTTTGATTTCCGGGGTGGTGTAGGCCGACGACAGCGCCGGCGCGCCGCACACCTTGGTCGCGGTGGAACTGACATCGGTCAGCTTCAGTTTTTTGGTGAGCTGATCGGTCTGCGCCTGCAGAATCTGCTCGGGCTTGCCGATGTCGGTTGGTGCCCGCTGCAGGGTCACCACCGCATTCGGGACGAACCCCTCGGCGGCCAGTTTCGGGCTGCGGATCGCGAACCGGATCTGTTCGGAGTCCATCTCGGTGTTGCGCTCCCAGCCCTCGGGCACCGGGATGCGCAGCTTGGGCTCCTGGTCGGTCCGGGTCGGAATGTCGGTCAACGGCGCCGAAACGGTCTGGCACTTCTCCGCGCTGGGCTTATTGCCCGAGCACCCGGCCAGTGAGCCGGTCAGAACCACCAGGGTGGCCGCCAGTACGGCCGACACCCGGGCCGCACCCGTCCCTGTACGCATCTGCCTCCCTCCGAAGACCGGGCATCAGCCTACCGGCGCCCAGCGGGCACAGGCCCGCGGCGCGGCCAGTTCAGCCGTTGGTCAGCTGGACGCCAGAGCCCAGATCGAACAGGCCAGCGCGGCAACCGCGCAGCCGGCGCTCATGTAGAACCCGTAGCCGACCGTGACCGGGGCGACGACGTAGGTGTGGAAATACCACCACGTCAGTGCCGCGACGACGATCGAGACCACCGCGGCGCCCGCCGCGGCCAGCCGCCCGGACAAACCGCGGGCCACCATCGCCCCGAGCACGATCAGCACTGAGGACAACAGCACGATCAGCTGGCCGGCGCCGAACCGGGGCGGGAGCGAAACGTTGCCCAGCGTGCCGCCGATCGCGCTGGCGCGCCCGCCGTCAGTGATCAACCACGGCAACCACGCACTGACCGACAGCCCGGCGGCGAACAGCGCCAGCAGCCATCCCGGGCGCAGGTAGGTCATGGCCGGAACCATAACGCGGCCGCCGGTGCGGATTCCGACGACCTCTGTTGGCGCTGCTGACCCACTGCAGCGGAACTTCGCAGTACCGTCAGCTGATGCGCGACCACATCATCGTCTGCGGGGACGATGCGCTGGCACGGCGGATCGTCGAGGAACTCAGCGACGATGATCTGTCGGTGGCACTGCTGTCCTCCCCCACCGCGCTGGAGGCGGCTGGCGTCGCAACTGCTCACGCGGTGATCGCTGCTTGTCCCGACGACTCGGTCAACCTCGAGGTCGCGCTGCTGGCCCGGCAGGCCAACCCGTCGGTGCGGGTAGTGGCGCGGCTGTCCAACACCGTTCTGCGACAAGCGGTTAACGACGGGATCGGTCCCGGCGCTGTTCTCGACGTCGCCGATCTGTCCGCCCCCTCGGTGGTGGAAGCGCTGCTTGGTCGCACTGCCCACACCATCACCGCCGGCGGGGTGGACTTCGTCGTCGCCACTGACACCGCCGAACACAAAGCGACGCTGCGTGAGCTGTACGGCCGCTTGGCGCCGATCGCGGTGATCCGCGGCGGGGATGCCCCCAATCCCGGCGAGGTCATCGCCTGCCCACGCCTTGATGACGTGGTGTACCGCGGGGACAGCACCACTCTGATGGGCCAGGCCGCGGAACTGGCCGAGCATGGACTTCAAGTGGTACCGAGCGGAGCCGCACCCGCCCACCGCTCGGCGCCGGTGCGGGCCTTCGACGGGGTCCGGGCGTTCTTCGAGGACGTCAACCCGGCGTTCTACATCGCCCTGGGGGTCTCGGTGAGCCTGCTGGTGGGCTCGACGCTGCTACTGCGGGTGGCGTTCCAGCCGCAATTGGGCTGGATGGATGCGCTGTCCTTCGCCACCGAAACGCTCACCACGGTCGGCTACGGCGAGACGACTTTTATGGGGCAACCGCTGTGGCTTCGGCTGTGGGGGGTGCTGATGATGCTCAGCGGCATCGCACTGATTTCGGTCAACGTCGCCTTCATTGCCGACGTGCTGCTGTCCCGACGACTGTCGCAGGCCGCTAACCGGCAACGCGTCCGTCACCTGCACGGCCACATCGTCGTGGTGGGACTGGGGTCTTTCGGAATTCGGGTGGCCGGCATGCTCAAGGACGCCGGATACGCGGTGACGGTCGTCGAACGGAACGAGGCCAATCGGTACCTGTCATCGACCGACGAGATGAACATTCCGGTGATCTTCGGGGATGCGACTCTGCGCACCACGCTGGACGCCGCGCGCGCCGACCGCGCCCGCGCCGTCGCCATTCTCACCGAGGATGACATGGTCAACATCGAGACGGGTCTGGTGTTGAGGCAGATGACCGAGTCCTCAGCCCCGTCGCGGACTCCCATTGTGATGCGGATCTACGACAAGGCCCTCGGCACCGCCGTCGGTCACCGACTGGACTTCAATCACGTACGCTCCACCGTCGATCTGGCCACCCCGTGGTTCGTCGGCGCGGCGATGGGCTTGGACGTGGTGGGCACCTTCTCGGTGGGCCAGCAGTCGTTCATGGTGGGCGGCGTGGTGGTGGCTCCGGGTAGCGAACTGGACGAGATGCCGATCGGCGAGTTGTCGACCCGGACCCGGGTGATCGCGGTCCAGCGGGATGGCCGCACGCCGCTGTTGTACCCGCGCCGTGACACCGTTTTCCGAGCGGGGGACACCGCGTATCTGGTGGGTCCTTACCACGATCTGCTCGGCCTTCTGCGCAAAGGCCAGGTGGGGCATCCGCGCAGGACGCAGCCCTCGGCGAGCATCACCGAGGGATTGGGATTCAGTGATGGTCTGCGTTGAGCCCGAGCACCCGTAATGCGTTGTCTTTGAGGATCATCGGGATCACAGACGGGTCGACGTCGAGGGAATCGAAGTCGCGGCGCCAACGCTCCAGGCTGATGTAGGGGTGATCGGTGCCGAACAGCGCTTTGGTCTTCAGTTGCCGACTCAGCGCCCGGACCAGTTGGGGTGGAAAGTATTTGGGCGACCACCCGGAGAGGTCGACGTAGCAGTTGGCCTTATGCGCAGCGATCGCGATCTGGGCGTCGACCCAGGGAACAGCGGGGTGGGCCATCACGATCGCCAGGTCCGGGAAATCCGCGGCGACGTCATCGAGCAACATGGGGTCGGAATAGCGCAGTTTGATTCCGTGCCCGCCCGGCAACGCCGAACCCAGACCGGTCTGACCGGTGTGGAACAACGCCGGGACCCCAGCGGCCGAGATCGCCTCATAAATCGGATAGAACCGCCGGTCGTTGGGTTCGAAACCTTGCAGGCTGGGATGGAATTTGAAGCCTCGGACGCCGTACTCGGTGACCAGTTCGCGGACCCGTCGTACCGCCTCTGCGCCGGCCCAGGGGTCGACGGAGCCGAACGGGATCAGCACGTCGTTGTTGCGGACCGCGCCTTCGATCAGGTCCTCGACCGAATTGCCCTGGTGCCCGGATGCGGTGTGGGCGTCGATGGTGAACACCACGGCGGCGGTGTTGTGTTTGCGGTAGTGCTCGGCGAGGTCGTCGACCCCGGTGACGTGGTTCGGCCCGAGCTTGAAGTAGCGGCCGGTGGCCTCGGCCAGGACGGGGTCGTAGGCGCAGTGTCCGGCGGAGTCGACTTCGACGTGGGTGTGGAAGTCGATCGCCTCGATGGCCCCGACGTCGATAGCGGGTTCGTATCGCTGTGGCCGGCTCACTCGGCGAAAACCGACACGAAGTTGTGCAACGACGCCTGGATGTCGCCACGCAGGGCCGCCGCCACCACCATGCCGATCGGCCCGAACAGGGCGGGGCCGCCGAGGTGAACGTCCATGGTGACGATCGAGGCGGCCCCGTCCCGGTCGTTCGGGCGCACCTTGCCGAGCAGTTTGATCTTCACCCCGCCGGTGCCGACGCCGTTGAGCGTCATCGCCTCCGGCGGCTTGAAGTGGACGATCGTCCACTTGATCCGATTCGGCATGCCTTTGACCTCGACAATGGACTCCACGACGGTGCCCTTGTCGAGGTTCTCCGGCAACTTGGAACGCCAGACCCGGTGAATGGTGAGCCATTCCTTGTACCGGGAAAGGTCGGAGGCGTGTTGCCACGCCTCCTCGGGCGATAGCGGAACGTCTACGGAAACCGAGACTTTCGCCATCGTCGAATTACTGGCCGTCGACCTTGTCGACGACGTCGGCCGCGGCGTCCTTGACCGTGTCGGCGGCTTCGCGCGCGCCACTTGCCACGTTCTCGGCCGCACCGGAGACCGCCTCCTTGGCGTCAGCGACCTTGTCGGTCACGACGTCCTTGGCGTTGGCGGCCGCTTCGGTGACAGTGTCCTTGGCGTCAGCAACCTTCTCGGTGACGGTTTCCTTGGCGTTGGCGGCCGCCTCCTGGACCTTGTCCACGGTCTCCCCGACGGCTTCCTTGGCCTTGTCGGCCAGGTTCTCGGCGGCTTCCTTAGCGTCCTCGAACTTTTCCTTGGCCTTGTCGATGAAGGACATTATTTTCCCTTTCCTGGTGAACGTTCTTAGGCGAGGCGCCGACGCACTGCCCTGTTATCGGACAGTGCCGCACGCCAACTTACGCAGCCTAGTCGGTGGTTCGCCAGAGCCGTCGCGGTTCCCCCAGAACCCGGCCCTGGACCCACCAGGAGACTTCGATCAAGACCGCGGCGACCACCCCGATCAGGATGGCCCTGGCGGTGATGGCCGAATTCGACGGATCCAGCATGAACTTCTCCCGGGCGAGCGGCAGGGCGAAGATCACCAGGTAACCGATGGCAGAGCCCGCCACCAGCGCGATCCGCCACCACTGATACGGCCGGGCCACCACGGCCAGCACCCAGATGGCGCCGATCAGCAGGGTGATCAAGGCGGCCGTGGAGGCTTGGGTTTGCTGCACGGTGGTGCCGTCCCGGCCCGGGTAGGCAAGCAGGTAGGACACGAAGGTCGACAGGCCGACCACCGCACCGGCGGGTAGGGCGGCGGTCATGACGCGGCGCACGAAGCCGGTGCGGGCACGCTCGTTATTGGGCGCCAGGGACAGGATGAACGCGGGGATACCGATGGTGAACCAGGCCGCGATGGTGACGTGGATCGGCTGGAACGGGTACAGCAACGGATCGGTCTTCAACAGGTGTGAGGCCAGGCCGGCGAACCCGACCAGCAAGGCCAGCAGCACCGAGTAGACCGTCTTGGTGAGGAACAGGTTGGAGACTCGTTCGATGTTGCCGATCACCCGGCGGCCCTCGCCGACCACGTGGGGCAGGGTGGCGAACTTGTTGTCCAGCAGCACGATCTGCGCCACGGCGCGCGATGCCGGGCTACCGGAACCCATGGCCACCCCGATGTCGGCGTCCTTGAGTGCCAGCACGTCGTTGACGCCGTCGCCGGTCATGGCGACGGTGTGGTCGCGGGACTGCAGGGCGTGCACCATGGCCCGCTTCTGGTCGGGTCGGACTCGGCCGAAGGTGGTGAACTCGCTCATCGTCTCGGCCAGCGCTTCGGGCTCCGTTGGTAGGTCCCGGGCGTCCATGGTCTGCCCGTGCAGGCCCAGCGAACCGGCTACCGCACCCACCGACACCGCGTTGTCACCGGAGATCACCTTGACCGAGACATGCTGGGAGGCAAAGTAGTCCAGCGTGTCCCGGGCGTCGGGACGCACCCGTTGCTCGAGGACCACCAGGGCGACCGGGGTCACCCGCCCCGGCGCCTCAGGGCTGTCGACGCTGCGGTCCGTGGACCCCAGCAGCAGCACTCGCAGGCCACTGGCCCCGATCTCCTCGGCTTCGGCGGCCGCCGGGGATCCGGGTTCGAGTAGGACGTCGGGAGCACCGATCACCCAGTTGCCCCGGTCCGCCCCATCGGCGGTGAAGGAGGCGCCACTCCACTTGGTGGCCGACTTGAACGGCGCGGTGGCGGTGGCGATCCACCCGGGAGCGTCGGGGTAGGCCTCGGCGATGGCCGCCATGCTGGCGTTCGGGCGGGAATCGTCGGCGGCTAGGGCGGCCAGCACCACCTTGACCTGTTCGGCGCCGACCGTGTCGGCCGGGCCTGCCGGGCCGTCTTGTCCGGTCAGGGTCTTCGTTTCGTAAAGCCGCATGCCGTTCTCGGTGAGGGTGCCGGTCTTGTCGGCGCACACCACGTCGACGCGGGCCAGTCCCTCGATGGCGGGCAGTTCCTGCACCAGGCACTGGCGGCGGCCGAGTCGGACCACCCCGACCGCGAACGCGATCGAGGTCATCAGCACCAGACCCTCGGGCACCATGGGCACCAGCGCGCCGACCATCCGCAGCACCGACTCCCGCCAGCCGACTCCGGTGAGGAACAGTTGGGTGTAGATGGTCAGCAGCCCGGCCGGGATCAGCAGGTAGGTGATGAACTGCAGGATCTTGTTGATGCCGTTGCGCAGTTCGGATTTCACCAGGGTGAACTTGCTGGCCTCCTCGGCCAACCGGGCGGCGTAGGCCTCTCGGCCCACCTTGGTGGCACGGTAGGCCCCGGTGCCGGCCACCACGAAACTCCCCGAAAGCACCGGGTCGCCGTCCACCTTGGCGATCGGGTCGGCCTCACCGGTGAGCAGTGACTCGTCGATCTCCAGTGTCGCCGTCTCGAGCAGTTCGCCGTCGACGACGATCTGATCGCCGGGGCCCAGTTCGATGACGTCATCGAGGACCACTTCATTGGGCAGCATTTCAGCGGTCCCAGATTGCCGGCGCACCTTGGGTTTGGCCTGTCCGACGATCGCCAGATTGTCCAAGGTCTTCTTGGCCCGCAGTTCCTGGATGATGCCGATGCCACTGTTGGCGATGATCAGCAACCCGAACAGACCGTTGATCAACGAACCGGTGGCCAGCACGATCAGCAGCAGCACCCCGAGGATGGCGTTGATGCGGGTGAGGACATTGGCTCGAACGATCTCACCGACGCTGCGCGAGGCCCGACTCGGCACGTCGTTGGTCTTGCCTTCGGCGATCCGAGCGGCGACTTCGGCGTCGGAAAGGCCGGTGGCGATGCTGAGGCTCATCGGTATCTTCTGCTCTTCGCGCAAGCGCTCATCGGGAGAAGGTTCCCATCTTGTCGGAATCGAAGTACTCCAAGGTAAGCCGGTCGCCGTCGAACACGGCTTTGGAAACGCTGCCCGGCGGGGCGTTCTCACTCGTCACGTCGAACACGAACACCTCACCGTCCCAGTGCTTGAGCGGATAGACGTCCGGCTTCGGCCCCAGCGCGACGATCAGTTCGCCGCTCTTCTCGGTCACCGTCGCCGCACCCCAGTAGTCGTTGGTGTAGGTGCCGGTATAGAAGGGCAGGGGGCGCGCCGGGGTCGGCGCGGCAGGTGGTTGCTCACCGGCGAGTTCCCCGACGGCGCCACCCATCTCGGCGAACGCCCCGGCGTAGAGGCGGCGCCAGTCCTCGCGCACCTCACCGAACTCCACTAGATCGGTGAACTCGGCGGTGAGTGTCTCGGGAACGCCGACCGGGGTGGCGTTGGTGAGGGCCACGATGGCCACGTCGGCGGAGGGGACGACGACGAAATTGGTTGCCGCACCGAGCGCGAACGCGCCGGAGTGACTGAACTGCACCCGCGCCGCGGCCGAGGTGCTCAGATTGAAGCCGTAGCCGTAGAAGCCGGAGCGTTCCGCCGGTTCACTGGGCGGATTGGACACCATCTGCGGGGTGAGCGCGGGCAGCAGTGCCTGCGCATCGACGATCGGGGTTCCGTTGTGGCTGCCGTCGGCGAGGATCATCGTCAGCCACCGCGCCACGTCGTTGGCCGAGGCGCTGACCCCACCCGCCGGTGACTGGGCGTCCGGGTTGCGGGTGAAGCGCGGTTGGTACTCGTCGGCGGAACCGCGGACGTGGGTGACGGCCTTGTTGGCGCGGGCCTGATAGTCGGCGAACCGGGAACTGGTGGAGGTCATGCCCAGCGGTTGGTAGAGCACCTCGGCGCTGAGGTCCTCCCAGGACTTGCCGGCCGCCGCGGCGACCGCTTCGGCGGCCGCGGTCACCCCGAAATTGGTGTAGGCGTAGGAGATTCGGAACGGTGCCAGCGGCAGCAACCGCAACCGCTCCAGGACGGTCCGGCGGTCGTAGCCGAGGTCCTCGAGGAGGTCGCCGGCGTGATCGGGCAGCCCGGAACGGTGTGCGAACAAGTCGCCGATGGTGAGCATCCGGGTCGCCGCGGGGTCGGACAGCGCGAACCAGGGAAGGCCCTCGACGACCGGCGTCTCCCATCTGAGCGAACCCGTACCGACCTGGTGAGCGACGACGCTGGCGGCGATGGGTTTGGACAGCGAGGCCAACTGGAAGACCGTGTCCGCGTCGACCTTCTCCCCGGTCCTGGTGTCACGAACTCCGAAACCCTTGGCATAGATGGTCTTTCCGTCGTGCACGACCGCAACCGCCATGCCAGGGATTCCGGACTCGGCCATCAACTCGGTGGCGATGCGGTCCAGTTGCGCGACGGCATTGCTGACGGCGTTGTCCGGCAACGCCAGCGCTGGGGCCAATTGCGGCGGCTCATCGGAGACTTCGGACCGCGGTCCGGTTGCGGTGCTTGTGCAGGCCGTCAGCAGGGCGACCAGCCCGAGGGCTCCGGCGCGGCGGGCCGAGGCGGTCAACTGCGCCACCACGGCTCCAGATGGCCGGGCCCGCCCGCAACCACCCGGCCGCCCGGCCGGGGCACCGCGATGTCGACGTCGTCGGCGGTGGCGGCCACCACCAGCCGTTCGGCCGGCTCGGCCCAGGGATGGGGCGCCAACCGGAAGGTGCACCAGTGGATCGGCACCAGCACGCCACCGCCGGTCGGGTTGAGGTCGCGGTGCGCCCGCACCGCCTCTTCCGGGTTCATGTGGATGTCCGGCCAACTTTTGTTGTACGCCCCGATGGGAAGCAGGGTCAGGTCGAAGGGACCGTGCCGGGCGCCGATGTCGGCGAAACTCGCCGTATAGCCGGTGTCCCCGCCGAAGTAGGCGCGGCGTTGCGGCCCGGTCACCACCCATGACGACCACAATGTGTTGTTGCGGGAGAGGAATCGGCCGGAGAAGTGCCGCGCCGGTGCGCAAGTCAGGGTCAGGTCGTCGATGCTGTAGCTGGAATCCCAGTCCAGTTCGACGATCCGCTGCGCCGGGATGCCCCACTCGCGCAGATGGGCCCCCACGCCCAGGGCGGTGACGAACACCGCCCGCTGGGTGCGGGCCAGCGACCGGACGGTCTCCATGTCCAGATGGTCGTAGTGGTCGTGGCTGATCACCACCGCGTCCAGTGCGGGCAGCGCCTCCAGTGGAAGGGGTGGGGGGTGCAGACGCTGGGGCCCGATCGTCTGCGAGGGCGAACACCGTTGACTCCACACCGGGTCGGTGAGCAGCCGGTAGCCGTCGATCTCCAGCAGTGCGGTGGCATGCCCGAGCCAGGTGACACTCAGCGGCCCGGTGCCGGCGTGCGTACGCGGATCGGCCAGGGGCACCGGCTTGGCGGGTCGGCTGGCCGAATTGCCGGAGAGGATCTCGAAGAGAACCAGTCGGTTCTCTTCGGCGTCGAGGCGGATGGCCGAGGAGGGCTCCAGGTTGTGGAACACACCTTCGCGGTAGTTCGGTGATCCGGCGGCGGCGGCCCGGATCGCGGCCGGTCCGGCCCCCAGCGCGGCCGGTGCGTCGCGGGCGGCACGCAGCACCCAGCCACCGGCCGCCAATGAGGCGCCGCCCACGGCAAAGCGCAGGGCGGCCTTTCCGGCGGGCAGCAGCGCCGAGATGTCAGGCAGGGCAGGCACGGCTCTAGGCTCCCTGGAACCTCGCGGCGCGCTTCTCGACCCGGGCCACCTGGGCCTCGATGACGTCGCTGCTGCCCCAGGCCCGGTCGAACAGTTCCTTGTGCAACGCCGACTGGTCCTCGTAGGCACCGTCGTCGTTGAGCACCCGCTTGGAGTGCCGCAGGGACAGCGGCGCCAGTCCGGCGATCTCGGCGGCCCAGGCCTGCGCGTCGGCCAGGTCACCGATCCGGTTGGCCATCCCGGTCAGCAGCGCGGTCTCGGCGTCCAGTTTCTCGGCGGCCAGCAGCATGGCGCGGGCCCGGCCGTGCCCGGCCAGCGAGGCCAGCCTGCGGATGCTCCAATTGTCCAGGGCCAGGCCGTATCTGGCGATCGGGAACTGGAAGTACGCACCGGGGGCGACGACCCGCAGGTCGCAGATCATGGCCAGTTGGACGCCCGCACCGATCGCGGGGCCGTTGATGGCGCCGATCACCGGCACCGGGACGGCGTCGATCGCTTTGTTCAAAGCGATCGCCTTGTCCGGGAAGTTCGCGGCGAACACGTCGCCGGACAGGTCCGCGCCGGCGCAGAAGACGGTTCCAGCCCCGGTCAGCACAATGGCGCGGACGTCGTCGGCGGCGGCTTTTTCGATCGCGTCGCGCAGCGAGTCGACCAACTCGGAGTTGAGCGCGTTGCGCCGCTCCGGCCGCTGCAATTCGATGGTCGTCACATCGCCGACACGCTCGACTCCGATCATGACGGTGAGCCTACTGGCCGCTTTGCCGGTGAGCCGACTGCAGCAGCGCGCACACCTGTTCATCGGAGGTCTGGGTGAAGTCCCGGTAGCCGCTGCCCACCGCGGTGAATCCCGCGGGAGCCCCCAGACACACCACCTCGTCGGCAACCTCACGTAGGTCAGCGACGGTGTCGGCGGCGCCGATCGGGGCGGCCAGCACGACCTTCCCGGCACCCCGGGCCCGGGCCACCAGGGCCGCGGCCCGCGCGGTTGCGCCGGTGGCGAATCCGTCGTCGACGATCACCGCGATCCGGTCCTTCAACGGCAGTCCGGGTCGGCCGCCGCGGTAGGTGTCCACCCGGCGCTGCAGTTCGGCCCGCTGGGTGTCTTCGACGGCGGCGATGTCAACGGTGCTCAGTCCGGTTCGTCTCAGCAGGGGCTCGTTGAGCACCCGCACCTGCTCCTCGCCGATCGCACCGAAGGCCAGTTCCGGCTGGTAGGGAACCCCGAGTTTGCGGACGACCAGCACGTCGAGCGGCGCCCCGATCGCCTCGGCCACCTCAGCGGCCACCGGGACCCCGCCCCGCGGCAGACCCAGGACGACGACGTCGCGGCCGCGGTAGTCGAGCAGCGCGGCGGCCAACCGACGGCCCGCGTCGGAACGGTCAGCGAAGCGCCTCACATCCGCGATTGTGCCGCGCCTGGTCGGTCGCCGGGCTAGCGGGCGGTTGCGGTGCGGGCCGAGACCCGCTCGGTTGACCCGCGTCCGGCCGACGAGGGCTCTCGGGCCATGCCCCGTGCTGAGGGTGCCCGCTCCGCGGCGGCCGACAGTGCGGTGCGCGCGGGGCTGACGCGAAGCTGCACGCCGGTCTGACTGAGAGCTCGGGGCCTGTTTTCGGGGACCCTGACTTCGGGAAGCCCTGTCCCTTGAACCCGCACGTCCGGGGACTGTGTTTCCGCAGCCCTCACCTCTGCGGGCGGCGGGAAGACCGGCGTGCCGGACATGTCGACCAACTGCCCGCCGGGGGCCAGATGCGGTCCGGCGTCCGGGGTCAGTTCGGAGTAGCCGAGATTGATGATCGGGGTCAGCACCTTGTTCACGGCGGCCACCGCCTCCGGGAAGATCGGCTCCAGCGGGTAGAGCAGGGCCGGGGTCTGCTGGACGGTGTAGGTGGTGGTGACGCCGCCTTGGGAGTTGACCGTGGTGGTGACGGTCCCCGGCGGCGTCCGGCCGTTAACGATGTCCTGGGCGTATTCGGAGTAGTTCTCCGAGGCGTGGAAGTAGATCCCACCGGCGATGGCGTTGAGCACGGCGAGTAGGTGCCAGGGCCGGTCCGGCCAGTTGGCGATCGCGTCGTACTGAAGTTTGAGGACGGTCACGTCGTAGGGCGTTTCCGGGACCGGCTTGATCGTCGTGCCGGTCAGCGCTTCGTAGGCCCCGACCGGGAGGTAGGAGAGCAACCCGCCGGGGCGGCCCGGCGGGGCGATCACCAGGACGCGCACCGTGGCGGGGTCCGGCGCGTCGGGACGGGCGGTGAGTTCGCGCAACTGCTGGTCGACGACCAGCGAGCCGAGTGATTCACCGATCACCAGGGTCTGGCCCTGCCCCTGTGCGGCCTGCATGGCCGCATCCAGGATCGGCACCCCGACGGCGATGGACTGCGCACCGGTCGCGGTGTCCAGTCCGGTCCAGGGCCACAGACCGGCCGGGTAGTCGATCCGCTCCAGCGAGTAGCCGGGCGGAACCCGCATCAGCACGTCGTCGATCGGGATGTCGACGCGGGAGGCGCCACGCACCCACAGGGCGGTGTCCGAGGACGCGACGGGAACCACCGCCAGCGCACCTGCCACCGCTACGGCAATAGCCGCCAACCGAGCCCCCGGCCTCCGAAGATGCCCCCACATGCACCCCAAATTAGCAAACCACCCGGTCGCCGGGAAAAGCAGACGAGGTCCTGGCGGGGGTGCTACGCCAGCGACTGCACCCACGCCCGGTGCAGTGCCGCGTAGCGGCCCTGCGACCCGATCAGCTCGTCCGGCGCCCCGTCTTCGACCACCCGTCCGTGCTCGAGCACCAGCACCCGGTCGGCGATAGCCACCGTCGACAATCGGTGGGCGATGATCACCGCGGTCCGGTCGGCCAGCACGGTGCGCAGCGCCCGTTGCAGGAGGCGTTCGCTGGGGATGTCCAGCGACGAGGTGGCCTCGTCGAGGATCAGCACCGCCGGGTCGGCCAGGAAGGCGCGGGCGAAGGCCACCAGTTGACGCTGGCCGGCCGACAGTCGCCCGCCGCGCTTGGCGACGTCGGTGTCATAACCCTCGGGCAGGGCGGTGATGAACTCATCGGCTCCGACGGCCATCGCGGCGGCGCGGACCTGTTCGTCGGTGGCGTCGGGGCGGCCGAACCGGATGTTGTCGGCGACGGTGCCGGAGAACAGGAAGTTCTCCTGGGTCACCATGACGACGTGGCGGCGCAGGTCGCTCTGGGAGACCTCCCGCAGGTCGACACCGTCGAGGGTGACCGTCCCGCTGTCGGGGTCGTAGAAGCGGGAGATCAGTTTGGCGATCGTGGTCTTGCCGGCCCCGGTGGTACCGACCAGGGCGATGGTCTGACCGGCAGGCACCCGCACCGTCAGCCCGGACAGCACCGAATGATCGGGCAGATAGCCGAAAGTGACGTCGTTCAAAACGATCTCACCGCGCACCTGCCCCAGTGCCGTGGGGCTGGGCGGGTCGGCGATGGCCGGCCGCACCGCCAGCACGCCGGAGATCTTCTCCAGCGCCGAGGACGCCGACTGGAAGGTGTTGAAGAACTGGGAGATCTCCTGCATGGGCTCGAAGAACATCCGCAGGTACAGCAGGAAGGCGGTCAGGGTTCCGATGGTCATCTGGTCGTTGAGCACCCGGTAGCCGCCGTAGAGCAGCACCAGCCCGGTGGTCAGGTTGCCGACCAGTTTGACCGCGGGCATGAAGATGGCCAGCAACCGGAACGTGCGCTCGTTGTCGTCGCGGTAGTCGTCGGCGACCTCGTTGAAGATCTCGGCGTTGCGCGGTTCACGTCGATAAGCCTGGACGGCCTTGATCCCGGTCATCGTCTCGACGAATTGCACGATCACCAGGGCGGCGCTCTCCCGGACCTTGCGGTAGGTGCGGGCGGACTCGGTGGCGAACCAGCGCACCAGAAGCGCCAGAACCGGTATCACCGCCAGGCACAGCAATCCGAGGCGGACGTCGAGTACCACCAGCAGCACCGCCGTTCCGGCCAGGGTCAACGCGGCGGTGATCAGGCTGTCGAACCCGGTCTGCAGCATCTCCTGGATGGCGTCGACGTCGCTGGTGGAACGGCTCACCACCCGGCCGGAGGTGTAGCGGTCGTGGAAGGCGATGTCGAGGCGGCCGAAGTGGCGGAACAGCCGGCGGCGCAGTTCCAGCAGCACCCGCTGGCCGATGCGTCCGGCCCCGGTGAGGAAGGCCATCCGGCTGATCCCCTGCACGGCCACCAGCCCACAGAGCGCGGCGATCACGACGAGAAGTTCGCCGGCCGACCCCCCCGCCAGCAGCGGCGGTATCCCCTGATCGATACCGCGCCTTACCAGAAGGGGAATGGCAAGGCGAGCAACGTTTTCCACGACCACAACGACGGCCAGGATCAGCAAGGGGAACCGGTAGGGTGCCAGCAGGGAGCCCAGCAGCGCGCGGGCCTGCGTGCCGTCAGAGGTCAACTCCCCGGACTGCTCGTCGAGCCGGCCCCGCCA
>CAYXBN010000003.1:39284-157376 GCA_964463215.1 uncultured Mycobacterium sp. | reverse complement strand
ATCGCCAAATACGTGGAACGGCTGCTGACCGCCCGGGAGGGCTGACTGTCTGCGGTCGAGTCTGCGGGTAGATCGCGAATCCCGCCGCGGAGGCGATCTGGGCGCAGGCTCGATGTGGTTCCGCGGTGGTTCATACTGATTTGGTGACGAGACTGGACACCGTCGACCGGGCGGTTGCCGATATCGCGGCGGGCAAGGCCGTCGTCGTCATCGACGATGAAGACCGGGAGAACGAAGGTGACCTGATCTTCGCCGCCGAGAAGGCCACCCCGGAACTGGTGGCCTTCATGGTGCGCTACACCTCGGGATACCTGTGTGTTCCACTCGACGGCGCGATCTGCGACCGACTCGGCCTGCTGCCGATGTACGCGGTCAACCAGGACAAACACGGAACCGCCTACACCGTGACCGTCGACGCCAAAGTGGGTGTCGGAACGGGGATCTCGGCATCCGATCGGGCTACCACCATGCGACTGCTGGCTGACCCGGCGAGCGCCGCCGAGGATTTCACCAAGCCCGGACACGTGGTGCCGTTACGCGCCAAGGACGGCGGGGTGCTGCGCAGGCCGGGCCACACCGAAGCCGCCGTCGACCTGGCCCGGATGGCCGGTCTGCAGCCTGCCGGGGCGATCTGCGAGATCGTCAGCCAGAAGGACGAGGGCGCGATGGCCCAGACCGATGAACTGCGGATCTTCGCCGACGAACACGGCCTTGCCCTGATCTCGATCGCCGACCTGATCGAGTACCGCCGCAAACACGAAAAACTCGTCGAACGCGTCGCGCAGGCGCGCATCCCGACCCGGCACGGGGAGTTCCGGGCCGTCGGCTACACCAATGTCTACGACAACGTCGAGCACGTCGCCCTCGTGCGCGGAGACATCGCCGGACCGGACGGCGACGGCCGTGACGTCTTGGTCCGGGTGCACTCGGAATGCCTGACCGGTGATGTGTTCGGGTCCCAGCGCTGCGACTGCGGGCCGCAACTGGACGCCGCCATCGAGATGGTCGCCCGCGAGGGCCGCGGCGTGGTGCTCTACATGCGCGGGCACGAAGGCCGGGGCATCGGCCTGATGCACAAGTTGCAGGCCTATCAGTTGCAGGACGCCGGTGCCGACACCGTCGATGCCAACCTCGACCTCGGCCTGCCCGCCGACGCCCGCGATTACGGCATCGGCGCCCAGATTCTCGTCGATCTCGGGGTGCGGACCATGCGCTTGCTCACCAACAACCCCGCCAAGCGGGCCGGGCTTGACGGCTATGGGCTACAGGTCGTCGAACGAGTCCCGCTGCCAGTCCGGGCCAACGCCGAGAACATTCGCTACCTGATGACCAAACGCGACCGGATGGGACACGATCTGACCGGCCTGGAGGACCTCGAGGATCTCGGTGACGCCGTCGGTCTGCCCGGTGACCGCGGCGGTGCCCTATGAGAGGGGTGCGGTGAGAGGGGCCGGCGTCCCCGACGTCCCCGAGATGGACGCCGCCCAGGTGCGTCTGGCGATCGTGGCCAGCACTTGGCATCCCGGGATCTGCAACGCCCTTCTGGACGGAGCACGCCGGGTGGCCGATGGTTGCGGTGTCACCGGGGCCACCGTGGTGCGGGTGCACGGCGCTATCGAAATCCCGGTCGTGGCGCAGGAATTGGCCCGCAATCATGATGCGGTCGTCGCTCTGGGCGTGGTGATCCGCGGTGAGACACCGCATTTCGACTACGTCTGCGACGCCGTCACCCAGGGTTTGACCCGCGTGTCGCTGGACGCGGCCACCCCGGTGGCCAACGGTGTACTCACCACCGACAACGAGCAGCAGGCCCTGGACCGGGCCGGTCTGCCCGATTCCGCCGAGGACAAGGGCGCCCAGGCGTGCGCGGCGGCGTTGTCGACGGCGTTGACCCTGCGCCAGCTGCGCGCATGACAGGTCAGTGGGACGCCGAGTTCCGCCCGCGGGTGGTGCCCCGGGCGGCGATCGCGGTGGCCGCCTTGATCGCGGGGTCCGGGATTGGGCTGTCGGCGCTCAACGACCGCTCCTCGGGAGCATTCATGCGGACCGTCGATCAGATCGCGTGGGGCGGCCTTGCCGTCATCATCGCCGCGGTCATCGTGGTGGTCTTGACCCGGCCCCGGCTGCGGATCGGCCCCGCCGGCCTGTTGGTGCGAAACGTGCTCGAAGACAGATTGATTCCCTGGTCGGATGTCGTCGACATCTACTTCCCCCGCGGTAAGCGCTGGCCGCGGGTGGAACTGCCGGCCAACGAATACGTGCCAGTCCTGGCAATCCATTCCGCTGACGGTGAGCGTGCGGTGGAGGCGATGGACACCATGCGCGAACTGATGGCGCGCTACCGGGCCGAGTCCGGCTGAACAGGCCGGTACTAACCTGGGACCGTGGCCGATCCCGCGACGTACCGACCTGCGCCGGGGACCATTCCCAACGAACCGGGGGTCTACCGGTTTTCCGACTCCCGGGGCCGGGTCATCTACGTCGGCAAAGCCAAGAACCTGCGCAGTCGGCTGACGTCCTACTTCGCCGACGTGGCCGGACTTCATCCCCGGACCCGTCAGATGGTCACCACCGCGACCAAGGTCGAGTGGACCGTGGTCACCACCGAGGTGGAGGCACTCCAACTCGAATACAACTGGATCAAGGAGTTCGACCCGCGGTTCAACGTCCGCTACCGCGACGACAAGTCCTATCCGGTTCTCGCGGTGACTCTCAACGAAGAGTTCCCCCGACTGATGGTCTACCGCGGCCCGCGACGCAGGGGTGTGCGGTACTTCGGGCCGTACTCCCACGCCTGGGCCATCCGCGAAACCCTCGACCTGCTGACCCGCGTCTTCCCCGCCCGCACCTGCTCAGCCGGAGTCTTCAAGCGGCACAGTCAGATCGAGCGGCCCTGCCTGCTCGGCTACATCGACAAATGCTCGGCCCCCTGCGTGGGAAGGGTCAGTCCGCAACGGCACCGCGAAATCGTCGAGCATTTCTGCGATTTCCTGTCCGGAAAGACCGACCGTTTCGCCCGCGATTTGGAACGGCAGATGAACACGGCGGCATCGCAACTCGACTTCGAACGCGCGGCGCGCCTGCGCGACGATCTCGGTGCGCTCAGAAGAGCCCTGGAAAAACAGGCCGTCGTGCTCGGTGACGGGACCGACGCCGACGTGGTGGCCTTCGCCGACGACGACCTGGAGGCCGCGGTTCAGGTTTTCCATGTCCGTGGCGGACGGGTCCGTGGGCAACGCGGGTGGATCGTCGAGAAACCCGGTGAACCCGGAGAGTCCACCGAGGCTGCCCTCGTCGAACAGTTCCTCACCCAGTTCTACGGCGCTGAAGCGGAATTGGGTGGCCCGCCGGAAGCCAGATCGGGCAGTGCGGCAGACGAATCCAGCAATCCGGTGCCCAAGGAAGTGCTGGTGCCGCACCTGCCTCCCAACGCCGAGGAACTGGCTGACTGGCTGTCCGCGCTGCGCGGATCGCGGGTGGCGTTACGGGTCCCGCGCCGCGGCGACAAAAGGGCACTGGCGGACACGGTGCACCGCAATGCCTGCGAGGCGTTGCAACAACACAAGCTCAAGCGGGCCGGGGATTTCACTGCGAGATCGGCTGCGCTGCAGAATATCCAGGAATCACTGGGCCTGGCCGATGCGCCGCTGCGCATCGAGTGTGTCGACATCAGCCACGTCCAGGGAACCGATGTGGTGGGTTCGCTGGTGGTTTTCGAGGACGGCCTGCCCCGCAAGTCCGACTACCGGCACTTCGCGATCCGGGAGGCCGCCGGTGAGGGACGTTCCGATGATGTGGCCTCGATCGCCGAAGTCACCCGGCGACGGTTCCAGCGACATCTCCAGGACGTCGCCGCCGATGACGAACCTATCGACGCGGCCAAGCGCCGGTTTGCCTACCCGCCGAACCTCTTTGTGGTCGACGGCGGTGTGCCGCAGGTCAATGCGGCCCAAACGGTCCTTGACGAACTCGGCGTCACCGATGTCGCGGTGATCGGCTTGGCCAAGCGGTTGGAAGAGGTCTGGGTGCCAGGCGAACCCGACCCGGTGATACTGCCGCGCAACAGCGAGGGGCTCTATCTGTTGCAGCGAGTGCGTGACGAAGCGCACCGCTTCGCGATCTCCTACCACCGCAGCAAGCGTTCCAAGCGGATGACCGCCTCGGCGCTGGATACCGTGCCGGGTCTGGGGGAGGCCCGACGCAAGGCGCTAGTCACCCACTTCGGATCGGTGGCCCGCCTGCGGCAGGCCAGCGTCACCGAGATCACCGCAGTGCCCGGGATCGGCGCGGCGACGGCGGCCGCGGTCTTGGCGGCACTGGGCGCCAACCAAGCGCCCGACCCGGACGTCGATCCGGCCGGTTCGGACACCGCCGCGGCCCCGGTGGACCACAATGCTGGAGGACAGCTAGCAGCGCCGCCGATAACCCAGCGACCGACGATCCAGTGACAGGCCAGCCGATGACAGCCCCCGGGCCCGCCGACGATGTGCGGGCCGCCGACGCCCCGGATATCGAGGTCGTGCTGGTGACCGGGCTGTCCGGGGCCGGCCGGGGCACCGCGGCCAAGGTGCTCGAGGACCTCGGCTGGTACGTCGCCGACAACGTGCCGCCCGAATTGATCGCCCGGATGGTTGATCTGGGTTTGGCGGCCGGTTCGCGGATCACCCAATTGGCCGTTGTGATGGACGTCAGATCCCGGGGGTTCACCGGCGACTTGGACGCGGTCCGTAAAGACCTCGCCGACCGCAACATCAGACCCCGGGTCTTGTTCATGGAAGCCTCCGACGAGATTCTGGTCCGCCGCTACGAGAACAACCGGCGCAGCCATCCATTGCAGGGAAACCAGACTCTGGCCGAAGGGATCGCGGCTGAGCGGACGATGCTCGCCCCAGTCCGCGCGGGCGCGGACCTGGTCATCGACACATCTGCGCTGTCGGTGCCCTCACTGCGGGCCGGCATCGAAAACGCCTTCGGCGCAGAGACAATCGCGCAGACCGCGGTCACAGTCGAGTCATTCGGTTTCAAGTACGGCCTGCCGATGGACGCCGACATGGTGATGGACGTCCGCTTCCTGCCCAACCCGCACTGGATTGACGAACTGAGACCCCACACCGGGCAGTCGCCCGCGGTGCGCGACTACGTCCTGGCCCAACCCGGCGCGGGGGAGTTCCTGCAGACCTACCATCAATTGTTGAATTTGGTGGCGGACGGTTATCTGCGCGAGGGCAAGCGGTATATGACGGTGGCGATCGGATGCACCGGCGGTAAGCACCGCAGCGTCGCCATCGCTGAAGCACTGGCCGGTCTGCTCGGTGAGAACCGGCAACTCACCGTGCGGGTGTTGCACCGCGATCTGGGGCGCGAATGAGCGCGCATTCGGAGGGCAGCAGCGCGCGCATCGTCGCACTCGGCGGGGGGCATGGTCTGTATGCGACGTTATCGGCCGCACGCCGACTCACCCCGCACGTGACCGCAGTGGTGACCGTCGCCGACGACGGCGGTTCCTCGGGTCGGCTGCGCTCCGAGTTGGACATCGTCCCGCCCGGTGACCTGCGAATGGCTTTGGCCGCCTTGGCATCCGACAGTCCGCATGGCCGGTTGTGGGCAACCATCATCCAGCATCGGTTCGGCGGCAGCGGCGCGCTGGCCGGTCACCCGATCGGCAATCTCATGCTGGCCGGACTCAACGAGGTTCTCGCCGACCCGGTAGCCGCTCTCGACGAGTTGGGCCGCATCCTGGGGGTCAAGGGTCGGGTGCTGCCGATGTGCCCGCTGGCGCTGCAAATCGAGGCCGACGTCGCCGGACTGGAGAGCGACCCCCGGATGAGTCGGGTGATCCGCGGCCAGGTTGCGGTGGCCACCACACCGGGAAAGGTGCGCCGGGTCCGACTGCTGCCCGGAGATCCGCCGGCCACCCGTCAGGCGGTGGACGCGGTGATGAATGCCGACCTGGTTGTGCTGGGGCCGGGTTCGTGGTTCACCAGCGTCATCCCGCACGTCCTGGTCCCCGGTCTGGCTGCCGCTCTCAAGGCGACTCCGGCCCGTCGTGCCCTGGTACTGAACCTGGCCGCCGAACCGGGCGAGACCGCGGGCTTTTCGGCTGAACGGCATGTGCATGTGTTGGCCCAGCACGCGCCGGGATTCACCGTGGACGACATCATCGTCGATGCTGGTCGGGTGCCATCTCAGCGGGAACGTGATCAGCTGCGCCGGACCGCGGGTATGTTGGCCGCCGCGGTTTCGTTTGCTGACGTCGCCCGACCTGGTACACCTTTACATGACCCAGCAAAGCTAGCCGCGGCACTGGATTCGGTGCGGTCGCGGGGAATGGACGCCCCGACCGCCACCGTCCCCACCCCGCCGGTACAGAATTCCGACGGCCAGTTCCGAGATGGACCGAGAGGTGACGACCCGTGGCGATGACGGCGGAGGTGAAGGACGAGCTCAGCCGGCTCGTCGTCACCTCGGTGAGTTCCAGGCGCGCCGAGGTGGCCTCGCTACTGAGATTTGCTGGGGGGCTGCACATCGTGTCCGGCCGGGTGGTCATCGAGGCCGAGGTGGACATGGGCAGCGTAGCGCGTCGGTTGCGCAAAGACATTCATGACCTCTACGGCTACCCGTCGGTGGTACATGTGCTGTCCGCCAGCGGAATTCGTAAGAGCACCCGTTACCTGCTGAGGGTTGCCAAAGACGGAGAGGCGCTGGCGCGGCAGACCGGTCTCCTGGACGCGCGGGGCCGGCCGGTGCGTGGCCTTCCCGCCCAGGTGGTGGGCGGCAGCATCGCCGACGCCGAGGCGGCCTGGCGCGGCGCCTTCCTGGCCCACGGATCGCTGACCGAGCCCGGCCGATCCTCGGCCCTGGAGGTGAGCTGCCCGGGGCCGGAGGCTGCGCTGGCACTGGTCGGTGCGGCCCGGCGGCTGGGCGTCAGCGCCAAAGCCCGCGAGGTGCGCGGCACCGATCGCGTGGTCGTCCGAGATGGCGACGCCATCGGCACGCTGCTGACCCGGATGGGCGCCCAGGACACCCGGTTGGTGTGGGAAGAGCGACGGATGCGCCGCGAGGTCCGGGCCACCGCCAACCGCCTGGCGAATTTCGACGACGCCAACCTGCGCCGGTCGGCGCGGGCGGCCGTCGCCGCAGCCGCCAGGGTGGCCCGCGCACTGGAGATTCTGGGTGACACCGTGCCCGAGCATCTCGCCGCAGCCGGTCAACTCCGTGTGGAGCACCGGCAGGCTTCCCTGGAGGAACTAGGTCGGCTGGCTGACCCACCGATGACCAAAGACGCCGTCGCCGGCCGCATCCGCCGGCTGCTGTCGATGGCCGATCGCAAAGCCAAACAGGACGGCATCCCCGACACCGAGTCGGCGGTCACCCCGGACCTGCTCGACGACGCCTGAGCGCAGCGCCCCGCGCGGGGGCGGCATCCACTCTGCGGCCAGATCGAGGATTCGGCGAAAAGTTCGCTCTCACCGCAGATTCGATGCGGGATGTCAGCCGGCGGCCGGTTCAGGCTGCGGATTGGCCGCCATCGCCCACCGGATCCCACCGACCAACAGGCGGCCGGCCGCCCGAATCGCGGTGGCCTCGACCGGGGGCAGGTAGGGCAGGCGCAGTGGCAGCCGCGCCCAGGACGGCAGCATCGACACCGCGGTGGCGGAGATCAGTCCGTAGGGGCCGCGGGCCAGCAACGGCAGCGGTGGAGTGATCAACAGGAACCGGGCGGCGTCCCGGGCCGCTTCGGTACTTCGTAGTTCCGGGCGAAACGCTGCGATTCGCTCCCGCAGTTCTGCCTGGGTGCGTGGCGGGTCCACCACCCCCAGTGCGGTGGCGACCCGCGCGGTATCGGCGACGTAGCCGTCGCGTCCCTCCTGGTCGAGCGGTGCGGCCCCGTAAAGCTGGTGGGCCAGCAGGAAACTGTCGATCTCGGCGATGTGCACCCATTCCAGCAGGTGCGGATCGTCGGCCCGATAAGGCCGGCCGTCGGGGGCGACACCGTGCACTCGGCGGTGAATGCCGCGCACCTTGTCGACGGCCCGCTGCGCGTCGCGCGCGGTGCCGAAGGTGGTGACCGCCAGGAACGTGCTGGTGCGCTGCAGTCGGCCCCACGGGTCGCCGCGGTAGTCGGAGTGCTCAGCCACCCCGGCCATCGCCAGCGGGTGCAGCGACTGCAACAGCAGGGCCCGCAGACCGCCGACGAACATCGAGGCGTCGGCATGCACCTGGCGGATCGGGCGGTCGGGGCCGAACCAACGCGGCCCGGGTGCCCCGTGGATCCGCTCCCGCCGCTGCGGGCCCTCCGGCCCGGCAACCATCGCGAACAGTCCCTGCCCGAGCCGTTCACGGACTTTGCTCACGTCGAGGTCCACCGGCAGCGTCAACGTCATACTGCGACGGTACGCCGAGGGCGTGAAACCGTCGCCCAGTTCCCGCCCGTGGTGCTGGCAGCGCCACTAGGCTGATGCCGGGCAACGAAGCGCGGGCTTCGAATTCAAGTGAGGGAGACGAACGTGACGATCCGGGTTGGCGTTAATGGTTTCGGCCGTATCGGACGCAACTTCTACCGAGCCCTGGCCTCCCGGCAGAAGGTGGAGGCCGTGGGCCGGATGGCCCAGGAACTCGGGTTGCACCGCTCGGGGACCAACGATGCCGATATCGAGATCGTCGCGGTCAACGACCTCACCGACATCAACACCCTCGCGCACCTGCTGAAGTTCGACTCGATTCTGGGCCGGTTGAGCGAGGACGTGACGGTGGACGGCGACTCGCTGGTCATCGGCAGACATCGGGTCAAGGCGTTCGCGATCAAGGAGGGGCCGGCAGCGATCCCGTGGGGCGAGCTGGGCGTCGACGTGGTCGTCGAGTCCACCGGCATCTTCACCGACGCGCGCGCCCGGGGACACCTGGAGTCCGGCGCGAAGAAGGTGATCATCTCGGCACCCGCCAAGGACGAAGACATCACCATCGTGCTCGGGGTCAACGACGACAAGTACGACGGCAGCCAAAACGTGATCTCCAACGCCTCGTGCACCACGAACTGCCTTGCGCCGCTTGCCAAAGTGATCAACGACACCTTCGGTATCGAACGCGGATTGATGACGACGGTGCACGCCTACACCCAAGATCAGAACCTGCAGGACGCCCCGCACAAGGATCTGCGTCGCGCCCGGGCCGCCGCGCTCAACATCGTGCCGACATCGACCGGAGCGGCCAAGGCAATCGGCCTGGTGCTGCCGGAGTTGAAGGGGAAACTGGACGGCTACGCGCTGCGGGTGCCGATCCCAACCGGCTCGGTGACCGATCTCACCGTCGATCTGAAGAAGGCGGCCAGCGTCGAGGAGATCAACGCCGCGGTCAAGGCCGCCGCCGACGGGCCGATGCGGGGCATTCTGAAGTACTACGACGCGCCGATCGTCTCCAGCGACATCGTCACCGACCCGCACAGCTCGATTTTCGACTCCGGACTGACCAAGGTCATCGACCACGAGGCCAAGGTGGTGTCCTGGTACGACAACGAGTGGGGCTACTCCAACCGGCTGGTCGACCTGATCGCCCTCGTCGGCAAGTCTCTCTAGCGCAAGGCGCGGCAGTGGCTGTGGAGAGTCTCGCCGAACTGCTCGCCGAGGGAGTTCAGGGTCGCGGCGTCCTCGTGCGTTGCGACCTCAACGTCCCCCTCGATGAGAACGGCACCGTCACCGACACCGGACGCATCGACGCTTCGGTGCCCACCCTCAAGGCGCTGTCGGACGCAGGCGCGAAAGTCATCGTGACTGCGCATCTCGGCAGGCCCAAAGGCGGACCGGACCCGAAGTACTCGCTGGCACCGGTGGCCAAGGTCCTCGGCGAGAAGTTGGGTCGCCACGTCCAACTGGCCGGGGACGTGGTGGGTACCGACGCCCTGGCCCGTGCCGAAGGGCTGACCGACGGCGACGTGCTGCTGCTGGAGAACATCCGCTTCGACCCGCGGGAGACCAGCAAGGATGACGCCGAACGGCGGGCCTTGGCGTCGAATCTGGTCGAACTCGTCGGTGACGGTGGGGCTTTCGTCTCCGACGGTTTCGGTGTCGTGCACCGTAAGCAGGCCTCGGTGTACGACGTGGCCACCTTGCTGCCGCACTACGCCGGAACACTGGTGGCCGCCGAGGTGAAGGTCCTCGAACAGCTTGCCAAGGCCGGCGAGCGCCCCTACGCGGTGGTTCTCGGCGGGTCGAAAGTCTCCGACAAGCTGGCGGTGATCGAGAACCTCGCCGGCAAAGCCGACAGTCTGATCATCGGCGGTGGCATGTGCTTCACGTTCCTTGCCGCCCAAGGTCTTCCGGTCGGGACCTCGCTGCTGCAGGAGGAGATGATCGACACCTGCCGGCGACTGCTCGAGGAGTACGGCGACGTCATCCACCTTCCGGTGGATGTGGTGGTCGCCGCCGAATTCAAGGCCGACTCGACCCCGGAAACCGTTGACGTCAAAGACATTCCGGCTGGCAAAATGGGCCTGGACATCGGCCCGGAGTCGGTGGCCCGGTTCACCGCTCTGCTGTCCAACGCCCGCACCATCTTCTGGAACGGGCCGATGGGCGTGTTCGAGTTCCCGGCCTTCTCGGCGGGCACCAAGGGTGTGGCCGAAGCCATCATCGCCGCCACCGCCAAAGGCGCATTCAGCGTGGTGGGCGGCGGCGATTCGGCCGCGGCGGTGCGCCAACTCGGGCTTCCGGAGAACGGCTTCTCACACATCTCCACCGGCGGCGGCGCGTCGCTGGAGTACCTCGAGGGCAAGACCCTGCCCGGCATCGAAATCCTCAGTTAAAAAACGACTGTTTCTTCAGAAACCGACTACGTCCCTAGGAACCGACTATGTCCCGTAAACCGCTGATCGCGGGCAACTGGAAGATGAACCTCAACCATTTCGAGGCCATCGCCCTGGTGCAGAAGATCGCGTTCGCGCTGCCGGAGAAATACTTCGACAAGGTCGACGTCACCGTCCTTCCGCCGTTCACCGACCTGCGCAGTGTCCAGACGACGGTCGACGGCGACAAGCTCCGACTGACCTACGGCGCCCAGGACCTCTCGCCGCACGACTCCGGCGCCTACACCGGTGACATCAGCGGGGCCTTCCTGGCCAAACTCGGCTGCACCTTCGTCGCGGTCGGCCACTCTGAGCGGCGCACCTACCACCACGAGGATGACGCCGCGGTGGCTGCCAAGGCGGCCGCGGCCTTCCGGCACGGCCTGGTCCCGATCATCTGCATCGGCGAGCACCTCGAGGTGCGGGAGGCCGGTGACCATGTGGCCTACAACCTCACCCAGTTGGAGGGCTCGCTGGCCGGACTCACCGCCGAGCAGATAGCGCAGGCGGTGATCGCCTACGAACCGGTGTGGGCCATCGGGACCGGCCGGGTGGCCAGTGCGGGCGACGCCCAGGAGGTCTGCGGCGCCATCAGGGCCAAACTGGGCGAACTGACCTCTCCTCAGATCGCCGAGGGGGTGCGGGTGCTCTACGGCGGGTCGATGAACGCCAAGAATGTCGGTGAACTCATCGCTCAACCCGACGTCGACGGCGGATTGGTCGGCGGGGCGTCCCTGGACGGCGAGCAGTTCGCCACGCTGTCGGCGATTGCCGCAGGCGGGCCGCTGACCTGACGGCGGCTTTGGCCCGGTAGGCTATCGGCCATGATGCTTGCCCTGCAGATCCTGCTGATCATCACCAGCGTGCTGGTGGTGCTGCTGGTGCTGCTGCACCGGGCCAAGGGTGGGGGCCTGTCGACGCTGTTCGGCGGAGGGGTCCAGTCCAGCCTGTCCGGATCCACCGTGGTGGAGAAGAACCTCGACCGACTGACGTTGTTCGTGACCGGCATCTGGGTGGTCTCGATCGTCGGCATCGGCCTGATCATCAAATTCGCCTAGCACCGGCTGACCGCCGGGACAGGGGCCGACTGCCTGGACGTGCGTCCCCCCAGCCGAGCACCGATACTTGACGGATGACTCAGGCCGACACCTCGTTGGAGCCGATCGGCGCGGTCTACCGCAGCGAGATAGGCCGTGAGGCGACCGAGCCGATGCGGGAGGACATTCGACTGCTCGGCGGAATGTTGGGCGACACCGTCCGCGAGCAGAACGGCGAGGAGGTTTTCGCCCTCGTCGAACGAGCCCGGGTGGAGTCTTTCCGGGTGCGCCGCTCTGAGATCGACCGGGTCCAACTCGCCGGCATGTTCGACGGCATCGACATCCATCACGCCATCCCGGTCATCCGGGCATTCAGCAATTTCGCGCTGTTGGCCAACGTCGCCGAGGACATCCACCGCGAGCGGCGCCGAGAGGTCCATCTCGCGGCCGGCGAACCCCCGCGGGACAGCACCCTGGCCGCGACCTATCGCAGGCTGGACGCTGCCGGACTCGACGCTGCAGTGGTCGCCGGCGCACTGCGCGGGGCGTTGGTGTCACCGGTGATCACCGCCCATCCGACCGAGACCCGGCGTCGCACCATTTTCGACACCCAGAACCGCATCACCCGGCTGATGCGGCTGCGGATGCACGGCCGCACCGAAACCGAGGACGGCCGTTCCATCGACCAGGAGTTGCGCCGTCAGATTCTCACCCTGTGGCAGACCGCCCTGATCCGGTTGTCCCGGTTGAAGGTCGCCGATGAGATCGAGTCCGGACTGCGGTATTACCCGGCATCGTTCTTCGAGGTCGTCCCGAAGGTCAACGCCTCGGTGCGCGACGCGCTCCGCAGCCGCTGGCCCGACGCCGCGCTGCTGGAACAGCCGCTCGTGCGCCCCGGGTCGTGGATCGGCGGTGATCGCGACGGCAATCCCAACGTCACTGCCGACGTGGTGAGGCTGGCGACCGGCAGCGCGGCGCAGACCGCACTGGCGTTCTACTTCGATGAATTGGCGCTGCTGGAACAGGAATTGTCGATGTCGGCCCGCCTGGTCCAGTTCGACGCCGACCTTGACGCACTCGGGGCCGCATGCACCGAGGAGGCGCGGGCCGACGAGCCGTATCGCCGGGCGTTGCGGGTGATCCGCGGACGGCTGACCGCCACCGCGGCCGAGATTCTGGACCGAATGCCCGAACACGTGCTCGACCTCGGGTTGCCGCCCTACCGCGACGCCGGGCAGATGACGGCCGACCTCGATGTCGTCGACCGGTCGCTGCGCAGGCACGGCAGTGCGGTGCTGGCCGATGATCGGTTGGCGCGGCTGCGCGACGCCGTGGATGTTTTCGGCTTCCACCTGTGCGGTCTGGACATGCGCCAGAACTCCGAGACTCATCAGCAGGTGGTCGCCGAACTGCTGGCGTGGGCGGGTGTCACCGCCGACTACGCCGCGCTGTCCGAACAGCAACGGGTTGCCGTGCTGGTGGCTGAACTGTCCACCCGCCGGCCGCTGATCGGCGACGGCGCCGAGCTTTCCGAACTCACCCGCAAGGAACTGGGCATCGTCGCGGCGGCCGCCGAGGCGGTGCGGGCGCTGGGCGCCGAGGCGGTGCCGACCTACATCATCTCGATGTGCCAGTCGGTGTCGGACATGCTCGAAGCGGCGTTGTTGCTCAAAGAAGCCGGGCTGCTGGATCTTTCGCGGCGGGCGCCGGGCGGCTCGGATCGGGCGGTCTACGCCCCGGTGGGAATCGTGCCGCTGTTCGAGACCATCGACGATCTGCAGCGCGGGGCCGCCATCCTGCAGGCCGCCCTCGACGTCCCGATCTACCGCGCGATGGTGGAAAGCCGTGGCGGGACCCAGGAGATCATGCTCGGTTACTCCGACTCCAATAAGGACGGCGGGTATCTGGCGGCGAACTGGGCGCTGTACCGAGCCGAACTGGACTTGGTGGAGGCCGCCGACCGAACCGGAATCCGGTTGCGGCTCTTCCACGGTCGTGGTGGAACCATCGGCCGCGGCGGCGGCCCCAGCTACGACGCGATCCTGGCGCAGCCACCCGGTGCGGTCAACGGCGCGCTGCGTTTGACCGAACAGGGTGAGGTGATCGCGGCGAAGTACGCCGAACCGCGCATCGCCCACCGCAATCTGGAAAGTCTGATCGCCGCGACCTTGGAGTCCACCCTGCTCGACGTGGAGGGCCTCGGCGAGGGCGCTGAGGACGCTTACCGGGTGCTCGACGAACTCGCCGGTAGGGCGCAGCGCGCCTACGCCGAATTAGTGCACCACACGCCAGGTTTCGTGGAGTACTTCGAGCAGTCGACCCCGGTCAGTGAGATCGGCGCGCTAAACATCGGCAGTCGGCCCACCAGTCGCAAGGCGACCACGTCGATATCGGATCTGCGGGCGATTCCGTGGGTGCTGGCCTGGAGCCAGTCCCGGGTGATGCTGCCGGGGTGGTACGGCACCGGCACGGCGCTGCAGGAGTGGGTCGCCGACGGTGATCCCGAGCAGCGGATCAAGGTGTTGCGCGATCTGTACGACCGGTGGCCGTTCTTCCGGACCGTGCTGTCCAACATGGCGCAGGTGCTCGCCAAGTCCGACCTGGGTCTGGCCGCTCGCTACGCCGAACTGGTCGTCGACCCCGAACTGCGGGAGCGGGTGTTCGGCAAGATCCGCGCCGAACACGAACGAACCATCGCCATGCACAAACTGGTCACCGAGCAGGACGACCTCCTGGCCGACAACACCGCTCTTGCCCGGTCGGTATTCAACCGATTTCCCTACCTGGAACCGCTTAACCACCTGCAGGTCGAGTTGTTGCGCCGGTACCGCGGCGGCGACGACGACGAACTGCTCCGGCGCGGCATCCTGCTCACCATGAGCGGGTTGGCGTCGGCCCTGCGTAACAGCGGCTAGCGACGTGCGGGTCCGCTCAGCGGCGGCGGATGGCGTTGAGCACGCCGCGTACAGCGGCCTCGGTGGCCGCCACCGGCGACATCGCCGACTCTGCCACCTCGACCATGCGCTCCACCCGGTTGACGATTCCCTCCAGCTGCCCGAGAGTGTCGTTGAGCCGGTTGAGCGTCTTGTCGAAGTAATCCAGCGAGCTCTCCAGCCCGCGGACCGCCGTATTCAGACCTTCCAGGCTCTCCTCGAGGTCGTCGAGGACATGGTCGACTTGGTCGACGGTTTCGTCGGCGTTCAGCGCGGCCTGCGCCAGCGTTCTGATCCGCTCGACGGGGCTGCGCGGGCGTGACCTGTCGTCGTCCATGACGATCAGTCTGACAGTTTGCCCGCCGCCGTGGTGTCGAGAAGCCAAAGAGTCTTTTCCCAACCGCGGGCACCCGCCGCCGGCCAGTCGTCGGGGTCCGCACCGGCCACGGCGGCAGCCACCGCGTCGGCCTTGGCCGCGCCCGAGACCACCAGCCAGACCTGCCGTGAGCGGCGCACCGCGGGCAGGGTCAGGGTGATCCGCTGCGGCGGTGGTTTGGGGGAGTCGGTCACCGCCACCACCATCCGGTCGGTCTCTCGGACGGCGTCGGTGTGCGGGAACAGGGAATTGACGTGCCCCTCACCACCCATCCCGAGCAGGTGCACATCGAAAACCGGTGTCGGTTCGCCAGTTTCGGCTGAGTCGGCCAGCACATCCGCGTAGTACCGTGCCGCGGCGTCGATGTCGTCGCCGAACCGCCCGTCCGACGGTGGCATCGGATGGATGTTCGCCGCCGGGATGTCGATGTGGTCGAGCAGCGCGTCGCGGGCCTGCTTCTCGTTGCGCTCGGCATCGTCGTGCGGGACGTAGCGGTCATCGCCCCAGAACAGGTGAACCCGTGCCCAATCCAGTGGGCGGTCCCGGAGTGTGGTGAGCAGACCGATTCCGCCCCCGCCGCCGGTGAGCACGATCATGGCCCTGCCGCGCTGGGCGATCGCCGCGGTGATCTCCTGGGCCAGTCGGTGCCCGGCGGCCTGAACAAGGGTGTCGGTGTCTGGATGGATCTCGATGGTCGCCGTCGGCGCGGCGGGAAGATCAGCCACGGTCAGGCTGCCCCGGCGCCGGGGTATTGCACCTTCTCCAGGCCGGCCAGCGCCTCGTGGTAGACCTCGTCGGCATCGAGTCGGCGCATATCCTCGGCGAGGCACTCGCGGGTTTCCCTGCGCGCCAGCGGAAGTTGAGCGTCCGGGCGGCCGGTCCGGCTCAGCGTCGCGGTGGAGCCGTCCTGGGGGCGGCTGAGCGTGATGATCTGGGTGGGTTGGGTCAGTTCGACCTTCAGTTCGCCCACCTCCCGGCGCACCGGACCGTCGATGCGGCTGGCCAGCCAGCCGGCCAGGATGTCCAGAGCCGGTTCGTCGGCCAGCCCGGAGACCACCGCCGCGGTGATCGGCTCATAGGGTGGCTGGTCCAGCGCCGAGGCCAACAACGCCCGCCAGTAGGTGATCCGACTCCACGCCAGATCGGTGTCGCCCTGGGTGTACCCGTTGATCCGGCTGCGTAGCACCGCCAGCGGGTCCTCCGTCCGGGTCGCGTCGGTTATCCGACGAATAGCCAACCGGCCCAATGGATCCTGGGCCGGTACGTCCGGTGCGGTACCCGGCCACCACGCGACCACGGGGGTGTCGGGCAACAGAAACGGCAGCACCACACTGCTGGCGTGGTTGGCCAGCGGACCGGAGGTTTTGAGGACCACCACCTCGCCGGCGCCGGCGTCGCCGCCGACTCGCAGCTGGCCGTCCAGACGTGCCTCGCTGGCAAGCCGGTCGATAGGCACCACCACGATCACGCGGCAGGGATGCTCCCGGCTCGCCCCGACCGCCGCCTCGATCGCGTATTCCAGAATCGCCTCGGAGTCCAATGCCACGACCAGGGTCAGCACCCTGCCCAGGGTGATCGCGCCACCCTCCTCGCGCAGCGAGGTGATGCGCTTGTTGATCTCGTTGGTGGTGGTCTCGGGAAGGTCGACAATCATCTAGCGGCGCTCCTGCTCAGTGCTTGGTACCCGGACGGTCGATCATCGCTTAGGGCCGCCGCCATTCACGCCCGGAGCGTTGCAGCATCTCGAACGCCGAATCCGGACCCCATGACCCGGAGTCATAGGGGTCGGGCGTGCCGTGGGACGCCCAATACTCCAGCACCGGATCGAGGATCTCCCAGGACAGTTCGACTTCGGCGTTGACCGGGAACAGTGACGGCTCACCTAGCAGCACGTCGAGGATCAGCCGCTCGTAGGCCTCGGGGGAGTCCTCGGCGAAGGCCGAACCGTAGGAGAAGTCCATGTTGACGTCGCGGACTTCCATCGTGCTGCCCGGCACCTTGGATCCGAACCGGATCGTGATGCCCTCGTCGGGTTGCACCCGGATCACCAGCGCGTTCTGGCCGAGCTCCTCGGTCATGGTGGTGTCGAAGGGCAGATGCGGTGCCCGCTTGAACATCAGGGCGATCTCGGTAACCCTGCGCCCCAGCCGCTTTCCGGTCCGCAGATAGAACGGCACACCAGCCCAGCGCCGGGTGTCGACGTCCACGGTGATGGCCGCGAAGGTCTCGGTGGTCGAGGTTTTGGAGAATCCCTCCTCATCGAGCAGGCCGACAACCTTCTCGCCGCCCTGCCAGCCGCCGACATACTGCCCACGTGAACTGGTCAGGTCCAGCGGCTGAGCCAGCCGGGTCGCCGAGAGCACCTTGAGCTTCTCGGCTTTGACCTCCTCGGGGCCGAAGTTCACCGGCTCCTCCATGGCCGTGAGCGCCAGCAGTTGCAGCAGGTGGTTCTGGATGACGTCGCGGGCGGCACCGATCCCGTCGTAGTAGCCGGCCCGGCCACCCAGGCCGATGTCCTCGGCCATGGTGATCTGCACACTGTCGATGTAGTGGCTGTTCCAGGTGGGCTCGAACAGTTCATTGGCGAACCGCAGCGCCATGATGTTCTGCACGGTCTCCTTGCCGAGGTAGTGGTCGATGCGGAACACCGACTCCTCGGGGAAGACGCTGTTGACCACTTTGTTGAGTTCCCGCGCGCTGGTCAGGTCATGGCCGAAGGGTTTCTCGATGACGACCCGACTCCAGCGGCCGTCCTGCGGATTTGCCAGGCCGGACTTCTTGAGTTGTTCGCAGACGACCGGGAAGGCGTTGGGCGGGATCGACAGGTAGAACGCATGATTGCCGCCGGTGCCGCGTTCAATGTCCAGCTTCTCCAGAGCCTCGGCGAGCCGGCTGAAGGACGCGTCGTCATCGAAACTGCCCTGCACGAATCGGATTCCGTCGGCGAGCCGATCCCAGACTTCCTGGCGGAACGGAGTGCGGGCGTGCTTCTTGACCGCCTCGTAGACGATTTTCCCGAAATCCTCATCCACCCAGTCCCGGCGGGCGAAGCCCACCAGCGCGAACGACGGCGGCAGCAGCCCGCGGTTGGCCAGGTCATAGATGGCCGGGATCAGCTTCTTGCGGGACAAGTCACCGGTCACCCCGAAGATGACCACGCTGCACGGCCCGGCGATTCGGGGCATCCGTTTGTCGCGCTTGTCGCGCAACGGATTACGCCAGCCGGGTGGTCCTGCCGTGGTGACCGCGGTGTCCGGACTCATTGGGGCCGGCTCACTTCTGGGCGTCCAACTGGGCCCGGGTCGCGTCGAGCAGTTCCTCCCAGGACTTCTCGAACTTCTGCACGCCGTCCTCCTCGAGGTGGCGGAAGACGTCGGTCAGGTCGATGCCGACGGCTTCAAGTCGGTCGAAGACGGCCTGGGATTCGGCTGCGGTCCCCGAGATGGTGTTCCCGAGGATCTTGCCGTGGTCGGCCACCGCCTCCAAGGTCTTCTCCGGCATGGTGTTCACGGTGTCCGGGGCGACCAGTTCGGTGACGTAGAGAGTGTCGGAGTACTCGGGGTTCTTCACCCCGGTCGAGGCCCAGAGCGGACGTTGCACCCAGGCGCCACTCTCGGCCAGTGGGGTCCAGCGTCCACCCGAACCGAAGACGTCCTCATAGGCCGCGTAGGCCAGTCGGGCGTTGGCGACCCCGGCCTGGCCCCGCAGTTTCATAGCTTCCTTGGAGCCGATCTGCTCCAGTCGCGTGTCGATCTCAGTGTCCACCCGGGATACGAAGAACGACGCCACCGAGTGGATGCTGTTCAGATCGTGGCCGGCCACCCGGGCTGCCTCCAGGCCGGCGAGGTAGGCGTCCATCACCGCGCGATGGCGTTCGACGGAGAAGATGAGCGTCACATTGACGGAGATGCCCTCGGCGATCACCGCGGTGATTGCGGGCAGCCCGGCCAGGGTCGCCGGGATCTTGATCAAGAGGTTGGGCCGGTCAACGATCTTCCACAACTCGATGGCCTGCAGGATGGTGTTGTCGGTGTCGTGGGCCAGGCGTGGGTCGACTTCGATGGACACCCGGCCGTCGACGCCGTTGGAGTCATTCCATTGCGGGCGCAGCACATCGCAGGCCTCCCGCACGTCATCGGTGGTCGCCGTGCGGATGACTGCATCCACATCGGCTCCCCGGGCGGCCAATTCGGCGACCTGTGCGTCGTAGGCGGTGCCTTTGGACAGTGCCGCCTGGAAGATGGAGGGATTGGTGGTGACGCCGACGATGCTGCGGGTGTCGATCAACTCCTGCAGGTTTCCCGACCGCAGCCGGTCGCGGGACAGATCGTCGAGCCACACCGAAACGCCCGCCGCGGACAACTCCGCCAGGTTGGGGTTCTGGGCCATGGGAACTCCTCCGGTCTAGGTGGTCGATGGGTTCAGTTGTCGGATTCGGTTGTTGCCCGGCCTTGGCCGGGTTCAGTTGTCAAAAGCGCGTTCCGCGGCGGCGACAACCGCTTCCGGGGTGAACCCGAACTCGCGGAACAGCGTCTTGTCGTCGGCGGACTCCCCATACCGTTCGATCGAGATGATCTCCCCGGTGTCGCCGACGTAGCGGTACCAACTTTGCGCCACCCCGGCCTCCACGGCGACCCGGGCCGAGACGTTCGGCGGCAACACGCTGTCCCGGTACTCCTGGGACTGGGCCTCGAACCACTCGACGCATGGCATGGACACCACGTAGGTGCGAATGTCTTTGGCGTTCAGGGTTTTCGCTGCATCGACAGCCAACTGTACCTCCGAGCCGGTGGCGATGATGATGACGTCAGCGGCCTGAACCTCCGCCGCCGACGCCCCGCCGAGCACATAGCCGCCGCGCGCGACACCCTCGCGACTGGTGCCGTCGAGCACCGGCACGTTCTGTCGGGTCAGGATCAGGCCGGTGGGTCCGCTGCCCGCACCGCGCTCCAAGACGGTCCGCCAGGCGTAGGCCGTCTCGTTGGGGTCGGCGGGGCGCACCACCGACAGCCTCGGGATGGCGCGCAACGCCGCGAGGTGCTCGACGGGCTGATGGGTGGGGCCGTCCTCACCCAGACCGATCGAGTCGTGGGTCCACACGTAGATCGGGTCGATGTCCATCAGCGCAGCCAACCGAACCGCGGGCCGCATGTAGTCGGAGAATTGCAGGAACGTGCCGCCGTAGGCGCGGGTGGGGCCGTGCAGCACAATCCCGGACAGGATCGCGCCCATCGCGTGCTCGCGGATACCGAAGTGCAGGGTGCGGCCGTACCAGGTGGCGTCCCAGTCCTCGGTGGCGATCGACGGCGGCCCGAACGACTTCGCCCCCTTCATGGTGGTGTTGTTGCTGCCCGCCAGATCGGCCGAGCCGCCCCACAACTCCGGCAGCTTGGCCCCGACGGCGGAGAGCACCTCGCCGGAGGCGGCACGGGTGGCCACCGCCTTGGACCCGGGCTCCCAGTGGGGCAGATCGGCGTCCCAGCCGTCGGGAAGGGTGCCGGCCAGCAGACGATCCAACAGTGCCTTGCGGTCCGGCTCGCGCTGCGCCCAGGCGTCGAAATCGGACTGCCAGGACTGGTGGGCCTGCCGGCCCCGATCCACCAGTTTGCGGGTGTGGGCGATCACGTCGTCGGCGACGTCGAAGGTCTTGTCCGGGTCGAAACCCAAAACTTTCTTGGTGGCGGCCACCTCGTCGGCGCCCAGCGCCGATCCGTGCACACCGCCGGTGTTCATCTTGGTCGGGGCGGGGTAGCCGATGATGGTCCGCAGCGCGATGAACGAGGGCTTGTCGGTGACTCTCTTGGCCGCTTCGATCGCCTGCTCCAGTCCGGCGACGTTCTCGCCACCCTCAACGACCTGCACATGCCAGCCGTAGGCCGCATAGCGGGCCGGGGTGTCCTCGGTGAAGGCGATCCTGGTGTTGTGCTCGATAGAGATCTCGTTGTCATCCCAGATGACGATGAGGTTGCCCAGCTGCTGGGTGCCGGCCAGCGAGCACGCCTCGCTGGTCACCCCTTCCTGCATATCGCCGTCGGAGGCGATCACATAGATGAAGTGGTCGAACGGGCTGGTTCCCGGGGCGGCGTCAGGGTCGAACAGGCCACGCTCGTAGCGGGCGGCCATCGCCATCCCGACCGCGGAGGCCAGGCCCTGGCCCAGCGGACCGGTGGTGATCTCCACGCCCTTGGTGTGCCGGAACTCCGGGTGCCCGGGTGTCTTGGAACCCAAGGTGCGCAGCGCCTCGATATCGGAGAGTTCCAGCCCGAAGCCGCCGAGGTACAACTGCAGGTACAGCGTCAGGCTGGAGTGCCCGCAGGACAGCACGAAGCGGTCCCGGCCCAGCCAGTGCGGATCGCTGGGGTCGTGCCGCATCACCCGCTGGAACAGTGTGTAGGCCGCCGGCGCCAGACTCATCGCAGTGCCCGGATGCCCGTTACCCACCTTCTGCACCGCGTCGGCGGCCAGCACGCGAACGGTGTCGACCGCGCGAGAGTCCAGCTCAGTCCAGTCGTCGGGATGATGGGGCCGGGTCAACTCGGAAATCTGCTCAAGGGTGGTCACGAAATGTGCTCCTGGGGACGTCTAATCGGCGGACTACCCGCTGCTGCTGCACACCCTAATGCGGGGATTCCACCCTGAAGTACCAAATCGGCAGCGTCGCGGTCTACCATCCTCTGTAGTAGACACGGGGCGGTTGTCGGTGAAGCCCTCCGGGAGGAGTTGACTGCGTGAAGATGCGCGAAACCCGCCTCGTCGGCGAGATCGAGCAGGCTGCACCGAGCAAGTCCCGCGGTTCGGCCTTCCGCAGTTCAGCCCTGGGTTACCTCGCGTTGATGAAGCCGCGGGTGATCGAACTGTTGCTGGTCACCACCATCCCGGCGATGCTGCTGGCGTCCCGTGGCCAGGTCGACCTGGTCCTGATCCTCAACACCCTGTTCGGCGGAATGCTGGCCGCCGGCGGGGCCAACACGCTGAACTGTGTGGCCGACGCCGACATCGACAAGGTCATGAAGCGCACCGCCGGACGGCCGCTGGCCCGGGCCGCGGTGCCGCGCAGCCACGCCTTCGTGTTCGGCATCGCGCTGTCGGTGGGCTCGTTCTTCTGGCTGTGGTGGACCACCAACCTGCTCTCGGCGCACTTGGCCGCCGCCACCATCGCGTTCTACGTGCTGGTGTACACCCTGCTGCTCAAGCGGCGGACCTCCCAGAATGTGGTGTGGGGCGGCGCGGCCGGCTGTATGCCGGTGATGATCGGTTGGTCGGCGGTCACCGGCACCATCGGCTGGCAGGCGCTGGTGATGTTCGCGATCATCTTCTTCTGGACCCCGCCGCACACCTGGGCGCTGGCCATGAAATACAAAGCCGACTATGAGGCCGCTGGTGTCCCGATGCTGCCGGTCGTGGCCACCGAACGTCAGGTCACCCGCCAGATCATCGTCTACACCTGGCTCACCGTGGCCGCCACCTTCGCGCTGATCCCGGCCGCGGGTTGGCTGTACGCCGCAGTGGCCGTCCTGGCCGGCGTCTGGTTCCTGAGCCTGGCGCACCGGTTGCACGCCGGGGTACTGCGGGGCGAGCCGGTCAAGCCGCTGCGGCTGTTCCTGCACTCCAACAACTACCTGGCTGCCATTTTCTGCGCGCTGGCCGTCGATTCGGTCATCCCGCTTCCGTTGCTGTTCGGTTGACGCGTACCTGCGGGCGTCCCGGACTCCCGCCTGACCCAGTGGACATCCGTCATACGCGGCAGATGAAGTCCTCGAATTTGCCGTTTCGGCCACGTTCGATCGAATCGACGATCTCGAAGTGAAGGTTCGTTCGGAATCCCAGGCACTGGTGAATCGCGGCGGTCAAGGCGTGCCTGTCACCGTCGTCGAGGGAACCCTCCGGCACTAGCCTGACGACGATCAGGTCAATGCTCACTTGTTCCAACTGCATCTGTCGGTACGGTGCTGCAGCGCGCGTTATCTTGCTGGCGATCAAGGGCCAAGCGCGACGACCGTCCGGCCGCACCCACATGTTGCGCTCGCGCCCAATGATCCGCTCCAACGCGGGCAGCCCACGTCCACACTGGCAGGGAGAAGCAACCTCGGCATAGTCCCCGATCTCGTACCGCAGCAGCGGAGAGGCGTAGTTGTGAAGGTCGGTGACCACGATGCGCCCGATCTGGCCTGGCGCACAGGGATTTCCGCTGGTGTCCAACACCTCGAGCAGAACATTCTCGGACTGCACGTGATAGTTGGTGCCCTCCGGACACTGAAGCGCCATGTAACCGACCTCCTGCGACGAATACATGTCGGCGATCGGCACACCGAAGACCTCCTCACAGACCTCGCGCGTCTCCGCGGTCAGCAGTTCGCCCAGAGTTCTCAACTGCCTCAGTGAGCCGGGGGCTTTCAGGGAATTGGCATCAAAGTACTCGGCCAACGCACGCAGGTTGGACGGATGGGTCAGCAAGTAGGTGGGACGGATCTTGTGCAGCCAGGCGGCCTGCTCATCGACGGGCGTGCCGACATTCAGCATGGTTGCGCGCGCGCCGGGAAAAATCTCATCGGTAGCGCGTCCCCAACCGCTCAGTGATGTGCCATCGGGCGGAAGGTACCTGGTGGGATCGTCGACGAATCTGATGATTCCAAGGTGGGCTGACAGGTCTCTTCTGTGCCAAAGGCTGTCTCGCAACGTGAAAGCCCGCCAGAGTTGCATGCTCGACTGCGTCTTCAGGACCGTTACCGGCGTTCCGGTGGACCCGGAGGTCATGACGGACGTGACGGTCCCGTGCGACTCCGGTATGTCATCGCTGAAGAGTCCCGCACCGGCAATCTGAATGTCGTGACGGCGCAGCACTGGCAGCGCGCGAAGGTTCTCTTCAGTTAGCACCGACCCCTGCGGGACATCGAGACTCCGATAGTGCCGGGTGGATGATTTGGCATGGTGCACCAACGAGGTCAACTGCCTGAGCTGTAGCTGAAGCAACCTGTCGGGCTGCCACCATTCGCTCTGTGCGAGCTGAAATTGGATGGCCAGCGACCGCGCAGCGTTGTTGTCCGGAATTGCCGGGAACTCGAATCCCGGAACGCTGCTTCGCGGAAGCCAGTTACTTTGCATTATTGATCCACGAGGACAGGTCCATTTCCAAGGTGGTCCAACGGCTTATGCCTGGATCGCCGAAGCTATGGACCTTATCAACGAAACCAACTTCGTAATAGCCGTACCACCGTTTGTACCAGGAGATCGTTTCCGGACGGTCGGCATTCGTTGTCACTTTGCGCGCCCCGCGGGCGTGCATCGCATGAAGTCTGGCATCTTGGAGCCTTTTGCCGATGTCTAAACCGCGGTATTCCGGTAGAACAGCGAGCAGGGTGGTCTTGCCATTCCCGTCTGGCAGTATCGTGAAACCGGCAGCGCCAACCACCTGATTGTCGACGCAAGCCAGGAAGAAATTGTCCAGGTCCAGTTCTTCCATTTCCGGGGAAGGGACGTGGTGCATATTCGCGGGCTCCATGACTCCGAGAATGGTTTCCCGCTCGCCGGCGCTCGCTCTTCTTATCTCAAGAACCACAACCGACCCTTTCGGCAAGAACTTTGGTGCATGCGTATATGGTTTCCAGCAACGGGGCCGGAGTTCGCGTTAACCTTCCGAGCTCGCAGACTATGCCGGTCGTCGCATCTAACTCGAGTGGCAGCCCGGCTTCGAAGGCTTGGAGCATCGACGTCTTGTGTTCGCCTACGCTTGCCGCTCCGGCGATCCTCTCGTCGATTGTTCTTCGAAACCTGATACCGAGCGCGTGCGCAACGCTTTGCGCCTCGAACATTGCGCTGTAGATCGTTTGACGCAGGTGCGGATCGTTGCACATTCCCGCTAAGGTTGCGCGGGTTAGAACGCTGACCGGATTAAGTACGCAGGCGCCCAAAGCCTTGAGCCAAAGCTCTGAACGTATGTCGGTCAGCACCCGTGATCTTAGCCCGGCACTCTCCAGAGTTCTGGAAAGAATCTGCACGCGTGAGCTGATCGTGCCGTCGGCCTCACCGATAGGAACCCGGGAACCGTAGAAATGTCGAATTACTCCGGGTTCGATCACTTCGAGAGCCGGATAAACCACGCAACCGATAATGCGCGCCGGGTCGATATGTTGACTGATTGCCCCCGTCGGGTCCAGCGACTTGAGGGTGGGGGGAAACTCGCGCTCCGAGGCCCCGGAAAAGTACCACCACGGTAAACCGTTTTGCACTGTGACCACCGACGTGTGACCCGCGCACATTCCAGCCACAAATGGCGCGGCGTCCCGCATGGTGTCGGCCCTGGTGGCGAAAATGACCACGTCCTGCACTCCGGCAACGCTTAGGTCAGCCGTTGCCCTGAAGCATGTAGTGGTTGAAGGGCGATCACTGCTTTCCCCCAGAATTGTGAGGCCCCGTTTCGCAATGGGCTCGATCACGTCCGGCTTATCGAACAGGGTCACATCCTGCCCTGAGGATGCCAGCAGGGCTCCGAAAAATCCGCCGACCGCGCCCGCGCCTACGATCCCTATCCTCACGAGACTCCCTAATGCCGTATCTCTCGGTCAAGCGGAGACGACTGCGATCGCTACGGTGAATGTGCGGACCTTTCATTTTAGCTTGCGCACAATCAACTCCTGGGAAGCAAGACGACGGAACCGCTGGTTCGGCGTCCCTGCAGATCCTCATGGGCGCGACGTGCCTCGGCCAGCGGATAGTGCCCGCCCACCGTGATCGTGATCGACCCGTCGGCGATCGCTTCCATCAGTTCGCCGGCGCGCCAGGCGAATTCATCGGGCGTCCGAATGAAGTGGGCGAGGTTGGGCCGCGTGAGGTAGACCGACCCGGCGGCGTTGAGTCGTTGCGGGTCGACGGGGGCCACCGCGCCACTGGAGGCACCGAAGAGAGCCAGCGTGCCACGAACCGCGAGGCTGGCCAAGCTGGCATCGAAGGTCGACCTGCCGACCCCGTCGTAGACCGCGGCCACCCCCCGGCCATCGGTCAAAGCTCGGACCCGGTCGGCGAACTCGCCGGCGTCGGATGGATAGTCCAGGACCTCCACCGCGCCCGCCTGGCGGGACAGGTCGGCCTTCTCCGGTGTGGAGGCGGTGGTTATGACCCGCGCGCCGAGACTGGTGGCCCACTGGGTCAGGATCAGTCCCACCCCGCCCGCGCCCGCGTGCACCAGCAGCCAGTCCCGGGCCTGCACCGGGTACACCGACTTGATCAGATAGTGCGCCGTCATCCCCTTCAGTAGGGCGGAGGCGATGCCATCGGACTGCACCGTGTCGGGGACATAGGCGACGAAATCTGCTGGGGCAAGACAGTATTCGGCATAGCCACCGGCCGCGTTGGCGGTCACGACGCGGTCACCGACGTTGATCGCCGCCACGTCGTCACCGACGGCGGCCACCGTGCCGCACACCTCCTGACCGACCACGAACGGCAGTTCCCGCGGATACTGCCCGGAACGGAAGTAGGTGTCGATGTAGTTGACGCCGATCGCCTCAGCCTGGATCAGAACATCACGCGGACCGGGGGAGGGCATCGCCCGCTCGACGTAGCGCAAAACCTCTGGGCCGCCGGTCTGGGCGACTTCGACCACATGCATGTCACTATCATCCCCGCTGTGAAGCTGGCCCGGCCCGATATCTTCCATCCGCGCATCGTGTTGGCATCGTGCCGGCAACTCACCGACGGGGACGGCGATGACGCCGGCCTGGTCGGTGCGCTTCGGCAGCGCGGTCTGCACGCACGCTGGATGCCCTGGGACGACCCGCGGACCGAGGACGCCGACCTGGTGATTCTGCGCGCCGCGTGGGACTACGCCGAACGGCGTGCGGAGTTTCTGGCGTGGACCACTCGGGTGCGCAATCTGCTCAACGCGCCCGCTGTGGTCGCCTGGAACAGCGATAAGCACTACCTCGCCGACCTCGCCGCCGCGGGCATCTCCACGGTGCCCTCGTCCTTCATCGAACCCGGTGAACGGGTTTCGCTGCCGACCGGGGAGATAGTGGTCAAACCCGCGGTCGGTGCCGGCTCGATTGACACACTCCGGTTCGCCGACCCGGGTGCGGCCACCGCGCACGCCGCAGCACTGCTGGGGGCCGGCCGCAGTGTCCTGGTGCAGCCGTACGACGCCCGCGTGCAGGACGGTGAGACCGCTTTGGTGTTCCTCGGCGGGGAGCAGTCACATGCCTTCACCAAGGCGCCGATCCTGCCGCCGGCCGGCAGCAAACCGGCCCTGCATGATTCGGGGACCTACGCCCAGGAGAAGCTGACCCCCGCCGACCCGGACTTGCAGGTGTGGGATCTCGGGCACGCGGTCCTGGACGCGGCTGCCTCAAAGCTGGGCATTCCCCGCAACGAATTCCTCTACGCGCGTGTCGATCTCATCGGCGCCGACGGGAGTGGACGAGATGCGGTGCTGCTGGAGCTGGAGTTGATCGAACCCGGACTGGGCTGGGGGCAACTCGACGAGACCACCCGTGGACTACGGCAGCGCGACTTCGCGATGCAGGTCGAGGCGGCGTGCGAGCGCCTCGGGCTTGGTCCGCTGTCGCATCGACGCCCATAGCGCAGCGGTACCGACGGTGCAGGCCGCCGCTCCGGCCACGTGCAGCGCCACCAAGACGGCCGGAATGCCGGTGTGGTACTGCACCATGCCGATCAGGCCCTGCGCGGCGACCAGCACGAGCAGCACCGTCAACCGCCGAATGACCCGCCGCGGTGCGCCCACCGCGAGCAGGCCCGCGCCCAGGCCGATCAGCAGGCACAGATAGCCCACCAGCAGGGTGGAATGGGCATGGGCCAAGGTGACGATCTCGATCTGCAAGCGCGGGACCGGCCGCTCCACACTCTTGTCCCCGGCGTGCGGGCCCGCTCCGGTGACCAGGGTGCCGCTCACCAGGGTTGCGGCCAGGGCGACCGCGCTCAGGAACGTCAACCGCTGCAACGGCGTCGGCACCTGGTCGGAGCGGATGCCGTCGTCGGGCTCACCGATCTTGACGTAGAGCAGCGTGGCTACCCAGACCATCGCCATCGATACCAGCAGGTGAATGGCGACCGTCCACCACAGCAAGCCGGTCAGCACGGTGATGCCGCCGATCACCGCCTGCAGCACGGTGGAGGCCGGCATCAGCCAGGCATACCAGCGGATCTCCCGGCGACGGCGGGCGCGGGTCACCGCCAGCACGGCCAGGGCTGCGGTAAAGACGACCACGAATGTCAGCAGGCGATTGCCGAACTCGACCGCCTGGTGGAGCACCGGAACTTCGGCGTGCGGCACCGGGGTGAAACTGCCCGGGAAGCACTGCGGCCAGGTGGGGCACCCCAGCCCGGAGGCGGTGACTCGCACGATGGCGCCGGTGACCGAGATCCCCGCCTGACTGAGCACGACCGCAGCGGCGATGATGCGCTGGGTGCGCAGACTCGGCAGCGGAAGTCGGTCCACCAGGTTCAGGAAGACCCTTCGCACGCCCACCCGTTGATCGTAGCGATCAGGTGAACCGGAACCAGCGCAAGGCCGCCGCCGCAGCGACCGCCCCCCAGATCGCCAGCACCGCAAGGCCCAACCAGTCCACCGCCACCGACCCCGACGGGCCGACCGCCTGCGCGAGGGCTTCGGCCAGGGCCCCGGACGGTGTGAGTCTGGCCACCCAGGACAGCTCCGCAGGGACGGTGCCGGACTCGACGGTCAGAGCGCCGAGGCCGGCGAAGACGAACCACAGCAGATTGGCGACCGCGAGCACGATCTCGGCGCGCAGGGTGCCCCCCAGCAGCAGACCCATCGCGACGAAGGTCGCCGTGCCCAGTGCGATGATCCCCGCGCCGAGCAGCAGGCCGGCCGGCGGTGGGCGCCAGCCCAGCGCCAGCCCGATCCCGCCGAGCAGGATCGCCTGCAGGAAGACCACGCTCACCACCGCGAGCACCTTGCCGGCGATGATCGCCCACACCGGCAGCGCGGTGGCGCCGAGGCGTTTGAGAGCGCCGTAGCGGCGGTCGAAGGCCACCGCGATGGCCTGCCCGGTGAAGGCGGTCGAGATCACCGCCAGTGCCATGATCGCCGGGATAAACACCGCGACCCGCGGTTCGCCGAAGGATCCCAGCGGCAGCAGCGTGAGCCCGATCAGCAAGGTGATCGGGATGAACATCGTCAGGAGCAGTTGTTCGCCGTTGCGCAGCAACAGTTTCAGGTCCAGGCTGTACTGGGCGGCCAGCATCCGGGCGACGCTGTTCGGCCGCGGGTCGGGGGTGAAGGTGCCCGCCGGGAACAGGTCGGTCATCGCTCGACCCGCATCGCCTGGCCCCACATCGGCTGGCCCCACATCGACTCTGCGCTCAGATCGCGTTTTCGGCCGAATCGGCGCTCTGGACGCAGAGTGGATGCGGGCGGGGATGAGACGCCGATCATGACCGCAACTCCCTACCGGTCAACTCCAAGAACACGTCCTCGAGGCTGCGCTGCTCGACGCGCATGTCGTTGGCCAGGATGTTGAGTCTGGCGCACCACGCCGTCACCGTCGCCAGCACCTGCGGGTTGATGGTGCCCTCCACCAGATATTCACCGGGGGAGTGCTCACGGGCCCGATAGCCCTCGGGCAGCGCCGAGAGCAGCAGGGACAGGTCGAGTTTGCGCGGGGCGGAGAACCGCAACTGATCCTCGGCGCCGCTGCGCATCAACTCTGCCGGCGTGCCTGCGGCGACCGTCGAACCGTGGTCGATGATCATGATCCGGTCGGCGAGTTCCTCGGCCTCCTTGAGTTGGTGGGTGGTCAGCACCACCGTCACACCGTCGCGGCGCAGCGCGTCGATCAGTTCCCAGACCACGACGCGTGCATGGGCGTCCATCCCGGAGGTGGGTTCGTCGAGGAACACCAACTCCGGCCGGCCGACGATCGCACAGGCCAGCGACAGGCGCTGCTGCTGCCCGCCGGACAGCCGGCGGTAGGTGGTGCGGGCGGCGTCGGTCAGACCGAGGGTGTCCAGCAGCCAGCCGGGATCCAACGGTTTGGCGGAGTAGGAGGCCACCAGATTGAGCATCTCCCCGGCACGAGCGGCGGGATATCCGCCACCGCCCTGCAGCATCACCCCGATCCGGGCCCGGATCTGGGCGTTGTCGGCGATGGGATCCATGCCGAGCACCTCGATCTCCCCGGCATCGGGTCGGACGAATCCCTCACACATCTCGACCGTCGTGGTCTTTCCGGCGCCGTTGGGGCCCAGCAGCGCCAGCACTTCCGCGCGCGCCACATCAAGGTCCAGCGCGGACACCGCCACGGTGGATCCGTAACGCTTCGACACTCCGCGCATCCGCACGGGATCGGGGGAGCGGTCAGGAGAGCCAGGTCTCACGGGGAATCAGCGTAAGCGTCGGTCGCCGGGGTGGACGCCGGTGGTTGGCTCGGGGCCTGATCTGGGCTGCGATCAGGGGCCTTCGTCAGATCCTGCCCGCTGTAGGCCTCGTCGGTGCCGGGCACGTACCGCCAGGGCAGCAGGTTGCGGGTCACCCAGATCAGGGCGAGCACGATCAACGCACTGGCCAGGGTGGCGTCGAGGATCTGGAAGAGCGCGAAGCGGTCGCCATTGGCGGTGGGTCCGAAAATTCCCACGATGAGGGTGACGACGATGGCGGCGATCCGGAATCCGGGCCGGGTCACCCAGGCCGCCAGCGGGATGATGGCCCACAGCAGATACCAGGGCTGCACGACCGGGAAGAGCAGCACGGTTGCTCCCAGCGCGACTCCCAGACCACCGACCGGGTGCAGCCGTCCGCGTAGCACCGCCAGCAGCAGCCAGCTGACCACGACGGCGATGATCATGACGCCGATGGCGCGGGTCAGGGACAGCACGGCCGTGGTGTGGTCGCCGAGCCCGAGCAGGATGCCGACCTGGCCGGTGGCCAGGGCCAGCAGGGTCGGGGGCGACATCCAACTGCGGACGACATTGGCGGTGCCCAGGGTGAACAGCCAGCCGAAGCCCAGACCGCTGGCGAGGCCGATGAGGGCCATCACCACCAGCGACAGCGAGACGGCGAGGATCCCTGCGGAAAGGAACGCACTGACGGTGCCGCCCCACCGGTGCGCCAACGCCATGGCAACGAACCCCAGCGCCAGCAGGCCCGGCAGCTTGACTTGCGAGGACATCGTGATGAGCACGATGCCGGCCACCAGCAGCGCCAGCGGCGCCCATTGCGCCCACTGCGCGTGCGTTCGCGGCCACCGGGTCGGCCGCGGCAGCAGCGGTGCGGCACTGTCGATGCCGCGCAGCGCCAACTCGGTGCCGGCCAGCATCAGGCCCAGCATCAAAGCCTCATTGTGGATCCCGGCCACCAGATGCATCAGCAGCAACGGGTTGGCGGCTCCCAGCCATAGCGCTGCTACCTCGGCGACACCGCAGCGCCGCGCCAATCGCGGTGTGGCCCAGACGATGAGAACCACACCGACCAACACGACCAGCCGGTGAAACAGCACGGCCGCGACGATGTTCTCATCGGTCAGCGTGGAGATGCCACGGCCGATCCACAAGAACAGCGGCCCGTACGGTGCCGGCGTCTCACGCCACAGACTGGGCACCGACAGGGTGAAGACGTGGTCGAGCCCCAGCCCCGGAGCGGGGCCTACCTGATAGGGGTTCTGTCCGATCCGGGCGATCTGGCTCTGGGCCAGGTAGGAGTAGACGTCCTTGCTGTACATCGGCGGGGCGATCAGCAGTGGGACCATCCACACCAGCAGCGTCCGGTCCAGTTGGCTGCGCGACATCCGGCGGGGGCCCAGGACGAAGCGGCCCAGCATCAGCCACGCCAGCGCCATCATCACCGCGCCCGTGGTCGTCATGGTCAGCGACACGGTCTGGATGCGCGAGGGCAGGTTCAGCAGCCGCACCCCGAAGGTCGGGTCCTGCACCACCGGACGGGCACCGGCCCCCAGCGCGCCGATCCCCATCAGAACCGTGCCGGTTGCGCCGAACAGTCGGGTTCGGTGCATCGCGCGCAGTTCGGCGGCGTTGAGCGGCGAGCCCTCGGTCCGTTCTTCGCCATGCCAGCTGGCGATGGAGGAGTACAGAGAGTGCCGGCGGGCAGCCACAGCAGAACTCTATCCGCCGTGGCATTCGGTGCAGCTCCGACGCGGCGGCCGCACTGCCGGTGCGCGGGGTGCGCTCGGCCATAAGGTAAGCCTGTCCTTGCTAGACCCCGCTGTTGAATTCCGTAACACTTGTGTTGTGAAATTACTGCCTGACGAGTCGCCGGTGTCCGGGGCCTCGGCGCAGGACGGCCAGACCCGGCGGGAGATCGTGCGCCTGCTCTTGGAGTCCGGGTCGATCACAGTCGCCGAAATCAGCGCCAAGCTGGGCATCTCGGCGGCGGGTGTGCGCCGCCACCTCGACGTCTTGGTCGACGGCGGGGACGCCGAATCCCAACCTGCGGCGGCTTGGCAGCAGGTCGGCCGGGGTCGGCCCGCCAAGCGTTACCGCCTCACCGCGGCAGGGCGGGCCAAACTCGAACACGCCTATGACGATTTGGCCTCGGCCGCCATGCGCCAACTGCGGGAGATCGGCGGCGACGACGCGGTCCGCACCTTCGCCCGCCGCCGGATCGACACGATTCTCGCCGGCGTGCGGCCAGCCGAGGCCGACGACGAGGACTCCGTCGAGGACGCCGCCGAACAGGTTGCCGATGCGTTGACCCGGGCCGGCTACGCCACCACCGCGACGCGGGTCGGCGGGCCGATCAAGGGCATCGAGATCTGTCAACACCACTGCCCGGTTTCCCATGTCGCAGAAGAGTTTCCAGAGTTGTGCGAGGCCGAGAAGCAGGCCATCTCGGAGGTCCTCGGTACTCACGTGCAACGGCTGGCATCCATTGTCAACGGCGACTGCGCCTGCACCACTCACGTCCCGCTCAACCTCAGTACCAGCCCCAACCACGACAACCGACAAGGAGCGTCGTCATGACGACTTCACCTGACCTGCAACCGCTCAGCCAGGAGGAGACCATCGCCTCGCTGGGCCGGTACGGCTACGGCTGGGCCGACACCGACATCGCCGGTGCCAGCGCGCAGCGCGGCCTGTCCGAGGCTGTGGTCCGGGACATTTCGGCGAAGAAGAGCGAGCCGGAGTGGATGCTCGACATCCGGCTCAAGGCGCTGCGCACCTTCGACAAGAAGCCGATGCCGAAATGGGGCTCAAACCTCGAGGGCATCGACTTCGACAACATCAAGTACTTCGTTCGCTCCACCGAGAAGCAAGCCACCACCTGGGAGGAACTGCCCGAGGAGATCAAAAACACCTACGACCGGCTGGGGATCCCGGAGGCGGAGAAACAGCGCCTGGTGTCCGGGGTGGCGGCCCAGTACGAGTCCGAGGTGGTCTACCACCAGATCCGGGAAGACCTGGAGGCTCAGGGGGTCATCTTCTTGGACACCGATACCGGGCTCAAGGAACACCCGGAGCTTTTCAAGCAGTACTTCGGCACGGTCATTCCGGCCGGGGACAACAAGTTCTCGGCGCTGAACACCGCGGTGTGGTCGGGCGGATCGTTCATCTACGTGCCGCCGGGCGTGCACGTCGACATCCCGCTGCAGGCATACTTCCGCATCAACACCGAGAACATGGGTCAGTTCGAGCGGACGCTGATCATCGCCGACGAGGGCTCCTACATCCACTACGTGGAAGGCTGCACGGCACCGATCTACAAGAGCGACTCGCTGCACTCGGCGGTGGTGGAGATCATCGTCAAGCCGAATGCGCGGGTCCGCTACACCACCATCCAGAACTGGTCGAACAACGTCTACAACCTGGTCACCAAACGGGCTCGCGCCGAAGCCGGCGCGACGATGGAGTGGATCGACGGCAACATCGGCTCCAAGGTCACGATGAAGTACCCGGCGGTGTGGATGACCGGTGAGCAGGCCAAGGGCGAGGTGCTCTCCATCGCTTTCGCCGGCGAAGGCCAGCATCAGGACACCGGTGCCAAAATGCTGCACCTGGCGCCGAACACCTCGAGCAACATCGTCTCGAAGTCGGTGGCGCGTGGGGGTGGCCGCGCCTCCTACCGCGGGCTGGTCCAGGTCAACAAAGGTGCGCACGGATCGCGCTCGAGCGTGAAATGCGATGCGCTGCTTGTCGATACCATCAGCCGCAGCGACACCTATCCCTACGTCGACATCCGCGAGGACGACGTCACGATGGGTCATGAGGCGACCGTGTCGAAGGTCAGCGAGGACCAGTTGTTCTACCTCATGAGTCGTGGTCTGACTGAGGACGAGGCCATGGCCATGGTGGTGCGTGGATTCGTCGAACCGATCGCCAAAGAGCTGCCGATGGAGTACGCGCTGGAACTCAACCGGCTGATCGAACTCCAGATGGAAGGCGCGGTCGGATAGTGACGAATCTCAGCGCGGCGGTCGAGGGCTCAGCCCCGGTCGCCATCAACAAGGGCGAACAGTTCAGCTCCTTCGACGTCAACGCCTTCGAAGTGCCCGGCGGCCGTGACGAACTGTGGCGGTTCACCCCGCTGCGGCGGCTACGCGGCCTGCACGACGGAACCGCCGCCGCAACAGGGCAGGCCCCGGTCACCGTGTCCGAGCAGGCCGGGGTCACGGTCGAGACCGTCACACGTGGCGACGAGCGGCTCGGGCAAGGCGGAGTTCCCACTGATCGGGTTGCCGCGCAGGCGTTCTCGGCATTCAGCACGGCGACCGTCGTCACCGTCGGTCGCGGCGCGCACACCCAGATGCCCGTCGAGATCGCCATCGCGGGGCCCGGCGTCGACAAGACCGCCTATGGCCACCTCCTGATCCGCGTCGAGGAACTCGCCGAAGCGGTGGTGGTCATCGACCTGCGCGGCAGTGGAACCTACGCCGACAACGTCGAGTTCGTCCTCGCTGACGCCGCCCGGTTGACGGTGGTGTGGATCGCCGACTGGGCCGACGACGCCGTGCATGTCAGCGCCCAGCACGCCCGACTCGGGAAGGACGCGGTGCTGCGGCACGTCGCGGTGACCCTCGGCGGTGACGTGGTGCGGATGGCGGCCACGGTCCGTTACGACGCGCCGGGCGGTGACGCCGAGATGCTGGGCCTGTACTTCGCTGACACCGGCCAGCACCTGGAGTCCCGGCTGCTGGTCGACCACAGCCAACCCAATTGCCGGTCGAACGTTCTCTACAAGGGTGCGCTGCAGGGGGATCCGGAATCCGGCAAACCCGACGCACACACCGTCTGGGTCGGCGATGTGCTGATCCGGGCGGAGGCCACCGGGACCGACACCTTCGAGGTCAACCGCAATCTGGTGCTCACCGACGGTGCCCGCGCCGATTCGGTGCCCAACCTGGAAATCGAGACCGGTGAGATCGTCGGCGCCGGACACGCCAGTGCCACAGGCCGTTTCGACGACGAGCAGATGTTCTACCTGCAGGCCCGCGGCATCCCCGAGGAACAGGCCCGGCGCCTGGTGGTCCGCGGATTCTTCGGCGAAATCATCTCCAAGATCGCCATTCCGGCGATCCGCGACCGGCTGACCGACGCCATCGAACACGAACTGGCCATCACCGAATCGAAAGCAGACGCATGAGCACCCCGAACAACTCCACCCTGGAAATCAAGGACCTGCACGTCTCGGTCGCCACCCCCGAAGGCGGTGAGAAGGAGATCCTCAAGGGCGTGGACCTCACGGTCCGGTCCGGTGAGACCCATGCGGTCATGGGCCCCAACGGATCCGGGAAGTCGACGCTGTCCTACGCCATCGCCGGGCACCCGAAGTACACCGTCACCTCAGGGTCGATCACCCTCGACGGCCAGGACGTCCTGGAGATGAGCGTCGATGAGAGAGCGCGAGCGGGGCTGTTCTTGGCGATGCAGTATCCGGTGGAGGTCCCCGGTGTGTCGATGTCGAACTTCCTGCGCACCGCGGTGACCGCGGTGCGTGGTGAGGCGCCCAAGCTGCGGCACTGGGTCAAGGAGGTCAAAGCCGCGATGACCAATCTGGAGATCGACCCGCAGTTCGCCGAACGCAGCGTCAACGAGGGCTTCTCCGGTGGCGAGAAGAAACGCCACGAGATCCTGCAGTTGGGCCTGCTCAAGCCCAAGATCGCGGTCCTCGACGAAACCGACTCCGGCCTCGACGTCGATGCCCTGCGGGTGGTCAGCGACGGCGTCAACCGGTTCGCCGAGGCTGAGCACGCCGGCGTGCTGCTCATCACGCACTACACCCGAATCCTGCGATACATCCATCCGCAGTTCGTGCACGTCTTCGTCGACGGGCGGATCGTCGAGTCGGGCGGACCGGAACTCGCCGACGAGCTCGAAGAGAACGGCTACGTGCGGTTCACCCGCGCCGCGGCGCCGTCCTAGGCGGTAGACAGTGACCGCCACCGTCGACCTCGACCTCGATGTCGACCGGATCCGGGCCGACTTCCCGATCCTGGCCCGCCGGATGCGCGGCGGTCAGCAGCTGGCCTACCTGGACTCCGGGGCAACCTCGCAGAAACCGTTGGCGGTGCTTGACGCCGAACGGCACTTCCTGACCACCTCCAACGGGGCGGTGCACCGTGGGGCGCACCAGCTGATGGAGGAGGCCACCGACGCGTTCGAGGACGGTCGTGCCGACATCGCCGGCTTCGTCGGGGCCGCCCCCGATGAATTGGTGTTCACCAAGAACGCCACCGAAGCTCTCAACCTGGTGTCGTATGTGCTCGGCGACAACCGCTTCGAGCGCGCCGTCGGCCCCGGCGACATCATCGTCACCACCGAACTCGAACACCACGCCAACCTGATCCCGTGGCAGGAACTGGCTCGCCGCACCGGCGCCACCCTGCGGTGGTTCGGCATCACCGACGACGGCCACCTCGACCTGGACTCCCTGACGCTCGACGAGCGGGTCAAAGTGGTTGCCTTCACCCACCATTCGAACGTCACCGGCACCGGCGCGCCGGTAGCCGAACTTGTCGCCCGCGCCAAGTCCGTCGGCGCGGTGACGGTGCTGGACGCCTGCCAGTCGGTGCCTCACCAGAGCGTCGACCTTGCCTCCCTGCACGTCGATTTCGCCGCGTTCTCCGGCCACAAGATGCTGGGCCCGACCGGCATCGGAGCGCTCTACGGCCGCCCTGAACTGCTCGCTGCCCTGCCGCCGTTCCTGACGGGGGGTTCCATGATCGAGACGGTGAGCATGGAGTCGGCCACCTACGCGCCAGCGCCCCAACGGTTCGAGGCCGGCACCCAAATGATCTCCCAGGTGGTTGGATTAGCTGCGGCCACAAGGTATCTCAGCGATATCGGCATGGCTGCTGTGGAGGCCCACGAGCATCGACTGGTGAGCGCCGCCCTGGACGGACTGGCCGCAATTCCGCAGGTCCGCGTCATCGGACCCGCCGACCCGGCGGTCCGCCGGTCGCCGGTCGCGTTCGTCGTCGACGGTGTGCACGCCCACGACGTGGGTCAGATACTCGACGACGACGGGGTGGCGGTACGGGTCGGCCACCACTGCGCCGCACCCCTGCACCGACGGATGGGGGTAGCGGCGACCGTGCGGGCGTCGTTCGCGCTCTACAACACCCTCGACGAGGTGGATCGGCTGATCGCCGGGGTGCGCCGGGCGGTCGAATTCTTCGGTGGCCCGCCGTGAGACTTGAGCAGATCTACCAGGACGTCATCCTGGACCACTACAAGCACCCGCACCACCGGGGTCTGCGGGAACCTTTCGACGCAGAGGTCCACCACGTCAATCCCACCTGCGGGGACGAGGTGACCCTGCGGGTGGCGCTGTCCGACGACGGCGAGCAGGTGACCGACGTCTCCTACGATGGCCAGGGGTGTTCCATCAGCCAGGCCGCCACCTCGGTGCTGACCGACCAGGTGATCGGTCAGTCGGTCGGCGACGCGATGAAGACCGTCGAGGCGTTCAACGAGATGATCACATCGCGGGGGACCATCGTCGGGGACGAAGACGTGCTCGGCGACGGCATCGCCTTCGCCGGGGTGTCGAAGTACCCGGCGCGGGTGAAATGCGCCTTGCTCGGGTGGCTGGCATTCAAGGACGCCCTCGCCCGGGCGTCTGACGACATGGAGGAGAAGCGATGACCGACGACGCCACGGAAGGTGGTAGCGAAGCCACTGGAGAGGCAGTCCCGGCGGAACTGTTGGCCGACCTCGAGGAGGCCATGCGCGACGTCGTCGACCCCGAATTGGGCATCAACGTCGTCGACCTCGGCCTGGTGTACGGATTTCACGTAGAGCAGGCCGACGCCGGGAAGGTGGCTGTCATCGACATGACGTTGACCTCGGCAGCCTGCCCGCTCACTGACGTCATCGAGGATCAGACGCTCAATGCGCTAGTCGGGCCGGGGCTGGTAAACGAGGTCAAGATCAACTGGGTGTGGAATCCGCCGTGGGGACCGGACAAGATCACCGACGACGGCCGCGAGCAGTTGCGGGCGCTCGGTTTCACCGTCTGAGTGCGCCGACTTAGTCCCGGCCGATGATCAAATCCTTGATCTCGGCGAGCTGCTCATCGACCGAGCGAAAGCCATCGCGAACTCGCTGGTTGGCGCCCAACTGCGTTGAGCGCCGACAGTACCGCCCGGTAGTCCATGAAAGGCAGGCTAGACCGCAACGCACTCCGCGGCCACCGCAATCCACACCCCCGGGGAACAGAAATCACCTCCCCAAACGTTACCGGTGTCATGGCTACCCGTGACCTGACCGCGCAAGACTTCCACGACACCATCACCGGCAATGACATCGTGCTGGTCGACTTCTGGGCGTCCTGGTGCGGTCCGTGCCGCGCATTTGCGCCCACCTTCACCAAAGCCGCCGAGGCCAACCCCGACATCGTGTTCGGCAAGGTCGACACCGAGGCTGAGGAGAAGTTGGCCGCCGATGCCGAGATCCGCGCCATTCCGACGCTGATGGCGTTCAAGAAGGGCCACCTGGTGTTCAACGGCGCCGGGGCGCTGCCGCCGGCCGCTTTGGAAGACCTGATCCAACAGGTCCGAGAGCTCGACATCGACGCGGCCGTCGCCGAGCAGTCCAGCGACGACCTCTGAGAATTACTGGGCACGCGATAGCGTGCACCGGTGAGTGAATCCGGGTTCGTTCTCGTCGAGCGTCCGCAACCGCACGTCGCCCTGGTGACGCTGAACCGGCCGGAGCGGATGAACTCCATGGCCTTCGACGTCATGGTTCCGCTCAAAGCGGCCTTCGCCGAACTCACCCACGCCAACGATGTGCGGGTCGTGGTTCTCACCGGTGCCGGTCGGGGCTTCTCCTCGGGCGCCGACCACAAGTCGGCCGGATCGGTGCCGCACGTGGCCGGTCTGACCCGGCCCACCTACGCGCTGCGGTCGATGGAGCTACTCGACGAGGTCATCCTGGCCATGCGCCGACTGCACCAGCCGATCATCGCCGCGGTCAACGGCGCTGCCATCGGCGGTGGGCTGTGCCTGGCCCTGGCCGCCGACATCCGGGTGGCCTCCACGGAGGCCTATTTCCGGGCGGCCGGCATCAACAACGGTCTGACCGCTTCCGAGCTAGGACTTTCTTATCTGCTCCCACGGGCGATCGGTAGCTCCCGGGCCTTCGAGATCATGCTGACCGGCCGCGACGTCGACGCCGCCGAGGCGGAGCGGATCGGTTTGGTGTCCCGCCAGGTGCCGGCCGCCGACCTGCTACCGGCCTGCTACGAGATAGCGGCCCGCATTGCGGCCTTCTCGCGGCCCGGCACTGAGTTGACCAAGCGCACGCTGTGGTCCGGCCTGGACGCCAGTACCCTGGAGGGGCATATGCAGGCCGAGGGCCTCGGGCAGCTCTACGTGCGCCTGCTCACCGCCAACTTCGAAGAAGCGGTCGCCGCGCGCGCTGAACAGCGTGCCCCGGTCTTCACCGACGAGAAGTGAGGACCCCCGGGGGCGGGAGAGACCCGGGGGATAGGAGTAGCCCGTGATCACCGCAACGGACCTCGAGGTCCGCGCCGGCGCGCGCACGTTGCTGATGGCCGAAGGCCCGGCCCTGCGCATCCAACCGGGGGACCGCATCGGTCTGGTCGGCCGCAACGGCGCCGGCAAGACCACCACCATGCGGATCCTGGCCGGCGAAGGCGATCCCTATGCGGGCACCATCGTGCGCACCAGCGAGGTGGGCTACCTGCCCCAGGACCCGCGGGAGGGTGACCTCGAGGTGCTGGCCCGTGACCGGGTGCTCTCCGCGCGCGGACTGGACAATCTGCTGGCGGATCTGGAGAAACAACAGGTCCTGATGGCCGAGGTCGTCGACGACTCCGAACGGGACCGGGCGGTACGCCGCTATGGACAACTCGAGGAGCGCTTCGCCGCCCTGGGTGGGTACGCCGCAGAGAGCGAGGCGGGGCGGATCTGCGCAAGCCTGGGCCTGCCGGACCGGGTTCTGACCCAGCCATTGCGCACCCTGTCTGGTGGCCAGCGGCGCCGCGTCGAGTTGGCCCGTATCCTGTTCGCCGCCAGCGAGTCCGGCGCCGGGTCCTCGACGACGCTGCTGCTCGACGAGCCGACCAACCACCTCGACGCCGATTCAATCAGTTGGCTGCGGGATTTCTTGAAGTCCTACAGTGGCGGCCTGGTGATCATCAGCCACGACGTCGGCCTGCTGGCCGAGGTGGTCAACCGGGTGTGGTTCCTGGATGCCGTGCGCGGGGAGGCCGACGTCTACAACATGGGCTGGCAGAAGTATCTCGATGCCCGCGCAACCGATGAACAGCGTCGCCGCCGGGAACGCGCCAACGCCGAGAAGAAGGCCTCGGCGCTGCGAGCCCAGGCCGCCAAGATGGGCGCCAAGGCCACCAAAGCGGTTGCGGCACAGAACATGCTGCGCCGAGCAGAACGCATGATCGCCGAACTCGACGCCGAACGGGTCGCCGACAAGGTTGCCAAGATCCGGTTCCCGACCCCGGCCCCCTGCGGAAAGACCCCGCTGATGGCCAGTGGGCTGACCAAGAACTACGGGTCGCTGGAAGTGTTCAGCGGCGTCGACCTGGCCATCGACCGGGGCTCCCGGGTGGTGGTGTTGGGCCTCAACGGAGCTGGGAAGACCACCCTGCTGCGGGTGCTCGCCGGAACCGAGACCCCCGACGCCGGCACCATCGAACCCGGGTACGGCTGCAGGATCGGCTATTTCGCCCAAGAACACGACACCATCGACTCAGGCGCGACGGTGTGGGAGAACATCCGGCACGCCGCACCAGACACCGGCGAGCAGGATCTGCGGGGTCTGCTCGGGGCGTTCATGTTCTCCGGCCCGCAACTCGACCAACCAGCCGGCACGCTCTCCGGTGGGGAGAAGACGAGGCTGGCGCTGGCCGGTCTGGTGGCCTCGACGGCCAACGTGCTACTGCTCGACGAACCCACCAACAACCTTGACCCGGCGTCGCGCGAGCAGGTGCTCGACGCGCTGCGCAGTTACCTCGGCGCAGTGGTGCTGGTGACCCACGATCCGGGTGCGGCCGAGGCGCTGGAACCCCAGCGGGTTGTGCTGCTCCCCGACGGCACCGAGGACCACTGGTCCGAGGACTACGCCAGCCTCATCGAACTGGCCTGACCGCTGCGGCGGCTAGGCCGACTGTCCCGCCCGCAGCATGTTGCGCAGCACGTACTGCAGGATGCCGCCGTTGCGGTAGTAGTCGGCCTCGCCGGGGGTGTCGATGCGGACCACTGCGTCGAACTCCACCGTGGTCCCGTCGGCCTTCGTGGCGGTGACGTGCACGGTCTTCGGCGTCTTACCGGAGTTGAGTTCGGTGATGCCGGTGATGTCGAAGACCTCGGTGCCGTCCAGTTTCAGCGACGCCGTCGACTCCCCGGCCGGGAACTGCAGCGGAATGACGCCCATCCCGATCAGATTCGATCGGTGGATGCGTTCGAAGGACTCGGTGATCACCGCCCGAACGCCCAGCAGGCTGGTGCCCTTGGCCGCCCAGTCCCGCGAGGAGCCCGAGCCGTACTCCTTGCCGCCGAGCACCACCAGCGGGATACCCGCGGCAGCATAGTTCTGCGCGGCGTCGTAGATGAACGCCTGCGGGCCGCCGTCCTGAGTGAAGTCGCGGGTGTAGCCGCCCGCGACCCCGCCCTCGACGACAGCGTCCAGCAACTGGTTGCGTAACCGGATGTTGGCGAAGGTCCCGCGGATCATCACCTCGTGGTTGCCGCGCCGGGAGCCTAGCGAGTTGAAGTCGGCCGGCTGCACCCCGTTGGCCTCCAGGTACTGCGCGGCGGGGGTGCCCTTCTTGATCGCGCCGGCAGGCGAGATGTGGTCAGTGGTCACCGAATCGCCCAGCAGCGCAAGGACTCTGGCACCCTGAATGTCCGAAACCGGCACCGGTTCGGCGGGCATCCCGTCGAAGTACGGCGCCTTGCGGACATAGGTCGACTTGGGGTCCCACTCGAAGGTGTTGCCCGACGGGGTCGGCAGGCTGCGCCAGTGCTCGTCGCCTTTGAACACATCGGCGTAGCTCTCGACGAACATGTCCCGGTCTATCGAGGCCGCGATGGTCTCCTCGATCTCCTTCTGCGACGGCCAGATGTCGGAGAGGAAGACGTCGTTGCCGTGCGAATCCTTACCCAGTGGGTCGGATTCGAAGTCGAAGTCCATGGTTCCGGCGATGCCGTAGGCGATCACCAGGGGAGGCGAGGCCAGATAGTTCATCTTGACGTCCGGGGAGATGCGGCCCTCGAAGTTGCGGTTACCCGACAGCACCGCGGTGACGGCCAGATCGTTGTCGTTGACCGCCTTGGAGATCTCGTCGGGCAACGGCCCGGTGTTGCCGATGCAGGTGGTGCACCCGTACCCGCCGAGGTAGTAGCCCAACTTCTCCAGGTACGGCCACAGACCGGCCTTGTCGTAGTAGTCGGTGACCACCTGCGATCCCGGCGCCATGTTGGTCTTGACCCACGGCTTGGTGGTCAGCCCCTTCTCGACAGCCTTCTTGGCCAGCAGTGCCGCGCCCAGCATCACCGACGGGTTGGAGGTGTTGGTGCAGGAGGTGATGCCGGCGACGACCACGGCACCGTGGTCGAGGATGAACTCCCCGCGGTCGGCGGAGCGGACCAGAACCGGCTTGCTGGGCCTGCCGTGTGCGCCGTTGGCGGCCGAGGGCCGCATGTCGACCGCGCCGTCATCGGCGAACGACAATGCCGCCGGATCGCTGGCCGGGAACGACTCCTCGACGGCTTCGTCGAGTTTGGTCTCCGGCGCCGGGTGGTTCTCCTCGACGTAGTTGTGGATGTCCTTGCGGAAGGCGGTCTTGGCATCGGTGAGTTCGATGCGGTCCTGCGGCCGCTTCGGCCCGGCGATCGAGGGCACCACCGTCGACAGATCCAACTCCAGATACTCCGAGAACACTGGCTCGCGATCCCGGTCGTGCCACATGCCCTGGGTCTTGGCGTAGGCCTCCACCAGAGCCAGTTGCTCCTCGGTGCGGCCGGTGAGCCGCAGATAGTCGATGGTCACCTCGTCGATCGGGAACATCGCGGCGGTGGAACCGAATTCGGGACTCATGTTGCCCAAGGTCGCGCGATTGGCCAGCGGCACCTCGGCCACACCCTTGCCGTAGAACTCGACGAACTTGCCCACCACGCCGTGCTTGCGGAGCATGTCGGTGACGGTGAGCACGACGTCGGTGGCCGTCACGCCGGGTGAGATCTCGCCGGTGAGTTTGAAGCCGACGACCCGGGGGATCAGCATCGAGACCGGCTGCCCCAGCATGGCCGCCTCGGCCTCGATACCGCCCACGCCCCAGCCCAATACGCCCAGGCCGTTCACCATCGTGGTGTGGCTGTCGGTGCCCACACAGGTGTCCGGGTACGCGACTCCGTCGCGCACCATCGTCACCCGGGCCAGGTATTCGATGTTGACCTGGTGCACGATGCCGGTACCGGGCGGCACCACCTTGAAGTCGTCGAAGGCGCCCTGGCCCCAGCGCAGGAACTGGTAGCGCTCGCCGTTGCGCTGGTACTCCAGATCCACGTTGCGCTGGAAGGCGCCGGCGTTGCCGAAGAAGTCGAGGATCACCGAGTGGTCGATCACCAACTCGGCCGGGGCCAGCGGGTTCACCTTCTCCGGATCACCGCCGAGTTGGGTCACCGCCTCCCGCATGGTGGCCAGGTCGACGATGCACGGCACGCCGGTGAAGTCCTGCATGATCACCCGGGCCGGGGTGAACTGGATTTCCACACTCGGCTCCGCGGCGGGATCCCAGTTCGCGATCGCCTCGATGTGGTCCTTGGTGATGTTCGCGCCGTCCTCGGTGCGCAGCAGATTCTCGGCGAGCACTTTGAGGCTGTAGGGCAACTTCTCGGTGCCCGGAACCGCGTCGAGGCGGTAGATCTGATAACTGTTGTCCCCGACCTTGAGGGTGTCGCGGGCCCCGAATGAGTTCAGGGACGAACTTGCGCTGCTCACATCAACTCCCGGCGTGTGTTTACTTGTTGGGCGGGTCGGTCGGCCGCTCGGATACTAACTGTGGCTGATCAGGGTGGCCGAGCCTGGCTCCAGTCTTGTCGTCCCCGGCGCGTGGTGCCACCCCTTCGGATCGATCGCGGTACCGTCGGCCGGTGAGCTCCGCAGCCGCGCCCACCTTTTTTCCGCCGCATCCGCCGACATTCATCCCGGTGGAGGTGTGCACGGCCGTCGAATTGCCGCTGTCGGTACCTGTGGGGGACTGCCTGACAAAGGTCAAGGCCGACGTCGCCGAGGACGGCGTGGCCGCCCCGGCCGCCGATGTCGCTGGGCTGCAGAAGGTCGTGACCGACGCCGAGGCGCGGGGGGTGGACCTGAAGGTCATCGTCATGCAGGAAAGCCCCATCATCGACACCCCACTGCGCGATATCGCCACCGCGGTGGGGATGGAGATCCCCGGTTCGACGGTGCTGGTGCTCAGCCCGGGGTGGGCCGGCACCTACAGCACGGTGTACGACAGGGTGCTGCTGGAAGCCGGCCAGGATGTCGCCAAATTGGCCGATAGTCCGGTTCAGGGTGCGCAGAATTTCGTGGATCAACTGAAAACGCCGATATTCGATTGGACCGGATTCACGATCATCGTTGTCGCCGCGGTCGCCGCCGCGTCGGTTGCGACCGGCCTTTTGCGGCGGTGGGCGCGGCGTTCCAACCGGGCCGGCGATCCCCCGCACACGCCTGCCTGAAATCCGTGCCAGGCTGCGATTTCACCGAGCAGCAGCCATTCGTGGCAGTTTCCTAAGATTGCTATTCGGTCACACCTGCGGAAATACAAACATGTAATTTTCTTCGCGGGTTTCCTCTGCGACAGACGTGACGTACGGTTCACCTGAAGCCATTGTTATTGGCGTGGCAAAAGTGACATTTGTTACTGACGTGACTATCCACCGCAACGTAGGAGTCGGAGTCTGATGGGCCGTCGCAGGAGACCTTCCAGCGGATCTCGCGCCGTTCGCGCGACCCGGGCGGTGTGCCCGCTGACCCTGACCGTCGCGATCGCGTTGTCCACGCCGGGTCTGGCTCAGGCCGAGCCAGCTCCGGAGCCCAACAGTCTTGCCGCCCTGGTCGCCGATGTGGCCGAAGCCAATCAGCGCCTCCAGGACGTCGGCGCCCGCGTGCAGATCGAGCAGGAGAGCGTCAACAAGGCGATCGTGGAGGTGCAGGAGGCCCGCGACGCCGCGGCCGCCGCCCAGCAGCAGGTCGACGCCAGCCAGCAGGCGGTCAAGGACGCCAATGCCGCCATCGTCGAAGCCCAGCGACGTTTCGACACCTTTGCCGCGGCCACCTACGTCAACGGACCCTCGTCGGCTCTGGTGCTCGCACAAACCCCCGACGAGATCATCGCCGGCGCCTCGGCGGGGCAGACGCTTGCGCTCAGTGCCCAGAAAGTCATGTCCGGACTGCGCCAGGCGCGCACCACGGCCGTCAACTCCGATGCCGCCGCGCGCGACGCCAAGTCGAAGGCCGATCAGGCAGTCCAGGGTGCACGGGCGAGCCAGGATGCCGCGGTGGCGGCGTTGGTTCGGGTCCAGGAGACGTTCCGGGAGCAGCAGGCCGAGATCGATCGGCTGGCCGCCGAGCGCACGGTGGCCCAGCAGAAGCTGCAGGCCGCCCGCGCCGCTGCAGCGCCCGCCCCGCAGGCGGGGGCCCCCCAGGCGGGCGTGCAAGCCGCCGCCCCGATGGTCGAGGCCCCGATGGTCGAGGCCGGCGCGCCCGTCGCCCAGGCCGCACAGAATCCGGCCGCCGCGGTGGATCCCGGTGACTGGGACCGCAGGCCGGCACCCGGCGCGGGCGCCGTCTCGGTTCCCTATGGCGATCCCTCCGAATGGGACCTCACCCTGCCGGCGGTGCCCAGCGCGTTCGTCTCCGGGGACCCGATCCAGATCATCAACGCTGTCCTGGGCATTGCCCAGAATTCCCTTCAGACCACCCAGAAGTTGGGCAAGAAGTTCCTGCAGCAATTGGGCATCCTCAAGCCCACCGACACCGGCATCACCAACAACGGCGGCATCCCGCTGGTCTACGGGAACCGGGCCATCGAGCACGTCATCAACCGGGCGCAGTCGCAAATCGGAGTGCCCTACTCCTGGGGCGGCGGCGATGCCAACGGGCCCAGCCGCGGCATCGACGGCGGCGCCAACACCGTCGGGTTCGACTGCTCGGGTCTGGTGCTCTACGCCTTCGCCGGGGCCGGCATCAAGCTCCCGCACTATTCGGGTTCGCAGTACAACATGGGCCGCAAGATCCCGGTAGCCCAGATGCGCCGCGGCGACGTGCTGTTCTGGGGACCGAACGGCAGCCAGCACGTCGCCATCTACCTGGGCAACAACCAGATGATCGAGGCTCCCTACACCGGGTCGTTCGTGAAGATCTCACCGGTTCGCACCAGCGGTATGACACCGTTCGCCGTCCGCTACATCGAGTGGTGAGGCAAGCAGACATGCGTATCCCCAAGCAGATGATCCAGGCCGTCGCGATGCTGCTGACGGCGGTTGCGCTGTCGATCGGCCTGGCCTCGCCGGCGCAGGCCGACGAATGGGATCCAACCCTGCCCAGGGTCCTCAGTGCCGGCGCGCCCGGCGATCCCGTCGCAGTGGCGCAGGCCTCGCTGGCCTTCACCCAGCAGGCCGCCCAGGCGACGATGGACCTAGGCAAGAAGTTCCTGGCCGGTCTGGGCATCGGCGGCGGCCCCGCGGCGCTGCCCGGCGGGCGGGTGAGCGGACCCCAGGCCATCGAGTACGTGATCCGTCGCGGCGCCTCCCAGCGCGGTGTTCCCTATTCCTGGGGCGGCGGAGCCATCAACGGGCCCAGCGCGGGGGTCGACCACGACGCCGGGAAGGTCGGTTATGACTGCTCGGGCTTCACCCGGTATGCCTTCGCCGGCGTCGGCGTGCAGATCCCGAAATACTCGGGCGACCAGTACAAGGCCGGCCGGCACATCCCGCCGTCGCAGGCCAAGCGCGGTGACCTGATCTTCTACGGGCCGGAGGGCAGCCAGCACGTGGCGATCTACCTGGGCAACAACCAGATGCTGGAGTCCTCCTCGGCGGCCGGACAGGTGACCGTGGGACCGGTTCGCACCGCAGGGATGACGCCGTACCTGACCCGGATCATCGAGACCTGACCCGTCCCGGAGGCCGACGCGCCCACGCGGGCGGCGTCGACGGATTCCGGATCGCCTGGAATAGTTGTCTGCGGGCACTGGCTGCCCGGATGCCAAGCGGGCACGCGGGCGAATCAGCACTGACGTGGCCGCCAACAGCTGTGGAGGAAATTCGATGACGTCACCAGGTGGGTCGCTCGCGGGTCAGGGGGGATACACCAGCCCGAGCACTGCCGCTGTGGTCACCGGCGCCGCGACCACGTCGACCGGCAACGGACTGGCCAGTGAGGTGCACACCCTGGAACGGGCCATCTTCGAGGTCAAGCGGGTCATCGTCGGGCAGGACCAACTCGTCGAACGCATCCTGGTGGGCCTGCTGGCCAAGGGGCACGTGCTGCTCGAAGGTGTGCCCGGCGTCGCCAAGACGCTGGCCGTGGAGACCTTCGCGCGGGTGGTCGGCGGCACCTTCTCGCGCATCCAGTTCACTCCCGACCTGGTGCCCACCGACATCATCGGCACCCGGATCTACCGCCAGGGCCGGGAGGAGTTCGACATCGAACTGGGCCCGGTGGTGGTCAACTTCCTGCTCGCCGACGAGATCAACCGTGCCCCGGCGAAGGTCCAGTCAGCGCTGCTCGAGGTGATGGCCGAGCGCAAGATCTCCATCGGCGGCCAGACTTACCCGCTGCCCAAGCCGTTCCTGGTGATGGCCACCCAGAACCCGATCGAGAACGAAGGTGTCTACCCGCTGCCCGAGGCCCAGCGGGACCGGTTCCTGTTCAAGATCAATGTCGACTACCCCTCCCCGGAGGAGGAGCGCGAGATCATCTACCGGATGGGTGTCACCCCGCCGGAGCCCAAGCAGGTGCTCGAGACCGGCGATCTGCTCCGGTTGCAGGGGGTGGCCGCCAACAACTTCGTCCACCACGCCCTGGTCGACTATGTGGTTCGGGTGGTGACCGCCACCCGTCGGCCGGAGCAGTTCGGGATGCCCGACGTCCGGGCCTGGATCGCCTACGGCGCCTCACCGCGCGCCTCGCTGGGCATCATCGCCGCCGCCCGCGCGTTGGCGTTGGTGCGGGGCCGTGACTACGTCATCCCCCAGGACGTCATCGAGGTGATCCCCGACGTGCTGCGGCACCGGTTGGTACTCACCTACGACGCCCTCGCCGACGACGTCAAAGCCGACGTGGTGATCGGACGAATCCTGCAGACCGTTGCGCTGCCCCAGGTCAATGCCGTTCCGCAGCATGGTCATACGGTGCCGCCGATGGCTCCCGCACCCTCGGCCGGCGCCAGCGCTCGGTGAGCGAGCCGACACCAGCCGCCGAGGCACCCGACGGGCAGTCGATCCACCCGCCGTCCTTCGGTCGCGGTGAGATCGCCGACTCCAAGCTGTCGGCAGCGCTGCGTCAGCTGGAACTGACGGTCAAGCGCAAGCTTGACGGTGTCTTGCAGGGCAACCACCTCGGTCTGATCCCGGGCCCCGGGTCCGAACCGGGGGACTCCCGGCTCTACCAGCCCGGCGACGACGTCCGCCGGATGGATTGGTCGGTGACCGCCCGCACCACCCACCCGCACGTGCGGCAGATGATCGCCGACCGGGAACTGGAGACGTGGCTGGTGGTCGATATGTCGGCCAGCCTGGATTTCGGCACCACCGGCTGCGAGAAGCGCGACCTCGCCGTCGGTGCGGCAGCAGCGATCACCTTCCTCAACAGCGGGGGCGGCAACCGCATCGGTGCGCTGATCGCCAACGGCGACCAGATCATCCGCGTCCCGGCCCGGTCCGGTCGCCAGCACGAGCAGACCCTGCTGCGGGCGATCGCCACCAGCCCGCCGGCGCCGCTGGGAGTCCGCGGTGATCTGGCGGTGGCCATCGACGCGCTGCGCCGCCCGGAGCGCCGTCGCGGGATGGCGGTCATCATCAGCGACTTCCTCGGCCCGATCAACTGGATGCGCCCCCTTCGGGCGATCGCCGCCCGCCACGAGGTGCTGGGCATCGAGGTCCTCGACCCCCGCGATGTGGAACTTCCCGCCGTGGGCGATGTCATCTTGCAGGACACCGAATCGGGCGTGACCCGCGAGTTCACCATCGATGAGCAACTCCGCGACGACTTCGCCCGGGCGGCGGCCGTCCACCGTGAGGAGGTGGCCCGCACCCTGCGGCGCTGCGGGGCGCCGCTGATGACACTGCGCACCGACCGGGACTGGATCGCCGATATCGTCCGGTTCGTGGCCTCTCGGCGCCGCGGCGCGATGGCGGGTTCGCAGTGAGGCTGCCATTGCTCGGGCCGATGGCCCTGACCGACTTCGCCCATCCCTGGTTCTTCCTGTTCCTGCTGGTGGCTGCCGCCCTGGTGGCGCTGTACGTGGTGGTTCAGCGAGCCCGCAAACAGCGCATCCTGCGGTTCGCGAATATGGAGCTGCTGGAAAAGGTTGCGCCGCAACGCCCCAACCGGTGGCGGCACCTGCCGGCGATACTGTTGATCTCATCGCTGGTGACGCTCACCGTCGCGATGGCGGGACCGCAGAACGACGTCCGGGTCCCGCGTAACCGGGCCGTGGTGATGCTGGTGATCGACGTCTCGCAGTCGATGCGGGCCACCGATGTCGAGCCCAGCAGACTGGCGGCCGCGCAGGAGGCGGCCAAGCAGTTCGCCGACCAGTTGACCCCCGGTATCAACCTTGGCCTGATCTCCTACGCCGGTACCGCCACGGTGCTGGTGTCCCCGACGACGAACCGGGAAGCCACCAAAGCCGCACTGGACAAGCTGCAACTGGCCGACCGCACCGCCACCGGTGAAGCTGTGTTCACGGCGTTGCAGGCCATTGCCACGGTGGGGGCGGTGATCGGCGGCGGGGAGGACGGCGAGAAGCCCCCCGGCCGCATCGTGCTGATGTCCGACGGCAAGGAGACGGTGCCGTCCAACCCGGACAACCCCAAAGGCGCCTTCACCGCAGCCCGCACCGCCAAGGACCAGGGCGTACCGATCTCGACGGTGTCCTTCGGCACCCCCTACGGCTACGTCGAGATCAACGATCAGCGCCAGCCTGTTCCGGTCGATGACCAGATGCTCAAGAAGATCGCCGAACTGTCCGACGGCAGTGCCTACAGCGCCTCAACGCTGGAACAGCTCAAGGAGGTGTTCACCTCGCTGCAGGACCAGATCGGCTACGAGACCGTCAAGGGCGACGCCAGCGTGGGCTGGCTGCGGCTGGGCTCGCTGCTGTTGGCGCTGGCGGCGCTGGCCGCGCTGGTGATCAACCGCCGACTGCCGGGCTGAAGATCGGCACCGGCCTGGCGTCGTGGATGTCGATCGCAACCAACGTCGGACCGGGCAGCGGTCGGCCCGCGGGTCCCCGCGGATAGACCCGCCTGCGCGTCGGCATCCACAGACTTCCGAACCGACGGTAGCCGCTGCACCGGTGTGCGGCCTTGGCCCAGCCGCCCACCACCTCGGCGGTGTAGTCGTGACGCACAAGCTTGCCCTCCGGATCGAAGTAGAACGTCTGGGTTGGGCAGTGCGCCGGCAGGAAGTCGGGGAAACCAACCCTGAGAGCCACCCCACCGTCCGCATCCCGGTCACAGCTTTGGATGTGCACCCAGTTGCTCAGCAGCAGGAACGGTACGGTCAGATAGCACCACATTGCATAGCCGCAGAAGTAGGTGAAATCCAGGTCATCCCAGTACAACAAGCGGCGTGGGTGATCAAACGCCCGCCGCGGGTTGTCCCGGTACCGGAGCACTGCCCCGGAGGTGTCCCGGATCTCCACCCGGTGGGTGCCGAGTAGCGTGGCGGTGCACCCGGGCTCCGGGAAATCCTTGATGACCGCGCGGGGATCGTCGGTGTCGACGACGAGCACCGCGTGACTCAACGGACGGATGTGTTTGGCGCGGAACAGCAATCCCCACACCGATAACTCGACTTCCACAGCCGACAAGCTCTGCCAATAGGGCAATCCGCCATGCGCGTCGACGATCCGTTCCAGCGTCGGGCCTGCCGGTGTTTCGGGCACTCCGATGATGGTAGAGCAGCGCGACGGCCGCGCCTGATTTCGGCGCCTTGGCGGTCAAGCGTTAAGTTGACGGGCATGAGCGACACCACCGGAGCCGCGCCAACCGACGACACCGCCAGCGGGAGGCCCCCGTTCGTCTCTCGTTCGGTGCTGGTCACCGGGGGAAACCGGGGGATCGGGCTGGCCATCGCGCGCCGGTTGGCCGCCGACGGCCACAAGGTGGCGGTCACCCACCGCGGTTCCGGGGCGCCGGAGGGGCTCTTCGGCGTGGAGTGCGACATCACCGACAGCGCCGCCGTGGACCGGGCCTTCACCGAGGTCGAACAGCATCAGGGCCCGGTGGAGGTGCTGGTGTCCAACGCCGGCATCACCGCGGACGCCTTCATGATCCGGATGACCGAGGAGCGGTTCACCAAGGTCATCGACACCAACCTCACCGGGGCGTTCCGGGTCGCCCAACGGGCCGCGCGCAGTATGCAGAAGAACCGATTCGGCCGGATGATCTTCGTGGGCTCGGTCTCCGGCATGTGGGGGATCGGCAACCAGTCCAACTACGCGGCCTCCAAGGCGGGCCTGATCGGCATGGCCCGGTCGATCTCGCGGGAGATGTCCAAGGCGGGTGTCACGGCAAACGTGGTGGCGCCCGGCCTGATCGACACCGACATGACCCAGGCGATGGACGAGCGGGTCCGGCAGGGGGCGCTGGAGTTCATCCCGGCCAAGCGCATCGGCGCCGCAGAGGAGGTCGCCGGCGCGGTGAGCTTTCTGGCGTCGGAGGATGCGGGCTACATTGCCGGCGCGGTGATTCCGGTCGACGGCGGCATGGGCATGGGCCACTGACCGAACCTGCGCGTCATCACCACCGTCAACGAAAGGAATTCAATGGCAGGGCTTCTCGAGGGTAAGCGGGTGCTGGTCACCGGCATCATCACCGATTCCTCGATTGCGTTCCACATTGCCAGGGTCGCGCAGGAGGCCGGGGCGGAGATCGTCTGCACCGGGTTCGACCGGATGCGTTTGATCCAGCGCATCATCGACCGGTTGCCCAATCCCGCGCCCCTACTCGAACTCGACGTGCAGAACTCCGAACACCTCGACAGCCTTGCCGACCGGATCACCGAGGTGATCGGGGCGGGCAACAGACTCGATGGGGTGGTGCATTCGATCGGGTACATGCCGCCCAGTGGCATGGGCATCAACCCGTTCTTCGACGCCCCCTATGAGGACGTGGCCAAGGGCATCCACATCTCGGCGTTTTCCTACGCGTCCCTGGCCAAGGCCGTTCTGCCGATCATGAACCCCGGTGGGGGCATCGTCGGCATGGACTTCGATCCCACCCGAGCCATGCCGGCCTACAACTGGATGACGGTGGCCAAGAGTGCGCTGGAGTCGGTCAACCGTTTCGTCGCCCGCGAGGCCGGCAAGGTCGGTGTCCGATCGAATCTCGTTGCTGCCGGGCCCATTCGGACCTTGGCGATGAGCGCAATTATGGGTGGTGCGCTCGGCGATCAGTTCAAGGACGAGATGGCCATGCTGGAGGAGGGCTGGGATCAGCGCGCCCCGCTGGGCTGGGATATGAAGGACCCCACCGCTGTCGCGAAGACCGTGTGCGCGCTGGTGTCGGACTGGCTGCCTGCGACCACCGGCACAGTGATCTACGCCGACGGCGGCGCCAGCACCCAATTGCTCTAAGAGGTGCCCACCATGAACAATTCCGGCGCTCCGACTGAAGCTTTCGACGCGCTCCTGCTGCTGTCCTTCGGCGGCCCGGAGGGCCCGGAGCAGGTCATGCCGTTCCTGGAGAACGTCACCCGTGGGCGCGGTATCCCCCGGGAACGGCTGGAGTCGGTGGCCGAGCACTACCTCCACTTCGGCGGGGTGTCACCGATCAACCGGATCAACCGGGAACTCATCGACGCGATTCGGGCCGAACTCGGCGAACGCGGAGAAGACCTTCCGGTCTACTTCGGCAACCGCAACTGGCATCCGTTCATCGAGGACACGGTGGCCCAGATGCACGCCGACGGCGTCCGGCGGGCCGCGGTGTTCAGTACCTCTGCCTGGGGCGGCTATTCCGGATGCACCCAGTACCAGGAGGACATTGCCCGCGCCCGCACTGCCGTCGGCGACAACGCCCCCGAACTTCAGAAGTTGCGGCAGTACTTCGACCACCCGTTGCTGATCGAGATGTTCGCCGACGCCATCGCTCGTGCCGCCGCTGAACTCCCCGAGGAGTTGCGGGCTGGGGCGCGCTTGGTTTTCACGGCGCACTCGATTCCGATGCGGGCCGTCGACCGGTGCGGACCCAGCCTTTACCCCCGGCAGGTCGCCTACACCTCCGGGCTCGTCGCCACCGCCGCCGGCTATGGCGACTACGACGTGGTCTGGCAATCCCGTTCCGGTCCGCCGCAGGTCCCGTGGCTGGAACCCGATGTCGGCGATCACCTTTCGGTGTTGGCGGAGTCCGGCGTGAAAGCGGTGGTGGTGTGTCCGGTCGGCTTCGTCGCCGATCACATCGAGGTGATCTGGGATCTGGACAGTGAACTGGCCGATCAGGCCGCCGAGTTGGGTGTGGCGCTGGCGCGGGCCACGACTCCCAACGCTCAGCCACGGTTCGCCCGGTTGGCTCTTGATCTGCTGGATGAGGTGCGGCAGGGTCGCGGGCCGTCTCGAGTTGTCGGGGACGCTCCGCCGCCGGGTTACGGATCCAGCGTCAACGGGCGATTCTGCTCCGCCGACTGCGAGGCCAGCGCGGCGGCGGCCGCTAACGCCAGGCCGAGTTGAGGATTGCGCTGACCGCTGCCGACCGGGCGGAGCGAACCACCGCGGAAAGCGGCCGCAGCGCGGCATCGGCGATCCGGGACTCCGACGCGCTCTGAGTTCCGATCGGGGCGAATCCGGAAGTCACGGTGACGATGGCGTCGACGTGCGCCGCCGTCGCCAGCACGCGAACCGCCCGTTGCGGCGCGTGCTCGGGAATGCGGTGATGACGGTTGGCCTCGACAATCTCCTCGACGAGCGCGCGCGGATCATCCCCGCCGGCAGCAAACCCCAGGCCGTCGAGAGCCTCGGCGGCGGATCGGACCGCGCTTCGCAGCGCATATTCTGCCTCGCCGAGTTCGATGTGGTCGGACACCGGGACCTCGGGCAGCGAATACACCGACCACAGCAGCACCGGCTCGGCAACCGCGTCGGCGGTGTCGTCGGCGTCGTCGTCGCACTCGAAGGTGGGCACCAGTCCTATCGCCGTACCGTCGGTGCCGCGGATCAGGATCGCCTCTCCGGCATCGAGGGCGTCAGCCTGGAACTGGCGTGCGGCGGGCAGTCCGCGCACGTCTCCGGGCACGGGGAACACCAGCGTCAGTGCCGGACGGTCCGCCCACCGTTCGGTGTCGCGAGGTCCCGTTGCCGTACGGACCGTCTGCAACAGCGACATTGCGCCCGTTCCGGCGATGTCGGGCCACGGCAATCCCGTGCGCCCGGCAGCCACCGCGTCGTAGGCGGTGACCGAATGCAGTGCCGCCCAATCACTTAGCGCATCGAGAACGTCGTCGGGAGCGGCGTGACCGGCCAACCAGGCGTTGGTCCACACCGACAGCGACACACTCGGGCTCCACATGATGCAGGTGAGTGTAATTGTTCGGGGCGCCCCCGGTTGGCCGGCGGCACGTCCCTTCAGCCGGGCGTATCGTGACGTTATGTCCGCCCCGTTGATCTGGCTGGTGTGTGCTCTGGCACTGGCCGGGGCCGAGACGCTGACCGGGGATATGTCGCTGCTCATGCTCAGCGGGGGTGCGCTCGCGGCGGCCGTGTCGAGTTGGCTGTTGGGTCTGCCGCTGTGGGTCGACGGAGCGGTGTTCCTGGTGGTCTCGATTCTGCTGCTGGTGGTGGTGCGTCCACTGGCTCGCCGGCGGGCCTCCGCGGGCGCCATGCCCGATCCCGCCCGGGCGCTGGAGGGCAAACATGCGCTGGTGTTGGACCGGATCGACCGCGATCAGGGCCAGGTCAAGTTGGACGGTGAGGTGTGGTCGGCTCGTCCGCTCAATGACGACGACAGCTACGAACCGGGGGATCAGGTCACCGTCGTGCACATCGACGGCGCCACCGCGGTGGTCTGGCGTGACCCTTGAGAGCGGCCCGAGGGTGAGGGAGGATCCGATATGGACGGCGCGATGACAGGGCTGGTGCTGCTGGCCGTACTGGTGCTTTTCGCGGTGATCGTGGTGGCCAAATCCGTCGCGCTGATCCCGCAGGCCGAGGCCGCGGTCATCGAACGGCTCGGCCGGTACAGCAAAACCGTCTCCGGGCAGCTGACCCTGCTGATCCCGTTCATCGACCGGATCCGGGCCCGGGTGGACCTGCGCGAGCGGGTCGTCTCGTTCCCGCCGCAGCCGGTGATCACCGAGGACAACCTCACCGTCAACATCGACACGGTGGTGTACTTCCAGGTCACCAATCCGCAGGCGGCGGTGTACCAGATCAACAACTACATCGTCGGCGTCGAGCAGTTGGCCACCACCACACTGCGCAATGTGGTCGGCGGCATGACCCTGGAGCAGACGCTGACCAGCCGCGACCAGATCAACGCCCAGTTGCGTGGGGTGCTCGACGAGGCCACCAACCGGTGGGGTCTACGGGTGGCCCGGGTGGAGTTGCGCAGCATCGACCCGCCGCCGTCGATTCAGGACTCGATGGAAAAACAGATGCGCGCCGACCGGGAGAAGCGGGCGATGATCCTCACCGCGGAGGGCACCAGGGAGGCGTCCATCAAACAGGCTGAGGGCGCCAAGCAGGCTCAGATCCTGGCGGCCGAGGGAGCCAAGCAGGCGGCCATCCTGGCCGCCGAGGGGGAGCGCCAGTCGCGGATACTGCGGGCGCAGGGCGAGCGTGCCGCCCAGTATCTAAACGCCCAGGGCCAGGCCAAGGCGATCGAGAAGACGTTCGCGGCGATCAAGGCCGGCCGCCCCACCCCGGAACTGCTGGCCTACCAGTACCTGCAGACCCTGCCGCAGATGGCTCAGGGCGAGGCCAACAAGGTGTGGTTGGTTCCCAGCGACTTCGGGTCGGCCCTGCAGGGATTCACCAAACTACTCGGAGCGCCGGGTGCGGACGGAGTGTTCCGCTATCAGCCCTCGCCGGTCGACTACGACTCTCCCGAGCCGGCGGATGATTCCGCGGAGGTGGCGGACTGGTTCAGTGTGCAGACCGACCCGGCCATCGCAGCCGCGGTCGCCGACGCAGCAGCTCGCGGGGCGATTCCTGCCATCGGCGCTTCACCTGATCTGCCCAGGCCCGATCTGCCCAGGCCCGATCTGCCCAGCCCGCTGATCCACGATCCCGCGACGCCGGAGCCCGTTCAGACCCCGCCCCCCGGGTAGCGGGCGTCAGCGGAAGCCGAACCCGCCGAACATCCCGCCGGCTTCGTCGATCATCGCGCCCTGAACGCCCAGGTTGTTCGGTGTGGCATCGAGCTGGGCGTTGCCCGGGGTGATGCAGTCCGTGGCCTGCCCGCCGTCGCCAGCGCCCACCACCTCACATCCTCCGTTGTCGGCGGCCGCGAGCGGGGCGCCGACGAGTGCCGCGGCAGTGGCGATGCTGCCGGCGAGAAGAGCGAGGAACTGTCGTGATCGGTTCATCGGAGTCCTTACAAGTTCGATTTACCACGACTCTACCGAGCCGAGCCATGGCCTAGCGAATGGAGTGCGCCACGATGCTGACCTCACCGCGTTCGCCGGCACTCGACGGCCGGAGGTCAGAACCCGCCGAACGCACCGCCGGCTTCATCGATCATCGCTCCCTCGACTCCGAGTTGGTTCGGGAAGAAGTTGAGGGATGAGCTATCGGGGCTGGCGCAGATGTCGCTGGTGCCGCCGCTGTCGTTACCTACGTTGCAGGTGGGCAGCAGGGGGTTGTCGGGACCGCCGCCGCCGTACTCCTCGGCGGCCGCGGTCGGCGCGCCAAGCAGAGCGGCCGCGGTGCCGATACCGCCGGCGAGAAGAGCCAGGATCTGTCGTGAACGGTTCATCGGACCCCCTACGGTCTGCGTTCCGCAAGGTTACCACTGGGTCAGCCGGTGCCCCGCCGGAGTGGAGTGGGCCAGATTGTTGGCTTACGATGAGCGACGATCCACCGACCCAGGGAGCCTCATGACATTCTCACCATTGTCGCGTCGAACGACTGCGTCAGTTATCGGCGCGGGCTGCGTCATGCTCGGCTTGGCCGCACCGGCAGCGGCCTACCCCGGCCCGGGCTGCTCGGCCGCCGACATCATGGCGGTGGAAGGCCAGATCGCCACCGCGATGGCTGCTTACCTGTTCACCCACCCCGACGTGAACGTTTTCCTCACCAACGCGGAGGGGCTGCCGATCTCGCAGCGGGAAAGCATGATCGGTGATTACCTCTCGGCAAACCCGCAGGTCAGAGCAGAGATCGGTGCCATCCGCAGCCCGGGGGCCGCGCTGCGCGATCGCTGCAACATCCCCGATTCCGACATCCATCTGGGGCTGATCTGATCTGTCGCCTCTGATCAATCAGCAGTCGATCTGTCGCCGGTAGCGCCGTCTCTCGTAGACCAACCCGGCGATGCCGGCTGCCGCGGTGCAGGCCGAGATCATCAGCAGTAGCGGGTTGATCCGGCCGGTGAAGGCATCCCCGAGGATGACCACGGCTGCGGTGCCCGGCAGCAGGCCGACGAGGGTCGCCAGCAGATAGGGCAGCACCCGTACCGCCGATGCGCCGACCGCGTAGTTGAGAACCGAAAACGGCACGGCCGGAATCAGTCTCAGTGACAACACGGCCGGCCAGCCGCGGGCCCGCAACTGGGCGTCCAGGGCGTCAATCCGTGGGTGGCTCACCAGGCTGCCGACCTGCCAGCCCAACGCGCGCACCAGCAACAGAGCGATCAGCGCGCTCAGTGTGCTTGCCGTGACCGCAATCGCGATGCCGAGCGCGGGGCCGAACAGCAGGCCCGCCGAGAGTGTGAACGCGGTCCGGGGGAAGGGAAGAACCGTGACGATCACATGCGCGAGCAGGAACATCAGCGGGAACCACGGGCCCACCGACGTGGCCCAATCCCGCAACTGGACCGCCGTCGGAAACGGCACCAGCGCAATGACCGCGATCAGGATTGCGACACCGATTCCGGTGAGCACCAGCCGGGTGGTGCTGATCTGCCGGGCGGCCGCCGTCGTCGCCGACACCACGGCGCGCAGGGCACCCAGGCCGCGCCTGTAGTTCGGTGAGGCCACGCCAGGAGAGATTACGTGGTGATTTAGCCTGAGGACAGGCGGCCGACCCCGCTGCCCAGACGACCACAGGAGCTGCCGGTGCCCCCAGTCCAGGAGGAAACCGTCGAAGGGCCCGAGCAGGCGCGCGCCCGGTGGCGAACCGCCGTTGCCGGGGTGCTGGCAAAGAGCCGCCCCGAGGCCGCCGAGTCGGCCGAACCCGAGCGACTGCTGGACTCCGACACCTACGAGGGCTTTGCGGTGCGTGCGCTCTACACCGCGTTGGACGCCCGGCCTGAGCCGCCGCTGCCGGGCCAATGGCCCTTCGTGCGTGGCGGCGACGCAGCCCGCGACGTCCTGATGGGCTGGTATGTCGTCGAGGAGTTCCCCGCGCCGGGTTTCGCCGCCGGGCCGGCCGAGGGCAATGCCGCGGTGCTCGACGCCCTGGTCACCGGGGTCAGCGCGGTGGCGCTGCGGGTCGGCGGCGACGGCATCGACCCCGGGGACCTGCCCCGCTGGCTCGACGGAGTCTACCTGGAGTTGGCACCCGTCCTGATCAACGCCGGCGCGCACTTCCGGGCGGTGGCCGAGCCGACGCTGGCGCTGGTGGCCGGCAGCGACGAGTCCAGCCGCGCACGGATGTCGATCGACCTCGGCGCCGACCCGCTGACCGCGCCGTTGAGTGGGCTGGCAGCCCCCGCCGTCGACGATGTCATCTCGGTTGCGGCAGCGTTGGCCGGGCGGTCGGGGATCCGGGCGATCACGGTGGACGGTCCGGCCTTTCACAACCGCGGCGCCAACGCCGCCTGGGAACTGGCCGGTGTCATCGCCGCGGCGACGGACTACCTGCGGCTGTTGGCCGATGCCGGGGTCGAGGTCGGCGCGGCGCTGCCGCTGATCAGTTTCCGGCTTGCCGCCGATGACGACCAGTTCATGACGATCGCCAAATTCCGCGCGGTGCGCCAACTCTGGGCGCGGGTGGCCGAGGTACTGGGGCATTCCGATCGGGGAGCGGTTCGGGTGCACGCGGTCACCTCCGCGCCGATGATGACCCAGCGCGATCCCTGGGTGAACATGTTGCGCACCACGGTGGCGGTCTTCGGTGCCGGGGTCGGGGGAGCCGACACCGTGCAGGTCCTGCCGTTCGACGCGGCGATACCCGGCGGTGCGCCGACGGTGAAGCCCGAGTTTGCCCGCCGCATCGCCCGCAATACCCAGTTGTTGCTACTCGAGGAGTCTCATCTGGGTCGAGTGCTTGATCCGGCGGGCGGATCCTGGTACGTCGAAGACCTCACCGAAACCCTTGCCGCCCAGGCGTGGTCGCACTTCCAGGACATCGAGTCGCGCGGCGGTTTCCGGCAGGCCGTCGACCACATCGCCACCGCGGTCGAAGCGATCAGGTCCCGGCGCGCCGACGATATCGCCCACCGGCGCAGGGCGATCACCGGGGTGAACGAGTTCCCGGATCTCGCCGAAAAGCCGTTGCCGCACGCATCCTCGCCCCTGCAGACACCATCAGCGATGCCGTCGGTGCACCGCTACGCGGCCGACTTCGAGGCGTTGCGGGACCGCTCCGATGCCTTCCTGGAGCGCACCGGAGCCCGGCCCAGGGTGCTGCTGCTGCCGCTGGGGCCACTGGCGGAGAACAACATTCGCGCGACGTTTGCGACGAACCTGCTGGCGGCCGGTGGTATCGAGGCGATCAACCCCGGAACCGTCGACGCAGCCCGGTTCGGCGAGGCAGTCCGGGAGGCCGGAGCACCGGTCGCGGTGATATGCGGCACGGACACCCGCTACGCCGCGGAGGCGACGGAGATCGTGGCGGCCGCGCGGACCGCCGGCATCGAGCACATCCTGCTGGCCGGACCGGAGAAGGCAATCGGTGACGCCGCCGCCAGCCGGCCTGATGGCTACCTGACCGCCAAAATCGATGCTGTGGAAGCACTTTCGGCGCTGCTCACCCGATTGGGGGCGTGATATGAGTGCCCGCACCGCCGTGTCCAGCTTTGCCGATGTTCCGCTGCGCGGATCGGCTGCCAGCCCCGCGCCCACCCCGGCCGCCGTGACAGCGCAGGTGGCCGCGGCGGCCGCCGCGCACGGCTACGTCGCCGAGCAGTTCGACTGGCCCACCCCGGAGGGCATCGTCGTCAAACCTCTCTACATCGGCGCAGACCGGGACGCGGCGCAGGCCGCCGGCTACCCGCTGGACAGCCTCCCCGGTGAACCTCCCTTCATTCGCGGCCCGTACCCGACGATGTACGTCAACCAGCCCTGGACCATCCGCCAGTACGCGGGCTTCTCCACTGCCGCGGACTCCAACGCGTTCTACCGGCGCAATCTGGCGGCCGGGCAGAAGGGGCTGTCGGTGGCCTTCGACCTGGCCACCCACCGCGGTTATGACTCCGACCATCCGCGGGTGCAGGGCGATGTCGGCATGGCCGGGGTGGCCATCGACTCGATCCTGGATATGCGCCAACTCTTCGACGGCATCGACCTCGGCGGGGTGTCGGTGTCGATGACCATGAACGGCGCGGTGCTGCCGATCCTGGCGCTGTATGTGGTGGCCGCCGAGGAGCAGGGCGTACCGCCGGAGAAACTGGCCGGGACCATCCAGAACGACATCCTCAAGGAGTTCATGGTCCGCAACACCTACATCTACCCGCCGAAGCCCTCGATGCGGATCATCTCCGACATCTTCGCCTACACCAGCGCCACGATGCCGAAGTTCAACTCCATCTCAATATCCGGCTACCACATCCAGGAAGCCGGTGCTACAGCCGATTTGGAGTTGGCCTACACCCTGGCCGACGGTGTCGACTACCTGAAGGCGGGCCTGGACGCCGGTCTGGACATCGACGCGTTCGCGCCGCGGTTGTCCTTCTTCTGGGGGATCGGCATGAACTTCTTCATGGAGGTCGCCAAGTTGCGGGCGGGCCGGTTGTTGTGGAGCGAACTGGTCGGCGGGTTCGGATCCCAGAGCCCGAAATCCAGGTCATTGCGCACTCATTCGCAGACCTCGGGCTGGTCGCTGACCGCCCAGGACCCGTTCAACAACGTCGCCCGAACCTGCGTCGAGGCGATGGCCGCCACCCAGGGGCACACCCAGTCGCTACACACCAATGCCCTCGACGAGGCGCTGGCCCTGCCCACCGACTTCTCGGCGCGCATCGCCCGCAACACCCAGTTGCTGCTGCAGCAGGAGTCCGGAACCACCCGTCCGATCGACCCGTGGGGCGGGTCCTACTACGTGGAATGGCTGACCCACCAACTCGCCGAACGGGCCCGCGCCCATATCGCCGAGGTCGCCGAGCACGGCGGCATGGCGCAGGCCATCAGCGACGGGATCCCGAAACTGCGAATCGAGGAAGCCGCCGCCCGGACCCAGGCGCGTATCGACTCCGGGCAGCAACCGGTGGTCGGGGTCAACAAGTACCAGGTCGACGAGGATGCCGACATCGACGTCCTGAAGGTGGAGAACAGCCGGGTGCGCGCCGAGCAACTGGCCAAACTGGCCCAATTGCGGGCCGAACGCGACGACGCCGCGGTGGCGTCGGCGCTGGCCGAGTTGGTCCGTGCCGCAGGCGAATCCGGACGGTCCGGGCTGGGCAACAACCTGATGGCGCTGGCGATCAACGCCGCCCGGGCGAAAGCCACCGTGGGCGAGATCTCCGAGGCCCTGGAAAGGGTCTACGGCCGCCACCAGGCCGAGATCCGGACCATCTCGGGGGTCTACCGCGACGAGGTCGGTCAAGCGAACACAGGAGGCAGCATCACCGCACTATCCGAAGCCACCCGACTGGTGCAGCGCTTCGCCGAGGCCGACGGGCGCCGGCCCCGGATCCTGGTCGCCAAAATGGGCCAGGACGGCCACGATCGCGGCCAGAAGGTGATCGCCACCGCCTTCGCCGACATCGGCTTCGACGTCGACGTCGGCTCACTGTTCTCCACCCCGGACGAGGTCGCCCGCCAGGCCGTCGACAACGATGTCCACGTCGTCGGGGTGTCGTCACTGGCCGCCGGCCACCTCACCCTGGTGCCGGCGCTGCGCGACGCGTTGGCCGCCGTCGGGCGCCCGGACATCATGATCGTCGTCGGCGGGGTCATTCCGCCCGGCGACTTCGAGGAGTTGTACGCCGCAGGCGCCACCGCCATCTACCCGCCGGGCACGGTCATCGCCGAGGCGGCGGTCAGCTTGGTGACCAAGCTCGCCGAGCGGCTCGGCTACGACCTGAGCTGATGGCCGCCGAACCCCTGGACGCCAGCGGTATCCCCGCCCTCGCCGCGGCCATCCGCGGCGGCGACCGGGCGGCCCTAGCCCGGGCCATCACCGTGGTCGAGTCCACCCGCGTCGACCACCGCGCGTTGGCCCAGCAATTGTTGATGGAACTGTCCGCGGCCGGCGGGCTGGGCGTCCAGCCCAGCACGGAGCCGTCCTTCCGAGTCGGCATCACGGGGGTGCCCGGGGTGGGCAAGTCGACCACCATCGAGGCGCTCGGGATGCACCTCATCGACGCGGGACACCGCGTTGCGGTGCTGGCGGTCGACCCGTCCTCGACGCGCACCGGGGGCTCGATCCTGGGGGACAAGACCCGGATGGCCCGACTGGCTGTCCACCCGGATGCCTACATCCGCCCATCCCCGACGTCGGGAACCCTCGGTGGGGTCGCCAAAGCCACCCGGGAGACCATCGTGCTGCTGGAGGCCGCCGGCTTCGACGTCATCCTGGTGGAGACGGTTGGTGTCGGACAGTCCGAAGTCGCGGTGTCCAACATGGTCGACACCTTCGTGTTCCTCACCCTGGCCCGCACCGGCGACCAACTGCAGGGCATCAAGAAGGGTGTACTCGAGCTGGCCGATGTGGTGGTGGTGAACAAGGCCGACGGCGCCCATGCGCTCGAAGCCAAGGCCGCCGCACGGGAATTGGCCGCCGCGATCCGGCTCATCTACCCGGGTCAGACCCTCTGGCGGCCACCGGTTCTCACAATGAGCGCACTGGACGGGACCGGTCTGGTGGAACTGTGGGACACCATCGTCAAACACCGCGACACCCTCACCGCGGCTGGGGAGTTCGACGCCAAACGCCGGGCCCAGCAGGTCGACTGGACCTGGGCGATGGTCCGGGACGCCGTGGTGGACCGGGTGCTCGGCCACCCCGGGGTCAAGGCGATCCGCGACGAGGTCGAACGCCAAGTTCGCGACGGGCGAATCACCCCGGCGCTTGCCGCCCAGCAGATCCTGGACGCGGCGCAGTAATCGGCCGCTCTCGGCAATCACGGATCGGCAACGATTCTTTCCGGGGCACCCGGAAAGAATGTAGATTAGCTATGTGATTCAGGCTACATCCGGTAGTCGCGGTTTCGACCTCCCGCACGGGGTTCAGGGCGCCGCCGATCCGAACTTCGCCTGTGCGGTGCGCGGTTTCGCGGCCCTGTTCCCGCACCCGCGGTTCGGTGGCGGAGCGTTGTCGGTGTACCTCGACGGAGAGCCTGTGGTCGACGTGTGGACCGGCACCTGCGACCGGCGTGGCCGCCGGCACTGGCAGGCCGACACCGCCCCGATGGTCTTCTCGGCGACCAAAGGGGTCGCCTCGATGGTGATCCACCGCCTCGCCGACCGCGGCCTGATCGACTACGACGTCCCGGTGGCCCAGTACTGGCCGGAATTCGCCGCCAACGGCAAAGCCGAGATCACCGTGCGGGACGTGATGCGCCACCGCGCCGGGCTGTCCCATTTGCGTGGTGTGCGTAAACGCGAACTGCTCAACCACCGGCATATGGAGGAGCGGATCGCCGCGGCCCCGGTCGGCCGGCACTTCGGCAAGTCCGCCTACCACGCGCTGACCTACGGGTGGTTGCTGTCGGGTCTGGCCCGGGCCGTCACCGGCATGGGGATGCGGGAGTTGCTGCGCACCGAGGTGGCCGAACCGCTCAACACCGACGGCGTCCACTTGGGGCGGCCGCCGATCGGCGCCCCGACCCACCCGGCCCGGTTCGTCGGATCCCAGATGAACATCCCCAACCCGGTCTTCAACGCTCTCGCCCCGGCGGTCGCCGGGTTTGAACTGTCCGCGGCCTTCGGCTCGATGTATTTCCCTGGCGTGAAAAAGCTTGTCCAACGGGATGTTCCGCTGCTGGACACTGAGTTGCCATCGGCCAACGGGGTGATCACCGCACGGGCGCTGGCCAGGATGTACGGAGCGATCGCCAACGGCGGCATGATCGATGGCCGCCGGTATCTTTCCGCCGAACGGGTGGCCATGCTCACCGGCCGTCGCAACCTGCGACCGGACCGGAACCTGATCATGCCGCTGGCGTTTCACCTCGGGTTCCACGGCCTCCCGATCCCCGGAGTGCTCCCCGGCTTCGGTCATGTCGGCCTCGCCGGTTCGTTCGGCTGGGCGATCCCCGAGGAGGGGCTGGCCTTCTCCCTGGTCCACAACCGGCTGCTCACCCCTCTGGTGGTGACCGATCAAACCGGATTCGTCAGCACGTCAGCGCTGGTGCGCCTCGGGGCCGCCGCGGCCCGCAAGCGAGGTTTCGCGCCGGTGGTCGAGTTCGGCGCGCCCTTTGCCTCCACGCTGCTCGGGGCGGCGGCCGGATAGCGTCCACCGACCTACTCCCCGTCGCCCGATATGATCTGCCGGTCGCCGGGGCCTATGCGCGTCCGACGCTGAAGATCGGTTACTCACCGGAAGGCTGGGTTGGCAGCGGTGCCCGTTGATGCGCGTCCCACCCGCAGGTTGTTCGGCCGCCGCGGTGCCCCTGGCGCAGGTCGGGCTGCCGAGGATTCGGCGAACCTGCTGTCCTATCCGGATCAGGGGCTGTTCCTGGCGTTGCGCGCCACCGACCAGGAGTCGATCATCCAGTCCACCTGGATCTACGAACATCCCGTCGACTACGCAGGCCTCCAGCGTTTTCACGACAACCTCGGCTACGGCATCGCCGGGCGTCTCATCGAGCCGTCCCCGTTACCGTTCGGACGGCACCGCTGGGTGGCCGCACCTGGTGCCCCGGTGGACATCGAGATGTGCGCGCCACGGGATCGCCACGAACTCACCGACTGGCTCGACGAGCGGGCACAACTCCCAATGGACCCGCAGTGGGGGCCGGGATGGCGGATCGGGGTGCTGCCGATGACGGACGGTTCGACAGCGGTGACCCTGACCGGCTCGCATGCTCTCGGCGACGGGATAGCCGCCTCGACTCGGGTGGTTCAGGCGGTCCTGGGGATCCGGACGGATCTGGGCTACCCGCCGCCGGGTTCGCGGACCCGGGCCCGGGCGATATGGGCCGATCTGCGCCAAGCCGCCCGCGACCTACCCCAGACCGCCATGGCGGTAAAGGAACTGGTGAAGTTGGCTGCCCGGCGCCGTAAGGAGCCGCGAGGACCACAACTGCCAGTCCGCACCGCGATCCCAGTCGGTGAACTCAAACGCAACGTCATGTTGCCGGCGATCTTCGCCACCCTGGACGTCGATGAGTGGGACGCGACCGCCGAGCGACTCGGCGGCAACGGACATTCGCTGCTGGCCGGCTTCGCCGCCAGGGTTGCCCAGAAGCTCGGCCGGGTCAGCCCCGAGGACGGCATGGTCACGCTGTTGATCCCGATCAGTGAGCGGGAGTCCTTCGACGACGATCGTGCCAACGCGGTGAGCATGGCCAACGCCAAAGTCGATCCCGCCCTTGTCTCCCGGGATTTGACCGCGGCCCGATCCGCCATGCGCGACAGCGTTGCCAAAGCCCGGTCGGAACCCGATCAGCTGGCGGGCTTGATGGCACTCATCCCGTGGGTGCCCAAGCGGGCGATGCGCGGAATCGCCGATGCGGCTTTCGGTTTCAGCGCCGACGTGCCGGTTTTTTGTTCGAATGTCGGCGATCTGCCGGCAGAGATGCTTCGGGCAGACGGAACCGAGGCCGAATACATGTTCATCCGGGGCATTGACCGCAGGGTTACCCGGGAGGCTCTGGAGAAACGCAGCGGACTCCTGACCGTCATGGCCGGCCGGGTCGGCGGGCGTGTCCTGATGTCGGTCGTGGCCTACCAGCCCGGCTGGGAGAACACCCGCGCGGCCCTTCGTGAGATCGTCGTTTCCGCTCTGGCCGACTTCGGCCTCACCGGCCGGATCGAATAGGAGACCGACGAGGTGAGTCCAACCAACGGGCAACTCGACTATCTCGATCAGGCAGGGCTGGAACTGCTGCGGGCCACCGAACGTGGACAGCTGATCCAAGGTGTGTGGGTTTATGAGCATCCGGTCGACCCCGCCGGGTTGGCCCGCTTCCACCAGGCAGTCGGGACCGGCTTGCTGGGGCGTCTGATCGAACGCTCGCCGCTGCCGTTCGCCCGGCCGCACTGGGTTCGCCGAGTCGGCCCGCAGGCCGACATCATCACCGCGACCGAGCCCCGGCCGCGGGCAGAGCTGATGACTTGGGCCGACGAACTGGCCGACCGGTCGATAGACCCGGAGTTCGGCCCCGGGTGGTTGCTGGCGGTTCAGCCTCTCACCGACGGCGCCACGGCAGTCAGCCTGATCGGCTCACACTGCCTGTTGGACGGCGGCGGCGCCATCCTGACCGTCTGGGATGCGGTCCGCGGCAACCGCCGCGACTTCGGCTACCCGCCACCGCGCTCGCGTGGTCTCATCGCCGCGGCCGCAAACGATGCCCGCGAGAGCTTGGCCGAAGTGCCCAGTCTGGTCAAGGGCCTCACCACGGTGGCCCGCATCATCGCCCGGAAGAGGTTGGGACGTGGCCAGCCCGAGCCGGCGGACTCTGGCGTCGACGACGCCACCGTCGTCACGATCCCCTCGGCGGTGGCGATCGTCGACGCTGAGCGATGGGATTCGCGTGCGGCGGAACTGGGCGGCAATGGATTCACCCTGGCGGCCGGTTACGCCGCCCGCATCGCCCATCATCTCGGCCGAACCAAACCCTCGGACGGGTCGGTATCGGTGATCGTGGCCGGCAACGGCCGCACCGGTTTGGACGATGACCGCGCCTTGGCCATGACGTTCGCGCCGGTCGTCATCAACCCGGTGACCGACGATCTCAGCGAGATCAGGACCGCAGTCCGCACCGCCCGGGAGAAAGCGAAGACTGAACCCGACGCCTCGCTGGCACTGCTGCCGCTGGTACCGTGGCTCCCCCAGCCGATGGCCCGAACCTTCGCCAGTGAGATGTTCGCCTACGATGCGGCGCCACCGGTGTCGTGTTCGAATCTCGGCGAGATTCCCGCTGAGATCGCGTGTATCGACGGAACACCGGCCGAGTACTTCTTCGCCAGGTCGGTCGATCAGAACGTGACGCTGCGCGATCTGCGTAGGTCCAAGGGGACCCTGGTGGTGATAACCGGCCGACTCAACGGATCGTTGTGGATCGCGGTCGAGGCCTACCAGCTGGACTCGGAGAATTCCCGAGCCGAGTTACGCACGATGCTCGCCCAGACCCTGGCCGAGTTCGGTCTCAGCGGCCAGGTCGACTGATCCCCGATATCAGCCCAACCGCCGTCGTCTCCTTCGTCGTCTCAGTCGGCGGCGCCGGCCACCGCCGGTTCGCGGGCCACTTTCCTCGGCGGAGGCGGTTCCCACTTCGACGGCCACCAGTTCGCTTTACCGACCAGGACCGCGGTCGCGGGCACAGTGATCGTGCGAACAAGGAAGGTATCCAGCAGGATGCCCACGCCGATGATGAAACCCATCTGAACCAGCGTGGTGAGGCTGGAGAACTGCAGTCCGAGCATCGAGGCCGCGAAGATCAGTCCGGCGGCGGTGATCACACCGCCGGTCTGGCCGACGGTCCGGATCACCCCGGACCGTATTCCGTAGGGGGACTCCTCGCGGATCCGGGAGATCAGCAGCAGATTGTAGTCGGCGCCGACGGCCACCAGGATGATGAACGTCAGACCGGGCACACTCCAGTGCAGGTCCTGGCCGAGCGCGAACTGGAAGGTCAGCACGCCAAGACCGAGAGCTGACAGATACGAGACAATCACCGACCCAATGAGATACAGCGGCGCGACCAACGCTCGCAGCAGCAGGATGAGAATGCTGAGCACCACCAGAACCGTCGCGATGACGATGACCCGCAGGTCCTGGTAGTAGTAATCGCGGGTATCCCGCAACGTCACCGACAGACCGGTCATCGAGATCGACGCGTCGGCCAGGGTGGTGTTGGGTTGGGCGCCGCGAGCGGTCGCCAGGATGGTGTTGACCTGATCCATCGCCGCCTCGGTGAACGGATTGAACTTGGTCTGAACCAGGTAGCGGGCGGTGTGCCCGTCGGGGGAGATGAAGATGGCGGCGGCTTTTTTGAATTCCTCACCGGTGAGGATCTGGGCCGGAATGTAGAACCCCGCCATCGACGGTGTGGTGGCCTCGTTCTTCATGCCCAACAGGAACGACGACGCCTGGTCCAGTCCCGCGCCGAGGTTGCGGGTCTGGTCGACCAGCAATTGCACACCGTCGGCGACTTGGCGGCTTCCGTCGGCCAGTGTGGCCACTCCCTCCTCGAGTGCCGACAACTGCGCCTGCACGCCCGACGGGCTGTCCAGCCCGGCCGCGGCCAGCGTCTGGTTCACCGAATTCAAGGTGGCGGTGAGGCTTTCGGCGGTCGCCGAAAGGGTCTGATCGCTGGAAATGCCCTGCAGTTGACGACCGAGTTCGGCGATGCGGTCCAGGGTGCCGTTGTCGCGAGCGACGGCGGCCTGCTGAAGCTGGCCCCGCGCGGCGACGCACGCCGGGTCGGCGTTGCAGACCGGACTGGTGTTGAGCGCGTTGAGAATCGGGTTGATGTTCTGGTTGAACGCGGCCAGGGCGTCGGCGACGTTCATGCCCAGTTGGTCGCCGAGGGCGTGCATCGCATCGAGGAGGTGATTTGCCGAGTCGAAGTCGGCCAGCGGCTGATCTCCGCCGAACTGGTTCTGCAGCAGCGTCAGCGCTTGCACCAGGCCTGCCACCGTGGCCACCGTTTGGCCCAACTGACCCCGCACCGCGCCCAGGGTGTCGGCGATCTGATCGGCACCGCTGGCCAACATGTTCAGTTCGGCGTCGCGACTGCTGATCAACCCCGAGGTGTCGCCGAGTCGGCTGCCCACCTCACCGGCCTGAAACGACAGCCGGGCCTGTTCCAGCGACTCCCCGGTCGGCCGGGTGATGCCACGCACGATCTCGATATCGGGGAGTTGGCTGATGCGGTATGCCATCTGCTCCATATCCGCCAGGGCGCGTGTTGTCCGCAGATCCTGCGGCGACTCGACCAGGACGTACTGCGGCAGGCTGGCGTTGAGTGGGAAGTGCCGTTCGATGGCGGCATAGCCCTGGATGCTGGGGGTGGTGACGGGCAGGGCTTTGCGGTCGTCGTAGTTGAACCGCACCAGAGTGGCAATGCCGGCCAGGACTAACAGGATCAGCAGGCTGACGGCCAGGTGCAGGACCGGTCGGCGGACGATCCGGATTCCCGACTTCTTCCAGAGCCGACTGGTCAGATCGCGGCGCGGTTTGATCCAGCCCCGCCGGCCGGCGAGCACCAGCAGAGCGGGCAGGAAGGTGCAGGCGCCCAGGCAGCCCACGCAGATCGCCATCGCCAGGGCGATGCCGACCGTCGAGAACACGGTGAGTTGGGTGAACACCATCCCCAGGAAGGTCACCGCGACGGTGGCGGCCGAGGCGGTGATCACCTTGCCCACCGACTCCAGGGCGCCTCGCACCGCGGTGTCGGAATCGGCGCCCATCCGCAGGAAGTCGTGATAGCGACTGATCAGGAAGACGGCGTAATCGGTTCCGGCGCCGGCCATGATCGCGGTCAGCAGCACGATCGTCTGATTGGAGATGCCCAAACCGGCGGTGCCCAAACCTGCGACCACACCTTGGGCCGCCACCAAGGACACCCCGATGGTGAGCAGGGGCAGCAGCATCGTCACCGGGTTGCGGTAGATGATCAGCAGGATCGTGAGAATCCCGACGATGGTGGCGATCTCGATGCGGATCCGATCCACTTCACCGATGTCCTGCAGGTCGTTGAAGGTGCCCGCCGGCCCGGTGGTGTAGGCCGTCACATCGCTGCCGGCCACGGTGTCGTTGACGGTGGCGATCACCCGCTTGGTGGCGGCGGTGGCCTGTGGCGTGCCCGGATCGCCGACGATGTTCACCGGTAGTAGCCAGGCCTTGCCGTCCTCGCTGGCCAGGATTTCCCGCAACGGCGGTGTGGTGATGAAGTCCTGCACGCCGGCCACGTCGTCGGTCTCGGCGCGCAACTCCCGGACCAGGCGGCTGTAGACCGCTTCGTCGTCGGGGGACAGGCCGTTGTCATCGGTCAGCACGACGAGCAGGATGTTGTCCGACCCGCCCTCGCCGAACGCCTCGGCGATCTGGTGGGAACTGACCAGCGACGGTGCATCGGCCGGCAGGATCGACGGCGAGGCCTTCTGGGCCAAGACCGCCAGTGGCGGGAAGGTCTGGGTCAGGCCGATGCCCAAGCCGATCCAGGCGGCGATGACCAACCACGGCCACCGCACGACAACGCGCCCGATCCGCCCGAAGACACCTCCACCTTCAGCGGTCGAGTCCGTCGTCCATCGGTGCCGACCCATCGGGGCCAATCGTACTGAGGCCGCCACCGCGCCCCCGCCAGCTGCGCGGCCGGGGCGCGGCTAGACTGATTCACATCGACGCCGATCCGGACATCACCGGGGAGTCTTCGGAAGAACAGTCGCCGGACTCGCTCCGGTCGGCCCAGTAGAACCGAACGGGCGGGCCCGTCACAGCCTGTAATGAGCGGCGCACGGCGGCATTGTCGCCGGCGTAAGCGGGGTGGTACCGCGGCGCTCGCGCATCCGCGCGTCGTCGTCCCCGGGCTGTGACCACGGCACTGGAGGACCACCCACGTGACGCACAACGGTTACCCGAAGCCAAGCGCACCGGACTTTCCCGCCCTGGAACGCGACGTGCTCGCCTACTGGGCCTCCGATGACACTTTCCGGGCCAGTGTCGCCCTGCGCGACGGGGCACCCGAGTACGTCTTCTACGACGGCCCGCCGTTCGCCAACGGCCTGCCGCACTATGGGCATCTGCTGACCGGTTACGTCAAGGACATCGTCCCGCGGTATCGCACCATGCGCGGCTACAAGGTGGAGCGCCGGTTCGGCTGGGACACCCATGGACTGCCCGCCGAACTGGAGGTGCAGCGTCAACTCGGCATCACCGACAAGGCTCAGATCGAGCAGCTGGGCATCGAGAAGTTCAACCAGGCCTGCCGGGACTCGGTGCTGCGCTACACCAACGAATGGCGCGCCTATGTGACCCGGCAGGCCCGTTGGGTGGACTTCGACAACGACTACAAGACCCTGGACCTGCCCTTCATGGAGTCGGTGATCTGGGTTTTCAAGCAACTGTGGGACAAGGGTCTGGCCTATGAGGGCGTGCGGGTGTTGCCGTACTGCTGGAACGATGAGACCCCGCTGTCCAGCCACGAGTTGCGGATGGACGACGACGTCTACCAGCGCCGCCAGGACCCCGCGATCACCGTCGGTTTTCCGATCCGCGCCTCGGGTTCGGACCACTCCGACCTTGATGGCGCCCACCTGCTGATCTGGACCACCACCCCGTGGACCCTGCCGTCCAACCAGGCCGTCGCGGTCAACCCCGACGTGGAGTACGTGCTGGTCGGGGTCGGAGGGCTGCGCTACGTGATGGCCCGCGCCCGACTGGCCGCCTACGCCCGGGAACTGGGGGAGGATCCGGAGATCCTCGCCAGCTACCCCGGCGAGGACTTGCTGGGCCTGCGCTACGCCCCGCCTTTCCCGTATTTCGCCGACTCCGCCAACTCTTTTCAGGTGCTGCGCGGCGACTTCGTCACCACCGAGGACGGCACCGGGATCGTGCACATGGCCCCGGCCTACGGCGAGGACGACAAGGCCACCACCGACACCGTCGGCATCGTCCCGGTCACCCCGGTCGACCCACGCGGTCGCTTCGATGCAACCGTGCCGGATTACCAGGGCCAGCACGTCTTCGACGCCAACCCGCAGATCATCAAGGACCTGAAAAGCGGCACCGGTGCGGCGGGCGTCAACCAACCGGTGCTGCTGCGCCACGAAACCTACGACCACCCCTACCCGCACTGCTGGCGCTGCCGTAACCCGTTGATCTACCGGGCGGTGTCGTCCTGGTTTGTCAGGGTCACCGAATTCCGGGATCGGATGGTCGAACTCAATCAGCAGATCACCTGGTATCCCGACCATGTCAAGGATGGTCAGTTCGGTAAATGGTTGGCAGGCGCCCGAGACTGGTCGATCTCCCGAAACCGCTACTGGGGCACTCCGATTCCGGTCTGGGTCTCCGACGACCCGGCCTACCCGCGAATCGACGTCTACGGCAGCCTCGAGGAGTTGGAACGTGACTTCGGGGTCCGGCCGACCAACCTGCACCGGCCCTACATCGACGAGTTGACCCGCCCCAACCCCGATGACCCCACCGGCGCCTCGACGATGCGGCGCATCGAGGATGTCTTCGACGTGTGGTTCGACTCCGGGTCGATGCCCTACGGGCAGGTGCACTACCCATTCGAGAACGCCGAGTGGTTCCTCGGCGGGGCCGACGGCGCTGGGGAGGCCCACTTCCCGGGTGACTTCATCGTGGAGTACATCGGCCAGACCCGCGGCTGGTTCTACACCTTGCATGTTCTGGCGACGGCCTTGTTCGACCGGCCGGCCTTCACCACCTGCGTGGCGCACGGCATCGTGCTGGGCAACGACGGCGCGAAGATGAGCAAGTCGCTGCGCAACTATCCCGACGTCAACGAAGTGTTCGACCGCGACGGATCCGACGCCATGCGATGGTTCCTGATGGCCTCGCCCATCCTGCGTGGCGGCAACCTGATCGTCACCGAGCAGGGCATCCGCGAGGGTGTGCGGCAGGTGCTGTTGCCGCTGTGGAACGCCTACAGCTTCCTGACCCTGTATGCGCCCGCGGTAGGCACCTGGCGCACCGACTCCACCCATGTGCTGGACCGCTACATTCTGGCCAAACTGGCCGCGCTGCGCGACGATCTCACCGCGGCGATGGACGTCTGCGACATCTCGGGTGCCTGCGAGCAGTTGCGTCAGTTCACCGAGGCGCTGACTAATTGGTATGTGCGCCGGTCCCGATCGCGGTTCTGGAGCGAGGACCAGGACGCGATCGACACCCTGCACACGGTTCTCGAGGTCACCGCCCGACTGGCCGCTCCGCTGCTTCCGATGGCTACCGAGGCGATCTGGCGCGGAATCACCGGCGGCCGCTCGGTGCACCTGACCGATTGGCCTGCCGGGGCGAGTGAAGCGACGGGAGGGTCCCAGGCCGGGCTGCTGCCTGCCGATCCCGACCTGGTCGCCGCGATGGATCAGGTGCGTGACGTCTGTTCGGCGGCCTCGTCGTTGCGTAAGGCCAAGAAGCTGCGGGTGCGGCTGCCGCTGCCGAAAGTGATTGTGGCCGTCGAGGACCCGCAGCGCCTGGAGCCTTTCGTCGGCCTGATCGCCGACGAGCTCAACGTCAAGGCGGTCAAGTTGACCAGTGACATCGCCGCGCACGGCCGATTCGAACTGACCGTCAACGCGCGGGCGGCCGGGCCACGGCTGGGAAGGTCGGTGCAGGACGCCATCAAGGCGGTGAAAGCCGGCCGGGGGGTGCAGAACCCGGACGGCACCCTCAGCGCGGGGGAGGTGGTCCTGCATCCCGGGGAGTATGACGCCACCCTGGTCGCCGCGGACCCGGCCGGCACCGCGGCGTTGCCCGGCGGGGCAGGTCTGGTGGTGCTCGACGACACCGTCACACCGGAACTGGAAGCCGAAGGCTGGGCCAAGGACCGCATCCGGGAACTTCAGGACCTCCGCAAGTCCACCGGACTGGACGTCAGCGATCGGATCAGCGTGGTGATGGCGGTGCCGCCCGGGCGGGCGGACTGGGCCCGCACCCACCGTGATCTGATCGCCGGCGAAATCCTGGCCACCGGATTCGAGTTCGGTGAACCGGTCGACGGGGTGGAGATCGGGGACGGTGTGCGGGTATCGGTCACGCGCATCTGAACGGTGCGTGTCGATACATTCTTCAGGTGAGCGAGGAGTCCGCCCGGGTGAGCGTGCCCGACCTTCGGAACAGCATCCCGGCGCTGGTGGTCGTCTTTCTGTTGATTGTCGGTTTCACCTTCAGCGACGACTTCGTCGAGTTCCTGCTCGACGTCACCGGCAACACTGACCTGGTCGCGACCCATCATCAGTGGCTGGTCCTGGCCCTTGACGTGGTCTTGGTCTTGGCCACGGCGGCGCTCAAGTGGTTGATCAGCGAGGACGGCGATCCGCCCGGGGTGTTCGTGCGCAATCTGCTCACCGGAAAATGGATGGCCGGAGCCCTGCTGGTTGTGGGCGCTCACGTGGTGCTGATCCTGACCGCCCAGTTCCGCTCCGGGCTCAGCGACGTGGCGTCGTTCTGGGTGCGGGTGCTGGCCTCGGCCGTCTTCGTGACCGCGATGACTCTACTGCTGCTCTCGGCTCTGAGCGAGAAGGCGGTGTCACGGGGGTGGATCGCGCCGTTGGTGTTCGGAACCTTCGTCGTGCAGGTGGCCTCGGCACTGTGGTCACCGTGGATCAACACCAATCCCGGCTGCGCCGGCGAGGTGTCAGCCCTCTTCTACGACATCATCGCCCAACTGCAAGCCGTCGTCCTGCTCACGATCGCGGTCGAATTGAACTACGTACGCCGCAACGCAATCGAACGCGATCCGGGACGACGAATGGCGCCGGTATTCGTCGTGCTGATCCTGTGCATCAGTTTGGCGCTGTGCCTGTCGATGGACGTCAAAATTGACCAGGGACCACTGTGCGGGACGGCTGCGGTGTGGCACGAGTACATCACCTTCGTCGTCAGTATTCAGGCGATGGCGATCGGGTTGGCGACGCTGGTGTGGTTGCTGCTGACCGACGCTCTCAACGACGAAGCCATTGACGGCGACACCATCCCTCAGCGTAGCTGACCTGGGGAGATAGCCTGCAGGAGTGGTCGATCGCTGGGTGCTGCATTTCGACATGGACGCGTTCTTCGCCTCCGTCGAGCAGTTGACCCGCCCGACTCTGCGCGGGCGGCCGGTCCTGGTCGGCGGCATGGGCGGCCGCGGGGTGGTGGCCGGGGCCAGTTACGAAGCCCGCACCTTCGGGGCCACCTCGGCGATGCCGGTGCACCAGGCACGCCGGTTGGTCGGGGTCGGTGCGGTGGTCCTGCCGCCCCGCGGATCGGTGTACAGCATGGCCAGCCGTCGGGTGATGGACGCGGTGCGGGCGGTTGTTCCGGTGCTCGAGCAATTGTCCTTCGACGAGGCCTTCGGCGAGCCGATCGCACTGAGCGGCGCCTCCGCCGACGAGGTGGCCGCGTTCTGCGCCCAGCTTCGGGTCCGGATCCGGGAGCAGACCGGTCTGGTGGCTTCGGTCGGGGCCGGATCGGGAAAGCAGATCGCTAAGATCGCCTCCGGGCTGGCCAAACCCGATGGGATGCGGGTGATCCGGCGCGACGAGGAAGCGCTGTTGCTGGAGAGCCTGCCGGTGCGACGGTTGTGGGGGATCGGACCGGTGGCCGAGGACAAACTGCACCGGCTCGGCATCGACACGGTCGGCAAACTCGCCACACTCACCGAGACCGAAGTGGCCAACATCCTCGGCCCGACGGTCGGACCAGGGCTGCATCGACTCGCCCGCGGCGAGGACTCCAGGCCGGTGGTCGAGCGTGCCGAAGCCAAACAGATAAGCGCCGAATCCACCTTCGCCGCCGACCTGACCACCCTCGAACAACTGCAGGAAGCCGCCGCACCGATCGCCGAACATGCCCACCGGCGGCTGGCCCGCGACGGCCGGGGGGCGCGCACGGTGACGGTCAAACTGAAGAAGGCCGACATGTCGACGCTGACCCGGTCGGCGACGCTGCCGTATGCCACCGCAGAGGCTGCGACGTTGACCGCGACGGCCCGGCGGCTGCTGCTCGACCCCCGGGAGATCGGACCCATTCGCCTTGTCGGCGTGGGCTTTTCCGGACTGAGCGACGTCCGGCAGGAATCCTTGTTCCCGGAGTTGGAACTCACCGCGTCCCCATCCGACGGCGTCGAGTCCGGCAGTCTCGAGTCCGGCGGCGTCGAACACGCTCCCGGGTGGCGGATCGGTGACGACGTCTGCCATCCCGGCTACGGCCACGGTTGGGTCCAGGGTTCCGGCCACGGTGTGGTCAGTGTGCGATTCGAGACCCGCGGCACCGGACCCGGCGTGATGCGCACATTCGCCATCTGCACCCCTGATTTGACTGCCGCCAACCCGGTGGACAGCTTGGACTGGCCGGATTATGTGGCCGGTGTCGACCATGCGCCGGACTCACCCCCAGCGGGCGATGACCTCCCCGACCGGTAAGCCCGCACCGAGCGCAGCCATCATCAGCACCCGGGTCTGACTGGACCGCAGCCGGGTGACGCCCACCGCACCGGCCTGAGCCAGGTCCTGGCCCGGGCCGTACGACCTCGACGTGTGGCCGCCGGGCACCCGGGTGGTCACCGCCACCGCCACCCCCTGCCGGGCGGCCCGGGCGACCGCGTCGATCACCGCGGTGCCGACGTTGCCGGACCCCAAGCCTTCAACCACCAGTCCGCGGGCCCCGGCGGCGATGAACGCGTCGATGGCGGTGCCGTCCGCCCCCGGGTAGGCCGCGACGATGTCCACCCGCGGGGCGCTGGCCAGGTCACCCAGATACGGGCGCTGCTTGGCCGATTCGGCCACGAACGCCCCATCGGTCACCGAACCGAGCCTCGTCCCGCCGAACACCGCGCGATCCGCCAGTTTGGTCATCCCGCGCGGATCCCACACCGCACCGGCGAAGCTGACCAAAACCCCCTGGTCCCGGGCCTGCGGGCTGGCCGCCACCGCCAACGCGTCGCGGATGTTGGCCGGCCCGTCCGGATCGGGGTCGTCGGAGGCCCGGGCCGCGCCGGTCAACACCACAGGTACCGACCCGCCGTAGCCGAGATCCAGCCATAATGCGGTCTCCTCCATGGAGTCGGTGCCGTGGGTGACGACCACCCCGCCGGCGCCGCCGGTCGCCGCGGCGGTGACCGCCGCACCGATCCGGATCCAGTCCTGCGGACTCAACTGGGAACTGTCCAGTCGCATCAGGTCGACGACCGCGACCTCGGTGGTGCTGGTCAGTCCGGCCAGCAACTCGGCCCCGGTACGTGCGGGTCGCAACACCCCGTCCCGGCCGGCCTTGGTCGCGATGGTGCCGCCGGTGGTGATGACGACCAGTCCAGACATGACCGACATCATGCCGGTAGCCCTGGTTAGGGAATGATGGGGGCGTGGCTGAGGAAACCGGCGAGCAGACCGGTGAGCAGACCGGTGAACAGACCGGTGAACAGACCGGTGAACAGACAAAAGCGCCGCCACGACGCCGGTTGCGGTTGTTGCTCACGGTGGCCGCGGTGGTGCTGATCGCCGACATCGTCACAAAGGTTCTGGCCGTGGCACTGTTGACCCCGGGTGTGCCGGTGCCGATCATCGGTGACACCGTCACCTGGACCCTGGTCAGAAACTCCGGTGCGGCCTTCTCGATGGCCACCGGCTACACCTGGGTGCTCACACTGGTGGCCATGGGCGTGGTGGCCGGCATCATCTGGATGGGACGCCGACTGGTCTCGCCCTGGTGGGCGGTCGGACTCGGCCTCATCCTCGGCGGGGCGCTGGGCAACCTCGTCGACCGCTTCTTCCGCTCACCCGGCCCGCTCCGCGGCCACGTCGTCGACTTCCTCTCCATCGGGTGGTGGCCGGTGTTCAACGTCGCCGATCCGGCCGTGGTGGGCGGAGCAATCATGCTGGTGGCCCTGTCGATCTTCGGCTACGACTTCGACAGCACGGAACGCCGGACCGCCGACGGTAAGCCCGGACCCGGGAGTGAGTCGGCCTGATGGCCGAGCGGTCGATGCCGGTCCCCGAGGGCCTGGCCGGGATGCGGGTGGACGCCGGACTGGCAAGGTTGCTGGGGCTGTCGCGCACCGCGGTCGCGACGGTGGCCGCGGGCGGCGGAGTTCTCCTCGACGGGGTGGCGGTCGGCAAGTCCGACCGGCTGGAGGCCGGGGCGTGGCTGACTGTCACCCTGCCGGAAGCCCCTGCGCCGGTAGAGAATACGCCCGTCGAGATCGAAGGTATGGCGATTCTGTACTCCGACGACGACATCGTCGCGGTGGACAAACCGCCGGGGGTCGCCGCCCACGCGACGGTGGGCTGGCACGGCCCGACCGTGCTCGGCGGGCTGGCCGCGGCCGGCTTCCGGATCAGCACCTCGGGTGTCCACGAGCGTCAGGGCATCGTGCAACGCCTCGATGTCGGCACCTCCGGGGTCATGGTCGTCGCACTCTCCGAGCACGCCTACACCGTGCTCAAGCGGGCCTTCAAGCAACGCACCGTTGACAAGCGGTATCACGCTGTGGTGCAAGGACATCCGGATCCCTCCAGCGGAACCATCGAGGCGCCGATCGGCCGCCACCGCGGGCACGACTGGAAGTTCGCCGTGACCGAGAACGGGCGGCACAGCGTCACCCACTATGACACCCTCGAGATGTTCCGGGCTGCCAGCCTGCTCGACATCCATCTGGAAACCGGACGTACGCATCAGATTCGGGTGCACTTCGCCGCCCTGCATCATCCCTGCGCCGGCGACCTCACCTACGGCGCGGACCCCGTCCTGGCCAAGGGGCTGGGCCTGGAGCGGCAGTGGCTGCACGCGCGCTCACTGGCCTTCGCGCATCCGGCCGACGGCAGGCGCATCGAAATCACCAGCCCCTATCCGGCCGACCTGCAGCACGCCCTGGACGTGCTGCGAGCCGAGGCGTGACCGACCGCTCAACCGCCGACCGGCCGGATGCCAGCGGGCTGATCTACGGACTGGCGGCCTACGGCCTGTGGGGGGTGTTCCCCGCTTTCTTCAACCTGCTCGCCCCCGCCGGTGCGCCCGAGGTACTGGCCCACCGGGTGGTCTGGACCGTCGTGCTGATGGTGGTGGTGCTGGCGGTCATCGGGCGACTGCGCGATCTCCGCGCCATCACCGGGCGCACCTGGTTTCTGCTGACCTGCGCGTCGGCCCTGATCTCCACGAACTGGCTGATCTACATCGTCGCCGTCAACTCCGACCATGTCGTCGATGCCGCGCTGGGGTACTTCATCACGCCATTGGTCAGCGTCGTGCTCGGAGTGGTGCTTTTCGGTGAGCGGCTCAACAGGTTCCAGATCGTCGCGCTGGTGCTGGCGACCGGGGCGGTGGTGTTGCTCTCCAGCGGTGTCGGTGGACTGCCGTGGATCGGGATCGGACTGGCGCTGTCCTTCGGTCTGTACGGCGCGGTCAAGAAGGTTCTGCCGGTCGATCCGCGGGTCAGTCTGACCGCCGAGACCGCCCTCGCGGCGCCGTTTGCCATCGGCTACCTGGTGGTGCTACAGGTCACCGGAGACAGCGACTTTCTCAATCACGGCCCGGCGCACGCATTGCTGATGGTGCTGTGCGGCCCGGTGACCGCGATTCCGCTGCTGTGCTTCGGCGCTGCGGCCCAGCGGGTGCCGCTGGTGACCCTGGGCCTGCTGCAGTATCTGACCCCGGCCATGCAACTGGTGTGGGGTGTGGCGGTGGAGAACGAACCGATGCCGCCGGCCCGCTGGCTGGGTTTCGCGCTGATCTGGGTAGCGCTGGCGATCTTCACCACCGACGCGTTATCTCGCGCATATCGCCGCCGCACAGGTACCTTGCAGGCACCATGACCGACACCCGCAAACGTAACCGCAGGATTCTGATAGCCGTCATGGCGGCGATTTCCGCCGCGGCGACCACGGTGCCACTCCTGCTGGGGTTCCTGGCTCCGCAGATGAACCGCGGCGCCACCGAAATGGTGACCCCGACCACGACCGCGCCGCCGCTGACCATCAAGCCGCTTCCGGTGCGCCCGGTGGTCAGCGCCTTCGTCACCACCCCGGACCAGTGTCCGCCGCCGACCCCGGCACCGCCCGATCAGCCCATGCGGATCTGCGATATCGCCAAGACCGCGGTCTACGAACTGCAGCCCGAAGCGCTGCGGGTGCAGTTGACCAACGTCGACTCGTTCCGTAACCCGCTGACCGGGGTGGAGTTGGTGCAGATGACCATGACCGATGAGTCGGCCACCGAGTTCGGCGCGTTCACCAAGGGGCAGGTCGGCAAGCAGGTTGCCTTCGTGCGGGGTGGCACGGTGGTCTGGGGACCCAAGATCGGGGCCCCGATCGACGGTCAGGTACTGCAGCTTTCCGGTGAATTGACAGCCGAACAGGCCAAGGAGATCGCCCGGATGCTCCGCGACGAGACCTGAGGCGCGGGCACGGCAAGACACGGCCGGACGACACGCCGACGGCGTCGGTGGCCGGACCTAAACTGACGGTCCTATGGGCATCAGCAGCGGGCGGGGCTTCGTGCACCTGCACAACCACACCGAATACTCCATGCTTGACGGTGCCGCCAAGATCACGCCCATGCTGGCCGAGGCCCAGCGCCTGGAGATGCCGGCCATCGGGATGACCGACCACGGCAACATGTTCGGGGCCAGCGAGTTCTTTCATGCCGCCACCAAAGCAGGCATAAAGCCGATCATCGGCGTCGAGGCGTATGTTGCTCCCGGTTCTCGTCTTGATACCCGCCGGATCCTGTGGGGCGATCCCAGCCAGAAGTCCGACGACGTCTCCGGCAGCGGGTCCTACACCCACCTCACCATGGTGGCCGAGAACGCCACCGGTGTGCGCAACCTGTTCAAACTGACCTCGCTGGCCTCGTTCGAGGGCCAACTGGGCAAGTGGAACCGGATGGACGCCGAGATCATCGCCGAGCACGCCGAGGGCATCATCGCCACCACCGGCTGCCCGTCGGGGGAGGTGCAGACCCGGCTGCGGCTCGGTCAGGATGCCGAAGCACTGGAGTCCGCGGCCAAGTGGCGGGAGATCTTCGGCGCGGACAACTACTTCCTGGAACTGATGGACCACGGCCTGTCCATCGAACGGCGAGTCCGCGACGGACTGCTCGAGGTGGGCCGCAAGCTGGGCATCCCGCCGCTGGCGACCAACGACTGCCACTACGTCACCCGGGACGCCGCGCACAGCCACGAAGCGTTGCTGTGCGTGCAGACCGGCAAGACGCTGTCCGATCCGAACCGGTTCAAGTTCGACGGCGACGGTTACTACCTGAAGTCGGCCGCCGAGATGCGAGCGCTGTGGGACACCGAGATCCCGCAGGCCTGCGACTCCACCCTGCTGATCGCCGAACGGGTCAGTTCCTACGCGCAGGTGTGGACTCCCCGGGAACGGATGCCGGTCTTTCCGGTGCCCGAGGGCCACACCCAGGCCACCTGGCTGCGCCACGAGGTCGACGCCGGGCTGTCCCGCCGGTTCCCGGACGGGGTGCCGGCCGACTACGTCCAGCGCGCGGCCTACGAGATCGACGTCATCTGCGAGAAGGGTTACCCCTCCTACTTCCTCATCGTCGCCGACCTGATCAGCCATGCCCGGTCGGTCGGTATCCGGGTCGGCCCGGGCCGGGGTTCAGCCGCCGGCGCGCTGGTGGCCTATGCGCTGCGGATCACCGACATCGACCCCATCGAGCACGGTCTTCTCTTCGAGCGGTTCCTCAACCCCGAACGCGCCTCGATGCCCGACATCGACATCGACTTCGACGACCGCCGCCGCGGTGAGATGGTCCGCTACGCCGCCGAGAAGTACGGCAGCGACCGGGTGGCCCAGGTGATCACCTTCGGCACCATCAAGACCAAGGCCGCGCTCAAGGACGCCGCCCGGGTGCACTACGGCCAGCCCGGGTTCGCCATCGCAGACCGGATCACCAAGGCGCTGCCGCCGGCGATCATGGCCAAAGACATTCCGCTGGCCGGGATCACCGATCCGTCCCACGAGCGCTACAAGGAGGCCGCTGAGGTCCGCACCCTGATCGACACCGATCCCGACGTGCGCACCATCTACCAGACCGCCCGCGGGCTGGAGGGTCTGGTCCGCAACGCAGGTGTGCACGCCTGCGCGGTGATCATGAGTTCCGAGCCGCTGATCGAGTCCATCCCGCTGTGGAAACGCCCGCAGGACGGCGCGATCATCACCGGCTGGGACTACCCGTCGTGCGAGGACATCGGCCTGCTGAAGATGGACTTCCTCGGCCTGCGGAACCTGACGATCATCGGCGACGCGCTGCAGAACCTCAAGGCCAACCGCGGTATCGACCTGGAACTGGAGTCGCTCACACTCGACGATCCGGCGACCTACGACCTGCTCTCCCGCGGAGACACGCTGGGAGTGTTCCAGCTCGACGGCGGGCCGATGCGGGATCTGTTGCGGCGCATGCAGCCCACCGGCTTCGCCGACATCGTGGCGGTACTGGCGCTGTACCGTCCCGGCCCGATGGGCATGAACGCCCATAACGACTACGCCGACCGCAAGAACGGCCGGCAGGGGATCAAACCCATCCACCCGGAACTGGCCGAGCCGCTGGAGGACATCCTCGCCGAAACCTACGGCTTGATCGTCTACCAGGAACAGATCATGCGCATCGCGCAACGGGTAGCCGGCTACTCGCTGGCCCGAGCCGACATCCTGCGCAAGGCCATGGGCAAGAAGAAACGCGAAGTGCTCGACAAGGAGTTCGAGGGCTTCTCCGAGGGGATGAAGACCAACGGTTTCTCCGCCGCGGCGATCAAGGCACTGTGGGACACCGTGCTTCCGTTCGCCGACTATGCGTTCAACAAGTCGCACGCCGCCGCGTACGGCCTGGTGTCGTACTGGACGGCCTATCTCAAAGCCAACTATCCCGGCGAATACATGGCCGGTCTGCTCACCTCGGTGGGCGACGACAAGGACAAGGCCGCGGTGTACCTGGCCGACTGTCGCAAACTGGGCATCACCGTGCTTCCGCCCGATGTCAACGAATCGGAGTTGAACTTCGCCTCGGTGGGCACCGACATCCGGTTCGGGCTGGGCGCCGTCCGCAACGTCGGCGCCAACGTGGTCAGTTCGCTGATCGCGACCCGCACCGCCAAGGGCAAGTTCACCGACTTCTCCGATTACCTGGGCAAGATCGACGTTGGCGCCTGCAACAAGAAGGTCGCCGAGTCACTGATCAAGGCCGGCGCGTTCGACTCTCTGGGCCACCCCCGCAAAGGCCTTTTTCTGATCCACGGCGACGCGGTGGAATCAGTATTGGGCACCAAAAAGGCCGAGGCGATGGGCCAGTTCGACCTCTTCGGCGCCGGGAGCGACGATGGCATCGACAACGCGGACTCCGCATTCACCATCAAGGTTCCCGACGAGGAGTGGGACGACAAACACAAATTGGCCCTCGAGCGCGAGATGCTCGGACTGTACGTGTCCGGGCACCCACTCAACGGCGTTGCGCATCTGCTCACCGCGCAGGTCGACACTCAGATCCCGGCAATCCTCGACGGGGATATCGCCAACGACACCCAGGTGCGCGTCGGTGGCATCCTCGCTTCGGTGAACAGGCGGGTCAACAAGAGCGGAATGCCTTGGGCCTCAGCCCAGTTGGAGGACCTCGCCGGCGGCATCGAGGTGATGTTCTTCCCGCAGACCTACTCGCTGTTCGGCGCGGAGATCGCCGACGATGCGGTGGTGCTGGTCGGTGCGAAGGTCCGCATCCAGGACGACCGGATCAGCCTGATCGCCAACGACCTTGTCGTGCCAGACTTCTCAGCGGCCCAACCGGACCGGCCGTTGGCGGTGAGTCTGCCGACCCGGCAGTGCACGCTGGACAAGGTCACCGCCCTCAAGCAGGTGCTGTCCCGCCACCCCGGGACCTCCCAGGTGCGGCTGAGGTTGATCAGCGGTGACCGCGTCACCACCCTGGAACTGGATCAGTCCCTGCGGGTGACGCCCTCGTCGGCGTTGATGGGTGACCTCAAGGCGCTGCTGGGTCCGGGCTGCCTGGGCGGCTGAGTGTGCGCCCACGGCCGTCTCGACTACCGGCCTGATGGGCCTTGACTAGCCGGCCAGGCCGTGACTCCCGGGCCGGTTAGCCGCCAGTCGGACTGGTCGTTGCGGCGGTCTTGTTGCAGTTCAGGTCCAGGATGACCTCTTTACTCCCGGTGTCGCCGCTCGAACCCATCGTCGGCGCGGTGCGGGCTTGGGTGACGACGCATTGGCCGGTCTGCAGTGCGTCGCCGATGGTGGTGCCGATTTTGATGGTCATGCCGGATTTGCTCAGTTCCTGCTTTGCCTGATCGTAGGTCAGACCGACAACCTGCTGGTCTGCCGAGGCGATGCCCGCGCAGCACAGCGCCGCCGTCGTGGCCGCCGCCGCACCGATCATGATGTGGTTCTTCACCGTCGCCGACCTCCTGGGCTGCTTGTCGGATGAACACCTGGAACTTACTCCGAATCTCCCGGCTAGACCCAGGGGTTCGGCCGGTCACATTAGGCTGACCCAATGCCACTGACCGGAGAATACGAACCCAGCACCTCCGACTGGGCCCGGGAGAACGCCGAGTTGTACATGTCCTCGGGCGGCACGGAGGGTACCGAACTCAAGGGCAAACCGGTGATCCTGCTGACCACTGTCGGAGCCAAAACCGGCAAGCTGCGCAAGACCCCCCTGATGCGGGTGGAACACAACGGCGAGTACGCCCTCGTCGCCTCCCTCGGCGGGGCACCGAAGAACCCGGTCTGGTACTACAACGTCAAAAAGCACCCCCGGGTGGAATTGCAGGACGGCACCACGACCGGGGACTACCAGGCCCGCGAGGTGTTCGGCGAGGAGAAGTCCGCATGGTGGCGGCGCGCGGTCGAGGTCTGGCCCGACTACGCCGACTACCAGCAGAAAACCGATCGCGACATCCCGGTCTTCGTCCTGACCCCGATTCACTGAATCCCGCCGTGCGGTGGCACCATTAACCGGTGTCCGCCGAGTTGAGTCAGAGCCCACACGCACCGGGCCACTCCACTCCGGGCCCGGGTGGCCCCGCACCGCTGAGTGCGGCCCAGATCGACGAGGCGGCCCGGCGCATCGCCGACGTCGTGGCGGTGACCCCCCTTGAGCACAGCGACCGCCTGTCGGCGATCACCGGCGCGCAGGTCTACCTCAAGCGGGAGGACCTGCAAAGCGTCCGCTCCTACAAGTTGCGCGGCGCCTACAACCTGCTCATGCAACTCACCGACGAGGAACTGCGCGCGGGTGTGGTCTGCTCGTCGGCCGGAAACCACGCCCAAGGCTTCGCGGTGGCCTGCCGGCACATGAAGGTCCACGGCCGGGTGTATGTGCCGGCCAAGACGCCCCGGCAGAAGCGGGACCGGATCAGCTACCACGGCGGGGAGTTCATCGAGTTGATCGTCGGCGGCGCCAGCTACGACGAGGCGGCCGCCGCGGCCCTGCAGGACGTGGCCCGCACCGGGGCGACCTTGGTACCGCCCTATGACGATCTGCGCACCATGGCCGGTCAGGGCACCATCGCGGTGGACATCCTCGACCAACTCGGTGCTGAGCCCGACCTGGTGATCGTGGGGGTCGGCGGAGGTGGCTGCATCGCCGGTGTCACCACCTATCTGGCCGAGCGCACCTCGAACACCTCGGTGCTCGGTGTCGAACCGGCCGGGGCGGCCTCGATGATCGCCGCCCTGGCCGCCGGCGGGCCGGTGACACTCGATGTCGTCGACCAGTTCGTCGACGGGGCCGCGGTGAAACGGGCCGGGACACTGACCTATGAGGCACTGGCCGCCGCCGGAGACATGGTGTCGGTCACCACCGTCGACGAGGGTGCGGTGTGCACCGCGATGCTCGACCTCTATCAGAACGAGGGCATCATCGCCGAACCCGCCGGAGCGTTGTCGGTCGCCGGGCTGCTGGAAGCCGACGTCGAGCCGGGATCAACGGTGGTGTGCCTGATCTCGGGCGGCAACAACGACGTGTCCCGCTACGGGGAGGTGCTCGAACGGTCCCTGGTGCACAAGGGACTCAAGCACTACTTCCTGGTCGATTTCCCGCAGGAACCCGGTGCGCTGCGTCGTTTCCTCGACGAAGTCCTCGGACCGGGTGATGACATCACCCTGTTCGAGTACGTCAAGCGCAACAACCGGGAGACCGGTGAGGCGCTGGTCGGCATCGAACTGGGCTCGGCCGCCGACTATGACGGGCTGCGCGCCCGGATGGCCGACTCGGGAATCGGCGTCGAAGCGCTCGAGCCGGGCTCGCCGGCCTACCGGTATCTGACTTAGGTTCATCGGCCGGTTCATCGGCCGGTTCATCGGCCGGGTTGAAACTCACAGGGCGACGATAGATTCGTCGTTGGCCCGGAAGATCGGCTCGATCGGAACGCCGATGCGTGCCGCAGCCTTGGTCAGGACCGCGCCCCAACGGCGGTCCGGGTCCGACAGCGGACCGCAACCCGGACGGCTGAGCAGCAGAGCGACCGACGTGCCCGGCTCGAACTCCGTCATCAGCAGATCCGTCAGAGCGACCATCAGGGTCTCGATGAGCCCCGGAGCGGGGTTGGCCCCGACGGGTATCTGACGCAGGACCTTGGCCATACACCGGTCCGGGCCGACAAAGCCGAGCCATAGTAGTCGCTCCCCAAATCCCAACGGCCCCATCAGGGCTCGCCAGCGCTGCAGCATGTCCTGCGCGGAGTGGATGGGATCAGTGGCGGTGTCCAGAGACGGTATCGGTGTCATGCCGCCGATGGTGACCGATCCGGCGGCGCGGTGATTACCTCGATCCACAGCCTGAAGGCCGCCGGTCCGGGCTAGGCCATGCGCTGAAAAACCACTACCGAATGACCCTGGACGGTGATGGTCGTCCCGGGGGCAACGCACAGGTCGGTGTCGCCGCGCGGGTCGAAGGTGTCGATGACCGCCGTCCACCCGCTGGCGTACACGCCGTCGGGGAGCAGGAAGTCCACCGGATAAGCGTGGGCGTTGAAGCACAGCAGGAACGAATCGTCGATGATGCGCTCACCGCGCGCGTCCGGTTCGGTCAACGCCTCGCCGTTGAGGCCCACCGCCACCGATTTGATGCCGGAATGCCAGTCGTCGGAGGTCATCTCGACGCCGTTTCGGGTGATCCAGTAGATGTCGCGCAGGTGGTGGGTGCTCTGCGAGGGTCGGCCGTCGAAGAACCGGCGGCGGCGGAACACCGGGTGTTCGGCCCGCAACGCGGTGACTTTGCGGGTGAATTCGAGCATGTCGGCGTAGTCGTGGGCCCCGGCCCAGTCGATCCAGGTGATCTCGTTGTCCTGGCAGTAGCCGTTGTTGTTGCCGCGTTGGGAGCGGCCGACCTCGTCGCCGTGGCTGATCATCGGTGTGCCCTGGGACACCATCAGGGTGGTCATGATGTTGCGCATCTGCCGGCGTCGCAGCGCAACGATCTCCGGATCGTCGGTGGGGCCCTCCACCCCGCAGTTCCAGGAGCGGTTGTGGTTCTCACCGTCGCGGTTGTGCTCCCCGTTGGCGTCATTGTGTTTGTGGTTGTAGGACACCAGATCCGCCAGGGTGAACCCGTCGTGGCAGGTGACGAAGTTGATGCTGGCGATCGGCCGCCGACCGGTGGCTTCGTAGAGGTCCGACGACCCGGTCAGTCGGGAGGCGAATTCACCCAATGCGGCGGGTTCCCCGCGCCAGTAGTCCCGGACGGTGTCGCGGTATTTGCCGTTCCATTCCGTCCAGAGGCCGGGGAAGTTGCCGACCTGATAGCCGCCTTCGCCGACGTCCCACGGTTCGGCGATCAGTTTCACCTGGCTGATCACCGGGTCCTGCTGGATGATGTCGAAGAACGCCGACAGTCGGTCGACGTCATAGAACTCCCGGGCCAGCGTGGAGGCCAGATCGAAGCGGAACCCGTCGATGTGCATGTCCAAAACCCAGTACCGCAGCGAGTCCATGATCAGTTGCAGGGTGTGCGGGTGGCGCACGTTGAGGCTGTTCCCGGTCCCGGTGAAGTCCTTGTAAAGCGCGGGATCGGAGTCGATCAGTCGGTAGTAGGCGGCGTTGTCGATGCCGCGGAAGTTCACCGTCGGGCCGAGGTGGTCACTTTCGGCGGTGTGGTTGTAGACGACGTCGAGGATCACCTCGATGCCGGCGTCGTGGAACGCGCGCACCATCGACTTGAACTCGCCCACCGCGCCGCCGGCGTGCCGGTTGGCGGAGTAATCGGCGTGCGGGGCGAAGAATCCGAAAGTGTTGTAGCCCCAGTAATTGCGCAAACCGAGGTCGAGCAACCGCTTGTCGTGCATGAACTGATGGACCGGCATCAATTCGATCGCGGTGACGTTCAACGACTTGAGGTGGTCGATCACCGCCGGGTGCGCCAGTCCGGCGTAGGTGCCGCGCAGTTCCTCGGGCACCCCGGGGTGGGTCTGCGTCATGCCCTTGACGTGCGCCTCGTAGATGATCGTCTCGTGGTACGGGGTACGAGGGGGATGGTCGGCCCCCCACCCGAAGAACGGGTTGATCACCACGCTGGTCATGGTGTGCCCGAGGGAGTCGACGCGGGGCGGTTCGGTGCCGCCGGCCAGATCGTAGGAGTACAGCGCCTGGCTGAAGTCGAAGTGGCCCTCGAAGGACTTGCCGTACGGATCGAGCAGCAACTTGCTGGAATCACAGCGCAGTCCGGCGGCCGGATCCCACGGTCCGTGCACCCGGAAGCCATAGCGCTGACCGGGGGCGACGGTCGGCAGGTAGGCGTGCCAGACGAATCCGTCGACCTCCTCCAGGTTGATCCGGGTCTCCGCGCCGTCATCGTCGATCAGGCACAACTCCACCTGCTCGGCGACCTCGGAGAACACCGAGAAGTTGGTGCCGGCGCCGTCGTAGCTCGCGCCGAGCGGATAGGGGCTGCCCGGCCACACGGTTGTGGCGGCGTTGCGCGGTGGCATGGTCGAACACTATCGGCGTCGGGGCACCCGCGTACGGCGGAACGGTGCGGAGTCGGGGACGGGATTGCACCGGGCCGACGCGCCGGTCACCACCATCCGGTGGCTTCTCCGATCTGCCGGCCCAGTTCGGGGGTCATGCTGCGCATGTAGGACGCCGACAGGTGATGGGCATCGTGGTAGACCAGCACATTGCCCTCGACAGCCCGGCAGAGGTCCTCCCCGCACACGGCGTCACTCATGTCCAGGGCCTTCAGCATCGGGAACCGATCCAGGAAGTCCAGTGTCGGGTTGGTCTCGGAGAGCACCTTCGAACGTTTGATCCCGCAGGAGTCCGCGTCGCCGCCGTCGGCCAGACAGTCGGCGGGGATGAAGGGTTCCCCGTTGCGCGTCAGCCAGGGTGTGTCCCGCACGCCCAGAATCGGAATCCCGTTCTCCGAGAGCCGCTTCCAGATCCCGAGGTAGGTGTCCGGCATGGTGTCGCCGGGTTTGGTGTTGAACGGTCGGGTGGAGGTGGTGAAGACGTAGTCGGGCCGATCCGCGATCAGCTTGTCCATCACCCGCTCGTTCCACTGCCGGCAGTTCGGGTACGGACGGTTGTCGCCCATCACCACCGGCCGGGGCTCGGTGGTCAACGGGCAACCCATCTTCAAGTAGGTGAGGACCTTGAAGTTGTGTTCCTTGCCGAGGATGTCCAGGGCGGTGATCCAGTGTTCGGCGTGCGAACCGCCCGCCAGCGCGATGGTCCGGGTGGCCTGCAGATCCCCGTAGGTGCAGTTGATGATTCCGACGTTGTCGAAATTACTGATACAGCCGTCCCGGGTGGACGGCGGCACATCGTCGTCGGCCTCGAGAACGGTGGGCCGGAACGGCAGATCCGGCACGCGGGCACCGTCGACCAGTGCCCGTGCGCCGGGGTAGCCGTCGGGCGGCAGGCTGGCCAGTTCCTTGCCGTTGGCGCGTTGGTGGGCGACGTGATCGCGCCAGGCGAAGGAGGTGACGACCAGCGCGACCGCGAGCAGGGCCACCGCGGTGCCGCCGACGGTGATCGGCCGGCGCAGCCGCGCCGCCCAGGACGCCGTGGCGGGCACCGTCCGGGGGTAGCGCAACGGCTCCTCGATGAACCGCATGGTGAGGTAGGCCAGCAGTCCGGACACCAGCAGGATCACCAGGCCCTCGGTGAACGTGGCGCGGGACTCACCGGTGTGGGCGAGCCAGAAGATCAGCAGCGGCCAGTGCCACAGATACAGCGCGTAGGCCATGTCGCCCAGCCTGACCAGGGGCCGGGTCGCCAACAGTCGGTTGGGTAGCGGGAGCCGTCCGGCGGTGGACGGCCGGGCCGACCGGTTGGCCCCGGCCAGGATCAGCAGCATCGTGGCACCGACCGGGACCAGCGCCCACGGTCCGGGGAACTCGTGGACGCCGTCGATGATCACCCCGCACAGCAGTACCGCCAGCAGACCAACGCCTGCCAGCAGGGCGCGCACTCGCATCGGCCAGTTCACCAACGGCAGCAGCGCCCCGACCAACACCCCGATCAGGAGCTCCCACGCCCGGGCGAAGCTGTTGTAGTAGGCGGTGACCTGGTCGCTCTGGTGGGCGATGATCGCGTAGACGAATGACGCCACCGTCAGCGCCGCGAGCAGGACAATGAACACCGCACGCATCCGCTGCGGCCCGAGCGGTCGGCGCAGCAGCACCGCGATGGCCAGGACTACCACCAGCAGGGCGATGTAGAACTGGCCCTGCACCGACATCGACCAGATGTGCTGCAGCGGCGAGACGGTCTCTCCGGCGCGCCGGTAATCCGACGCGGTCGCGGCCAGCTCCCAGTTCTGGTAGTAGCCGAGGCTGGCCAGGGTCTGGTCGGCGAAGGTCTCCCACCGGGTCTGGGGTTGCACCAGGACTGTCAGCACCCCGGCCGCCGCCAGCACCACGATCAGCGTGGGAAGCAGTCGCCGCACCAGCCGTTTGAGGTGCGGCCACGGCGACAGCGACGACCCCGGGGTGAGCACCGTGCGCAACAGCGAACTGCCGAAGAAGAATCCGGACAATGCTAGGAAGACGTCGACGCCGCCGGACACCCGGCCGAACCACACGTGGAAAATCGCCACCAGCGCGATGGCCACGCCGCGTAACCCGTCCAGATCGTGCCGATACAGATCCGCCCGACGGGTCGCCGGGGGCGGGACGGTCGGGCGTGAAACGGTCAAGCCCGGCTCGGTGGTCTCCGAAGGCCGGGTCAGGGTGGGGGCGGCCATGATTGCGGATTAATCTATCAATTCCGCAGACCAGTTCCGACCGGCCGCAAATCGGTGGGCGGCACCGCCGACGTTAGGCTTGCGCGCGTGCCGGCGTTGACTCCGCAGCAGATCAGCGCAATCGACGCTGCCCACATCTGGCACCCCTACAGCACCATCGGTTCCGAATCGTTTCCGCCGGTAGTCGCGGTCGGCGCCCGGGGCGCCTGGTTGCAGGTGGTGCGCGACGGAACCGAGGTCGAAGTCCTCGACGCGATGGCCTCGTGGTGGACGGCCCTGCACGGCCACGGCCATCCGGTGCTGGACGCCGCGATCATCGCTCAACTGCAGACGATGAACCACGTGATGTTCGGCGGTTTGACCCACGAACCTGCCGCGCGCTTGGCTCAACTGCTGGTGAACATCACCCCCGCCGGATTGGACGCGGTGTTCTTCTCCGATTCCGGCTCGGTGGCCGTCGAGGTCGCGGTGAAGATGGCACTGCAGTACTGGCGGGCGACCGGGCAGTTCGGGAAACGCCGGCTGATGACCTGGCGGGGCGGGTATCACGGCGACACCTTCACCCCGATGAGTGTCTGCGACCCCGACGGCGGGATGCACAGCCTGTGGCGTGATGTGTTGGCCGAGCAGATCTTCGCGCCCCCGGTGCCCGCTGACTACGACCCCGGATACGTCGACGCCTTCGAAGCCCAACTGTCCTCGTGCGCCGAGGAACTCGCCGCGGTGATCGTCGAACCGGTGGTGCAGGGCGCGGGCGGCATGCGATTCCACGACCCGCGCTACCTGACCGACCTGCGGAACATCTGCGACCGCCACGACGTGCTGTTGATCTTCGACGAGATCGCCACCGGGTTCGGCCGCACCGGCGAACTGTTCGCCGCCGACCACGCCAAGGTCAGCCCGGACATCATGTGCGTGGGCAAGGCGCTGACCGGTGGCTACATCACCCTGGCGGCGACGCTGTGCACCCGGTCGATCGCCGAGACCATCAGCGCCGGTTCGGCCGGGGCGCTGATGCACGGCCCGACCTTCATGGCCAATCCGCTGGCTTGCGCGGTGGCGGTGGCCTCGGTGGAACTGTTGCTCGACCAGGACTGGCGGGCCCGGGTCGCGGCGATCGGCGCCGGCCTGGCCGGCGGCCTGGCGCCGGCCCGAACCCTGCCGCAGGTCGCCGACACCCGAGTGTGCGGGGCGATCGGCGTCATCGAAACCCGGCGGCCCGTCGACCTCGCCGCAGCCACCCCGGTCGCGCTCGACCACGGCGTCTGGCTGCGCCCGTTCCGCAATCTCATCTATGCCATGCCCCCGTTCGTCTGCACCGAGGCGGAGGTCGACCAGATCACCTCGGCGATGGTCGCGGTCGCCGCCGCCCTAGGCTAGGACGCGATGACCGGGATCGAGATCTCGCCGCTGGCCTGGCTGGACGGCGCGCACGAGCAGCGCCGACAGGCCGGGCTGCGGCGCAGTCTGCGGGCTCGGCCGGCGATCGGCGTCCAGGTGGATCTGGCGTCGAACGACTATCTGGGTCTGGCGCAGCATCCGGAGGTCATCGACGCCGGGGTCCGTGCGCTGCGGACCTGGGGTGCCGGTTCGACGGGCTCGCGTCTGGTGACCGGGAACACCGAACTGCACGAGGAGTTCGAGCAGGCCCTGGCCGACTTCACCGGCACTTCGGCCGCCCTGGTGTTCTCGTCCGGCTATACCGCCAATCTCGCTGCGCTGGTGAGCCTTTCGGGTCCAGGTTCACTGGTGGTTTCCGACGCCGCCGCGCACGCCTCGTTGGTGGACGGCTGCCGGTTGTCGCGGGCACGGGTGGTGGTCACCCCGCACCTCGACGTCGAGGCGGTCGAGGCCGCACTGGCCGGCCGGGACGAAGAACGTGCCGTGGTGGTCACCGACTCGGTGTTCAGCGCCGACGGGGCGCTGGCTCCGCTGCGGCGGTTGCACGACGTATGCCGGGCTCACCGCGCCGTTCTGCTGGTCGACGAGGCGCACGGACTCGGGGTGCGCGGCGAGGGTGGCCGAGGGCTGCTGCATGAGGTGGGACTGGCCGGTGCGCCCGACGTCGTGATGACGACCACACTGTCCAAGTCGCTGGGCAGCCAGGGGGGAGCTGTGCTGGGCTCCGACGCGGTTCGCGACCACCTCATCAACACCGCCCGGCCGTTCATCTTCGACACCGGATTGGCCCCGGCGGCGGTCGGCGCCGCCCAGGGGGCGCTTCGAGTCCTGGCCGACGAGCCGTGGCGGGCCCGCGCCGTGCTCGACCACGCCGGCGCGGTGGCGGCGGTCTGCGGCGTCACCGCCACGCCGCAGTCGGCGGTGGTCTCGGTGATCCTCGGTGCGCCGGAGACCGCGCTCGCGGCGGCCGCGGCCTGCCTGGAAGCCGGGGTGCGGGTCGGCTGCTTCCGGCCACCGACGGTACCGGTCGGAACGTCGCGGCTGCGGCTGACGGCGCGGGCTTCGCTGACCGAATCCGAACTCGACCTGGCCGGCCGGGTGCTGGCCGCGGTGCTCGACGACCGGTGAGCATTCTGATCCTGACCGGTACCGGCACCGGGGTGGGGAAAACGGTGGCGACCGCCGCGCTCGCCAGTTGTGCGCTGCGCGCCGGCATCGAGGTGGCGGTGTGCAAACCGGTGCAGACCGGTTCCGGGCCGGATGGGGACGGCGACGATGATCTCGCCGAGGTCGCCCGGCTGGCCGGGGTGCAGACACTGGTCTCGGTGGCACGTTTTCCCGAGCCGCTGGCCCCCACCGCGGCCGCGCAGCGCGTCGGCCGGTCCCTGCCGTCGGCGCAGGAGGTGCTGGCGGCCATCCGGTCCGTCGACGTGCCCGGTCAACTGACTCTGGTGGAGGGCGCGGGCGGGCTGCTGGTGCAACTCGCGGCCGGCGGGGCGACCCTGCGTCACCTCGCCGCCGAGTTGGCCGCCCCGGTGCTGGTGGTCTGCGCACCCGGGCTGGGCACCCTCAATCACACCGCTCTCACACTGGAAGCTCTCGAGCACCAAAGCTTGTCCTGCGCCGGCCTGGTCATCGGCAGCTGGCCTGCCGATCCGGGAGTGGCCGAGACCTACAACCGCGGCGCCTTGGCGGAGTTGGCCCCCGTGCGTGCGGTCCTGCCGGAGCGCGCCGGTGTTCTGCCCCCCGCGGAGTTCGCCCGGATGAGCCGGCAGGTATTCGATGCGCACTGGGTTGCGGGCCTGCTCTGAGGATGGCGCACTCCATCGAAGTGCTGCTGGATCCGGGCGCCGACGCCGCGATCAGGGCGGCCTGGCAGATGCTCGACGAGGCCGGGTTACCCAGCCAGGTGCAGGTGCATTCACCCACCAACCGGCCGCACGTCACCCTGCTCGCGGCGCGGCGGATCCGTCCCGAGGTCGACGATCTGCTGCGCGGTTTGGCCGACCGCTTCCCGCTTCGCTGCCCGGTGGGCGCCCCGTTGGTGTTCGGCGGCCGGCGGCTGACGTTAGCCCGGCTGATCGTGCCCTCGGCGCCGCTGCTGGCCCTGCACGAGGAGGTCTACCGACGTGGCCTGCCCTACGTCGAGGGCGAACCGTATGCACACTGCCGGCCGGGACAGTGGACCCCGCACGCAACCCTCGGCCGCCGCATGACCGCGGAGCAGGTCGGCCTGGCGATGGCGTTGGTCACGGGGGAGGTCACGCGGGAGGTCACGGGGGAGACCGAAGGGAGGATCGACGGGGAAGTCGACGGGCAAGTCGGCGGGCAGGCCGACCTGCCCGCCCAAGCGGTCGGCCTGCGCCGCTGGGACAGCGACGAACGGGTCGACCATCTACTGGTCGGGTGAGCGGGTGCACTAACCTGTGCTGCGTGACCCAGGCAGCCGACCCGACGAGCGCAGACGTCCTGACCCAGGCCCGCGAACAGGTCTTGGAGCGCGGCGAAGGGCTGTCTCGCGAGCAGGTCCTTGAGGTGCTGCGCCTTCCCGACGACCGGCTCACCGAACTGCTGGAACTGGCCCACGAGGTCCGGATGCGGTGGTGCGGGCCGGAGGTCGAGGTCGAGGGCATCATCAGCCTCAAGACCGGCGGCTGCCCGGAGGACTGCCACTTCTGCGCGCAGTCCGGGCTGTTCGCCTCACCGGTGCGCAGCGCCTGGCTGGACATTCCCAGCCTGGTCGAGGCCGCCAAGCAGACCGCCAAGACCGGTGCGACGGAGTTCTGCATCGTCGCCGCCGTCCGCGGTCCCGACGAGCGGTTGCTGACCCAGGTGGCCGCCGGCATCGAAGCCATCCGCAACGAGGTGGAGATCCACATCGCCTGTTCGCTGGGCATGCTCAGCGCCGAGCAGGTCCAGCGGCTCGCCGAGATGGGTGTGCACCGCTACAACCACAATCTGGAGACCGCTCGCTCGTTCTTCCCGAATGTCGTCACCACCCACACCTGGGAGGAGCGCTGGGAAACGCTGCGCATGGTCCGGGAGGCGGGCATGGAGGTCTGCTGCGGCGGCATCCTGGGGATGGGTGAAACCCTCGAGCAGCGCGCCGATTTCGCCGCCGAACTCGCCGAACTCGGCCCCGACGAGGTGCCGCTGAACTTCCTCAACCCGCGGCCCGGCACCCCGTTCGGCGACCTTGAGGTGCTGCCGGCCACCGAGGCCCTCAAAGCCGTCGCCGCCTTCCGGCTTGCGCTGCCCCGGACCATCCTGCGCTTCGCCGGTGGCCGGGAGATCACCCTCGGCGACCTGGGTGCCAGGCAGGGCATCCTGGGCGGCATCAATGCGGTGATCGTCGGCAACTACCTCACCACGCTGGGCCGACCCGCCGAAGCCGATCTGGAACTGCTCGCCGACCTGCAGATGCCGATCAAGGCTCTCAACGCCACCCTGTAATGACGACCCCTCACCTGCCGGTTCCGGTCGGCGCCGGCGTTTACAACGTCTACACCGGCGAACGGCACGGCCGGACCGAACCGCTCACCGCTGCACTCGGCCTGGAGCCGCCGCGGTTCTGCGCGGAGTGCGGCCGGCGGATGGTGGTGCAGGTGCGCCCGGATGGCTGGTGGGCGCAGTGTTCGCGGCACGGTCGGGTCGACTCGGCCGATCTGGACGCGCGCCGATGACCGTCGTGTCCCGTCGTTCCCGGGTGGTTGCTGCGCTGGGCGTCGTTGTCGGACTTACCCTCTGCGGCGCCGGCCTCGGTGCGGTATGGGCCTGGATCGCCCCGCCGATCCACACCATCACCGCGCTGACCAAGTCCGGCGATCGGGTCGACGCCTTCCTGGGCAAAGAGGCCGACAACGAGTTCGTCGCGGTCGCCATCCTGATCGGGTTGTTGGCCATGCTGGCGATCGTGTCGGCGGTGCTGGTGTGGCAGTGGCGCGCCCACCGCGGTCCGGCGCTGGCCTTCGCGTTGTGGATCGGTCAGGTGGCTGCGGGCGGGGCCGCGGCGGGCGTCGGTGCATGGCTGGTGGCCCGCCGGTACGGCACTGTCGACCGCGCCGGGGTGACGTTGACACCGGAGAACCGGGTGGCGTACTTCACCGAGGCGCCGCCGGTCTTTCCCGGCCACCACCCACTGCAGATCGCGGTCACCCTACTGTTGCCGGCGGCGCTGGCGGCACTGGTCTATGCGTTCATGACGGTGGCCAACCCGCGCGACGACCTGGGTGCCTGGCCGCCGGAGAACCGACCACCGATGAACCTGCAGCCCTGGCCCGTCGATCCGGCTAGAGCGGGCGGAACGGGACCCGTCCGCCGGTTATGACCCGGGCCACGATCCCGCCCAGCCGCCACATGCCGGGATAGGTGATCGGGTTGAACAACGTCGGCCACTTGGTCCGGATGAGGTGGGCGTCCAACGGGCGGCCGGCGAACCGATCGGTCAGCCAGCGCAGTGTCATCGGCGCCGACATCGGGTGTAGCAGCATGTGCTCGCTGAACAGGTCGCGGTGATAGGTCACCTTCGCGCCGCCCTCGGTGTAGAGGTGGGCCAGTTCGTCGATGTCGTCGACGTGGATCACCGAGTCGTGCACCGCCTGCACGATCAACAGCGGGGGACTCGGCACGCTGCCGCCGAGTCGGATGTCGTCGAACACCTGCTGAACCTCGGGCAGCGCCAGCACCTCCTCCAGAGGGGGGTGCACCCACCGATCCATGTCGTGGCGGAAGTGCCGGACCAGGGCTTCGCCGGTGCTCAGCCGTTCCAGCCGGTCCAGCCATCCCAGACCGGATGCGGTGGCGTTCTCCTCGATCACCCGGTTCAAGTCGGGGTAGGACTTGCGCAGCGCCGCCACCACCAGGGCGGGCAGCGCAGCGAACCGGGTGCCATTGAGCCTGCGGAAGGTGTTGCCGAGATTTCCCACCGGGGAACCCAGGACAGCGCCCACGATGTTCAACTCCGGGGCGTAGGCGTCGTGCATCTCCGCGGCCCACGCGCTGGCCAGCCCGCCCCCGGAGTACCCCCACAGCCCGACCTTGCTGTCGGCGGCCAAGCCGAACCGTTCGAAGTTCAAGGTGGCGCGCAGACCGTCGAGAACCCGGTATCCCGGCTCGTGCGGGGTGCCCCACATCCCATGCGGACCCTCGTGATCGGGAACCGAGACCACCCAGCCTTCGGCGACGGCCGCGGCGATCAGCAGGTATTCCCACTGGGCCAGCGAACCCACCGCTTTGGCGCGGCGGCGCAGCGCATACGACGGAAAACAGCGTCCGGAGACCGCGTCGATCGCGCACTGGTAGGACACGACGTGGCGGGGCTGCCGGTGGGTGTGTCCGGCCGGGACCAGCACCGTGGTCACCGTCGCCTCCGGGTTGCCGTGCCGGTCGGTGGTGCGGTACAGCAATTGGGTGGCGCGGACTCTCTGCGGGATCAGGCCCAGGAAGCCCAATTCGACGTCGCGGGAGCGCAGCACGGTGCCGGGGACGGCGTGCTGGAACCCGGCCGGCGGGGTGTGGAACGGGTCCCGCGACGGCAGGTCGGGCCGGAGTCCGCGCTGCTGGTCCTGATGCGGGGCCCGGCCGATCCAGTCGGGGCTGACGGCCCCATCGGCGGTGGTCATTGCCACATGTCTACCTTAAGAACCCTCTAAGAAGCCAGTCGGCAGGCCGGCCGGGGGCGCACCGATGCCGCACTCCGGCGGGCCTCAGCACGGCGGTCCTCATTCCGGCGGCCTCATTCCGGCGGCCGCAGCGCGGCGAACTCGTCGGTGACCCGCAACTGCGAGTCGGTGAACCGGTACAACGCCGCCGGTCGACCGCCGCTGCGGCCCGGGTGGGCGGTCGTGCCGGTGCGGGTGATCACCCCGCGCCGGCCGAGAACCCGCTGCAGGTTGGTGGCGTCGACCTGGTACCCCAGCGCAGCACCGTAGATGTCCCGCAGCGCCGACAGCGCGAATTGTTTGGGCGCCAGGGCGAATCCGATGTTGGTGTAGGACAGTTTGGCGGCCAGCCGGGCATGGGCGTAGGTCACCATGGGTTCGTGGTCGAAGGCCATCGGGGGCAGGTCGCGAACCGGATGCCAGCAGGTGTCGGCGGGTAGGGCCGGCGTGGCGGGGGAGGGCACCAAGCCGAGAAACGCCGAGGCGATGACCCGACCGCCTGGCACCCGGTGGGGGTCGGAGAACACCGCGAGCTGCTCGAGGTGGGCCACTTCACGCAGATCGACCTTCTCCGCGAGCTGGCGGCGCACCGAGCTGCTCAGATCCTCGTCGTCGCGAACCTGCCCGCCCGGTAGCACCCATTTGCCCGACTCCGGCTCCAAGGCCCGCTGCCACAACAGCACGCTGAGCTCCGGTTTGCCAGCAGTCAGCGTACGCACCTGGAATACGACGGCGAGCACCTCGTGTTGAGTGCTACCATGAGACATGTTTTCGATTGTAGATCGAAAACCTGCCAACCCTGACAGGAGGCGCGCCATGACGGTCCTGAACTCGACGAGTACGGGCACACTCGCCGACCGGATCATCGACGGCCCGGGCGGCTACACCGGTGTGGAGGCCGACGAACAGTGGGCCGCCGAATTGCGTCGACTGGCCGGTCTGCGCAACGCGACGATCCTCGCGCACAACTACCAACTGCCGGCCATCCAGGACGTCGCCGACCATGTCGGGGACTCCCTGGCGCTGTCCCGCATCGCCGCCGAGGCCGCCGAGGACACCATCGTGTTCTGCGGGGTGCACTTCATGGCCGAAACCGCCAAGATCCTCAGCCCCGACAAGACCGTGCTGATTCCCGACCAGCGCGCCGGGTGCTCGCTGGCCGACTCCATCACCGCCGAGGAACTGCAGGCCTGGAAAGACGAACATCCCGGCGCCGTCGTGGTGTCCTACGTCAACACCACCGCGGCGGTGAAGGCCCTGACCGACATCTGCTGCACCTCGTCGAACGCCGTGGAAGTGGTGCAGTCGATTCCGGCCGACCGTGAGGTGCTGTTCTGCCCGGACCAGTTCCTCGGTGCCCACGTCCGGCGGATGACCGGACGGGAGAACCTGCACATCTGGGCCGGTGAGTGCCATGTCCACGCCGGTATAAACGGCGATGAACTGGCCGCCCAGGCCCGCAGCCACCCCGAGGCCGAACTGTACGTGCATCCCGAATGCGGCTGCGCCACCTCGGCGCTGTACCTGGCCGGGGAGGGCGCCTTCCCCGCAGAGCGGGTCAAGATCCTGTCCACCGGCGGCATGCTGGACGCCGCGCGGGCCTCCGATGCCCGGCAGGTGCTGGTCGCCACCGAGGTCGGCATGCTGCACCAGTTGCGCAGGGCCGCACCGGGTATCGACTTCCAGGCCGTCAACGACCGGGCGTCGTGCAAGTACATGAAGATGATCACCCCGGCCGCGCTGCTGCGGTGTCTTCTCGAGGGCGCCGACGAGGTCGACGTCGATGCCGATACCGCCCGGCGCGCCCGCGCCAGCGTGCAACGGATGATCGAGATCGGCCAACCCGGTGGTGGGGAATGACCCGCGGATTCGGCTGCGGCGCCAACGCCGCCGGGCTGGATTGGCAGCAGCGCGCCGACGTCGTCGTCATCGGCACCGGGGTCGCCGGATTGGCCGCCGGACTGGCGGCGCACCGGCACGGCGCCCGCACCGTCATCCTGAGTAAGGCCGACGAAACCGCCACGTTCTACGCCCAGGGCGGCATCGCGGTGGTGCTGCCGTTCACCGACGACACGGTGGACTCCCACGTGGCCGACACCCTGGCCGCCGGAGCGGGGCTGTGCGACCCGGATGCGGTGCGCTCCATCGTTGCCGACGGTTACTCCGCGGTGGCCGATCTGATCTCCGATGGCGCCCGCTTCGACGAGGCTGCGCCGGGCCGGTGGGCGCTGACCCGGGAAGGCGGCCATTCCCGGCGCCGGATCATGCACGCCGGTGGGGACGCCACCGGCGCGGAGGTGCAGCGGGCCCTGGATCACGCCGCAGCGACCCTGGATATCCGCCGTAATCACGTTGCGCTGCAGGTGCTGCACGACGAGACCGCGGTCACCGGGGTGCTGGTGCGCAACCCCGACGGCGTGGGCGTCATCCACGCCCCGTCGGTGATCGTGGCCACCGGCGGCCTGGGCCATCTTTACCGCGCCACCACCAACCCCGAAGGGTCCACCGGCGACGGCATCGCACTGGCCCTGTGGGCCGGTGTCGGCGTCACCGACGTGGAGTTCGTCCAGTTCCACCCCACCATGCTGTTCGACCCGCTGGGAACCGGCCGTCGTCCGCTGATCACCGAGGCGCTGCGCGGGGAGGGCGCGGTGTTGCGCGACGCCCGCGGGGACTCGGTGACTGCCGGGGTGCACCCGATGGGCGACCTGGCCCCCCGCGACGTGGTCGCCGCGGCGATCGACGCCCGCCTGCGGGAAACCGGCGACGCCTGTGTCTATCTCGACGCCCGCGCCATTGCGCGTTTGGAGCAGCGGTTCCCCACCGTCACCGCGGCCTGCCACGGCGTCGGTATCGACCCGACCCGCCAGCCGATTCCGGTGGTGCCCGGGGCGCACTACAGCTGCGGCGGGGTGGCCACCGACGTACACGGCCGCACCGAACTGCCCGGCCTGCTCGCCGCCGGGGAAGTGGCCCGCACCGGCATGCACGGCGCCAATCGGCTGGCCTCCAACAGCCTGCTCGAGGGCCTGGTCGTCGGGGGCCGGGCCGGCCGCGCCGCTGCCGAGCATGCCCGGTCCCGCGGTGGTGTGCTGGCCAAACCCGATGCGCTGCGCCGTGATTCGCTGGCTCGGCCGATCCTTCAGCAGGCCATGAACCGATGGGCGTCGGTGGTCCGGGACGGTGAAGGCCTGCGGGAGCTGGCCGCTGGGCTGGAAGACGCGCGGGCACGGCCGATCCGCACCCGGGCGGACTTCGAAGACGTCGCGCTCACCGCGACCGCCCGTGCGGTCGCCGCCGCCGCGCTGGCCCGCACCGAAAGCCGGGGCTGCCACCACCGAGCCGACTATCCCGACACCGACCCGGCCCAGGCGGTCAGCCGCACCGTCCACGACACCGAGGTCGCACCCCTGTCATGACCGTGACACACGATCAGGGCACGACGATGACGGCCGACGAGCGGTCCGAGGCTCTCGCGGCGATCCGTCGCGGCCTCGCCGAAGACCTGCGCTACGGGCCCGACGTCACCACGCTCGCCACCGTTGAAGCCGACGCCAGGACCACAGCCGCCGTCGTCGCCCGGGAAGCAGGCGTCGCCGCCGGGGTCGACGTCGCCTTAATGGTGCTCGACGAGGTGCTCGGCGCGGACGGCTACCAGGTGTCGGATCGCGTCGAGGACGGCACCCGCGTGCAACCCGGTCAGCCGCTGCTGCGGGTGCAGGCCGGCACCCGGGGCCTGCTCACCGCCGAGCGCACCCTGCTGAATCTGGTCTGCCACCTCTCCGGCATCGCCACCGCGACCGCGCAGTGGGTCGACGCCGTCGAGGGCACCGGTGCCAAGATTCGCGACACCCGCAAGACCCTGCCCGGATTGCGGGCACTGCAGAAGTACGCCGTCCGGGTCGGCGGGGGAGTCAATCACCGGATGGGCCTAGGCGACGCCGCACTGATCAAGGACAACCACGTCGCGGCCGCCGGATCGGTGGTCGCGGCCCTGCGTGCGGTACGCGCCGCGGTACCGGACCTGCCCTGCGAGGTCGAGGTCGACACCCTCGAACAACTCGACGAGGTGCTCGGCGAGGACGTTCAGCTGATCCTTCTCGACAACTTCCCGGTCTGGCAGACCCAGACGGCCGTCCAGCGGCGGGACTCCCGGGCGCCGGGGGTGATGCTGGAATCCTCCGGCGGGTTGTCGCTGGACAGCGCCGCGGAGTACGCCGGGACAGGGGTCGACTATCTGGCTGTGGGGGCGCTCACCCATTCGGTGCGGGTGCTCGACATCGGCCTGGACATGTAACGCCGCCCCCTCTGCGAGGTTCCTCACTCGACACGCCGAACGCCCGGCTAGGACGCGACGTCGGCGACGAACACGCCGACGCCGCGGCGGGCAGCCAGTCTGGCCACCCATGGCAGCGTTGGGTCGTTGCTGCCGGCCTCGACGATGCGGGGGTTGATCAGGTGCACCTCACGGCCGCCGAGCCTTAAGTCGGCCTCGCCGGCAGCGAGAATGTTCCTGACCCAGTTGGTTTTTCCGTGCGCCAGCATGATCGCCACCGTGTCGCCGCGGCGGTACGCCGACACCGCGGTCTGCAGCCGGCGACCGGTCTTGCGGCCGCGGTGGGTGATGACGGTGATGCCCGGCATGAACCGGGCGATCGGGACAGCGACCGGGTTGATGTACTTGATCTGGAAGTTCTCGAACCACGGCGGGAACCGCATCGGCACACCCGGCGCGTTGTTGGGGTGATCGGAGGCTCTCACAGCAACACCTGCCCGCCGTCGACCATCAGATCGTGCCCGGTGATGTAGGACGCCTGTTCGCTGGCCAGCCACACCACCGCGTCGGCCACCTCGGCGGGATCGGCGACCCGGCCGAGCGGGATGCTGCCCTGCACCCGGGCCGCCCGATCGGCGTCGGTCTCACCGGCCCGCAGCGACATCGTTGTCGCCGTCACGCCCGGACTGACGCTGTTGACCCGGATGCCGTAGTCGGCCACCTCGATCGCCGCGGTCTGGGTCAGCACATGCACACCGGCCTTGCTGGCCACGTAGGCCCCCAGGTTCCGCCGGTTGCTGGCCACCCCGAGGCTGGAGGCGGTGTTGACGATCGCACCAGGCCCCTCCTGGGCGATCATCTGGGCCAGCGTGTGTTTCATGCACAGCATGGTGGCGGTCAGGTTCACCGCGATGGTTTTGTTCCAGTCCTTCAGCGACAACTCGACGATCGGGGCCGGTGGCCGGAACACCCCGGCCAGGTTGGCCATCGCGTCGATGCGCCCGGAATAGCCGGCGGCTGCGGCGACGCAGTCGCGCACACTGCTCTCGTCGGTCACGTCGATGGGCACCGGGTGCGCCGTCCCGCCGGCCGCCTCGATCCGCTCGACGAGTCCGGTGAGCGGGCCGTCCACCTTGCGTGCTGCGGCGATCACCAGCGCGCCGGCCCGGGCGAACCGTTCGGCCGCCACCGAGCCGATTCCACCCCCGGCCCCGATAACCAACACGGTGGAACCGGTGAAATCCACGTCACGCGAGCGACGGCGGTGGGTACCCATGCCGGTAAGCAAATCGTCAGCCGGACGGCGCGTCAACCCGCGTCATGTCGCCGCACCCCGCCGCACCAGCGACAACGCCACCGCCGCCAGCACGAACAGACCCGCCATGGCCCGGTTGAGAATCCGCTGCTCCCTGGGGGTGCGCAGCCAGCCCAGAATGCGCGACGCCAGGCCGGTGTAGGCGCACATCACCACCACGTCGACGGCCATCATGGTCAGCGCGATGGTCAGGTACTGCGGCAGCAACGGACGGCCGAGGACGACGAACTGCGGCAGAACCGCTAGCAGGAAGACCAGACCCTTGGGATTGGTGAGGTTGACCAGCGCGCCCCGCGCCAGCAGAGCCAGCGGACCGCCCCTGGCGTCGGCGTCGGCGGACACCTGGCCGGAGAGGTCCTCAGCTGTCGTGCGCCACTGCCGAACAGCCAGGTAGACCAGGTACAGCACGCCGATCCACTTGATCACGGTGAACGCGACGACGGACTGCGCCACGGCCGCCCCCAGGCCGATGGACACGATCGCCAACTGCGTCATCAGCCCGATCTGCAGGCCGGCGACACTCCAGGCTCCGCGGCGCAGACCGTGGGTCAGTCCGGTTGCCATCGACTGGATGGCGCCGGCACCGGGGGAGACGCTGATGACGATCGCCGCCCCGAGGAACGCCAGCCACAGATCCCAACCCATGAGCACGAAGTATGGACGGCTGTCTGAACCGATGCGTAAACGATTTTCAATCGGATGCGCTGATCGGGGACAATACCGGTGATGATCACCCCACCCGTTCGGCTGGTCCGCATCGACCTGCGCGGCCGCTCACTGACCGCGGCACAACTGCGTGCCGCGTTGCCGCGCGGCGGTGTCGACGTCGACGCCGTGGTACCGACGGTCCGGCCGATCGTCGACGACGTCGCCGCCCGCGGGTCGGTCGCCGCCCTGGACTACGGCGCCCGGTTTGACGGTGCGCGGCCCGACACCGTCCGGGTCCCGGTCGGCGAACTCGACGCCGCGCTGCTCACCCTCGACCCGGAGGTGCGGGCGGCCCTGGAGGTCGCCATCGACCGGACCCGCGCCGTGCATGCCGAGCAGCGCCGCACCGACACCACCACGCTGTTCTCCTCGGGGGCCTCGGTCACCGAGCGCTGGGTGCCCGTCGATCGGGTCGGTCTCTACGTTCCGGGCGGCAACGCCGTCTACCCGTCGAGTGTGGTGATGAACGTCGTGCCGGCTCAGGCCGCCGGGGTGGCATCCCTGGTGGTCGCCAGCCCGCCGCAGGCCGACTTCGGCGGCCTGCCGCACCCGACCATCCTGGCGGCGGCCCGACTGCTCGGCGTGCAGGAGGTATGGGCGGTCGGCGGGGCGCAAGCGGTGGCCCTGCTGGCCTTCGGCGGCGTTGACACCGACGGTGCAGACCTGGCCCCGGTGGACATGATCACCGGTCCGGGCAACATCTATGTGACCGCCGCCAAGCGGATCTGCCGCTCCCAGGTCGGCATTGACTCCGAAGCCGGTCCCACCGAGATCGCGATCCTGGCCGACCACACCGCCGACCCGGTGCACGTGGCCGCCGACCTGATCAGCCAGGCCGAGCACGATGTGCTGGCCGCGGCCGTGCTGGTGACCGACAGCGTGGAACTGGCCGAGGCCACCGATGCCGAACTGGCTGAGCAGTTAAGGACCACAGTGCATCGGGAGCGGGTCGTTGCGGCGCTGAGCGGCCCGCAGTCGGGCATCGTGCTTGTCGACGACGTCGACGCCGGGGTCCGGGTGGTCAATGCCTATGCGGCGGAACATCTGGAGATCCAGACCGCCGATGCCTCCGCGGTCGCCTCCCAGATCAGGTCCGCCGGAGCGGTTTTCGTCGGCCCGTGGTCCCCGGTGAGCCTGGGTGACTACTGCGCGGGCTCCAACCACGTGCTGCCCACCGCCGGGTGCGCCCGGCACTCCAGCGGCCTGTCGGTGCAGACCTTCCTGCGCGGCATCCACGTCGTCGACTACACCGAGGCGGCGTTGAAAGACGTCTCCGGCCATGTCATCACGCTGTCCAACGCCGAGGACCTGCCCGCTCACGGGGAGGCCGTCCGCCGCAGGTTCGAGCGGTGATGCGGGTGCGCGCGAAGAACATGGATCAATGACCCTCGGAGACCGGGTGGGCCTGTCGGACCTGCCGTTGCGGGAGAACCTGCGCGGTAAATCCGCCTACGGCGCGCCGCAACTCGACGTGGCGGTGCGGTTGAACACCAACGAGAACCCCTACCCGCCCAGTGCGGCACTGGTGCGTGACGCCACCGAGTCGGTGCGGGAGGCGGCCGCGCAGTTGCACCGCTATCCCGACCGTGATGCGGTCGCGCTGCGCACTGACCTGGCGGCTTATCTCACCCGGGCGACCGGGATCACCGTCGGCGTCGACAACGTCTGGGCGGCAAACGGATCCAATGAGATTCTGCAGCAGCTCCTGCAGGCCTTCGGCGGACCGGGCCGCAGCGCCCTGGGTTTTGTGCCGTCCTATTCCATGCATCCGATCATCGCCGACGGTACCCAGACCCGGTGGATCGAGGCGAACCGCGCCGCCGACTTCAGCCTGGACGTTGATCTCGCCGCCACCGCAGTCGGTGAGCAGCGACCCGACGTGGTGTTCGTCACCAGCCCCAATAACCCCACCGGACAGAGTATTCCACCGGCTGAGCTGCGCCAGGTGCTGGACGCGATGACCGGGGGGGTGCTGATCGTCGACGAGGCCTACGGCGAATTCTCCAGCCAGCCAAGCTCCATCACACTGCTCGAGGAGTACCCGGAGCGGCTGATCGTCAGTCGGACGATGAGTAAGGCGTTCGCCTTTGCCGGCGGGCGACTGGGTTATCTGGTCGCCGCCCCGGCGGTGATCGAAGCGGTCCTGTTGGTCCGGTTGCCGTATCACCTCTCGGCGCTGACCCAGGCCGCCGCGCGGGCCGCACTGCGCCACGCCGACGAGACGTTGGCTAGCGTGGCCGCCCTCGCGGCCGAGCGTGACCGGGTCAGTACTGCGCTGTCCGACACGGGTTTCCGGGTCATCCCCAGCGATGCAAACTTCATCCTGTTCGGCCCGTTCGCCGATGCGCCGACCGCCTGGCAGCGCTATCTGGACCGCGGGGTGTTGATCCGCGACGTGGGGATCCCCGGTTACCTGCGCGTCACCGTCGGCCTGCCGGAGGAGAACACCGCCTTTCTGGCCGCCAGCCGCGAACTGGCAGCCACTGCCTCAACCCTGTCAGCCGGGCACCAGCCGCTAGGAGCGTCATGACCGAAACCCGCCGAGCCCGGGTGGAACGGGCAACCAAGGAATCCGACATCGTCGTCGAACTGGACCTCGACGGCACCGGCCGGGTCGCCATCGACACCGGCGTGCCGTTCTTCGACCACATGCTCACCGCACTGGGCACCCACGCCAGCTTCGACTTGACCGTCACCGCCCGCGGCGACGTCGAGATCGAGGGCCATCACACCATCGAGGACACCGCGATCGTGCTCGGCACCGCACTCGGCCAGGCACTCGGCGACAAGAAGGGCATCCGCCGGTTCGGGGATGCGTTCATCCCGATGGACGAGACCCTCGCCCACGCCGCCGTCGACGTCTCCGGCCGGCCCTACTTCGTGCACACCGGCGAACCGGAGTACCTGGTGGACTTCACCATCGCCGGATCCGGGGTGCCCTACCACACGGTGGTCAACCGGCACGTCTTCGAGTCCCTGGCCGCCAACGCCCGCATCGCCCTGCATGTGCGGACCCTCTACGGTCGGGATCCGCACCACATCACCGAGGCGCAGTACAAGGCGGTGGCCCGTGCGCTGCGCCAAGCGGTTGAGCCGGACCCGCGCGTGGTGGGCGTCCCGTCCACCAAAGGTGTTCTGTGACAGCAGGGTTCAGGAACAAGAAAAGACTGGTCGTCCTGGACTACGGGTCGGGCAACCTGCGTTCGGCGCAGCGGGCGCTGGAGCGGGTCGGCGCCGAGGTGAGCGTGACCGCCGACCGGGCCGCGGCGCTGGCGGCCGACGGCTTGGTGGTGCCGGGAGTGGGGGCCTTCGGTGCCTGTATGGCCGGGCTCCGAGGCATCGGCGGTGAGGAGATCGTCGCCGAACGAGTCGCGGCCGGCCGTCCTGTGCTCGGGGTGTGTGTCGGTATGCAGATCCTGTTCGGCCACGGGGTGGAGTTCGGCGTGGACACTCCCGGTTGCGGGCAGTGGCCCGGGTCGGTGACCCGACTCGACGCCCCGGTCATCCCGCACATGGGGTGGAACGTCGTGGAGGCGGCACCGGGCAGCGGGCTGTTCAAGGGCCTGGATCCCGACACCCGGTTCTACTTCGTGCACTCCTACGCCGCGCAACGGTGGGAGGGATCCGGCGACGCCCTGCTGACCTGGGCTACCCATCACCGGCGTTTCCTGGCAGCAGTGGAGGACGGGCCGCTGTCGGCCACTCAGTTTCATCCGGAGAAGAGCGGCGACGCGGGTGCGGCGCTGCTGAGCAATTGGGTTGAGGGACTCTGATATCGCTATGAACGCCGAACGTAGGGAACTGATCCTGTTGCCCGCCGTGGACGTCGTGGAAGGTCGCGCCGTGCGACTGGTCCAGGGCAAGGCCGGCAGTGAGACCGAATACGGCTCTGCCTTGGAGGCCGCCCTGACCTGGCAGCGCGACGGCGCCGAGTGGATCCACCTGGTGGACCTCGACGCCGCGTTCGGCCGGGGCAGCAACCGCGAACTGCTGGCCCAGGTGGTCGGGGCCCTGGATGTCAACGTGGAACTCTCCGGCGGCATCCGCGACGATGAGTCGCTGCGCGCCGCCCTGGCCACCGGCTGCGCTCGGGTCAACATCGGCACCGCCGCGTTGGAGAACCCGCAGTGGTGCGCCCGGGCCATCGGCGAGTTCGGCGACAAAGTGGCGGTGGGACTGGACGTGCAGATCGTCGACGACGAACACCGGTTGCGTGGCCGCGGCTGGGAAACCGACGGTGGCGACCTCTGGCAGGTGCTGGAACGTCTTGACAGCGAGGGATGTTCACGTTTCGTGGTCACCGACGTCACCAAAGACGGCACCCTCACCGGACCCAACCTCGAACTTCTCGAAGGGGTCGCCGAATGCACCGACGCTCCGGTGATCGCCTCGGGGGGCGTGTCGAGTTTGGACGACCTGCGGGCTATCGCGATGCTCACCGGCAGCGGTGTTGAGGGGGCGATCGTCGGAAAGGCGCTCTACGCCGGACGTTTCACGCTGCCCGAGGCGCTGGCGGCGATGAAGGCCGCGGTGAACCGCTAACGTGGCCGACCTGGAGGCGTTGGTCGCCCAAGCCACGGCGATCCTGGACCGCGCGGTGGCGCCGTTCGTCGCCGGACACCGCGCCGACTCGGCCGTGCAGAAGAAGGGCAACGACTTCGCCACCGAGGTGGATCTGGCTATCGAACGTCAGGTCGTCGCCGATCTGCAGGCCGCCACCGGGATCGGGGTGCACGGCGAGGAGTTCGGCGGCGCCGATCTCGGCGCCGACCTCGTTTGGGTGCTCGACCCGATCGATGGCACCTTCAACTACGCCGCCGGTTCGCCGATGGCCGCCATCCTGCTGGGCCTGCTGCGCGACGGCCAACCGGTGGCCGGGCTGACCTGGCTGCCGTTCACCGGCGACCGCTACACCGCAGTCGAGGGTGAACCGCTCTACGTCAACGGTGTGCCACACCCGGAACTGCGTCGTGACAGCCTGGCCGAGTCGATGGTCGCGTTCGGAGCCTTCAACATCGACTGGGGCGGGCGTTACCCCGGCCGTTACCGGGTGGCGGTGCTCGAAGAACTCAGCCGAGTCTCCTCCAAGCTGCGGATGCACGGATCCACCGGCATCGACATGGCGTTCGTTGCCGCCGGAATCCTGGGCGCTGCAGTCAGTTTCGGTGGGAAGGTGTGGGATCACGCCGCCGGTGTGGCGCTGGTCCGGGCCGCCGGTGGGGTGGTCACCGACCTGGCTGGCGGGCCGTGGACCGTCGACACCCGGGCGACGCTGACCGCTGCTCCCGGTGTGCACGAGGAGATCATGGCCATCCTGAATCGAGTCGGCGCACCCCAGGAGTACTGCTGATGCCCCAGGCACACTTCGATATGGCGCATTCCGACGTGGCAGTGCGGGTGATTCCCTGCCTGGACGTCGACGCCGGCCGGGTGGTCAAAGGCGTCAACTTCGAGAATCTGCGCGACGCCGGCGATCCGGTGGAACTGGCGGCGGTCTACGACGCCCAAGGGGCCGACGAACTGACCTTCCTCGACGTCACCGCATCGTCCTCGGGTCGGGCCACCATGCTCGACGTCGTCAGTCGCACCGCCGACCAAGTCTTCATCCCACTGACCGTCGGCGGCGGGGTGCGGTCGGTCGCCGACGTCGACGCCCTGTTGCGGGCCGGTGCGGACAAGGTCTCGGTCAACACCGCCGCGATCGCCCGTCCCGAACTACTGGCCGAACTGTCCCGCCAATTCGGCTCGCAGTGCATCGTGCTGTCAGTGGACGCCCGCACCGTTCCCGGCGGATCGGCGCCGACACCGTCCGGGTGGGAGATCACCACCCACGGTGGCCGGCGGGGCACCGGGATTGACGCCATCGAATGGGCGCGGCGCGGAGCCGAACTCGGCGTCGGGGAGATTCTGCTGAACTCGATGGACGCCGACGGCACCAAGGCCGGTTTCGACCTTCCGATGCTCAGGGCGGTGCGGGCCGCGGTCAGCGTGCCGGTGATCGCCAGTGGCGGCGCCGGGTCGGTCGGAGACTTTGCGCCTGCGGTCCAGGCCGGGGCGGATGCGGTGTTGGCCGCCAGCGTCTTTCACTTCGGTGAGCTGACGATCGGCGAGGTGAAGGCCGCGATGGCGGCGGAGGGGATCACAGTCCGATGAGCGGCGGCCAGGGTCAGGGTTCGGGCTCGGATCAGCTGCTCGACCCGGCGATCGCCCAGCGACTCAAGCGCACCGCTGAGGGGCTGATCGCTGTGGTCGCCCAGCAGCGCGGCACCGGGGAGGTACTGATGCTGGCCTGGATGGACGACGAGGCCCTGGCCCGCACCCTGTCCACCCGCCAAGCCACGTACTACTCGCGCTCCCGCGGCCGGCAGTGGGTCAAGGGGGAGTCCTCCGGGCACACCCAGTACGTGCACTCGGTGCGACTGGACTGCGACGGCGACACCGTGTTGCTCGAGGTGGACCAAACCGGGCCGGCCTGCCACACCGGCGAGCGCACCTGCTTTGAGGCCGACATGCTGCTCCCCCCGGCCCCGGAAGCCCCGAGCGTTACCCCAGAGCCACGTTCGACGCCCCAAGGCGCTCCGGAGTAACGCTCGGCGGGCTGGGACTCCTCGGCGGGCCGAGGCTGCCGGGCGTTAGGCCGAGGAACGCGCCCGCAACACCGCCAACGCCTTGTCGGCATGGGTTTCCATGTTGACCTCGCTGGAGATCACCTCCAGCACCGTGCGGTCGGAGTCGATGACGAACGTGGTCCGCTTGACCGGCACGAACTTGCCCAGCAGACCGCGCTTGACGCCGAAGGACTCCGCGACCTTGCCGTCGCGGTCGGACAGCAGTGGGTAATCGAAGCGTTGGGAGTCGGCGAATTTCGCCTGCTTGTCGACCGCGTCGGTGCTGATCCCCACCCGGGAGGCGCCGACGGCGTCGAACTCCCCGGCGAGGTCGCGGAAATGGCAGGCTTCCCGGGTGCAACCCGGGGTCATCGCCGCGGGGTAGAAGAACAGCACGATCGGCCCGTTGACCAGCAGACTGGACAGTGAGCGCACCGCACCCGTCTGATCCGGCAGTTCGAACTCAGGTACCCGGTCACCACGTTTCATGCAGGCCACGCTACGCCGATCGGGGCGACGAGCAGCGCAGGTCTGGGCGGGCGCTGCTGGGCGGATGCTTCTGGGAGGATGTAGCCCGTGCAGTCCACCCCCACGACAACCAGGGAGCAGTTCCGCGCGCTGGCCGCCGAGCACCGCGTGGTGCCGGTGACCCGCAAGGTGCTCGCCGACAGCGAGACTCCGCTGTCGACCTACCGCAAACTGGCCGCCAATCGGCCGGGCACGTTCCTGCTGGAATCCGCGGAGAACGGGCGGTCGTGGTCGCGGTGGTCGTTCATCGGCGCCGGATCGCCCTCGGCGCTGACCGTGCGGGCCGGCGAAGCGGTCTGGCTGGGCGCCACCCCGCAGGGCGCTCCGAGTGGCGGCGACCCCCTCGACGCGCTGCGCCACACCATGGCGCTGTTGTCCACCGGGTCCGCGGCGGGCGGGGGCGACGCGGCCGGGGGATCGGTTCACCCCGACCTGCCGCCGCTGTCCAGCGGCCTGGTCGGCTACTTCGCCTACGACTTCGTCCGCCGCCTGGAGCGGCTGCCGGAACTGGCCGTGGACGATCTGCACCTGCCCGACATGGTGCTGCTGCTCGCCACCGACTTGGCCGCGGTGGACCACCACGAGGGCACCATCACGCTGATCGCCAACGCGGTCAACTGGGACGGCGGCGCCGGCCGGGTCGATGAGGCCTACGACAACGCGGTGGCCCGCCTGGACCTGATGACCGCGGCACTGGGCCAGCCGCTGGAATCCACCGTTGCGACGTTTTCCCGGCCGGAACCCCGCCACCGCGCCCAGCGCAGCGCCGAGGAGTACGGCGCGGTGGTCGAGCGACTGGTCAAAGAGATCGAGGCCGGCGAGGCCTTCCAGGTGGTGCCCTCCCAGCGCTTCGAGATGGACACCGCAGCCGACCCGATCGACGTCTACCGGATGTTGCGGGTGTCTAACCCGAGTCCCTACATGTACCTGATGCACATCCCGGATGAGACTGGCGCAACGGCGTTCTCGATCGTCGGCTCCAGCCCCGAGGCGCTAGTCACCGTGCAGGACGGCTGGGCCACCACCCACCCGATCGCGGGCACCCGGTGGCGGGGCCGCACCGAGGAGGAGGACCTGCTGCTGGAAAAGGAATTGCTCTCCGACGAAAAGGAACGTGCCGAGCATCTGATGCTGGTCGACCTCGGCCGCAACGACCTCGGCCGGGTGTGCGTTCCCGGCACGGTCCGGGTCGAGGACTACAGCCACATCGAGCGCTACAGCCACGTCATGCACCTGGTGTCGACCGTGACGGGGCTGCTGGCGCAGGGCCGCACCCCGTTGGACGCCGTCACGGCGTGTTTTCCGGCCGGAACCCTGTCGGGGGCGCCGAAGGTCCGCGCGATGGAACTCATCGAGGAGGTCGAGATGACCCGCCGCGGCCTCTACGGGGGAGTGGTCGGCTACCTCGACTTCGCCGGCAACGCCGACTTCGCGATCGCCATTCGCACGGCGCTGATGCGCGGCGGCACCGCCTATGTCCAAGCCGGCGGCGGGGTGGTGGCCGACTCCAACGGCCCGTACGAGTACACCGAGTCGGCCAACAAGGCCAAGGCTGTACTGGCCGCGATCGCGGCCGCCGAGACGCTGAAGGCGCCGTGATCCGGGTTGCGCAGATCCTGCTGTTGCTGTCCGCGGCGGCGCTGTGGGTGGCTTCTCGGCTGCCCTGGGTCTCGGTGACCTCCTTCGACGGGCTCACCCATCCGGTCGCCACTACCCTCAACGGCGCGTCGTGGTCGACGGCGATACTGCCGATGGCGGTGCTGCTGGCGGTTGCGGCGTTGGCTGCGTTGGCGGCGCGGGGATGGTTGCTGCGGCTGGTGGCCCTGCTGCTGGCGGTGGTGTGCCTGGCGCTGGGCTACCTCGGTGCGAGTCTCATCGCGATCCCCGATGTCGCTCCGCGCGGGGCCGAATTGGCCGGGGTGCAAATCGCCACCCTGGTCGACAGCGAGCGCTATCTGCCCGGCGCAGTGGTCACCCTGGCGGCCGCGGTCGGTGCGCTGCTGGCGGCGGTCCTGCTGATGCGCGCGGCGGGTTCAGCAGCCGATACGGCCGACCGGGGAACGAAATACGCCGCACCCGGGTCCGGCGGCGACGGCGGAGGTGATCCACTGTCCGAACGCGGCATGTGGGACGCCCTCGACGAAGGCCGGGATCCGACGCGGTAGACCGAGGGTCGGTGACGGCAGCCGACTTCCGGGCGGCTACCCTTTGACCGAATCGGCGTGTAAGTCAGCTGACGCAAGAGGGGATCTGCTCGCAATGAGTTCGGCAACCGTGCTCGACTCCATTCTCGAGGGAGTCTGCGCTGACCTTGCCGCGCGCGAGGCGGTCGTGAGCATGTCGCAGATCAAGGCCGCAGCGGAGGCCGCGCCACCGCCGCGGGACGCCATGGCGGCCCTGCGGGCGCCTGGCATCGCCGTCATCGCCGAGGTGAAGCGAGCAAGCCCGTCGCGGGGTCAACTGGCACCCATCGCCGATCCGGCCGAACTGGCGCGGTCGTACCAGAACGGCGGAGCCCGGGTCATCAGCGTGCTGACCGAGGAGCGCCGCTTCCAGGGTTCGCTGGCCGACCTGGATGCTGTGCGCGCGGCGGTGACCATTCCGGTGTTGCGCAAAGACTTCATCGTTCGCCCGTATCAGATCCACGAGGCCCGTGCCCACGGCGCTGACATGTTGTTGTTGATCGTCGCCGCGCTGGACCAACCCGCGCTGGTCTCGATGCTCGACCGCACCGAGTCGTTGGGCATGACCGCACTCGTCGAGGTGCACACCGAAGAGGAGGCCGATCGCGCTCTGCAGGCCGGCGCCTCGGTGATCGGGGTCAACGCCCGCGACCTGAAGACCCTCAGCGTGGATCGGGACTGCTTCGGACGGATCGCGCCCGGGCTGCCGTCCAACGTCATCCGGGTCGCCGAGTCCGGGGTCCGCGGTCCGGCCGACCTGCTCGCCTACGCCGGGGCGGGCGCTGACGCCGTCCTGGTTGGCGAAGGCCTGGTGACCAGCGGTGATCCGCGGACTGCGGTCTCCGAACTGGTCACCGCGGGCGCCCACCCGTCCTGTCCGAAACCGGTACGCTGAGAACCTCCGGCGCAGGAACCCAAATGGCCGACACCTCCACACCGAACCTCCCGCGGGCCAGCGTGGCCGTCGCCGAACCGACGGTCCACGACCCCGACGCGCGTGGTCACTTCGGAATCTTCGGCGGCCGGTATGTCCCCGAGGCACTGATGGCGGTCATCGAGGAGGTCACCGCCGCCTACGAGAAGGCCCGGACCGACCAGACCTTCCTCAACGAACTCGACCGACTGCAGACCCACTACGCCGGTCGGCCGTCCCCGATGTACGAGGCGGCCCGACTGACCGCCCACGCCGGCGGTGCCCGGATCTTCCTCAAACGCGAGGACCTCAACCACACCGGTTCGCACAAGATCAACAACGTTCTGGGCCAAGCCCTGCTGGCCCGGCAGATGGGCAAGAGCAGGGTCATTGCCGAGACCGGCGCCGGGCAACACGGCGTGGCGACGGCCACCGCGTGCGCCCTGCTGGGGCTGGAGTGCGTGGTCTACATGGGGGCTGTCGACACCGCCCGGCAGGCACTGAACGTGGCCCGGATGCGGTTGCTCGGCGCCACGGTGGTGGCGGTGCAGTCCGGGTCGAAGACCCTCAAGGACGCCGTCAACGAGGCGTTCCGGGATTGGGTGGCCCACGCCGACGACACCTACTACTGCTTCGGCACCGCCGCCGGCCCGCACCCGTTCCCCCTCATGGTGCGTGACTTCCAGCGGATCATCGGCTTGGAAGCCCGCGCCCAGATGCTCGACATGACCGGCCGGCTTCCGGATGCGGTGCTGGCCTGCGTCGGGGGAGGATCGAATGCCATCGGGATCTTCCACCCGTTCATCGACGACCCCGGGGTGAGACTGATCGGCTGCGAGGCCGGCGGGGACGGCGTGGAGACCGGACGGCATGCCGCCACCTTCAGCGGCGGATCACCGGGCGCCTTCCAGGGCTCCTATTCCTACGTGATGCAGAACCACGACGGGCAGACCATCGAATCCCATTCCATCTCAGCGGGATTGGACTACCCCGGTGTCGGGCCCGAGCACGCCTTCCTCAAGGACATCGGCAGGGCCGAGTATCGGCCCGTCACCGACGCCGAGGCGATGGAGGCCTTCCGGTTGTTGTGCCGGATGGAGGGCATCATCCCGGCGATCGAGTCGGCGCACGCCGTGGCCGGGGCGGTGCAGTTGGCCACCGAACTGGGACCGGAGGCGAACATTCTGGTCAACCTGTCCGGGCGCGGAGACAAGGATGTAGAGACCGCCGCCCGGTGGTTCGGACTGTTCGACTCTGACGGTCCCAACGGGCGTGGTCCCAACGGGCACGATCTCAACGGGGCAGGCCCGGGAGTGTCATGACCGTTGTGCACAGCGCGCCGGGCCGCCTGGGCCGGGTTTTCGATTCCTGCCGCGCGCAGGGTCGGGCCGCGTTGATCGGCTACCTGCCGACCGGCTATCCCGACGTGCCGACCTCCATCGACGCCATGGTGGCCATCAGTAGCGAGTGCGACATCATCGAGGTCGGTGTGCCGTACTCCGATCCCGGCATGGACGGCCCGGTGATCGCCTCCGCGACCGAAGTCGCACTGCAGCATGGAGTGCGGGTGCGTGACACTCTGCGTGCGGTCGAGGCGATCAGCGACGCCGGCGGTAATGCCGTGGTGATGAGTTACTGGAATCCTGTGCTGCACTACGGAATTGACGCGTTCGCCCGCGACCTGGCCGGGGCCGGGGGATTGGGCATGATCACTCCCGACCTGATCCCCGATGAAGCCGACGCCTGGCTGGCGGCCGCCGACGCGCATAATCTGGACCGGATCTTCCTGGTCGCGCCCTCCTCCACCCCGGAACGGTTGGCCCGCACCATCGAGTCCTGCCGCGGCTTCGTCTACGCCGCCTCGACGATGGGGGTCACCGGCGAACGCGACGCGGTGTCGAATGCGGCGCCGGAACTGGTCCGCCGGGTCAAAGAGATTTCCGATATCCCGGTCGGGGTGGGCTTGGGGGTGCGCTCGCGCGCGCAAGCGGCCGAGATCGCCCACTTCGCCGACGGGGTTATCGTCGGATCCGCTCTGGTGTCGGCGTTGACCGACGACGGAGTGTCCGCGGTCCGGACCCTGACCGGGGAACTGGCCGTCGGCGTTCGAGAGAAGGTGCCTGCCACGTGACCACAACGGTGCTTGCCTACTTCCCGAGTCCCGGGCAGGGCGTCTGGTACCTGGGCCCGATCCCGATCCGGGCTTACGCGCTGTGCATCATCGCCGGAATCGTCGCCGCCCTGGTGATCGGCGATCGGCGCTGGGTCGCACGAGGCGGTGAACGTGGAGTCGTCTACGACGTGGCGCTGTGGGCGGT
>CAYXBN010000003.1:0-39184 GCA_964463215.1 uncultured Mycobacterium sp. | reverse complement strand
GGGTCGCACGAGGCGGTGAACGTGGAGTCGTCTACGACGTGGCGCTGTGGGCGGTACCGTTCGGCCTGATCGGCGGACGGCTCTATCACGTTCTCACCGACTGGAAGACCTACTTCGGTCCGGACGGGGCCGGGCTGGCAGCCGCGTTGCGGATCTGGGAAGGCGGCCTCGGTATCTGGGGTGCGGTGGCACTCGGCGGGGTCGGGGCGTGGATCGGCTGTCGCCGCAAGGGTATTCCGCTGCCCGCCTTCGGGGATGCGGTCGCTCCGGGCATCGTGCTGGCGCAGGCGATCGGGCGGCTGGGCAACTACTTCAACCAGGAACTGTACGGCCGGGAGACCACCGTGCCGTGGGGCATGGAGATTTTCTACCGCCGGGACTCCTCGGGGGTTGTGGATGTGCACTCCCTCGACGGCGTGTCGACCGGTGAGGTCGCCGCCGTGGTTCATCCGACATTTCTCTACGAGCTGCTGTGGAATCTGCTGGTCTTCGTCCTGCTGATCTGGGCCGATCGCAGGTTCCGGCTCGGCCATGGCCGGCTGTTCGCCCTCTACGTGGCGGCCTACTGTGTGGGCCGGTTCTGGATCGAGTGGATGCGCGATGACACCGCCACCGAGATCGCCGGCATCCGGATCAACGTCTTCACGGCAACCTTCGTGTTCATCGGCGCAGTGGTCTACATGCTGCTGGCACCCAAGGGCCGGGAGAACCCGGCGAGCCTGCGTGGTAAGCAACCGGCGGCGATCGCCGAGGAGTCCCGGGTGGAGGAGTGGGCCGAGGATCTCGTCGCCGCGGCCACGGGCAGCGGGATCGTCGCAGCGGCGACGGTGGCCGGCGAACATGACCTCGAGGACGCCGTCGCGGTGGGTGACGTCGCTGAAACCGCGGCGGGCGACGCAACCGAGCTGAAAGCCGACCACACCGACGAAGCCGAGGAAACAGAGGCGGCCGACGAGATCGCCGTCGAGACCGATGCTGAGATCGATGCCGAGGCCGATGAGGTCGAGCAGGTCATTCACGACCTTGAAGTCGCCGCGTCCGGGTTGGAGGCTGAGGCCGAAGCGGAGGCTGTGGCAGAGGCTGAGGACGACGCCGAGGCCGAGGCCGAGAGCACGGCCATCGACGATGAAGCCGAGGCCGCGACGGCTGCCGACGACACAGTCGTCGTGGTCTACGAGGAGAGCGTCGACGAGCCGGCCACTGTCGTGGTCTACGAATCAGATCAGGTCTCCAACGAGGCGCGGCCGGTGGCAGAAGCCGTTGTCGCAGCTGAGGCACCTGAAGTCGAGACTCCCGAAGTCGAGGCACCCGAAGTCGAGACTCCCGAAGTCGAGGCACCCGAAGTCGAGACTCCCGAAGTCGAGGCACCTGAAGAGGCCGTCCAAGCTGAGACGCAGCCCGAAACCCAGGCGGATATCGAGGCCATCGAGGCCGAGTCCGCACCGGCGGCCGGGCCCGAGGCAGTGACTGAGGATCTTCCGGCCGACGATGAGCCGATCGACGGCGAACCGGAAAAGCTCAAGGGATCCACCCTCAAGCGGCTGCTGTGGGGTGCCCCCAGTTCCAGCGAGTGACCCCGGCCAGCCGACCCCAGACTCTGGCATGCTTGCCGCTATGACGGTCACGACCGGCAAGCTCTGGGTCGCAGGCTCCACCGCGCTCGGAGCCGCGGCGCTGGCCTGGGTCGCGACGGTCGATCCGCACCGGCCCGGGGCGATGTTCCCGTTTTCGTTCTGCCCCTTCAAGGTGATCACCGGATGGGACTGCCCCGCCTGCGGAGGTCTGCGCATGACCCACGACGTGCTGCACGGGAACCTCCCGGCCGCGGTGCACGACAACGTGTTTCTCCTCATCGGTTTACCCCTGCTCGCCCTCTGGGCGGTTGTTCGGCTGCGCCGCGGCCGCGAGGTGGTCACCACCGCACTGCTCGTGGTGATCGTCGTCGCCACGCTGGGATGGACCGTGGTGCGGAATCTCCCCGGATTCCCGCTGGTTCCCACGATGCTCATTTCGTAGGACAACGAAGCGCGGCGGCCGAATCGGACTATGCTCAGGCGTCGTGACCCGGCGCGCGAAAATCGTCTGCACCCTCGGCCCTGCCACCGACACTGACGCCAAGGTCAGGGAGCTTGTCGAGGCCGGGATGGACGTCGCCCGACTGAACTTCAGCCACGGCGACTACCCAGACCACGAGGCGTCCTACAACCGGGTGCGCCACGCCTCCGACGCCGCAGAGCGGGCGGTCGGTATCCTCGCCGACTTGCAGGGTCCCAAGATCCGGTTGGGCCGGTTCGCCGAGGGCCGCACCGAATGGGCCAATGGTGAGACCGTCCGCATCACGGTGCAGGACTGCGAGGGCTCCCACGACCGGGTCTCGACCACCTACAAGAACCTGGCCAAGGACGCCCAGCCCGGCGACCGGCTGCTCGTCGACGACGGCAAAGTGGCTCTGGTGGTCGAGCACGTCGACGGTGACGACGTGGTCTGCATGGTCACCGAGGGCGGTCCGGTGAGCAACAACAAAGGGTTGTCGATGCCGGGGATGGCGTTCTCCGTTCCGGCGCTGTCGGACAAGGACATTGCCGATCTGGAGTTCGCCCTCAAACTCGGCGTTGACCTCGTCGCGCTGTCCTTCGTCCGATCGCCCAGTGACATCGACCTGGTTCACGAGGTGATGGACCGGGTGGGCCGCCGGGTGCCGGTGATCGCCAAACTCGAGAAGCCGGAGGCGGTGGAGAACCTCGAAGCCATCGTGCTGGCCTTCGACGCGATCATGGTCGCCCGTGGTGATCTGGGGGTCGAACTGCCCCTCGAGGAGGTCCCACTGGTGCAGAAGCGGGCGATCCAGATCGCCCGGGAGAACGCCAAACCGGTGATCGTTGCGACCCAGATGTTGGAGTCGATGATCGAGAACTCCCGACCTACCCGGGCGGAGGCCTCCGACGTCGCCAACGCGGTGCTTGACGGCGCCGACGCGGTGATGCTCTCCGGCGAGACCTCGGTGGGCAAGTTCCCGATCGAGGCAGTCCGGACCATGAGCCGGATCATCTGCTCGATGGAGGAGAACAACCCGCCGCCGCCCCTGACCCACGTGCCCCGTACCAAGCGGGGCGTAATCTCCTATGCGGCAAGGGATATCGGTGAGCGCCTCGACGCGAGGGCGCTGGTGGCATTCACCTCATCGGGGGATACCGTGCGTCGCCTGGCCCGACTGCACAGCCGCCTGCCACTGCTGGCGTTCGTCACAGCATCGGAGATTCGCAACCAACTCGCGCTGACCTGGGGGGCGGAGACGTTCGTGGTGCCGCACGCCGACAGCACCGACGATATGATCCGCCAGGTCGACCACCTGCTGCTGACCATGGGCCGCTACCAGCGTGGTGACCTGGTGGTCATCGTCGCCGGTGCCCCACCTGGCACAGTAGGCTCGACGAATCTGATTCATATCCACCGGATCGGGGAGAACGACCACTAGCGAGAGGCAGCGCGTGCCCCAAGGTGAGCTATCGCCGCCAGAGCACTCCGACTTCGACGAACTGCTGTCCATTCTCGACCTGTCCCCGCAAGCACCGTCACCCAGCGGTGATGATGTGTTCACCGGACGCCACCCGCGCAAGAATCCAGTACGCACCTTCGGTGGCCAGTTGATGGCGCAGGCCTTCACCGCCGCGTGCCGCACCGTCGAGCATGACCTGCCGCCCAGTGCGCTGTCGGTGCATTTCATCGCCGGCGGTGATCCCGCCCACGACATCGAGTTCCAGGTCCGACGACTCCGCGAGGAACGGCGCTTTGCCAACCGCCGCGTTGACGCCGTTCAGGACGGCAAGTTGCTGGCCACGGCGCTGGTGTCCTACCTGGCGGCGGGCCACGGCCTGGAACATAACTCGAAAGCGCCGACGGTCCCCGATCCGGCCACTCTGCCCACGATCGACGAGTTGCTGGTGGGCTACGAGAAGGTCGTTCCGCACTTTGCCGAGGCCATGCGCCCCATCGAGTGGCGCTACACCAATGATCCGGCATGGGTGATGCGGGACAAAGGTGGGCGACTGGACCGCAATCGGGTGTGGATGACGGCGTCGGGGGAGATGCCCGACGATCCGGTGTTGCATACCGCCGCGATGGTTTACGCCTCGGACACCACCGTGCTGGATTCGATCATCACAACCCACGGGTTGTCGTGGGGTTGGGACCGGATTTTCGCGGTCACGATCAACCATTCGATCTGGTTCCACCGCCAGGTCGACTTCTCCGACTGGGTGCTGTACTCGACGGCCTCACCGGTGGCAGCCGAATCGCGCGGTCTGGGCATGGGACATTTTTTCAATCCCGCCGGCGAGGTGGTCGCCACCGTCGCCCAGGAGGGCATCGTCAAATACTTTCCCGGACCCAAGACCTAACTCCGCCGGCATCGCCGGCCGATCGGCCTACCGGCCCGGTCTGCCGCCCTGACCGGTCTGCTCCTCAACCTGCTGCTGGAACGCGTCCATGCACTCCTGGACCTTGGTGTTGTCCCCGCCGGCGTCCTGCACGCAGGTGATCATCTCCCGGCCTCCGTAGTTGTTGAAGAGCCCGACGTACATGGCGATGAAGGCCAGACTGATGACGACCGCAAGAGATCCCAGGATGATGCCGGTCAAGGCGATGCCGCCGTTGTTGGCCTCTCCGCGGGTGACCCGCCCGCGGGCCAGGAAACCCAGGATCACCGCGGTGATCCCCAGGATCAGTCCGCCGACGACCGAACAGGATGCAACCAGGGCGAGGATGGCCAAGACCAGTGCCGCCACACCCAGACCGTTGCGGGGTGCCGGCGCCGGGGCCCCGGGGTAGTACTCACCGCCGTAGGGCAGAGGCGGGGGCGGGTAGGCGCCCTGGTACGGGCCGGGCGGCACCTGAGCGCCGGGGGGATAGGCGTACGGGTACTGGGGCGGTCCGGCCGGTGGCGGGGCGCTCGGCGGCGGCCCGGAAGGCTCGGGAATTTCCGGCTGCTGGGTCATGATGTCCGATCCTGCGAGTAGAGACGGCAGTCAGAGTACCGCTAACGCCGACAGGCGCGGAGGCTGTGCATCTTGCACAGCGCTCCGCGCCTGTCAGGTTCGATCAGCGGCCCAGGGCCTCGTTGACCACGGTCCGAACTTCGTGGCCGGTCTTGCGAAGCTGCAATCCGGCGATGATCTCGAAGACACCGATCACGATCAGCCAGATCCCGACGACCAAGGTCAAGGTGACCAGGGAGTCGAAGGGATATGCCAGGCAGATGATGCCGGCAAGGATCGAGACGAGCCCGAAGAAGATGCTCCATCCACGCCCGGGCGTGCCATGGAACTCGCTGATGGCGGTCGCGGTCGCTGCGACCCCGCGGAAGATGAAGCCGATGCCGATCCAGATGGCCAGCAGCAGCAGGGCGGTGCCGGGTTCGGACCCGAAGTGCCGGAACGCCAGCACAGCCAGGATCAGCGAAGCCGCCCCGCTGATGAACAGCAGAATTCGGCTGCCCGCCGAGGAGTGCAGGCCGAACGCGAGAGCAACCTGCGCGATACCCGACAGCAGTAGGTAGGCCCCGAACAGAAAGGCCACGACCAGAAGGGTCTTTCCGGGCCACGCCAGCACCAGCGCGCCAAGGGCAATCGCCAGAACACCGGACAGGACAGTTGATTTCCAGACCTGCTGGAAAAGAGCCGGGCGGTCGCCCGAGTATGTAGTAGTCACGGCCGAGGACTCTACACACACCGAAGGTCGGTTTGGCTAATTGACGGCTTCGATACGAAGGATTCCTGTGTCTAGGGCCGGGGAGTGGCCGGTTTCGAGATCTGAGGGCTGGCGGTTGAAGGGCACCGGGTCCCCAGTCGGCTTGCGCCCCACCAGAAACCAGGTGCGCATCGCGCCTTTGCCCTTGATCTCGATCTCGCCACGCGCCTCGAGTACGAAGCTGTCCCGCAGCCGCTCGAACACGTTCTCGGATACCTGGATCCGACCGACGACGTCGGTGGACTCCATCCGGGAGGCGACGTTGACGGCATCCCCCCAGACGTCATAGAAGAACCGACGGGCACCCACCACGCCGGCGACCACCGGTCCGGCTGCGATTCCCATCCGTAGTGGCACCGGCTTGCCCCGTGGATCACGGAGTTCGGTGACCGCCCGGGACAGGTCCAGTGCCAAGTCGGCGATCGCCTCGACGTGATCGGGCCGGGGGGTCGGCACGCCGCTGACCACCATGTAGGCGTCGCCGGTGGTCTTGATCTTCTCCAGACCGTGCCGGTCGACCAACCGATCGAAGGTGGTGTACAAGCGGTCGAGGAACCGGACCAGTTCGGTGGGCGGAAGTTGACTGGACTGCTCGGTGTAGCCGGCGATGTCGGCGAACAGGATGGCGGCGTCGTCGTAGCGATCGGCGATCGTCCCGTGCGACGGGTCTTTGAGTTTCGCGGCCACCGAGGCGGGCAGGATGTTGGTCAGCAGGGCCTCGGAGCGGTTGTACTCGGTCTCCATCGCCGCTTCGGCGCGGGAGACCTCCCGCATGGCGTACCAGACGGTGAGGAAGATCAACAGACACGCACCCGTGGTGGCGGACACGAATGCCAGATGCAGGGCCCACTGAGGTTGGATGCCGGTGTCCGGCGGCACATTGAACTGCAAGAAGATCGTCAGCGCGGCCCCGAGGCTGACCACCCCACCGGCCAGCCACACATGTTCGACACCCAGCACCAGCACCGCCAGCGACGCCGAAACCAGATAGTAAAACTGGACCCCGGAATCGGTGCCGATCTGGGTGCCCACGAAGGTCAGCGAGGTGTAGGCGATCGTGATGAACGCCAACGCCGGGATGACGTTTCCGAACCGGTTCAGCAGTGGGACGCCGGTGAACAACACCGCGATCACCAGGTTGATCAGCCCGATGTAGAGCACCCGGTCCCCGGTGAACGTCTGCAGCGCACCCAGTGTCGCGGTGAGCGCCGCGGAGATCCACGCCGCAAAGGTCAGGATCCGCTGCGGCCGACTGACCGATTCGGCCCAATGCTGATTGCGGGCCGGGGGCCGGCGTTGCAACCGCTCACAGTCCGACCAGCGCAGCCGTGCCTCCGGCAGCAATCTGTTCGGCTCGGACCTCACCTAACCAGCGTATCGCCGGTTACGGTGAGCCGCCGAAATGCCCGCCATGCGGGCGAAAGCACGGCACACTGGCCGCACAACTTTCCGGCAGACATCGGAAGGAGCGGTGGTGGCGGACAACAATGCCGACGGGCACGAAAGCGTGCTGGAGAAGGTCGATCAACTCGTCGACGACATGCTGGGCAGCGACATCGAACCAGTGGAACCCGAGGACCCATGGGAGCGCCGGCAACGCATCCTCGATTCCTGGACTGCCATCATCCTGGCGATTGCCGCCGTGGCGACGACGTGGGCGTCGTTTCAGGCCAGCCAGTGGTCCAATGCGCAATCCGACGCGCAGTCGGCCTCCGCGATCCAGCGCAGCGACGCCAACCGGGCGGCGTCGGAGGCCACCAGCCAGGCCGTCGTCGACTCCGAGATGTGGATCTCCTGGGTCGAGGCGGTCGACGCCGGACAGAGGGACCGGGCCGGATTCCTGCGGGACCGGTTCTCCCCGGCGCTGGACCGAGCGCAGAAGGAGTGGCTGGGACGGGTACCGGTGGACGCCGAGGGGAACCCGGCGCAAGTGCCTGACGGCACCCCGCTGGACCTGGCAAGTTACGTCGTACCAGCCCAGTTGCAGGCCGACGAATTGTCCAACAAGGCTGAGTCCAGTCTGGCCGACGCCGACGAAGCCAGCAATATCAGCACCCGGTATGTGATGCTCGCCGTGCTGTTCGCCCTGGTGTTGTTCTTCGCCAGTGTGGCCACCAAGTTCACGTCGCCGAAGATTCAGGTAGCGCTGATCCTGACTGGCTTGCTGCTGCTGGTGACCACGACGGTCCGGATGCTGCTGCTGCCCCAGATGCTCTGAGGGCCGCGCGGCGATCAGTCCCGAGGGGTCGGTGCAGTCCGACCGGGTTCGTCGGGGCGGCTACCCTTCCGTAGACCGGGGGCCACTGCGCTGACGGTTGTGGAGAAACTCATGACCAATCTCTTCGTGCTGATTTCGGCAGTTATCTGGACAATTTTGGCTGCGGGTTGCGCTCAGAGAGAGTCCGCGCCGACTCCCGCCGCGTCGCCGACTGTCGGCGGGACCAGCACGTGCGCCCCGGACGGTGGCTATCACGTCAAGATCACCGGCGACGGCATCACCTGTGACGACGCCTACAAGATCGCCACGCGGTACGACCGTAAGGGCGAGAAGTACCAGAAAGCCGATGTTGGCAGAACGTGGACCTGCTACGCAGGCACCGCCGAGAGTCGCCCGCTGGTGTTCCAGCGTGTTTCGGTCCAGGGCACCGAATTCGGGGTCTACCCCACATCGTGACTCTGACCCGCAACGCGACGTCGAGTGAGGAACAATCCCGCCCGTTTAGCGTTTAGCAGGCGTACTGGACCCCGATGCCGGACTGCGGCGGGTCCTGCCGGGTGCAGCCATAGGTGTCGATACCGTCCTCGCTGTAGCGCACCGCCGTCTGGCGCGCGTAGTTCACGCACACCAGGGCGGTGGAGTCAGCGCGGCAGCGGAAGTCGCCGAATGACAGCGATCCGCCCAGCGGAAGCGGTGGACCCTGACCAGCACTGAAGCGGCCCGGGTCGCCGTGCGCCGAGCCCACCTTGACCCCGGTGCCGTCGAAGTCCACCCACCCGCCCTTCCAGACTCCGTAGACGTCGGAAGGTTGCGGTGGGGGATCGGCCAGGTCCACCAGGCAGGCCAGTCCGCCGGCGACCCGCTTGGTTTCGGTCATGCAACTGATGCCCGAGGCGGTGGTGAACGCCGTGTCGTCGCCGAGGTTGGTGGTGGTGCCGTTGCGCAGCGCCACCCGGAAGTCCGCGCCGTCCACCGGCGGTCCGGCCTGCACCCACGCCACCACCTCCGCAACCGGGGCGTCGGCCGCGGGGGCCTGCGCGGCCGACGACGCGAGGGGCGACGAGGAGGTGGTCGACTCACTCGGCTGGGCGGCGGCGCTGCGCGACGGGGTGATGGGGGTCAATTCGACGCCACCCGGCCGGGCGGTCTGTTGCTGGGAACATCCGACGAGCAGCACTGACGCGGCGAACAACACGGCGATCCGCATCGGCCAAGGCTAACCGCCCCAGCGCGGGGGGCACGTCAGGCGCGGCGGGGCGAGGTTCGCTACCGTCGGTAGACATGCACGAACACACCGTCCAGGTCAGCACCGCAAGCGGTGTGGTCGAAGGCTTCACCCGCAACGGTGTCAATCGGTGGCGCTCGGTTCCCTACGCCACGGCCCCGGTCGGCGCGCTGAGGTTCCGGGCACCCGAACCGGTGCGGCCGTGGACGGGGGTGCGGTCCTGCCACAGTTGGGGCGCCTGCGCCCCACAGCGGCGGATTTACACCATGACCGGGATCGGCAAGTACCAACCGATGAGCGAGGACTGCCTGACCCTCAACGTGGTCACCCCGCGCTGGGCCGGACCGCGGCCGGACGGTGAACCCCTGCCGGTGATGTTCTTCATCCACGGCGGCGGTTACATCCTGGGCAGCTCGGCCACCCCGCTCTACGACGGTGCCGCACTGGCCCGTCGCCGCTGTGTCTATGTCTCGGTGAACTACCGGCTCGGGGCGCTGGGTTGTGTGGACCTCTCGTCGTTGTCCACCCCCGAGGTCCCGATCGAGAGCAACCTGTTCCTGCGCGACATCGTGCTGGCGCTGCGCTGGGTGCGCCAGAACATCGCCGCCTTCGGGGGCGACCCCGACAATGTGACGATCTTCGGCGAGAGCGCCGGCGCGCATGCGGTGGCGACGCTGCTCGGAGTGCCTGAGGCGAAGGGCCTTTTCCACCAGGCGATCTCGCAGAGCCCGGCGTCGGGAATGGTCAGCTCCCAGGAGGTGGCCGCGCAGTTCGCCGACCGGTTCGTCGCCCGACTCGGTCTGGATCGCCGCAACCCCGGCCCCGGGCTGCTCAAGACTCCGGCCGCTGACTTGGTGCATGTCACCGACCACGTGATGAAGCACAGCCTCAACGACATGCTGGGCGCCTCGGTGGTGGGGCCGACCCATGGCGACGACTACCTACCGCTGGATCCATTCGAGGCGATGAGACAAGGTGTGGCGCACAAGATTCCGCTGATCGTCGGAACCAACGCCGAGGAGGGCCGGCTGTTCACCCGGTTCCTCAAGCTGTTGCCCACCAGCGAACGTTCCATCGAGCGCATCCTGGCGCACACCCCGCCGGAGGTTCGCGAGCGGGTGCTGGCCGCCTATCCCCAGTATCCGGATCCCAAGGCGTGCATCGAGTTTGGTGGCGACATGATCTTCGGCACCGCGGCCTGGCAGATCGCCGAGGCGCACACCAAGCTTGCACCCACCTACGTCTACCGCTACGACTTCGCGCCGCGAACCCTGCACTGGGCCGGACTGGGCGCCACCCACGCGACCGAGTTACTGGCGGTGTTCGGCGTCTACCGATCCCGGGTCGGTGCGGTGCTCACCGCGGGGGTGGACCAGCGGTCCGCGGTCAGAGTCAGCCATGAGGTGCAGACCCGATGGCAGGAGTTCAGCGCGACTGGTAAGCCGGGCGGCGACTGGCCGTCCTACAACCACGACGAGCGCCCGGTCCTGGTGTTCGACCGGTACACCCACGTCGAGTACGACCCGCACCCGCACCGCCGCAGGGCGTGGGCGGGGTTCAACCTCGCGCGCGACTGACGTCCGGGGATTCAGACCAGGAAGGGTGCCCGCAGGTCCGTGAACATCGGGAAATGCCGAACGTTCAAGGTCGCGAGTCGGTAGCCCTTCACCTCGGCGGTCGCCGCGATCAGGTAGTCACCGAGGCCGATGCCGGAATCGCTGCGCCGGTAGCGGCGCCAGAGGTCGCCGGCACGCCGCGCGATGATCTCGGTGGCCGGTTCGGTCCGCAGCGAACCGAGCAGTTGCCACGCTTCGCGCTTTTCGGCGCTCCGCATTCCGCCGACGAGTTCGGTTATCGACACGACGCTGATCGCCAAGGGTTCCTCCCGGCGAGCGCTGATCAGCCAGTCCCTTGCCGGCTCAAGACCGCGCAGGTGTGCGATGAGGATGTCCGAATCGACGAGGATCACGCCCGATGCCAGACCCTGTCGAGGTGCTCCTCGCGAGCGCCCGGAGCGCGATCGGGTGCCTCCGCGTCGACCAGCGCACCGAACGAATCCGCGATGGCTTTCAGATCGGCGGTCAGGTTGTCGTCGTCCCTGCTGTTCAGCGTCCTATCCAACAACTGACGAATGAGTTCGGCACGCGAAACACCCTGCTGTTTGGCCAACCTGTCGAGACCGGCCGTCTGATATGGCGGCGACTGACGAACCGGTTGTTGACACCGGTCATACGTTGAGGGGGTGACCCGCGCCGACGCCCCCGTGAAACTCCCCGAGGACCTGACCGCCGACTGGTTGACGACCACCCTGGGCGCCGGCCGGGTCACCGGGTTCACCGTCGAGCGGATCGGCACCGGCCAGATGAGCGAGTGTTACCGGGTCGCTCTGAGCTACGACGAGAGAACCGGACCCTCCTCGGTGGTGCTCAAGGTTGCTTCGAGTGACCCCATGAGCCGGCAGACCGGCAAGGTGTTGGGGCTGTACGAACGCGAAGTCCGCTTCTACGCCGAGGTCGCACCCACACTGGGCGGCCCGATATCCCGGTGCTATCACGCCTCCTACGAACCCGAGACCGGGATGTTCACGCTGCTGCTCGACGACGCCATCCCGGCCGAGGTCGGCGACGAAATCCGCGGCGCGCCAATCGACGACGCGGTCCTGGCTTTGACCCAACTGGGTCGGTTGCACGGCCCGCTGATCGGCAGTCAGGCCCTGGCCGAAGCGCACTGGCTCAACCGCGACAGCCCGATGAACCAGGCGATGATCACCGGTCTGTTCAACGGCTTCGTCGACCGCTACGGCGACTCCATCACCCCCCAGCAGCGCCTGGTCTGCCAGCGTCTGGTGGACAGCTTCGACGACTACCTCGCCGAGGAGGGGGCCGACGGCCGGACCAAAGGTCTGGTGCACGGGGACTATCGCCTGGACAACATGCTCTTCGGGCGCCCAGGATCGCTGCGGGATCTCACCGTCGTGGACTGGCAGACCGTCACCTGGGGCCCGGCGTGCACCGATGTGGCCTATTTCCTCGGCTGTGCGCTGAAGACCGAAGTTCGCCGCGCCCACTACGACGAGTTGCTGACCGCCTACCACCGCGGCCTCGGGCCCACCCCGGCGATGACCCTGGACCAAGTCCGCGACGGCGTCCGGCGGCAGAGCTTTTTCGGGGTGATGATGGCCATCGTGTCCTCGATGCTGGTCGAACGCACCGAACGCGGCGACGCGATGTTCCTGACCATGCTCGACCGGCACAGCAGCCACGTGCTGGACACCGACGCTCTGGACCTGCTGCCCCGGGCCCCCCAAACCCACGCGCTGCAACCGGATCCGGCCGACGAAGCGGCGCATCCACCCGGTGCAGAACCACTGTGGAGTGAGAGTTGGTACTGGGACTTCGCCGACCCGCAGCAGGGGATCGGCGGGTGGATCCGCCTCGGATTGATGCCCAACCAGGACACCGCGTGGATCAATGCGCTGGTCTGCGGGCCGGACATTCCGACGGTCGCCCTGGTGGACTTCCACGCGCCCCTGCCCGCCGACCCCAACGACGTGCACAGCGAAACCATCACGCTGCAGCACCAGGCGACCGCACCGATGCAGGAGTACCTGGTGAAAGTCGCCGGGCCCGCTCAGGTTTACGACGATCCCGCCGCGTTGCTGCGCGGTGAAACCGGCCGGGACGCTCACCTGGCGATGGATCTGGTGTGGCACACCAGTGCGACGCCGTACGCCTACCGGATCGCCACCCGCTACGAGATCCCGTGTGCGGTGAGCGGGTCTGTCACCGTCGACGGCCGACGCTACGAGTTCGATTCGGTTCCGGGACAACGGGATCACTCCCACGGCGTCCGGGACTGGTGGAGCATGGAGTGGGTGTGGAGTGCGCTGCATCTCGAGGACGGCACCCGCCTGCACGGGGTGGACCTCCGGATCCCAGGGGCGCCGCCGGTCAGCGTCGGCTACATCGAGCCACCGGATCAGCCGGTGATCGAGACCACCTCGGTGCAGGCAGAGGCCACCGTGGCGGACAACGGCCTCCCCGTAACGACCACGCTGACTCTGCAGCCCGGACCCGTCACCGCCACCATCGAGATCCGCGGCCACGCCCCGGTTCGGCTGGACGCACCGGACGGGCGGGTGAGTTTCTTCCCGCGGGCGTGGGCCGAGGTGCACACCGCCGACGGTCGCCGGGGCGTCGGCTGGCTGGAATGGAACCGCAACCAGTCGCAGGACTGACCCGGGTGCGATCCGGGGCGCGGACCCGTGCGGTGTCAGTCCTTGACGACCTGGGTGCCGCCGGCCAATTCGTCGTGCTTGCCCTGCTTGGTGGGGCTGTTGCTGATGGTCACCGCAATCACGATGATCGCGATCACGCCCAGCAGTCCGCCCACGTAGGGCACGATCGGCAGCAGCGTCCAGGAGTTGCGGATGGCGGACTGCTTGAAGTCCGGTTTGGCGGCCCCGCCGGCACCGCGCACGGAGAGCCCCAGCAACCTCTTGCCCAGCGACTTGCCCTGGGTCACCTCGAGGGCGACGAAGTAGATGAACGTCAGAAGGCCGGTGAACAACCCGGTCACCATGATGTTGCTGGACGCGCCGAAGAGCAACGCGATCAGGAACGACAGAATCCCCACCAGGAAGCCGTCGATCACGCGGGCGCCGAACCGGGCGCCCAGACCCCCGGGATGGCTGGCGTAGCCGTAGCCGACCTGCGGATAGCCCGGGTAGTAGCCGCCCGGCGGGCCGTACGGGTTGGTGGCCGGCGGATAGCCGGCATCGGCGGGCGGGTAGCCGGGCACGGGCGGCGGCGGGAACCCGGCCGCAGGCTGCTGCGGGTAGCCCACCGGCGGGTAGCCCGGTGCCGGGGGGTAGCCGGCGGGCGGGGGAGGCGGGTAGCCGGACGGGGGGATGTTGGGATCCTGGTCGGTCATCTGCAAACTCCTTGTCGGTTGAGGCCAATCTACCGGCCGGACGCGGGCCGGGCCGTCTGCGCGCCGGGCGCGTCGGCGGTGCCGCGCTTATCCTGGTGAAGGTGCACTACAACTGGGCGGAACTGTCCCCCGGGGTGTACCGGACCCGGCTGCCGTTCCTGGACGTCACGGTCGGTGCGGTGCTCGGCGAGGCCGGTCTGCTGCTGATCGACAGCGGCACCACCCTGCGCGAAGCACGGGCCGTCGGCGATGACCTGGGGGACATGACCGGCCGCACCGTCACGCATCTGGTGATGACGCACCACCACTTCGACCATGCTCTCGGCTCGGCCGGATTCCCCGGGGTGCACAGCTATGCCGCGCCGCCGGTGGCGGTGGCGTTGACCGACGGTCTCGACGCCCTGTGCGCCGAGGCCCTGCGCTACGGGGCCGACCCGGATCAGGTCGTGCAGGCCGGTCGCGTGGTGCGCCCGCCTCAGCATCTGGTGTGGCAGGCCGACATCGATCTGGGTGGCCGCACCGTTGGGGTGTTGCACCCCGGGCCGGCGCACACCGACCACGATCTTGTCGTCGTGGTCCCGGGCCGGCCCACCGTGGTGTTCTGCGGCGACCTGGTTGAGGAGTCCGCTGATCCGGCGGTGGGCGCTGATGCCGATCCGGTCTCCTGGCCCGCCGCCTTGGACCGGGTGCTGGCACTCGGCGGTGACGACGCGGTCTACGTACCCGGGCACGGAGCGGTCGTGGACGCCGATTTCATTCGCCGCCAACGGGACTGGCTCAGAAGCCGGTTCTGAGCACCCGCTCGAGCATGTCCACGAAGAAGTCGGCGGACTCTCGGGTGATACACATCGGCGGCTTCATCTTCAGCACGTTCTGCCGGTCCCCGGTGGGTTGAACGATCACCCCGAGTTCGCGCATCCGCTCACAGATCGCCGCCGTCTCCGCCGCCGCCGGTTCCAAGGTCGCGCGGTCGCGAACCAGTTCCACACCCATGTACAGCCCGCTGCCGTGCACCGTGCCGATCAACGGGTAACGCTCACCGAGGGCGGTGATCCGGGCCTTCAGGTGATCGCCGACGGCCAGCGCATTGCGCTGCAGTCCATCGCGCTCGATGACGTCCAACACTGTCAGACCTACCACGCAGGACACCGGGCTGCCGCCGGCCGAGGAGAAGAAATAGCCGCAGGAGCGGTAGGCGTCGGCAATCGCCTTGGTGGTGATCACCGCCCCCAGCGGCTGCCCATTGCCCATCGCCTTGGCGACGCAGACGATGTCGGGCACCACCCCCTGCTGCTCGAACGCCCAGAACCAGCGGCCGGTGCGGCCGTAGCCGACCTGGACCTCGTCGGCGATTGCGAGCCCGCCGACGGCCCGTACCGCCGCGTACACCGCCCGCAGATAGCCGTCGGGCAGGGCCATCCCGCCGGCGTTGCCGTAGAACGGCTCGCAGATGAACGCGGCCGGCGGATGTCCCTGCGCGGCAAGGTCTTCGATGACGGCCACCGCCTCGGGGGCGTATCGGGAAGCCGCCGAACCCCGATGCTCGCCGCGGTAGGCGTTGGGGGAGGGCACCGTATGCACCCAGGGGGGCCGGGTGGCCAGCGCGTTGGGATTGTCGGCGATCGACGTCGAGATCGCGTCGGTGGCATACGTCCAGCCGTGGTAGGCCTCGGCGACGGCGACCACGTCGTGGCGGCCGGTGGCGGCCATCGCCAGACGCAACGCCAGATCGTCGGCCTCTGAGCCGGAGTTCACCAGGAACACGGTGTCCAACGGATCCGGCAGCGTCGCCGCCAGCCGTTCCGACAGCGCCACCACGGCGCCGTAGTTGAAGCGCGAGTTGGTGTTCAGCCGGCGCCACTGCCGGGCCACGGCGTCGGCCAGTTCGGGGTGGCCGTGGCCGAGTACCGCCACGTTGTTGACCATGTCCAGGTAGCTGCGACCGTCGGTGGCGATCAGGTGCTCCCGCCAACCCCGTTCGATACGCGGTGGGTGCTCGTAGTAGTGCTCCTGCACCCCGGCGAATGCCTTGGATCGGCGCTGCCGCAGGGCCAGACTGTCGCGGCCCGGGTGCTCACCGTGGACCGGCAGGTGGGGCAGTCCCAGCAGCACAGTGGGGTCGCTGACCCGGCTCAGCCAGCCCGCGGCGTATTCCGGCCGGACGAACCGGGGTGCGTCGGCGGCGTTGCGGCGGACCTGGAGCCACACCGGGCCCTCGATGCCGGCCAGGGCGTCCCCGGCGGCCACCGTCGAGGATCCCGCCGGTGCCACGGGGCCGTGAATCTCCAGTGTCCCGGCCGCCCCGGTCAAGGTGACCAGCCCGGGGCCGGTCTGGTGCACGGAACCGGCCCACGGCGCGGTCACGCTCAGAGCGCCCGCCGGCCACAGCTGCACGCCGGTGGCCACCGTGGCCGGAGAGGTCGGGCTCAGCGTCGCCGAGTGGGTCAGCCGGGTCTGACCGAAGGTGGTGACCACGGCGGCCGCGCCGGCGCTGAGGGCCTGGCGGGCCAGGCGGTCCTCGCAATCGGGTTCCAGCCACGCCCCGCCGTCCATGGCGTCAGACTCCACCGACAGGTCCAGTCGCACGACATCACCGGGATCCAGACCGCTGACCAGGGGCCGCTCACCGAGGACCTGCAGCACCGGATCGGTCATGTCCAAGGCGTTGCGAATCTGGGCGGTCATCACATCCAGGGGAATGTCGTTGGCCTGCTCGAAGATTCGCCACTCGAGATCCAGCGCGGAGGCCGCATAGCTGTTGTCGGGATCGAGTCTGGACTGGTGGACTCCGCTGACCACCAGGACCGCGGCGCGCAGCACCACCAGCGGCCACAGCGCCTCGACCTCGGCGGGACTCAACGGCCGCACCGCATGAAAGGCCTGGATCGCCGGCAGAGTGGCCGCCGGTTCACTGCCTGCGTGGCGCAGCAGGGTGGCGACGGTGACAGCCAATTCAGCCACCGTCCAGGACCGCATCAGGTCGCCGAAGTCGATCAGCCCATCGGGAGTTCCGCCGGGGACCGCACACACGACGTTGTCGCCGGTGATGTCGCCGTGGATCACCTGAACCGGCAGATCCACCGCCAGAGTTGCCACGATCTGCCACGCAGCTTCGGTCGCGGTCTCGACCGCCCGGCGGCGGTGCGCGTCGCCGAGGTGTTCGGCAAGGACGTCGACGGTGCGCCTGGCATGGCGCAGATCCCATTGCAGCACCCGGTCGACGCCGGGATGATCGAACTCCGCCAAGGCCCGGCAGGTCCGTCCGGCTAGGTCACCCAGGGCGGCCACCTGGCCGGGTCGCAGGTAGCGCTCCCCGCTCAGAGTGCCGCCCGGCAGATAGCGGATGATCCGGGCGAGCAGTCCGTCGACGTCGACGATCGGCGAATTCGCCCCCTCGGCAATGACATTGGTCGCGGCGCGGATGTTCTCCCCGGCGGCGATGAACGCCGCGGCGGCGTCCTGAGCCTCCAGTTCGGCGCGACTGAACGCGGGGTTGGCGATCTTGAGGACGCCCACCACGTCGCCTGCGGCGGTCCGGAGCAGGAAGTTGGCGTCCTGCTGGCTACCCAACGGTTCGGCCTCGGAGTCCACCCCGAAATGCGCGGCGGCGATCTGGCGGGCACGTTCCGGGGATACCTCCGGAACGGGCAACTCGCCGGCGTCGAAGAAGTCGAAGAGTGTCATCACTTCCCTCGTGGACGGAAACCCTGACTTTACTGGCGCGTTACGGTTGGACGATGCGGGCGCTGATCATCGTCGACGTTCAGAACGATTTCTGTGAGGGCGGTTCGCTGGCGGTGGCCGGCGGTTCTGCGGTGGCGCAGGCGATCACCGACCTGCTGGCGGGCGCATCCACCGGCGACCACCCGTACGACCATGTGGTGGCGACCAAGGACTATCACATCGACCCGGGTGCGCACTTCTCCGATCACCCCGACTACGTCGACTCCTGGCCACCGCACTGTGTGGCCGGCAGCGCCGGTGCGGACTTCCATCCCGATCTGGACACCACCGGTATCGAGGCGGTTTTCCACAAGGGCGCCTACTCGGCGGCCTACAGCGGTTTCGAGGGCGATTGCGACGGCGTGGGACTGGCCGATTGGCTGCGGGACCGTGGCGTGGACACCGTCGATGTGGTCGGCATCGCCACCGACTACTGCGTGCGGGCCACCGCCGAGGATGCCGCCCGCGCCGGATTGACCACCCGGGTGCTGGTGGATCTGACGGCGGGGGTGGCCCCCGAGTCGACGACGAATGCGCTGACCGCGATGGCCGACGCCGGTGTGGAACTGCTGCACCGGTCGGACGCTAGATGACGACCCGCTTGCGCCGGTAGAGCGTGCCGACGATCAACAGGATCAGACTGATCAGCAGGATTGCGGTCGCCAGCACGTTGATCTGCGGTGGCACCGCGGCTTTGGTGGCGGCGTTGACGTAGAGCGGGTAGGTGACCGTCGAACCGCTGACGAAGTAGGTGATGATGAAGTCATCCAGCGACAGCGCGAAGGACAACATCGCCGCGGCGACGATGCCGGGCACGATCAGCGGCAGCGTCACTTTGAAGAACGTGCGCACCGGACCCGCGCCCAGATCCAGGGACGCGTCCTCCAAGGTCCAGTCGAAGCCGCGGATCCGGGCTCGCACCGTCAGGGCGATGAAGCTGATCTGGAACGCCACGTGCGCCAGGACGATGGTGAAGTATCCGGTCGCCCACCCCATGCTCAGGAACAGGGTCAGCAGCGAGGCGCCCATCACCACCTCCGGAGAGGTCAGCGGCAGCACCATGAAGGTGTCGACGGCCGTTCGGCCTCGGAAGCGTTGCCGGACAAGGGCGATCGCCACCAGTGTGCCGAAGACCAGCGCGATGGCGGTGGACACCGCCGCCACGCTCAAGCTCATCTTCAGGGCGGCCGTCAATGCCGGGTACTTGAACGGGTTCGCCCAGTTTTCCAGAGTGAAGCCCTGCCAGGTGTAGTTGAACTTCCCGGCCGGTTTGTTGAACGAGAAGACGATGATCACCAGGATTGGCAGGAACAGGAACAGCAGTGTGATCCCGGCCGCGAACCGCAGGGCCAGATCCCCGAGTTTGAAGGTGCCGCGGAAGTTCCGGCCCGGTTCGCTGAGGTTGGTGACGGCCTCGACGGTCATCGGCTCAGTTCCCTCCGCACACCGCTCATACCAGTTCCTCGGTGCCCAGCGCCCGGGTGTAGAGCAGCACGCCGGCCAGGATGAGCGCCATCAGGACGAAGCTCATCGCGGCCGCCACCGGGTAGTCCTTGACCACCAGGAACTGCTTCTGGATGACGTTGCCGATCATCGTCGTCCCGGTGCTGCCCAGATAGTCGGAGTTGATGAAGTCCCCGACGGCCGGGATGAACACCAGCAGGCTTCCGGCCAGCACCCCGGGCATGGCCAGCGGCAGGATCACTTTGCCGAACATCCGCCGGTTGCTGGCGTAGAGGTCGCGGGAGGCCTCCAACAGCCGGGCGTCGATCTTCTCCAGGCTGACGTAGAGCGGCAGGATCATGAAGATGATCCAGTTGTAGGTCAGCCCGCCCACCACCGCCCAGCCCGTCGACAGGATGCGGCCCTCGCTGGGCAGCATGCCGATGGTGCCCAGTGCATCGACCACCCAGCCGTTATCGGCCAGGATCGTCTTCCAGGCGATGGTGCGGATCAGGAACGTCACGAAGAACGGCAGAATCACCAGGCCCAGCAGGAGATTCTTGAACCGGCCGGCCTTGAAGGCGATCACGTAGGCCAGCGGGAAGGCCAGCAGCAGGCACAGCAGCGTGGCGCTGAACGCATAGCCGAACGACCGGAAGATCTGCTCGCGGTAGTCGGTGAGCGCACGCGCGTAGTTGCCGAATTCCCAGGCGAAGGTCAGCTTCGGCAGGTAGATCGAGCCACCCATGGTCGACAGTGAGGTGCGGAACAGCGAGAAGAACGGCACCACGTAGAACACGCCGAGGTAGACCAGCGCCGGCAGGATCATCAAATACGGGGCGATCCTGCTGCGCTGCCGGGTGCTGCGGGCTACGCCGGCCATGGTGGGGGTACCTCAGCCGCCGGTGACGTCGGCATAGGCCTTGTTGAACTCCTGGGTCTGCTCGTCGCTGAGCGGTGCCCACGCCTTCAGTTTGTCCAGCGTCGCCTTCGGCGGGTTGATGAGGACGTTGCTGGCCAATTCGGGATCGATCTTTGTGAGTTCGTCGGTCATATCGCTGAGAACGGGGACGTAGCGGGTGAACGCCACCAGTTTGGCGTAGTTGGCCCGGTCGTAGACGTAGTTGATCCACTCCTCGGCGGCCGTCTGGTTCTGGGTGGTGTAGGGCACCACCATGGTGTCCAGGAACGTGGTGCTGCCCGACTCGGGCACCACGAACTGCAGATCCGGATTGTCCTTCTGCAACTGCACCACATCACCGGAATATGCCTGCGCGGCAACGATATTGCCGGCTGCGAGGTCATCAGCGTAATCATTGCCGGTGAACCGGCGGATCTGTCCCTTGTCCTTCTGCTCCTTGATCAGGTCGACAGCTTTGCGGACCGCCTCGGTGCTCGGGGTCTCCGGGGACTGGCCCTGGGACATCATGATCATGCCCAGTCCGTCCTGGGTATCGCTGAACAAGCTGACCTTGCCTTTGAATGCCGGGTCCCACAGGTCCTCGACCTTGGTCAGTTCGCGGCCGGTGGCCGCCCGGTTGTAGGCGATGCCGACCATGCCCGACATGTAGGGCGCGCTGAACTTGCGGCCGTCGTCGGCCTTGGTCGTGAGCAGGTCCGGACGCAGGTTCTTCTTGTTGGTCCAGCGGGTGTCGCTGATCGGGTTCAGCCAGCCCAGGCTGTTGAGCCGGGCGGCCATGAACTGGGTCGGGACCACCAAGTCGGCGCCGATGTCCTGCTTACGCGACAGCGGTTCCTTGTTCTTGGCGAACCATTCCTCGTTGTCGTTGAAGTCCTCTTTGTAGTCGACCACCAGACCGGTGGCGGTCTGGAACGCCGCCACGAAGCCGTCAGCCATGTACAGCGGCCAATTGGAGATGCGCAGTTTGCCCGATGCCGGGCTGCCGTCGTCGGCGGGCGCTGAGGCCGTCTCAGTCGCCGATTTGTTGTCCGAACTGCACGCTGCCAAGAACGACGGGCCCAGGATGAGGGCGGCCGCCGCGGCAGTGCCGCCGCCGATGAACCGCCGGCGGGACGCCATCTGGGCAAGTATGCGATGGTCGATCCGGGGGTCGTTCGCTGCCATGGGTGTGCCTTTCATCTCGGGTCGGTGGGGATCGGGAGATCTACGGGGCCGGCGAGGAGTCGTCGAGCAGTTCCTCGAGGTGTTCGGGGGTGGGGATGTCGGCGGCCGGCAGCACCAGCGACGCATCCGGCGACCACGCGGCGTAGACGTCGTCACCGGGCCGAAGCATGGGTAGGTCCTGCTCGGGTCCGACGTGGGCGAGGATCGTCGCGCCGTCCGCTGCCGCCATCGACAACCGCAGCACCGGCCCCTGGAAAGTGAGGTCGACGACTTTGGCCGGCACCGCGACCGCGTCGCCGGTGGGTTGGCCCACCGAGACTCGGACCCGCTCGGGCCGCACCATGACGGTGGCCTGCCCGCCAGGCTCGATGGCGGTGTCGCCCGCGCGGGCTTTCAGGGTCGCGCCCAGCACCTCCACTTCGGCGTAGTCGCGGTTGGCCCGGCCGGTCTGGCGGCCATGCCACAGGTTGGCCTGCCCGATGAACCCGGCGACGAAAACCGTTGCCGGACGGTCATAGATCTCGGTGGGTGTGCCGATCTGCTCGACGTTGCCGGCGTTCATGACCGCGATCCGGTCACTCATCGTCAGGGCTTCCTCCTGGTCGTGGGTCACATAGACGAAGGTGATCCCGACCTCCCGTTGGATGCGCTTGAGTTCGAACTGCATGACGTGCCGCAACTTCAGGTCGAGCGCCCCGAGCGGTTCGTCGAGCAGCAGCGCGCTGGGGTAGTTGACCAACGCTCGGGCCAGGGCCACCCGTTGCTGCTGACCGCCGGACAGTTGTGCCGGCTTGCGCAGTGCGAAGTCGGTCAACCGGACCACGTCGATCATCTCGTCGACGCGCTTCTTGATCTCCGCCTTGTCCTTTTTCCGACTGCGCGGCCCGTACGCGACGTTGTCCCACACCGTCATGTGCGGGAACAGGGCGTAATGCTGGAAGACGGTGTTGACGTTGCGCTTGTGCGGCGGCACCCGGGAGACGTCGGCGCCTTCAAGCCGGATGGCGCCGGAGGTGGGGGTGTCGAAACCGGCGATCATCCGCAGGGTGGTGGTCTTGCCGCATCCGGACGGGCCCAGCAGCGAGAAGAACTCTCCGGCCCCGATCGAGAAGTTGGCGTCGGCCACCGCGACGTAGTCGTCGAATCGCTTTGTGACATGGTCGATCTCGATCACCGGATTGCCGTCGCGGCGATGATGCGGCGGGTGCCGGTAATCCTGTCGGGTGGTGGCGGCGCCGGTCTCGGTCAGGGCCGTCCTCCTCAGGTGTCTGTCGCGATGATCAGATGGGCTGGTCTGCGGGGTGGATCTCCGGGGTAAACCTTTGCCCATTTCGGCATCATCCGCAACAGATTGCCCAGCCGATTCCGCGACTGATTCCGCATCGGGGTCGGGCGTTTCCCAGCGAAAACCCGTGCGCCGGGCCGTCGCCGACAACCCTTTCCGCGAAAACGGGCGAACGGGCGGGCGCGGTCACATGTGGGCGCCGCCGTCGATCCGCACTTCGGTGCCGGTGATGAAGAACGCCTCCGGACTGCCCAGCATCGCCACCACCGCGGCCACCGCGGACGGGTCGGCGAAGATCGCGCCCGGTGGCAACGGAACGGCGGGGGCGACCCGGGCGAACAGCTTGTAGTCCGCATCGGGAGGCAGTCCCGCACCCACGCTTTGCCGGGACTCGCCGGTGCCGTCGGTCATCCCCGAGGAGATCGACCCGGGTTGCACCGAGTTGAAGCGGATCCCCTCCTTGGCGAACTCGGCTGCCAGGGCGTGGGTCATCGCCAAAATCCCGCCTTTGGAGGCCGCGTAGGCCGACATGTAGGGGTGGGCGAAGTGCGCCGAGGTGGAACTGAAGTTGACCACGGCGGGCGCCGTCCCGCCGCGAAGCGCCGGCAGGGCGGCGCGGGTGACCAGGAAGGTGCCCACCAGGTTCGTCCGCAGCACCTTTTCGAAGTCGGCCAGGGTGGTGTCCAGAAAGTGCGCCGAGCGCAGGATGCCGGCGACGTTGACCAGGGTGTCCAGCCCACCGAGTCGCTGCACGGCCTCGCCGACCCCGGCAGCCACCGAGGCTTCGTCGCCGACGTCCATCTGCACGGTGATCAGCCGGTCGGCCGGCGTCGACCCGTCAACTCCGGGCCCGTCCACCGCGGCGGCTTTGGCCACGGTGTCCTGAAGTCCCGCCGCGCTGATGTCGGCGGCCACCACCTGCCCGCCCTCGTCCAGGATCCGCACGACGCAGGCCTGGCCGATCCCGGAACCGCCACCGGTGATCAGCACCCGGCGGTTGGTGTACCTCTGCAGCGTGGTGGCCATCGGCGGTCGCTCCGTCCTCGAGTGCTGGTGCGGGTCGCGGGTTTGGGACCCGCGGCCCGGGTGACCCGGGTGACCCGGGTGGCCGGGGGGTTTGCCCGGGTCGCTTCATTGTGCGCGCCACTCCGGTGATTCGGTTCACTCCCGCCGGGTTATGCCATAGATTCAGGTTTCGGTCGCCGACACCGGTCGGCTGACTGTCACCTGGAGGAAAAGAGCGCCCGGACGGATGGCGGACAAGGCGGATCGCTGGTCTCCGGGCATCGCGTTGGGCAAGGGCGTCGGCTCGCCGATGGAATCGGTCGGGGGCCTCTTCGCGATGTCCGCCGACGCAGTCCGCTACGCCTTCCGGCGGCCGTTCCAGTGGCGGGAGTTCCTGGAACAGTCGTGGTTCGTCGCCCGGGTGTCGCTGGCCCCGACGCTGCTGGTGGCCATCCCGTTCACCGTGCTGGTCAGCTTCACCCTCAACATCCTGCTGCGGGAACTCGGTGCGGCCGATCTGTCCGGGGCCGGTGCGGCCTTCGGGGCGGTCACCCAGGTCGGCCCCCTGGTGACCGTGCTGATCGTCGCCGGGGCCGGCGCCACGGCCATGTGCGCCGACCTCGGGTCGCGGACCATCCGCGAAGAGATCGACGCCATGGAGGTGCTCGGCATCAACCCGGTGCAGCGCCTGGTCACACCACGGATGCTGGCCTCCGGTCTAGTCGCGTTGCTGCTGAACTCCCTGGTGGTGATCATCGGCATCCTCGGCGGTTACGTCTTCTCCGTCTTCGTCCAGGACGTCAACCCCGGTGCCTTCGCCGCCGGGATCACCCTGCTCACCGGCACTCCCGAGGTGATCATCTCCTGCGTCAAAGCCGCGCTGTTCGGGCTGATCGCCGGCCTGGTGGCCTGCTACCGCGGCCTGATGATCTCCGGTGGGGGAGCCAAAGCCGTGGGCAATGCCGTCAACGAGACCGTGGTGTACGCGTTCATGGCGCTGTTCGTCGTCAATGTGGTGGTCACCGCCATCGGTATCCAGTTGACCGCAGGCTAGGCGGGACCCGATGAGCAACCTGGCGGTCCTGAGGGCGACCTACCCGCGACTGTTCCGCCGACTGGGCGCTCCGGTCGGATTCTTCAGCCGGATCGGTGACCACTCGCTGTTCTACGCCCGGGCGATCGCCGGCATTCCGCTGGCTGCGGTGCGGTACCGCCGGGAGGTGATCCGGCTGATCGCCGAGATCAGCATGGGTGCCGGGACGCTGGCGATGATCGGCGGAACGGTGGCCATCGTCGGCTTCCTCACCCTGGCCGCCGGGGGAACCCTGGCGGTGCAGGGCTACTCCTCGCTGGGCAACATCGGAATCGAGGCGCTGACCGGGTTCCTCGCGGCGTTCATCAACGTCCGGATCTCCGCACCGGTGGTGGCCGGGATCGGTCTCGCGGCGACATTCGGCGCCGGGGTCACCGCCCAGTTGGGTGCCATGCGGATCAACGAGGAGATCGACGCCCTGGAGTCGATGGCGATCCGCCCGGTGGAGTACCTGGTCTCGACCCGCCTGCTGGCCGGCCTTATCGCCATCACCCCGCTGTACTCCATCGCGGTGATCCTGTCGTTCCTGGCCAGCCAGTTCGTCACCGTGGCGCTGTTCGGGCAGTCCGGCGGGCTGTACAACCACTACTTCAACACCTTCTTGAACCCACTGGACCTGCTGTGGTCATTCCTGCAGGCGGTGCTGATGGCGATCACCATCCTGCTGATCCACACCTACTTCGGCTACTTCGCGTCGGGCGGCCCCGCCGGGGTGGGTGTCGCGGTGGGCAATGCCGTCCGGACCTCCCTGATCGTGGTGGTGTCCGTGACACTGCTTGTCTCACTGGCCATTTACGGTTCCAACGGCAACTTCAACCTGGCCGGATGACCCGATGGTCCAGCCGAGCTTCCTGACCCGATACTCCCGGCCGCTGGCCGGGTTGGCCACCGTGCTGGTGCTGGTACTGATCGTCGCGGTCGCAGCCGGGTTGTTCCAGGGGCGGTTCACCAAGACCGTCCCGGTGACCGTCATCGCCGACCGCGCCGGGCTGGTGATGAACCCCAACGCCAAGGTCAAGCTCAACGGCGCACCAGTGGGCAAAGTGGCCTCCATCGAACCGTTGCCCGATGGCGGCGCGGCACTGCATTTGGCCATCTCCCCGGATGCGCTGGACGCCATCCCGGCCAATGTCGGCGCCGAGATCACCTCCTCGACGGTGTTCGGGGCCAAATTCGTCGAACTGGTGCCGCCTACCCAGCCGTCACCGGAGGCGCTGCGAGCCGGCACCACCATCCAGGGCGGGGACAACGTCACCGTCGAACTGAACACGGTGTTCGAGAAACTCGTCGGGGTGCTGGCCGAGGTCGAACCGGCCGAGCTCAATCAGACCCTGGGCGCCATCGCCACCGCACTGAACGGACGCGGTGAGAAGTTCGGCCAGACCTTGGTGGACCTCGACAGCGCGCTGGCCAAACTCAACCCCTCGCTGGACAACCTCAACCAGGTCCTGGCGCTGTCCCCGACGGTGTTCAACTCCCTGGCCGACGCCTCCCCGGACCTGCTCGCCGTTGTGGCCAACACCACCGCTGTCGGCGACACCGTGGTCGCCGAGCGCGACAGCCTGAACGCATTGCTGCTCAGCGCCATCGGACTGGCCGACATCGGCACAGAGGTGCTCGGTGAGAATCGCCAACCCCTGGCCGACGTCGTTCACCTGCTGTTGCCCACCACCGATCTGACCAACCAGTACAACCCTGCCCTGACCTGCGGCCTGGCCGGGTTGCTGCCACTGGCCAACGGCCCGGGCCTGGCCATGCCGGGAGCGACCCTGCTGCAGGGCTTTTTCCTGGGCCGGGAGCGTTACCGGTATCCCGGCAACCTGCCGAAGGTGGCCGCCAAGGGTGGCCCGCAGTGCGCGACCCTGCCCAACGTCGCCTACGAGCAGCGACCCCCGTATGTCGTCACCGACATCGGTGCCAATCAGGCGCAGTACGGCAACCAGGGCATCCTGCTCAACTCCGAAGGGCTCAAGCAGGCGTTGTTCGGGCCGTTGGACGGCCCGCCGCGCAACACCGCCCAGATCGGCATGCCCGGATGATCAGTCTGCGCACGACCGGCCTCAAGGTCGGCATCTTCATGGCGGTGATGCTTCTGGTCACCGGCGCGCTGTTCGCGATTTTCGGGCGCTACCGCGGCGGTGCGGAGAACGGCTACAGCGCCGTCTTCGACGACGTGTCCAGCCTGAAGTCCGGCGACTCGGTCCGCGTCGCCGGGGTGCGGGTCGGCTCGGTCCGGAATGTGACACTGCAACCCGACAACACCGTCCTCGTCGACTTCGGTGCCGAGCGCACCATCGTGCTCACCTCGGGCACCACCGCGGCGGTGCGCTACCTGAACCTGGTCGGGGACCGGTACCTCGAACTGCTGGACACCCCCGGATCAACGAGAATCCAACCACCGGGTTCGGTGATCCCCGCCGAGCGCACCCAGGCCGCCCTCGACCTCGACCTTCTGCTCGGCGGGCTGAAACCCGTTGTGCAGGGACTCAATCCGCAGGCAGTCAACGCGCTGACATCCTCGCTGATCCAGATCCTGCAGGGCCAGGAATCCAACGTCGAGTCGCTGTTCGCCAAGAGTTCGGCGTTCACCAACGCACTGGCCGACAACAGCCAGACCGTCCAACAGCTCATCGACAACCTCAACGTCGTGCTGGCCACGATCGACGCCGACGGCGCCAAGTTCTCCGGCACGGTGGACCGACTTGAGCAACTGGTCACCGGGCTGGCCGCCGACCGCGACCCGATCGGCACCGCCATCACCGCCCTGGAGAGCGGCACGGCATCACTGACCGATCTGCTCACCGCGGCGCGTACCCCGCTGGCCGGCACCGTCGACGAGTTGGCGCGGCTGGCACCGATTCTGGAGGCCGATCAAGCCACCCTCGACCTTGCCCTGCAGAAGGCGCCGGCCAACTACCGCAAGCTGGTGCGGTTGGGGTCCTACGGCAGTTGGATAAACCAGTACCTGTGCGGAATGTCGGTGCGCGTCACCGACCTTCAGGGCCGCACCGCGCACTTCCCCTGGATCATGCAGCACACGGGAAGGTGCGCCGAACCCTGATGCTGAAATATCGAGGCAGCCACCTGATCCGCTCCGGCTTCATCGGAGTGGCACTCATCCTTCTTGTCATCACCGTCGGCCTGCAGCCCCAGCGGATCTTGACCTGGGCTACCTCGCTGCGTCATCAGGCGCTGTTCACCGAGGCCGGCGGTCTGGCCGCGGGCAACGACGTCAAGGTCTCCGGCGTCAAGGTCGGCACCGTCTCCAGCGTGGCACTCCAGCAGGGCAAGGCACTGGTGACGTTCATGGTGAACGGCAAGGTCCGGCTGGGGTCGGACACCACCGCCAACATCCGGACCGGAACTCTGCTCGGCCAACGGGTACTCACCCTGGAGTCCAACGGCCAGGGCAGGTTACGCCCGGGTGAGGTCATTCCGGTGTCGCGGACCGGATCGCCCTACTCGCTGACCGAGGGACTCGGCGAGTTCACCGCCAACACCCGCGACACCGACACTGTGGCGCTGAGTCAGTCCCTGGACACGCTGTCGGCCACCATCGACAAAGTCGCGCCCCAGCTGGGTCCGACATTCGACGGGGTCAGCCGAATCTCCAAGGCGCTCAACGACCGCAACGAATCGCTGGGCGAACTGCTCAAGTCCGCCGCCAGCGTGACCGGGATCCTTTCCGAACGCAGCCAACAGGTCAATACGCTCATTCTCAACGCCAACGAACTGCTCGGCGTACTCGAGCAGCGCCGCTACGCGATCGTCAACCTGCTGGCCAACACCTCTGCGCTGTCCCAGCAGTTGCGCGGCCTGGTGGCCGACAACGAAACCGACCTGGCCCCGGCACTGGAGAAGTTGAACTCGGTGACGGCGATGCTGCAACGCAACAACGACAACGTCGGCAAGGCGATGGCCGGTCTGGCAAAGTTCCAACTGACCCAGGCCGAGGCGGTCAACGGCGGTTTCTACTACAACGCGTTCGTCGCCAACCTCAGCCCGGCACAGACCCTGCAACCGTTCTTCGACTATGCACTCGGCTTCCGGCGCGGGGTCAACGCCGGTCAGCCGCCGGACAATGCAGGTCCCCGTGCGGAATTCCCGTTCCCCAACAACGGAATTCCACCCACCAGGCGGCCGCCGCCCCCGCCGCCGCCCGGCTACACCCAGCAGGGGACGCCATGATCAACCGTTCTCGCGCGGTGATCGCGGCCGCCCTGGCGCTTCTGCTCGTCGGTGGCATCGCTGTCGTGGTGGGTAACGTGGTGCACAAACCGACGACCATCACGGCGTTGTTCACCAGCGCGACCGCCATCTATCCCGGTGACGAGGTCCGAGTGATCGGCGTCAAGGTCGGCACCGTCAAAGCCATCGAGCCCCAGGGCACCAAGGCCAAGATGACGTTGGCCGTTGACCGGTCCGTCCCGATTCCCGCCGACGCGCGGGCCGTCATCGTCGCCCAGAACCTGGTCGGCGCCCGCTACGTCCAGTTGGCGCCGGCGTTCGGGGCCGACGGCGACACCACCGGCCCGACGATGCGCGACGGCGACGTCATCGACGTCGACCGGACCGCGGTGCCGGTCGAGTGGGACGAGATCAAGACCCAACTCATGCGGCTGTCCACCGACCTGGGCCCGACCGCAGCCGCATCGACCTCATCGGTGGGCCGCTTCATCGACAGCGCGGCCGACGCCTTGGACGGCAACGGCGAGAAACTCCGGGAGACCATCCGCCAACTGACCGGGTTGAGCAGGATCCTCGCCGACGGCAGCGGCGACATCACCGAGGTCATCGCCAACCTGCAGACCTTCGTCACGGTGCTGCGCGCCAGCAACACCCAGATCGTGCAGTTCCAGGACCGACTGGCAACGGTGTCCAGCGTGCTCGACGGCAGTCGCAGTGAGTTGGACGCGGCCCTGACCAACCTGTCCAGTGCAGTCGAGGACGTCAGGCGGTTCGTCGCCGGTAGTCGCAACCAGACCGCCGAACAGGTTGAGCGGCTCGCCGACGTGGTCGGGAATCTCAGCGCCAACCAGATGGCGCTGAAAAACCTGCTGCACGTCGCTCCCAACGCGATCGGCAACAGCTACAACATCTACAACCCCGACATCCAAAGCGCCCTGGGCGGTTTCGCCCTGGCCAACTTCTCCAACCCGCTGCAGGTGGTGTGTGCGGCGATCGGCGCGATCGAGAACGCCACCTCCAGTGAGACCGCGAAGCTGTGTTCGCAGTACCTCGGGCCCGCGCTGCGGTTGCTCAACTTCAACTACCTGCCCATTCCCACCAACGTCTACCTGGGCAAGTCGCCGAGTCCGTGGAATCTGATCTACTCCGAACCGCATCTGGCTCCGGGTGGTGGTCCGACGGCGCCGACCGTGCCGATCCCGCCGGAGATCTCGGCCTACACCGGGCTCAACGGCGACGTTCCACCGCCACCGGGGTGGGGTGCCGCGCCGGGAGCCGCGGGTCCCCGTGGTGCCTACACCCCTGACGGCCTGCCTGCCGATCCGCAGCCCGCCCTGTACCCAGGCGCTCCAATCCCGGACGGCGTCCCGCACGGCCCGGCCCCCGCGGGACCATCGAACCTCCAGGACATGCTGATGCCCGCTGAGGCGCCCGAACCAGCTCCGGCGCTTCCGCCACCGCCCCCGCCGCCGGTACCGCTGCCGCAGGGAGTGGGGGGCCAGCCGTGACCGCACGTATTCGAGTCGGGGTCGCCGCGGTCTGCGTGGCGGTCGGCCTGAGCGGGTGCGGATTCGGCGGTCTCAACTCGCTACCGCTGCCCGGCGCGGTCGGCCGCGGCCCGAACGCCACCGTCTACCACGTCGAACTGGCCAATGTCAGTACCCTGGAACCCAATTCGCCGGTGCTGGCCGGTGATGTGGTGATCGGCAGCGTCAACCGGATGTCGGTCCGGGATTGGCATGCCGATGTGGAGATCTCGGTCAAACCCGGTGTGGTGATTCCCGCCAATGCGGTGGCGACCGTCGGCCAGACCAGCCTGCTCGGGTCGATGCATCTGGCGCTCAACCCCCCGTTGGGGCAATCGCCCCGCGGAAGGCTGGCTCCGGGGGAGAGGCTGGGGCTGAACAAATCCTCGACCTACCCCTCCACCGAGCAGACTCTCTCGGCGCTGTCGGTGGTGATCAACGGCGGGGGAGTCGGGCAACTCGGCGACATCATCGCCGAACTCAACCAGGCCCTCGGCGGCCGTGAGGTCCAGGTCCGCGACCTGCTCACCCGACTCAACGAGTTCGTCGGATTGCTGGCCGCCCAACGCGACAGCATCAATGCGACGGTGGCGTCGTTGAATCGGGTGGCCGGGACCTTCGCAGGCCAGCGCGATGTGCTCACTCGGGCACTGGACCGCATCCCGCCCGCCCTGGACGTCCTGGTCGCCGAAAGACCAAGGCTGACAGCGGCTCTGGACAGGCTGGGGACACTCAGTACGGTGGCCACCGACCTGGTCAACGACACCCAGGCCGACCTGGTCCGCAATCTGGAGAACCTGCAGCCCACCTTGCGCTCGCTGGCCGACGTGGGACCCGACCTGAACAAGGCGCTGGCGTACTTCACCGCATTCCCGTACGGCCAAGCCACCATCGACCGCGCCATCCGTGGCGACTACCTCAACCAGTACATCATCTTCGACTTCACTGTTCCGCGATTGAAGAAGACCCTGCTGCTCGGAACGCGCTGGGGCCAGGAGGGTGCGAAACTCGTTCCCGCACCAGGGGATCCGTGGTACGCCACCTACACCTACGACCCTCTCAACGCTCCGTTCTCCCCGCCGCCGGCCGCCGTCGCCGACGTCGAGCCGCCCGATCAGGCCTATGACGACACGGGTGCGCCGGTGGCCCCGGTTCCGGGGGGTGGGCCGACCGCGGGTGCGCCGGTGGCGCCCGCACCGCCGATGCCACCTCCGCCGCCCTCGCCCGAGCTGCAGCTTGCCCCGATGGATCAGGGAGGCACCTGATGCTGACCCGCTTCGTGCGTATCCAACTCCTGCTGTTCAGCATCGCGTCAATCATCGGCATCGTGGCGATGGTGCTGGTCTACATGCAGCTGCCGACGCTGCTGGGCATCGGGCGGATGACGGTCAAGCTCGAACTACCGCGAACCGGGGGGCTGTATCAGTTCTCCAACGTGACTTACCGCGGGGTGCAGATCGGGAAGGTCACCGATGTCCGCGCGACCCGGTCCGGGGCGGAGGCCACTCTCTCGCTGGCCACCTCGCCGAAAATTCCGGCCGATCTGCAGGCCAGCGTGCTCAGTGTCTCAGCAGTCGGGGAGCAGTACGTGGACCTGCTGCCGCGCACCGACGCCGGACCGTATCTGCAGGACGGCTCAGTGATCCCGATGGCCGACACCACCGTGCCGCAGAAGGTCGGCCCGATGCTCGATCAGGTGCACGCGCTGCTGGCCAGCATCCCCAAGGACAAGCTCTCCCGACTGCTCGAGGAATCCTTCAAGGGGCTCAACGGTTCCGGCGACGATCTGGGCGCATTGCTGAACTCGCTGTCGACTGTCGCCGGAGACTTCGACAAGGTGTCCGATCGTGCCCGGACGTTGATCGACGACAGTCGGCCGCTGCTCGAGGCCCAGGCCGCCTCCTCGGACGCCTTGCGAATCTGGGCGCGCAGCCTGGCCGGGGTGACCGAGCAGCTCATCACCAACGACCCGCAGATACGGACGCTGCTCAACACCGGACCCGGAGCGCTCGACGAAGCCTCCAGCCTGCTCAATCAGGTCAAGCCCACGCTGCCCGTGCTGCTGGCCAACCTGACCACGGTCGGCCGGATCGCGGTCACCTATCGTCCCTCGTTGGAACAACTGCTCGTCCTGCTGCCGCCTTACATTGCCTCGGTGCAGGCCGTCGGCCTGCCGCGCAACAACCCGACCGGCTTCACCCAGGGTGATTTCACCCTCACCATCGGGGACCCGCCGGCGTGCACGGTCGGCTTCCTGCCGCCCTCGTCGTGGCGTTCCCCCTCGGATCTCACCGACGTCGACACCCCCGACGGGTTGTACTGCAAGCTGCCCCAGGATTCGCCGATCGCCGTGCGGGGCGCCCGCAACTACCCGTGTATGGGCCAGCCGGGTAAGCGGGCGCCGACAGTCGAGATCTGCGAGAGCGACGGTAGCTTCGTCCCGTTGGCGATGCGCCAGCACGCCCTCGGGCCGTACCCCTTCGATCCCAACCTGATCGCTCAGGGCATCCCGCCCGACGACCGGGTCACGTTCGAGGAACAGATCTACGGCCCGCTGGAAGGCGCGCCGATGCCACCGGATCCACCGGCCGCGGGTGCGGCGCCCCCCGTGCCGGCACCGGGTCCGGTCCCCGTGCCGGCTCCCGCACCGGCGCCGCCCGGCGCGCAGATCGCCCCTAGTGCCTACGGGCCGGACGCCCCCGGATCCGCCCCGGGCCCGTCGGTGGCTATCGCCACCTATGACCCCGGTACTGGGCAGTTCGCCACCGCGGACGGATCGGTCGGTCGGCAGACCGATGTGGTGGTCGGGGACGGCGAGCGAGTCTGGACCGACCTGTTGCCGACGGGCTAGACCTTAACCAGTTTGAACGGCATGGTGATGTGCACCGCCAGACTGCGACCGCACGCCCCGCTGGGCCCGGTGGTGGCATCCTCACCGATAAGGGTGTTCGAGGTGGGGTCGGTGGTGGATCCATCGGGGGTCATCGCTTTGAAACGAAACACCTGCAGGCCGTCGGCGGTGGAACCGTCCGGGCAGCGGATCCACTGCGGCACGATGTGTTTGACGTACCACTCGCCCCCGGTCTGGTAAATCGGCGCTGTCCAGCCCTGGTTGCTGGTCACCGAACCGGTGCACTCGGTGGGATAGCTGCATTGAGAGGAGACCGTCCAGACGGCTCTGATGCTGTTCTCGTTGCGGAACACGTCGTTGGTGCGCGCCCATTCGCCGTTGGAGGTGGCGGTGAAGGTGCCGTTGAGCGCCCACTGCTCAGAGGCATGGGCGGGGACGGCGATCCCGACACCACCCACGAGGGCGGCCATCAGGGCGGTCAGCGCGCGGGACACGGGCCCGATTATCCCGTCCGGGCCATGTCCAGCGCAGCCAGATGACTGAAGAGCATGGACGCCCCGATGGGGTTTCCGCCACCCGGGTAGGTGGTCCCACTCACCGCCGCCATCGTGTTGCCTGCCGCGTACAGACCGCCGATCGGCTCATCGTCGGCGGTGAGCACCCGCGCCCACTGGTCGGTCCGCAAGCCGCCCTTGGTCCCCAGATCGGACAGCCCGAATGCCGCCGCGTGAAATGGTGGAGTGTCGATCGGGACCAGCGGCGAATTCCCACGACTGAACGCACGGTCGTAGGCCTGTGCGCCGCGGCCGAAGTCGGCGTCCACCCCGTCGGCGACCATCCCGTTGTAGCGCCGGACCGCGGAGATCAGACCGGCGGCCGGAACTCCGATCAGCCCGGCCAGTCCCTCGAGGTTGTCAGCGGTCTGCCACAGGCCCGCCGTTTGGTAGCGCTCGGCCTCGACCATCGTCACGTTGGTGGCCTTCACCGGCGGAGCCTGGCCGCGTCGGTCGTCATAGACCATCCAGAACGGCAGATCGATTCGGCCGGCGGTCATCTCGTCGATGATGGCGCGGCCGATCCGATCGTAGGGGCCCGACTCGTTGACGAATCGCTCACCGAACCGGTTGACGAAGATGCCGCCGGTGAACCACAGCGCGAATGCCGCCGACCCGTCGGGGTGGATCAGACCGGGAGACCACCACGCCTGGTCCATCAGGTCGATGTCCGCACCCGCGGCGATACCCGCCCGGTGCGCCGCACCGGTGTTGGCGGGCGCACCCATGGAGTCTTCACATCGGCCCGCAACGCCGTACCGGCGGCGCATCTCGGCGTTGCGCTCGAAACCTCCTGCCGCCAGCAGTACACCCCGTCGGGCAGCTATCCGTACCGGGGTTCCGTCCCGGTGGGCGATGACCCCCGCCACCCGGCCATCGACCATGATCAACTCGCGTAATTCGGTGTTGCGGTACAACCGCAGCCGGGGGTAGCGCTGAGCCGCGAGCAGAAAACGCCCGATCAGCGCGCGCCCGCCGACCAGCAGGTCCGGCGCCGGGGTGCCCAGCCGTTCGTGGTCGAGAGGACCGCGGACCAGTGCGGCATTCGGGCCGAGTTCCTCCCCGGCCAGTGGAGCGGCAACGATGTGCCGCAGGCCATCGTGGCGGGCGTGGGGGACCTCACCGAAGTAGTCCGGCCACGGCAGCACCGCGAACTCAAAGGCCGGGTCGGATTCCAGATAGTCGATCAAGGCGGCACCGCCTCGAACGTAGGCCTCCTGAAGGTCGGCCGGGGTGCGCGCGCCGACGACCGAGCGGAAGTAGGCCAGGGCTTGTTCGAGGGTGTCGTCACAGCCAGCCCGGCGCAGCACCGCGTTGCAGGGAAACCACATCCCGCCGCCGCCGGAGTAGGCGGTGGTACCGCCGAACTGGTCGCTGGCCTCGATGACGGCCACCGAAAGCCCCTCGCGGGCAGCGGTGTACGCGCCGGCAAACCCGCCACCGGAACCGGCGACGACCACATCGACGGTCTGATCTGTCGCGGTGTTGTCGACAGCCACAGATCTATCGAACCAGAGCAGCGACCCGGAGGCAGCAATAACATTGGCCCCACCAGTCACATCGCCTGTTAGTCTGACCCAGGTCGATTCCCGCGGCCCGGCGGGGAAGGGAAGGCAGTTGGACGGCATCGACGCCCCGTCACGTACCGAAGCGCCCGAGGCGCCGGCGGCGACGTCGGCTGCTCAGCGTGCGTCGCGGTTCGGGATCGGACGCCGAAATCCGCTCAACCGGATCAGCATTCAGTCCAAGCTGCTGCTGATGTTGGTGCTGTGCACCATGTTGGCGGCAGTGATCGTCGGCACCATCGCCTACCAGACCGGCCGCAACTCGTTACGGACCTCGGCGATCGACCGTCTCATCGAGATTCGGGAGTCCCAGACCCGGACTCTTTCTTCGCAACTCGATGACCTCAGAAGCGCGATGGTCACCTTCACCCACGGCAGCACGACCCAGGATGCGCTGCGGGAGTTCACCGCCGGCTTCGACGCACTAACCGACGCCCAGGTCACCCCGCAGATGTCCAAGGCGATCACCGACTACTACGGCTTCTTCGCCACCGAAACCGAGAAGTACAGCGGCACTCGCCTCGATGTCGCAGCACTGCTGCCGACGTCGCCGGCCGAGCGCTACCTGCAGGCCAATTACTCCGCCAAACTCCCCACCAACGAGGCCGCCATCGCCAAGGATGACGCCGGTGACGGCAGCGCATGGTCGGCGGCGAATGCGAAGTACCAGAACTTCTTCCGGGAGATCGTCTCCGGCTTCGGGTTCGAGGACGTCCTTCTGCTCGACGCGCGCGGCAACGTCGTCTACAGCGTCTACAAGAACGTCGACCTCGGCACGAACATCCTCACCGGGCCTTACCGTGGCTCGAAACTGCGCGAGGCCTACCGGCAGGCGATGTCGAGCAACGAGGCCGACCGGGTGTCCTACACCGACTTCGAGTTCTACCAGCCCTCCACGATGGCGCCGACCGCCTGGATGGTCGCCCCGCTGCCGCCCACCGGCAAGCCCAGCGGGGTTCTGGCGCTGCAGTTTCCGATCACCAAGATCAATGCGGTGATGACGTTCGACCGGAACTGGTCGGAGGCGGGCATGGGTGAAACCGGCGAAACCATCCTCGCCGGCCCCGACCTGCTGATGCGGTCGGACTCCCGGCTCTTTTTGGAGGATCCGCAGCGTTACCGGCAGATGGTGATCGACGCGGGCACCCCGCCGGATATCCCCGACACCGCGATCCGCCAGGGCGGCACCACGCTCGTCCAACCGGTCTCCGCCGAGGCACATCGGGAGGCCCAGAAGGGGTCCCGGGGGACTGTCATCGCAGATGACTACCTCGGCCAGCGGACCATCCAGGCCTATGCCCCCATCGGGAAGAAGGCCGGCCTGCGGTGGTCGATCGTGGCCAAGATCGACACCAGGGAGGCTTTCGCCAGGGAGGCCACCTTCACCCGGATCGTCGTGCTGGCCACCACCGGCATCATTTTCGGGGTCTGCCTGCTCGCGGCGATCCTGGCCCAGGTTTTCCTGCGGCCCATCCGCCGGTTGGAGGCCGGGGTCCAGCGCATCAGTGCCGGGGATTACCAGGTGGCCATCCCGGTGGAGACCCGTGACGAGATCGGCGATCTCACCGCGATGTTCAATGAGATGAGCCGCAGCCTCTCGGTCAAGGAGGATCTGCTCATCGAACAACGGGGGCAGATACGGCAACTGCTGCACACCGTGATGCCGGCCGCGATCGCCGACAAATTCGGCAAGGGCGAGCCGATCACCGCCCGCGATCACCCCAACGTCACCGTGGTGTACCTTGAGGTGGCGGGGCTGGATCGTATTCAGGCTGAACTTGATTCCGACGAGTCACTGGCCATCGTCACCGAATTGCATCGCCAATTCGACTCTGCTGCCGATGAATTCGGAGTCGAACGGGTTCGCCCGGTGCGCAACGGGTTCCTGGGCAGTTGCGGTCTTACCATTCCGCGCCTGGACAACGTCCGGCGCTCGGTGGACTTCGCCAAGGAGTGCGAGCGGATCCTGGACCGGTTCAACAGCGAGTCGGGAATGAGCCTTCGGCTACGGGCTGGCCTGGACACCGGCACGGTGAGCAGTGGCCTCATCTACGAGCCATCCCTGGTGTTCGACATGTGGGGGACTGCGGTCAACCTTGCGCACCGACTCAAGGATGGGTCCGAGTCCGGGATCTACGTCACCTCGCGGGTCTACGACACCCTCGCCGAGACCATGTCGTTCACCGAGGCCGGAACCGTGACAGCCGAAGGCCGCTCCGAGCAGATCTGGCGACTAACGGAGCCGCACTGATGGGCACCGTATTGGGTTCGTCGTGGTTCTACTGGGCGGTCGGGATCGCGGTTGGGTTGCCGGTTGCGCTGATCGCGCTCACCGAGTGGCAGCACACCCTCCGGCGGCGCGGCAGCAGTCTGATCGGTCCCGTCACGTTGTTGCGCAACTACCTGGTGCCACTCGGCGCGTTGCTGTTGGCCATGATCGGCGCCGCCCAGATGCCCGCTGGGTCCACTCCGGTGCGCATCGTCGGCACCCTGGTGGCCGTCGTCGTGCTGATCCTGATGCTGTCCGGCATCAAGGCTTCGCTGTTCGCCTCCGCGCCGCAGAGCAGTTGGCGCCGCCGTGTCCCGGCGATCTTCCTCGACGTCATCCGGTTCGCGCTGATCGCCGTCGGGGTCGGTCTGGTCTTCGCCTACATCTGGGGCGCCAACGTCGGCGGCCTGTTCACCGCGTTGGGGATCACCTCAATCGTGATCGGCCTGACGCTGCAGAACTCCGTCGGCCAGATCATTTCCGGCCTGCTCATGCTGTTCGAGCAGCCCTTTCGGCTCGGCGACTGGATCCAGACCGACAAGGACAAAGGTCGCGTGGTGGAGGTGAATTGGCGCGCGGTCCATCTGGAAACGGCCGATGGCCTCCGGGTCACCCCGAACTCGGTGCTGGCCGCTCAGTCGTTCACAAACCTGAGCCGACCCGACGGTCAGCACGCCATCAGGGTGACCAATGTCTTCGCCATCGAGGACCGTCCCGATCAGGTGTGTGCGATGCTGACCCGGATCGCCTCCCAACTGCCCGAGTGCCACCCGGACCTCACACCGGTGGCGGTACCGGTTGGAGAGACGAAGTACCGCACCAAGATTCCGCTGCGCTCACCGGGCGAGGACGGCTCCGCCGAAGCGACGTTCCTGCGCTGGCTCTGGTACGCGGCCCGCCGGGAGGGCTTGCATCTCGACGAGGCTGTTGATGGGTTCTACGAGGACGGCGCGGTCGAGTCGGCCATCCGCACTGTGGTGGCGCCAACGCTGCAACTCACCGCCGCGCAACAGCAGGCGATGCTCGCGCACGCGGTGATCGAATGTTTCGGCGCCGGCGAACTGATCCAGGCGGCCGGGACCGTTCCCGGGCGAATGTCGTTCGTCATCTCCGGCACCGTGCTGTTGGTCGCCGATGACGGGCACGGATCCCGTGCCGAGGTCGGTACTCTTGAAGAGGGGGCCTACCTCGGGCAGAGCACGCTGGTCCGGCACCCGGTCGCGGAGTCCGCCATAGCTCTGGGCGAGGTCACCCTGGTCCGCGTGGGGCGGGACGCGATCGAAGAGGTGGTGCAGCGCAGCCCGGCGTTGCTGCAGGAATTTGGACGCTCCATCGACGATCGTCGAGCCAGTGTGCTGCGGGCACTGGCCGGTGATCCCGAGTCGGCTTGAGGTCCCGAACCCGACACATCGCATCGCGATCCCGCTCAGCCCCATTCGTGGTTCATCGCGCGGCTGTCTGTGATCTCTTCGGGTG
>CAYXBN010000002.1:61487-175244 GCA_964463215.1 uncultured Mycobacterium sp. | reverse complement strand
TCCCCGCCGCCGGGATCCCACGCCACCAACTCATCGAACATACGTTCACACTAGATCGACGGTCTGACATTGATGGTGACCGACCGGATCGGTCGGCCGGCGCAGTAACAATGTGGTTCCTCCCTACGACTCACCTGTGGCAAGGTCCAGCGCCAAGCCAATGCCAAGGGAGGCCCACGGTGGGGGTAGGAATCACTCGGGTGGCTGGGATCGCATCGTCAGTCCTGACTGCAGTGGCGGGCGCGGCGGTCACCCCACCGACCGCGGGAGCGGCGCAGTGCGGCCCAGGGACGTTCTACGACGCCCCGTCGGACACCTGCTTGGTGGCAGCCTCCGAACCGGCCCCGGCATTGGCACCGCCCCCACCGGAGCTGCCACCAGCGCCGATCGCGTCGCCACCGCCATGGAACGGCCCGACCCCCTACGTCTCGGTCGGCCTATGCGCCCCTGTTCCAATCCTGAATCTGTGCGTCGGAATCTGAATGAATCCGGTCAGGTTCCGGTCCAGTTCGGGGCACGTTTCTCGGCAAATGCCACCGCGCCCTCCTTGGCGTCCTTGGAGCCGAACACCGGCATGATGATCTTGGCCTGCTCGCGCCACTGATCCTCCGGGCTCCACCCGCGGGACTCGGTGATGACGCGTTTGGTGGCCGCCACCGCCAACGGTCCGTTTGCCGTGATGCGCGAGGCCAGTTCGATAGCTGACTCCAGCGCATGACCGGGCTCGGCCAGCACGTTGACCAGACCCAGTTCATGAGCACGCTCAGCAGGCAGGCTCTCGCCGGTCAGCGCCAACTCCATGGCGATCTGGTAGGGAATGCGCTGGGGAAGCCGCAGCAGGCCACCGCCGGCGGCAACCAGACCGCGTTTGACCTCGGGTATGCCGAACGCCGAATTACGAGCCGCCACAATGAGATCGGTGGCCAGCGCGAGCTCTGTCCCGCCGGCCAGTGCGTAGCCCTCGACGGCGGCGATGATCGGCTTGGCCGGTGGGCGTTCGGTGAAGCCCAAGCCCCGGCCCTTGACCGCGACATTCTCGCCGCGGGCGAAGGCTTTGAGGTCCATGCCCGCACAGAACGACCCACCCGCGCCGGTGACAATCCCGACCGACAGGCCGGGATCGGAGTCGAGCCGGTCGGCGGCGGCGGCCAGCGCGTGGCTGACCGCGGCATTGACGGCATTCTTGGCTTCCGGCCGGTTGATGGTGATGATCAGGATCCGGTCGCGTTGCTCGGTCAGAACCGGCTCGGGCGTGGTGTCGGTGGCGGGGGCTGCGTCGCTCATCCGGCGATCGTAACCAGCACACCGGCGACGGAATCCAGGGCGGCATAATGGCCGTTGTGCCCGATGCGGACATCCACCCCGAGTTGCGCCGGGTGGCGCGGTTCGTTCCCCGGCGTGCGGTCTACCGGTGGTCCATCCCCATACTGCGGAGGATCCCGGCCCTGCGCCGAACCGCGAACTCCGGTATCGAGGTGCTGACTTTGCCCAGCGGTGTCGGGGTGCGATTGCATCGGCCGGCCCGCGCTGCGGGTCCGCTGCCCGCACTGCTGTGGATCCACGGCGGCGGTTATGTGATCGGCAACGCCGCCCAAGACGACGACTTGTGTCGGGCGCTGACCCGCAAGCTCGGACTGATGGTGGCGGCGGTGGACTACCGACTGGCCCCGCAGCACCCCTACCCCACCCCACTAGAGGACTGCTACCAAGCGCTGACCTGGCTGGCGCAGTTGCCCGGCGTCGACCCCGGCCGCATCGCCATCGGTGGCGCCAGCGCCGGCGGAGGCCTGGCCGCGGCGTTGGCATTCCTGGCCCGCGACCGTGGTGAGATCCGGCCGGCTCTGCAGATCCTGTCCTATCCCATGCTCGACGACCGCACTCTGGATCCGTCGCTCGACGACGACGGTTTCCGGTTGTGGGACACCGCGAGCAACCGGATCGGCTGGGGTTGCTACCTAGGTGGAGCCGACCCGGCGCTCGCCGTGCCGGCCCGGCGGTCGGACCCGGCCGGCCTGCCACCGGCCTGGCTCGGGGTGGGGACCCTCGACCTGTTCCACGCCGAGGGTCTGGCCTATGCGCGGCGGCTGGAAGCAGCCGGCGTGCCCGTGGATCTTCACGAAGTCGCCGGGGCGTTCCACGGCTTCGACCGGATCGCCCCGAAAGCGTCGATTTCGCAAGCGTTTTTCGACAGCAAGTGCGCGAGTATGCGCCGAGTGCTCTCCCCGGCGGTGTGATGTGTCGACCACGTTGACCCGAGAGCAATCAGACCTGCGCGACGCTGTCGCCGACCTGATGGCGAAACGGTCGTCGGAACCGGACGTGCGCCGGCTGATGTCCGGCGAAACCGGCCATGATCCGGCAGCGTGGCGTGAGATGGCCGCAATGGGCCTACTCGGCTTGACCATCCCGGAGGAGTTCGGCGGCGCCGGAGCCGGGGCGGCCGAACTGGCGGTGGTCAGCGAGCAGATGGGGCGGACGCTGCTGTGCGGTCCATACCTGTCCACCGCCGCGCTGACGCCGTATCTACTTCTGGCACTGGCCGATCCGGTCGAGTGCGCCGAAGCGCTGCCCAGGATCGCCGCCGGTGAACTGATCACCGCCGTCGCCTTCGCCGAGGCGGGCTCGGCGCGGCCGCCGGAGCATCCGGGAACCACCGCGGCCCAGTCCGGTGCCGGCTGGTTGCTCAACGGCGAGAAGACCTACGTGTTGGATGCCACTGCAGCCGAACGGTTTTACGTTCTGGCCGATTGCGGCTCAGGTGTGGCGATGTTCGCCGTGGAGGCCAACGCCCCGGGGTTGGCGGTGGCGCCGTTGACGACGGTCGACCAGACCCGCAAGCAGGGCCGGCTCACCCTGGTTGACGTCCGGGCCCGGTTGGTTGGCGAACCCGGCGCCGGTGCCGCGGCCATATCGGAGGCTCTCGACCGCGCCGCGGTGGCCTTGGTCGCCGAGCAGGCCGGCGGGGCCATGTCCGTCACCGAGATGGCCGCCGACTACGCCCGGGGCCGTTATCAATTCGGGCGCTCCATCGGCAGTTTCCAGGCGATCAAACATATCTGTGTGGACATGCTGCTCGACGCGCAGTCGGCCTGCTCAGCTGCGCGTCACGTCGCCGCCGCCTTCGATGCGGGTGAAGCGGACCGCTTCATCGACCTCGCCCTGGCGCAGAGCTTCTGCTCAGACACCTTCGTCGCGACGGCCGCCGCCAACATCCAGGTGCACGGCGGAATCGGATTCACCTGGGAACATTCCGCGCACCTGTATCTGCGACGGGCCCGCACCGACGCCCAGATCTTCGGTGACCCGGCCTGGCACCGGGAACGCTATGTGCGCCTGCGAGAGGAAATCTCATGAGTGAGCGCGACGATGCCATCCGGGCTGAGGTCCGGCAGTGGCTGGCCGAGAACTGGGATCCCGCCCTCGACCGCGCCGAATGGTCCCGCCGAGTGTTCGAGGCCGGGTGGTCGGCCCCCAGCTGGGAGCCGCAGTGGGGTGGGCGCGGCCTCAGCGACGCCCAATCGCGAGTCGTGGCAAAGGAGTTCGCCGCTGTCGGTGCCCGCGGGACGGGCCAGGACCGGGCCGACATGTTGGCCTGCACGGTCCACGATCTGGGCACCGAGGAACAGAAGAACCGACTGATCCCGCCGTCGGTGCAAGGCGAAACCCGCTGGTGCCTGCTCTACAGCGAACCCGGTGCCGGCTCGGACCTAGCGGGCCTGCGCACCCGGGCCGACCGGGACGGGGAGGATTGGGTCGTCAACGGGCAGAAGGTGTGGACGTCCTTCGCCAAGTCCGCCGACTACGGCCTGCTCGTCGCCCGCACCGACTGGGATGTGCCCAAGCACAAGGGGATCAGCTTCTTCATCTTCCCGATGCGTCAACCCGGTGTGGAGATCCGGCCGATTCACCAGATCACCGGGGAGTCCGAGTTCAACGAGGTCTTCATCACCGACGCGCGGGTGCCGCATGCCAACCTCATCGGCGAACCGGGCGGCGGTTGGCCGGTTCTGCAGTTGGCGCTGGCCTACGAACGTCGGCTGATGGGTGACCTGGCCCGCACCTCACGCGGCAGCCGGGATCTCAAACCCGACGCCGACAGCCTGATCGGGATGGCCCGCTCGGCGGGCAAGCTCACCGACTCCCACATCCGCCAGGAGATCGCCCGGGTGGAGGCCTACGCGGCGGTGAACCGATGGAACACACTGCGCGCCAAGGCAACCCGCGACCGGGCCGAGGCCGCCACGCTGATGGCACTGGGCAAGATCGCGATGTCGCGGATCCTGCACCAGACCGCGGCCGTGCAAACCGACATCGTCGGCCCCGAGTCGATGCTCACCGGCCCGGACAACCCGGTCGGCGACGCCGTCACCTTCCGCACGCTCAACGCCTACTTCACCTCCATCGGCGGCGGGACCGACCAGATTCAGCGCAACATCGTCGGTGAACGGATCCTGGGCCTGCCCAAAGAGCCTGAACCCTATAAGGACACCCCGTTCCGGGATCTGCCAACCGGTTGACGCTCAGCGGAAGTGCAGGATGTCACTTCCCCAGGCGGAGCGAATGCGTTCGTCGGCGTCGTAGACCAGTCGGTCGGTGCGATCCATCACCAGGCAGGCCCGGTCGGCCTCCTGGTAGGGCGTCCAGTCCGGCTCACCGGGCGGGCCGGTGGGCTTGGCCGTCGCCGCGAAGTTGGTCCACCGGGCCCGGATCCGTTTCGACAACGCCTTGGCCTGCTTGGCCCCGCCCAGTTTCAGGGTGACGTCCTTCGGCGCGCCGAGAGTGCCCCACACGTATGGCAACTCGGTGGCGTGCGCGGCACCCACCAGCAGCAGTTTCATGATCGGGGTGGAGTAGTCGAAGCGATACAGGTATACCGGGGCCACCCGGCAGTGCCCCTCGGCCAGCCACACCGACGGCATCCGGAAGCCGACGTCGCTGGCGATGCTCATGACCCGGCCTTTGCCGCGGTAGGTCGATCCGAGTTCTTCCTCGGTGGGCAGTTGAAGGTCGGGCTGTTCGGCAGCGATCTCATTGAACATCGAGGTGATGGCCCGGGGTGTGATGGGCATCAGCGGAGACCGCATCAGCCGGAACAGCGCGGCCTCGTTGCGGTTGGTGCCGATGATCAACGGCACCGGATTGGTGCGACCCTGCCGGGCCAGGTGCACCGGATAGTCGTGCAGGAGATCGCCGTCGACGATGGGCACGAAGGCCAGGGTGCCGGGATTGCGGACCGGCACCTCGTCGAAGACTTTCTTGGTGGCCGACAGCAGCGCGGGAACTTTCACCTCGGCGAGGCGGTGGGCCTCGAAGGGGGTCAGGCCCAGGTAGTCCAGCACCTGGTCGGTGACCCGCTGGGCACGGTTCTGGTCGTAGACCGATGTCGCCGGGGAACTCTGGGCGATCGCGTGGGCGAACAGCCCGTCTGCCTGCGGGATGGCCAGCATGGTCGTCACGATCCCCGCCCCGGCGGACTCGCCGAACAGCGTGACGCGGGAGGGATCACCGCCGAACGCGGCGATGTTGTCCCGAATCCAGCGCAACGCCGCCAGGACGTCACGCAACCCGACATTGCTGTCGAACTGCCGTCGGCCACTGTATTGGGACAGGTCCAGGAACCCGAACACCCCGATCCGATAGTTCAGCGTCACCACCAGCACGTCGCCGCTGGAGGCCAGCCGCCGGCCGTCGTAGAGCGGCTGGTTACCCGATCCGAGGACGTATGCACCGCCGTGCAGCCACACCATCACCGGTTTGGCATCACCGGGTGCGGTCCCCGACGGTGCCCAGATGTTGAGGAACAGGCAGTCCTCGTTCTCGGGGGCACCGAGATCCAGCGGGAAATTCGGCACCGGCGGCTGCGGGCAGGCACAGCCGAAGGAATCGGAGTCGGCCACCTCGGTCCAGGGCTGCGGCGGCTGCGGGGCCCGAAAGCGGAGGTCACCGACCGGTGCCGCGGCGTAGCGAACACCTTTCCAGGACATCGACTTACCATCGTCAATTCCGCGGACGGGGCCATAAGCCGTGTCCACGACGGGGTGATGGAGGGGCATCGAGTCTCCTGACCGGTTCGGGCTATCTCTCAGGTTACCTTTAGGTAACAGCGGTCAGAAGTGCAGCACGCGGTACCGCCAGTCCAGTACCGGCCTGTCGGAGCCCCGTTCGCTAGAAGCAGAGCCGCCAACGGCTGAGTTCCCGACGGCGTACACCTGTGACCGCAGGCTCAGCACCCCGCCCCGGTCGTCGGGCAGCGCATGCGCGTCCTCGATGGTCAGATCGCTGTAGAGGGTGTCACCCTCATACACCGGTCCGGTGTGCTCACAGGACTGCCAACTCAGCACGGCCGCGATGCTGGGCAGCAATCGAGTCGCCTGGGCCAGCGCCAGGCCGATGGTGTGTCCGCCGTAGACCAGTCGGGCACCGCCGGGCCGGAAATCGTGGTGGGTGGCGGCGATGTTCAGCGTGAGCCGGGCCAGTTCGGCTGCCGAGGTGACGACGTCGGCGGTGCTGCGCAGCACCGATCCGGCCACGCCGGCGTCGAAGTGGGGTCCGGGAACCCGATCACGGAAGGCGGCGGTGTTCCAGTGCGCGACCGGATCGGGATCCGGATCCGGCCCGGCCCCGATGGTCGAGAGGTCGTCGTCGCATCCGGTGTCACCCGCGCCGGGGCTCAGCGGCAGCATCGCGCAGCGGTAGAAGTCCAGAACCAGCCGGCCGACCTGGTCGATCGTCGTCATCCGCAGCGCCGCAAGACCGGTGGGTTCACGGCCGGGTTTGGCGCTGTTCTGCCGCAGGCCGACCACCTCGGTGCGGGTGAACAGGGTGTCGCCCACGAGCGGGAAGCGGTGGAAGATCAGGCCGCGGTAGAACAGATTGGCCTTCACCCGCGCAGTGACCAACGTCGACTGGCCGACGGCGACGTCGCACACCAGCGCGGGATGGGCCAGGGTCCCCGGCACACCGGTGACCGCATGGGACAGTTCGGCGTCCAACGCCAACCGCAGCCGGTCCCCGACGATCGCCTGGTGTACCGCTGCCACCCCCGGGGTGAGTGTCATCGACGGCGCCGTATCGAAAACCTGCCCGACGAACAGGTCGTCGAAGTACGGACCACCCGCTGTCGTCACGGCTGCCAGTCTGTCATCTGTGGCTGTGCCACGATGGGGTCGCGATGGCTGAACTCAGCGACGAAGAGACCATGTTGGTCCAGACGGTGCGGACTTTCATCGACCGCGACGTCAAACCGACGGTGCGCGACGTGGAGCACGCCAACGCCTACCCCGATGCCTGGATCGAGCAGATGAAGCGGATCGGGATCTACGGACTGGCGATCAGCGAACGCTACGGCGGGTCCCCGGTGTCGATGCCGTGCTATGTCGAGGTCACCCAGGAACTGGCCCGCGGTTGGATGAGCCTGGCCGGCGCGATGGGCGGACACACCGTGGTGGCCACGCTGATCGAGGAGTTCGGCACCGAGGAGCAGAAGCAGGCCTACCTGCCGGCGATGGCGACCGGCGAGCTGCGGGCCACCATGGCCTTGACCGAACCGGGCGGCGGATCGGATCTGCAGAATATGGGCTGCCTGGCCCGGTCCGACGACACGGACCCCGATGCAACCCTGAGAATCACCGGGTCGAAAACCTGGATCAGCAACGCCCGCCGATCGGGTCTGATCGCGCTGCTGTGCAAGACCGATCCGCAGGCCACCCCACGACATTCGGGTATCTCCGTTGTGCTGGTCGAATCACCGCCCGGATCACCCCCCGCGGGTCTGACCATCTCCCGGGATCTGCCCAAGCTCGGCTACAAAGGTGTCGAGTCCTGCGAGTTGGTGTTCGACGACTGCCGGGTGCAGGCGTCGGCGATACTCGGGGCGGTGCCGGGTAGAGGCTTCGCGCAGATGATGAAAGGGCTTGAGACAGGCCGGATTCAGGTCGCCGCCCGCGCGTTGGGCGTGGCGACGGCCGCCTTCGAGGACGCCCTGGCCTACGCCCAGCAGCGGGAGAGTTTCGGTAAGCCGATCTGGAAACATCAAGCGGTCGGCAACTATCTGGCAGACATGGCCACGAAGCTGACCGCGGCCCGGCAACTGACCCGGTATGCCGCCGAGCGCTATGACAGCGGCGCACGTTGCGACATGGAGGCGGGGATGGCCAAGCTGTTCGCCTCCGAGGCGGCGATGGAAATAGCCCTCGACGCCGTCCGCATCCACGGCGGCTACGGATACTCCACCGAGTTCGACGTGGAACGCTACTTCCGGGACGCCCCGCTGATGATCGTCGGCGAGGGCACCAACGAGATTCAGCGCAACGTGATCGCCGCCCAGTTGGTGGCACGCGGGGGCATCTGATCCACCCGGAAGCTAAGGGGCCGAATACTTCTCGATCAGGCTCTGCTTATAGAGCTTTCCGGTGTCGATCCTCGGCAGTTGGGCTTCGAAAGAGATCGACCGTGGGCACTTGTAGTGCGCCAGGCGTTCTCGCAGCCAACTCAGCAGTTCATCGGCGAATTCCGCGCTGGCTTCGTCGTGGTCGACCAGTTGCACGACACCTTTGACCGACTGCCCCATCTCCTCGTCGGGGACACCGAACACCGCGGCGTCCATCACCCGAGGGTGGGTAACCAGCGCGTTCTCCGCCTCCTGCGGGTAGATGTTGACACCTCCCGAGATGATCATGTGGTGTCGGCGGTCGGTCAGGTAGAGGTACCCGTCCTCATCGAGATAGCCGATGTCGCCGACGGTTCGCCAACCCTGCCGACTGGTGGTGGCCGCCGTCTTCTCCGGATCGTTGAGATACTCGAAGGAGGCCCCGGTCTCGAAGTAGATCTCCCCGGCCTCACCGGTGGGCAGTTCGTTGCCCTCCTCGTCGAGGATGTGCAGCGCCCCGTTCATCGCGCGGCCGACCGAGCCGGGACGGGCCAGCCACTCCTCGGCGGTGATGAGGGTGGAACCGTGCGCCTCCGAGGAGGCGTAGTACTCGTCGATGATCGGCCCCCACCAGTCGATCATCTGTTTCTTGATCTCGACCGGACAGGGAGCCGCAGCGTGGATAATGCGTTCCAGGCTGGAGACGTCGTAGGAATCGCGAACCGCATCAGGAAGTTTCAGCATCCGGGTGAACATCACCGGCACGAACTGGCCGTGGGTGACCCGATGGCGGGCTATGGCGTCGAGGGTGCCTTCGGCATCGAAACGCTCCATCACCACCACCGGGATGCCGGCGGCCTGGAATGACATCGACCAGACATTCGGGGCGGTGTGGTAGAGCGGCGCGGGGCTGATATAGACACCGTTCGGATTCGCCCAGAACGAGACCAAAGCCGCCATCAACCCGGGCACTTGCGCGGGCGACAGGTGGGTGAGTTCTCGTTTGATCCCTTTGGGCCGGCCGGTCGTCCCCGAGGAGTACTGCAGCAGATCGCCCTCGACCTCGTCGTCGATCGGCGTAACCGGTTGCTCAGCAACACATTCCGGATAGTTCAACCAACCTTCCAGCTGGGCTCCCTCCATCATCCGCAACTCCGGCAGCCCGCTGGGAAGATGCTCGGCGAGTTCTCGGCACACCGGCAGCAGTTTCGCCGATCCGAGGATCGCCTTGGCCGCACTGTTGTCGATGATGTACGCCGCTTCGGCCGCGGTGAGGTGGGTGTTGACCGGCACGTAGTACAGGCCTGACCGACGGGCAGCCCACATCACCGTGTGGAAGTGCTCGTTGTTGTCCATCAGGACAGCGACGACATCGCCCTCCCGCAACCCGGCGGCCCGGAAGGCGTGCGCCAGTTGATTGGCCCGGGCCTCGAGTTCGCCGAAGGTGACGACCACCCCGGAGGGGTACATGATGACGGCGGGTTTGTCTGGTGTCGCCTCGACGTGCTCACGGATCTGCACGGCTCACCAATCCCCGCGAGCAGACATGAAAGTCACCTTTTGGTCGGCGTGTCGGGGGCGTTTGCGACTGCTCGCGCTAGGAGGTCTCCCCGGCGAGGCGCTGCTTGAGGGCGTCGAACTCGTCGCGCACCCCGGTCGGGAGTTTTTCGCCGAGGAAGGCGAACCACTCCTCGATGTCGGGGAGTTCGGCCCGCCACTCGGCGGGGTCCACCGCGAGCGCCTCGGCGACATCGGCGGCGTCGACGTCCAAGCCGCCAAGATCGAGGTCCTCGACCGCCGGCACGATGCCGATGGGCGTGGTCACACCATTGACCTTGCCTTCGACCCTCTCGATGATCCACTTGAGCACCCGGCTGTTCTCGCCGAACCCGGGCCACAGGAACCGGCCGTCGTCGCCGCGCCGGAACCAGTTGACGAAGAAGATCTTCGGCAGTTTGGACTCGTCGGCGTTCTTGCCCAGATCCAGCCAGTGCTGGCAGTAGTCGCCGGCGTTATAGCCCAGGAACGGCAGCATCGCCATGGGGTCGCGGCGGACAGCGCCCACCTGACCTTCGGCGGCGGCGGTCTTCTCGCTGCCGAGGGTGGCTCCGATGAACACCCCGTGCTGCCAGTCGCGGGCCTGGGTCACCAACGGAACGGTCGTCTTACGGCGACCCCCGAACAGGATGGCCGAGATCGGCACACCCTGTGGATCGTCCCACTCCGGGGCCAACGTGGGGCACTGCGACATCGGGGTGCAGTACCGCGAGTTCGGATGCGCCGCGGGCTTGTCGAGTCCGGGCTCCCAATCCTCGCCCAACCAGTCGATGAGGTGCTGGGGTTCGCCCTCGAGGCCCTCCCACCACACTCCGCCCTCGTCGGTCAGCGCCACATTCGTGAAGACGGTGTTGCCGGCGGCGATGGTCTTCATCGCATTCGGGTTGGACTTCCAGTTGGTGCCCGGGGCCACCCCGAAGAAGCCGAATTCGGGGTTGACCGCATACAGCCGGCCGTCCTTGCCGAACCGCATCCAGGCGATATCGTCCCCGAGTGTCTCGGCCCGCCACCCCTCGACGGTGGGCTGGATCATCGCGAGGTTGGTCTTACCGCAGGCCGACGGGAACGCCGCCGCGACGTAGTAGGCCTTGTCCTCCGGCGAGATCAGCTTGACGATCAGCATGTGCTCAGCGAGCCAGCCTTCGTCTCGGGCCATCACCGAGGCGATCCGCAGCGAGTAGCACTTCTTGCCCAGCAGGGCGTTGCCGCCATAGCCCGACCCGTAGCTCCAGATCTCCCGGGTCTCCGGGAAGTGGCTGATGTACTTGGTGTCGCTGCACGGCCACGGGACATCCTGCTGACCCGGCTCGAGCGGAGCTCCCAGGGAGTGCAGCGCTTTGACGAAGAAGCCGTCCTCGCCGATCTTGTCCAGCGCGGCCTTGCCCATCCGGGTCATGGTCCGCATCGAGACCACCACGTACTCCGAATCGGTGATCTCAACCCCCAGCTTGGGGTCCTCGGCGCCGAGGGGGCCCATACAGAACGGGACGACGTACATGGTGCGGCCCCGCATACACCCGCGGTACAGATCGGTCATGACGGCGCGCATCTCGGCCGGCGCCATCCAGTTGTTGGTGGGACCGGCGTCGATCTTGCGTTCGGAGCAGATGAACGTTCGCGATTCGACGCGGGCCACGTCCGACGGGGTCGAGCGGGCCAGGTAGGAGGCGGGTTCTTCGGTGGCGGCCAGCGCGGTGAACGTCCCGGCTTCCACCAGTTGTGCACACAACCGCTGGTACTCCTCATCGGAGCCGTCGGCAAACACGACCCGGTCGGGCTGGGTGAGTTCGGCGACCTCCCGGACCCAGGAGAGCAGGACCGCGTGCGAAGTGGGTGCGTTGTCCAGACCGGGGATGGTCGCTGAAGTCATCGTTTCTCCCGCGTTGGTTGTTGCCGGGCGCTGGCCTTTCCGCGCCACCGTGCGGAGAAGTCTCAGCCCTGCCTGAAGGTTAACGCGAACGTGACATAAGCCGGTAGTTGGGTGCGCCGCCGGGCCTGATCAGGACGGGTCGCATTCCGCGGCCAGGATCCCGGCAAGGATCCGTTCCTCGAGCAGCAGCCGAAGACCGGCAGTGACCTCGATGGACCACCGTTCGGCGGCCGTCCGCTCGGCCAACAGGCGGCGGGCCAGCACCGTCCAGGCCGTCAACCCCAGCCCCAGCAGCGCGCAGCCGACCGCCGCCGCAGGGGCCCACTCCGGCCGCAGATCAGCGACGATACGGGCGGCGCTGACCGACACCCCGGTGCCGAACCCGACGCCGACGAGGGTGCTCAGCCGGTTCTCCAGGCCCGGGCGGCGGCGGGCCGGCAGCCGCTGCGCCACCGCGGGTTGCGGGCACCCGGGCGGATCGCCGGCAAGACCGAGTTCGTCAAGTCGCCGGACCATGGCCGCATCAAGTTCGGCGGTCACCTGCACCACCTGCTGGTGCACCCGCTGACCGAACGCCCCGACCGCCCGCCGGGGCAGCACCGCCGCCTGGGCCGCGAGATCGTCGCGCAGCGCGGCGCACACTGTCCGGGCCTGGCCGCTGAGCTGCACCCGGACCAACCGGGTGTCGATTCGCCCACCGGACCCGCGACGCACCGGCAGCCCGGACAGCCCCTGCGGCACCCCGCCGGCGGCCGCCCAGAGCCGCAACGAACCCCGGGCGACATCCCGGCCGTAGGACCGGTGCAGATCCGGCACCGGGCCGTTGCTGTAGCGGTACCAGTGCAACGCACGGCGCAGATGGTCGGCGCGGCTCTGACCGGCGTCCACCTCGAACCCGGCTGCGCTCAGCGCGCGGACCGCGGCCTGCATCCGGGACATCACCTCGGCATCGGCGCGGGTCTGGTCCAGCACGCCGTCATGCTGGCAGCCGTCGGCCGACCGCGCGACTCACCAGCCAAGGCAACTGTTGGGTATCAATCCGCACCGCGATGCGGGCATCCGGGGTGCGATGAGCCACCATGGATCAATGCACGCGCGGCACCCGGGCTCCGTCACGCCCCACGACGACCCTCGCGCCGCACAGCACCCCCGCCGGGTAACCAGTTTCCGTTCTCGGCGCTCCGCCCTGACCGAGGCTCAACAGGAGGTCTGGGACCGGCTGTGGCCGTCTCTGGGTCGACTGGCGATCACCGACTCGGCTACGTCAGAACCGCTCGACGTCGCGGCCTGGTTCGGCCGCAGCAACCCGGATCTGGTCGTGGAGATCGGCTGTGGCACCGGCACCTCCACCGCGGCGATGGCCCTGGCCGAACCGGACCTGGACGTCATCGCCGTCGAGGTCTACCGCCGGGGTCTGGCCCAACTGCTCGGCGCCATCGACCGGGAAGGCATTCCCAACATCCGGCTCGTCCGCGGCGATGGGGTCGACGTCCTCGAACACCTCATCGCCCCGGCGACGCTCACCGGTGTGCGGGTCTTCTTCCCCGACCCGTGGCCCAAGTCCCGTCACCACAAACGGCGACTGTTGCAGCCCGCGACGATGGCACTGATCGCCGACCGACTCCGGCCCGGCGGGGTCCTGCACGCGGCCACTGACCATGCCGATTACGCCGAGCAGATCGCCGAGGCCGGTGACGGCGAACCCCGGCTGCGGCGGCGGTCCCCCGCGGGCGCCGCGGCTGGCGAGCCGCTCCCGATCTCGGTGCGGCGGCCGGCCACCAAGTACGAGACGAAAGCCCGCGATGCCGGCAGCGCGGTGACCGAACTGATCTGGATGAGGGTCGGGTGAGACCAGCATGACGGTGATCGAACAATCCCCGGCCCAAGCGCCGGAAAGCGGGCCATCCCCGACTTCGGTTGAACCGGCGGTGGCGCGGGTACTTCTGGTGTGGGACGCCCCCAATCTCGACATGGGACTGGGAGCGATCCTGGGCGGTCGGCCGACCGCGGCGCACCGACCCCGCTTCGACGCCCTCGGACGCTGGCTGCTGGCCCGCACCGCGGAGCTGGCCGCCGAATGCCCGGAACTGTCGGTCGAGCCCGAGGCGACGGTATTCACCAACATCGCGCCGGGCAGCGCCGACGTCGTCCGCCCCTGGGTGGAGGCCCTGCGCAACGTGGGCTTTGCGGTCTTCGCCAAACCGAAGATCGACGACGACAGCGACGTGGACGGCGACATGCTGGCCCACATCGCTCAGCGCGAGCGGGAGGGGCTGGCCGGTGTCCTGGTCGCCTCGGCCGACGGTCAGGCCTTCCGGCACCCGCTGGAGGACATCGCCCGGTCTGGCACCCCGGTCAGCGTGCTCGGATTTCGCGAACATGCCAGCTGGGCGTTAGCGTCGGATAGTTTGGATTTCGTCGATTTGGAGGACATCCCCGGTGTTTTCCGCGAACCCCTGCCGCGAATCGGCTTGGATTCGCTACCTGAACAAGGTGCGTGGCTGCAGCCCTTCCGGCCGCTGTCCGCGCTGTTGACCTCTCGGCTGTGAGAAAGACGGCCACGGGTCGTTTGCGTTAGTTCTGAAGTTTTCAGTAAGGAGATCGAGTGTTCGCCTGGTGGGGCCGAACCGTATACCGGTATCGATACATCGTTATCGGTCTGATGGTCGTGTTGTGTATCGGTGGCGGCATCTACGGCATGAGCCTGGGCAAACACGTCACCCAGAGCGGTTTCTATGACGAGGGCAGCCAGTCGGTGAAGGCGTCGCTGATCGCTGACGGCGCCTATGGCCGGGACACCTCCGGCCACATCGTGGCGATCTACACCGCACCCGAGGGCAAGACCGTCGATGACCCGGAGTTCACCCGGAAAATCCTGGACAACCTCGACCAGGCCGAGAGGGACCACCCGGACGAAATCCTGCGTGCGATCGGGTATTTCAAGAGTCCCGAAGTGCTGTCGAACATGGCCGACGCCGAGAAGAAGCACGCGTTCATGTCGATCCAGCTCAAGGGCGACGACGACGACACCATTCTGAACAACTACAAGAAGGTCAAGGACAGCTTCAACATCGACGGCGTCGACGTGAAGCAGGCCGGCCTGCAGCCGCTGGCCAACGAATTGACCGGCACCATCGGCGTGGACCAGCAGCGCGCCGAGGTGGCCGCCATCCCCCTGGTCGCCGTGCTGCTGTTCTTCGTCTTCGGCGGCGTGGTGGCGGCCAGCCTCCCGGCCATCATCGGCGGCCTGTCGATCCTGGGTGCGCTGGGCATCATGCGGATGACCGCCGAAGTGACCCCGGTGCACTTCTTCGCCCAACCGGTCGTCACCCTGATCGGCCTGGGCATCGCGGTGGACTACGGCCTGTTCATCGTCAGTAGGTTCCGTGAAGAGTTGGCCGAGGGGTACGACACCCCGACCGCGGTGCGCCGGACGGTGATGACCTCAGGCCGGACGGTGATCTTCTCCGCGGTGATCATCGTCGCGTCGTCGCTGCCGCTGCTGCTGTTCCCGCAGGGCTTCCTGAAGTCGATCACCTACGCGATCATTGCCTCGGTGATGCTGGCGGCGATCCTGTCCATCACGGTGCTGCCGGCGATCCTGGGCATCCTGGGCCCCAACGTCGACGCGTTGGGCGTCAAAACGCTGCTGCGGGTGCCGTTCCTGCGGGACTGGCCGTTCTCCCGCAAGATCATCGACTGGTTCGCCGAGAAGACCCAGAAGACCAAGACCCGCGAAGAGGTCGAACACGGCTTCTGGGGCAACCTGGTCAACCGGGTGATGAAACGGCCCGTGCTGTTCGCCCTGCCGATCATCCTGATCATGATCGCGATGATCATCCCACTCGGGAAGCTGTCGTTGGGCGGCATCAGCGAGAAGTACCTGCCGCCGACCAACTCGGTTCGGCTGGCCCAGGAGGAGTTCGACAAGATCTTCCCGGGCTTCCGCACCGAGCCGTTGACCCTGGTGATCCAGAACAACGACGGTCAGCCCGTCACCGATCAGCAGATCGCCGAGATCCGCAGCGAGGCAATGGCAATCAGCGGATTCACCGATCCGGACAACAATCCCGACGCGATGTGGAAGGAACGCCCCTACTTGGACGGGGCGTCGAAGGACCCGTCGGTACGAGTCATCCAGAACGGTCTGGTGAACCGCAACGACGCCGCGAAGAAGATCAACGAACTGCGCAACATCACCGCGCCGAGGGGGCTCTCGCTCTACGTCGGCGGCACCCCCGCCCTGGAACAGGACAGCATTCACAGCCTGTTCGCCAAGCTGCCGCTGATGGTGCTGCTGTTGATCACCACGACCACGATCCTGATGTTCCTGGCGTTCGGCTCGCTGGTGCTGCCGATCAAGGCGGCACTGATGAGTGCCCTGACACTCGGGTCGACGATGGGTGTCCTGACCTGGATGTTCGTCGACGGGCACGGATCGGGGTTGATGAACTACACCCCGCAGCCGCTGATGGCCCCGATGATCGGCCTGATCATCGCGGTGATCTACGGGCTGTCCACCGACTACGAAGTGTTCCTGGTATCCCGGATGGTGGAGGCCCGCGAACAGGGCATGTCGACCACCGAGGCGATCCGGATCGGCACCGCGACCACCGGCCGGTTGATCACCGCGGCGGCGCTGGTGCTGGCCGTGGTGGCCGGCGCCTTCGTGTTCTCCGATCTGGTGATGATGAAGTACCTGGCGTTCGGCTTGCTGATCGCACTCTTACTCGACGCCACCATCGTCCGGATGTTCCTGGTGCCGGCCATCATGAAACTGCTCGGCGACGACTGTTGGTGGGCGCCGAAATGGATGAAGCGGTTGCAGCACAAGATCGGGATGGGTGAAACCACGCTGCCCGACGAGCGCAAACACATCGTGACCCCGGAGCCGGAAAAGGTGCTCGTGGGTGCCGCGGTGGGGGCCCCCGAACCGATCAGCGCCCCAGCCACCGTCCCCGTCGAGGAAGCCCCCACCACGAAGTTGACCGCTGCTCCGGCCCGCGAGGACCGCGACATCTCATCGTGGCTGGGAGAGCTTCGCCGCAAGGCCTCCCCGAAGCGGCCCGCCGGATCCGAACCTGATGCCGGCAACTCCGCCGAGCCGACCAATGTGCTGCCCTCGGGTGAGCCGACCAACGTCATCTCCGGACCGTCCGTCTTCGCCGGACCCGAAGACGCCACCATGGCGATCCCCACCGCCGGTTCCGCCGGTCGCACCGGGGCCGACACCCTCTCCGCCGAGGAGACCCGCGCGATTCCGATCAGCCGCCCGGTGACCGCCGATTCGGAGGTGGCCACCGAGCAACTCAACGCCCGCGGCCAGCACGGCGGTGGAGGCGGCGGGGTCAGCGCGCAGGATTTGCTCCGCCGCGAGGGACGGATCTAGAGGGTCCCGCTCCCGTCGACTGCGGGTTCGACAGGCAGATCGGGTTCGGCCGGATCTGGTGCTGCCAACACCCGGATGGCGCTGGTGAGCACCGCCAAAACCGGCACGGCCAGCAGTGCGCCGATGATCCCGGCCAGCACTCCGCCGGTGGCCAGCGCCAGCACGATGGCCAACGGATGGATCGACACGGCCCGGCCCATCAACAGCGGTTGCAGGACGTGCGCCTCGAGTTGCTGCACCGCGATGATCAGACCGAGGGTTAGCAGCGCATAGAAGAAGCCCTTGGCCAACAACGCCACCACAACAGCAAGGAAACCGGTGATGACCGCGCCGATCAGGGGAATGAAGGCACCCAGAAACACCAGCGAAGCCAACGGCAGGGCCAGCGGAATCCCCAGGATTGCCAGGCCGATTCCGATTCCGACGGCGTCGACCAGAGCCACCAGGAACGTCGCACGGACGAAGCCGATGAGCGAGGCGAAACCGGCCCGACCCGCTTCCCGGACCCGGTCGCGGCTCGCGGCCGGAACGATCCCGGACAGGAATGCGTAGATGCTACGGCCCCCGTACAACAGGAAGATCAGGGTGAACAGCGTCAGCAGTGCGCCGGTGACGATCTCGGTCAACGTGACCGCCGTGGACAACGCGCCGGTGGTGAGTCGCTCCTGATTGTCCCGCAACGCCTGGACCACGTCGTCGCCGACGCTGTCGATCTGGGCGCGGCTGAGGTGCAGGGGTCCCTCGATGAGCCACTGGGTTGCGTTGTCGATGCTGCGGGTCACTTTGTCGGTGAGGCTGGGCAGCCCCGAAATGAACTGGCTCACAACGAAAGTCATGATTCCGCCGAAAACCGCAGTGGCGGTCAACAGGACCAGTGCGACGGCGCCGCCGCGCGGTACGCCCCGCCGGTCGAGCCAGTCCACCGCAGGTAACAGCAAGGCGGTCAGGATCACCGCCAACGCCACCGGGACCACGATCACCTTCAATCGGACGATGACCCACAGCAACGCCAGGATGGCGGCGAAGATCACCAACAGCCGCCAGGACCACGCCGCGGCTTTGCGCACGAAGGGGTCGACGGCCTGATCCTCAACGGGCGTTGCGCCGGAGCCGAGCATCCGTAGAGCCTAAGACAGCCGGGGCCGGTGGAAGAGTCCATCGCAACCCGGTTGGATGTGCGACTATGACCACCCGCAAGACCACCCGTACGTCGGCCCCGACCAAGACGGCTGCCCTGGCCTACGCCGCCGACGCCGCCTGCGTCGTCCTGTTCTGCACGATCGGGCGGCGCAACCACGCCGAGGCCGTCACTTTGGCCGGGGTTGCCGAGACAGCCTGGCCTTTCCTGGCCGGACTGACGGTGGCCTGGCTGCTCAGTCGCGCCTGGCGTCAGCCGACTGCGGTATGGCCGACCGGCGTCGTCCTCTGGTTGGGCACCATCGCGATCGGCATGGGGCTGCGGACGGTGACCGGGGCCGGGATCGCCGCCAGTTTCATCCTGGTGGCCACCGCCGTGACAGGCGCGCTGCTGTTGGGCTGGCGGGCCGCGGCTGGCCGGGCCGGCTACGGGGCGGCCGGTGCCTCGAGGGACTGATCGCCGCCGCAGCGGTTCCGCAGATCGGTCAGCGGCTGGCGGATGGCGGTGAGCTCGGCGCGCACCTGCGGGTTGGCGTTCATGTACTGCTCGATTTGGTCGCGCAGGGTGTCCCGAGGCGTGCCCTCCAGGCCGGTGAAGAACGCGTTGACCTCCGGGTGGGTGAACAGGTACGCCGACGTCGCCGCCGAGACCCCGGCGGCGGTGCCGGCCAGGTCGGCAGCGGTGCAGTTCGGCGGGGCGGCCACGGCCATGGGCGCCAGACCCATCAGGCTGCCGACAACAGCGCCGGCACCCACGGTTCCGGCGATCACCTGGCGAGGGGAAAGCCTCATCCTCGAATCTCCTCGGTCTCTGTCGGCTTGTTGGGCGCAATCCTAAAGCAGCCGCAGTTCGGACCCGCACAACGGCGTGCGCACCGGCCCGCGTCGGGCCCGCGCGACGACGTTGCCGGGGAGGCTACTGCGGTAGGCTCACAGCCACGCAATTCGGTGTGTGACCGACAGATGCGGGGAGAACAGCCATCCAGCAGTTCATGATGCGACTGAGCGGCAGCCTGCGCAGACACCGTTGGCTGGTGTTCACCTGCTGGCTGCTGGCGTTGGTGCCGTCGGTGGCGTTGGCGCTGACCCAGTCGAGCAATCTGACCGGCGGCGGTTTCGAAGTCGCCGGGTCACAGTCGCTGCGGGTGCAGTACGAACTGGAAGACCACTACCCCCAACTCGGTTCGTCTCCGCTCGCCTTGGTGGCCGCTCCCCGCGCTGATGCCACCTACAGCGATATGGCGGCCGCGGTCGCCCAATTGGAGCAGGCCGCCCGCGAGGTGCCCAATATCGAATTGGTGCCGATTCCCGCTCAACCGCCGCCGGCCCCCGACCGGCCCTTCGTGGTGTCGCTACGCCTGGGCTTCAACAACACCGGGGCGGTGGACACCGCGCGTCAACTGCGGACCAAGGTCGGGGTCACCGGCGATCAGCCCGGCCGGACCGCCGACGGGCGCGTCAAACTGTACGTCATCGGTCAGGGGGCGCTCGGTGCGGCTGCCCAGACCAGCACCAAACAGGACATCGCCGCGGCTGAACGCTGGAACCTTCCCATCGTGCTGGTCATCCTGGTGGCGGTGTTCGGGTCGCTGGCCGCCGCCGCCATCCCGCTGGCGTTGGGGATCTGCACCGTCGCGGTGACCATGGGGGCGGTCTACCTGTTGTCGACGGTGACGACGATGTCGGTCTTCGTCACCTCGACGGTGTCGATGTTCGGCATCGCCCTGGCCATCGATTACTCACTGTTCATCTTGATGCGGTACCGCGAGGAACTACGGGCCGGCCGCGACCCCGATCAGGCCGCCGACGCGGCGATGGGCACCTCCGGTCTGGCGGTGGTGCTCTCCGGGCTGACCGTGATCGCCTCACTGACCGGCATCTACCTGATCGACACTCCGGTGCTGCGGTCGATGGCCACCGGCGCGATCCTCGCGGTGGCGTTCGCGGTGCTCGCCTCGGCCACCCTGATCCCGGCGGTGCTGTCGGTGTTCGGCCGGGCGGCGGCCCGACGATCACCGCTGCTGCAGTGGTCCCGGCGGCCGGAGTCCACCCAGTCCCGGTTCTGGACCCGCTGGGTGGGTGCCGTCATGCGCCGGCCCTGGGCGTCGGCGGCGGCGGCCACCGCGGTGCTGCTGCTGCTGGCCGCTCCGGCGTTCGGCATGGTGCTCGGCAATAGCCTGCAGCGCCAATTCCCGTCCTCCCATGAGATTCGCGGTGGGGTTGCCGCAGCGGCCGAGGCGTTGGGGCCGGGGGCACTGGGTCCGGTTCGGATTCTGGTCACCTTCCCCGAACCGGACGCCAACTCGGCCGCCAACGCACCGATGTTGGAGGCGGTGAGCCGGGCGGCGGGGCAGGCGGTCAACATCGTCTCGGTCGCCCCGCCGGTGTTCGGCGACGACAACCGAAGCGCGCTGCTGTCGGCGGTCCTGGCGGTCGATCCCGAGGAGATGCGCGCCCGTCAGACCGTCGACTGGCTGCGCGACACCCTGCCGACCACACCGGCCCTGCAGCAGGCTCCCGGCGTCGAGGTCGACGTGGGCGGACCGACGGCCCTGATCAAGGACTTCGACGATCGTGTCGCCGACACCCAGTTGCGGGTGTTCGCCTTCGTCTCGGTGATCGCCTTCGTGATGCTGCTGGTCTCGATCCGCTCGGTGGTGCTGGCCATCAAGGGTGTGCTGATGACCGTGCTGTCGGTGGCCGCCGCCTACGGCAGTCTGGTGATGGTGTTCCAGTGGGGCTGGCTGGAGCCGTTGGGTTTCGAGCCGATCGCCTCCATCGACAGCACGATCCCACCCCTGGTGCTGGCCATCGCGTTCGGCCTCTCCATGGACTACGAGATCTTCCTGCTGACCCGGATCCGCGAGCGCTATCTGCGGACCGGGGATACCCGCGACGCCGTCGCCTACGGGGTATCGACCAGCGCCCGGACCATCACCAGCGCGGCGCTGATCATGATCGCCGTCTTCGTCGGTTTCGCCTTCGCCGGCATGCCCCTGGTGGCCCAACTCGGCGTGGCGTGCGCGGTGGCCATCGCGGTCGACGCCACGGTGGTGCGGATGGTGCTGGTACCGGCCCTGATGGCGATGTTCGCCCGGTGGAACTGGTGGCTGCCCGGCTGGCTGGCCCGCATCCTGCCGTCGGTGGACGTCGAGAAACCGCTGCCCAAGCTCGACGTCGGCGACGTCGTCGTGATCCCCGACGACATCTCCTCGATCGCCCCGCCGGTCTCCGAAGTGCGCACCGTCGTGCGCAACGCCGCCCGGCTGCGACAGTTGGCCCCGGCGACGGTGAGCGTCATCGACCCGCTGGCCTTCAGCGGCTGCGCCCGCCCGCCCGACGGCTCACCGGAGCCGGTGGCGGCGGCCCTGACGACCGGCGGCGAACCACGGACTGCGCGCCGCCGGCCATCGTCACGGGGGCCGCGTGCACGCCCGGCGCAGCCGGCCCACCCGGTCACGGTCTGGCGAGGCCGCCTTGAGGTCGCCGTGGACGCCCTGGAGAGCCGCGGCGAGTCCGTCGACGCCCTGCGCCGCCTCGGTCCGCTGGAAACCACCAATGTGCAACTGCCCACAGGTGATCGGCTGCAGATCCCCACCGCCGCCGAGACGCTGCGCCTGAAGGCGTTTTTGGTGTTGTGCCGTAACGGCCGCGCCGACTTCACCGACCTGGCCGATCTGGCCGGCGCGATGGGCGTCGACAACGCCGCCGCCGTGCTGGCCGGCATCGACAGGTACTACAGTGCAGGACGTCCTGAGCGGCTATGGCTCGCGACCCAGTTGGTGCGCCGCCTTGCCGACCCGATCCCCTCCGACGGGGACGACGATCGGCCGCACGGTTCGCCGGCGTCAGCCGACTGGGACGATGTTCGGCGACGCTGCCTGTCGCTGTCGGTGGCGATCTTGGAGGAGGCCGGTTGACGCCCCCCTACGACCAGCCAGTCGACGACACGCCCGTCGAGTTCTGGCCGACAGCCTCGATCCGCGCCGCGCTGCAGAGCGGGGACATCACCGTCTGGCAGCGCATCGTCGTGGCCGTCAAGCGGGACCCCTACGGGCGCACCGCTCGCCAGGTCGAGGAAGTCCTGGAATCTGCTGCACCGTATGGGGTTTCACATGCGCTGCACGAGGTCCTGACCCGTGCGCGCAGCCATCTGGAAGCCAATGAACGTACCGAGGCCGCCCGACACGTGCAGATTCTGCGGACACGGTCCGGTCTCAGCGATGAGGAGTTCGCCTCCCGTATCGGGGTCAGCGGCGAGGAGTTCGCCGCCTACCTCGATGCCACGGTCAGCCCGGCCGCGTCACTGATGATCCGGATGCGCCGCCTCTCCGACCGGTTCGCCAAGATCCGCGCCCAGCAGGCACAAGGTCGAACCAGCCAGAGCCAGACCACCACGGAAGCGGACTATGAGTACCCCGGACCCGACTGAACTTCGCGACATCCTCAGCGACACCCGTACGGTCGCCGTGGTCGGGGCGTCGGACAACCCGGCCCGGCCGAGCAACGATGTGTTCGGCTACCTCGACCGCCACAGCCACTACGAGCTTTTCCCGGTCAACCCCAACGTCACATCGGTCAACGGCATCCCGGCCTATCCCACTCTGGCGGATCTGCCGGTCGTCCCCGACATGGTGGACGTGTTCCGCCGCTACGAGGAACTCCCTGCGCTGCTGCAGGAGATCGTCGCATTGGATCCGCTGCCGAAATACCTCTGGCTGCAACAGGGTTTGCGGCATCAGCACGTGGCCGACCAAGCCCGGGCCGCGGGCCTGAAGGTGGTCATGGACCGCTGCCCGAAGGTGGATTACGCCAGGCTGATCAGCGGACGTTGATCGGGGCGACATCGGCGACCAGCCAACGTCCGTCCTGCTTGGCCAATGCCACCCGCAGCGCCAGGACCACACTGTCGGGCTGCTTTCCCGGTTCGGTCTGGGTCGCGCGCATCAACACCGCCACCGTGGCCGCCGACGAAGTCAGCGTCTCCAACCCGGCCGAAATAGTCTTCGCCTGGGCCGTGACCCGCCGTTTGGCCATATCGGCTGTGGCGGATCCGAATTGGCCCTTGAACGCCTCGGCACGCTCAGGCGTCATCGCCGCAGTGGCACGGTCGAGAGCCACGTTCGGCGCGGACGGATCGAAGGTGGCGGTGGCCTCGGCCACCGCCGAACCAAGCTCGACCACCTCGGTGGTGTCGACGGCGAACTGACGGTCGGGCACCGTCCACCGCGTGTATCCGATCACCGCCGCCGCGGCCACCGCGGCCGTCGTGACCCCGACCACCGCCAACCGCAGACCGGGAGCGTCGTCATCGGTTCCCACCGTCACCGAATCACGGCGGTAGAGAACGGCATTGACAATCACCGCCTGGACCACCAGCAGACACAGGATCGAGCAGACCGACACCCACCACAACGGCCAGTCGAGCATCACCCCGATCATCACCAGCGCGCCCACCGCCGCGGCAGGGGCGGCCACGTCGAAGGCCAGCACCCGGGCCAGATTCCTCATCGCAGGGACTCCAGGCGGGTGACTTTCGGGGTGCCCTCGATCTCAGCGACACCCAGTCGCAGATTCCATCGCACCGTGGTGGGCTTGCCACCGACGTTCTCACTGACCGAGGTGGCCACCACCAACACGGTGTCGGTGCGCGAGGCCAACTCCTCGGGCAGCGCGGCCGGGGCCGGCGGACGCTGGCCGGGTTGTTTGTCCAGTTCGGCGTGGATGACCTCCATCGACACCGACTCGACCTGACCGGTGGTCGTGGACCGCAGGGTCTTGACCACGTCCCGGAACGGGGCGATCGACCCCTCGAAGCCGGTGTTGAGTTCCCCCACCGTGCCGTCCCGGAGGCGCACCATGCTGGCCTCCACGTTGTCGGCGTTCATGTTGATCAGAATCCCGGTCCACTCCGCAGCGGCCTGCAACATCCGCGCCTCGTATCGGCGGTCGGCTTCGGCCGCGCGGTGCCCGGACCACAGCACCCCGATCAGGGCGGCGGCCGCCACCGCGACAACGGCCAGCACCGCGCAGGCCACCCCGAAACCGGAGATCCCGCCGCCGGCAGGTGGTGCGGTCGTGCCAGCCGGGCCGGTCGGTGCGCTCTGGGCGTCGGGCTCAGACATGCACGGCAGGCTACCGCGCCGGGGATGGTAAGCATGGTGACGTGACGGTAGACCTCCAACGCTCCGGGATCGACCTGGCCCATCTCGACCCCACGGTGCGCCCGCAGGATGACCTTTTCGGGCACGTCAACGGCCGCTGGCTGGCCGACTACACGATGCCCGCCGACCGCGCCACCGACGGCGCCTTCCGCCAGTTGTACGACCGCGCCGAGGAGCAGGTGCGCGAGATCATCACCGAGGCCGCCGAGGCGACCGACACCGGCCCGTCGGATGCTCAGCGAATCGGCGATCTGTACGCCAGTTTCATCAACGAGACGGCGGTCGAACGGCGCGGTCTACAGCCGTTAGTCGAGGAGTTGGCTCTCATCGACTCAGCCGCTGACCGGCAGGAACTTGCCGCGGTCATCGGTCGACTGCAGCGCACCGGCGTCGGCGGCGGGGTCGGGTTGTATGTCAACACCGACGCCAAGGATTCCTCCCGTTATCTGATCCACCTCAGTCAGTCCGGCCTCGGACTGCCGGACGAGTCCTACTACCGCGACGACCAGCACGCGGCGATCCTGGGCGCCTACCCTGCCCACATCGCGCGGATGTTCGCCCTGGTCTTCGGCGGGAGCGCCGATGAGTACACCCAACGGGCGGGCCGGATCGTCGCGCTGGAGACCAAACTGGCCGCCGAGCACTGGGATGTGGTGCGTCGCCGTGACGCCGACCTGACCTACAACTTGCGTACCTTCGCCGATCTGCCCGATTGGGCACCGGGCTTCGACTGGTTCAACTGGATCGGCGCTGTCGGTACCGCACCGGGCGAGGTCACCGAAGTCGTTGTCCGCCAACCCGATTACCTCACCGCATTCGCCCGGCTGTGGTCCAGCCAGGATTTCTTCGACTGGCAGGATTGGGCCCGGTGGCGGCTGATTCACGCCCGGGCGGCGGTGCTGACCGCCGAACTGGTCGAGGAGGATTTCGCCTTCTACGGCCGCACCCTCACCGGCGCCGAGCAGATCCGCGAACGCTGGAAGCGGGGCGTCTCCCTGGTCGAGAGCCTGATGGGCGACGCGGTCGGCCGGATCTACGTCGAACGGCACTTCCCGCCGCAGGCCAAGGACCGGATGGACGTCCTGGTGGACAATCTGCGCGAGGCGTACCGGGCCAGCATCAGCGATCTGGAGTGGATGACGCCGGCCACCCGCGAGCGGGCGCTGGCCAAGTTGGACAAGTTCACCGCCAAGATCGGCTACCCCGCAACGTGGCGTGACTACTCGACACTGGTGATCCATCGAAATGACCTCTACGGCAACGTCATCCGGGGTGCCCAGGTGGAGTCTGACCGTGCGCTGGCCAAGCTTGGCGGGCCGGTCGACCGTGATGAGTGGTTCATGACTCCGCAGACCGTCAACGCCTACTACAACCCGGGAATGAACGAGATCGTCTTCCCCGCGGCGATCCTGCAGCCACCGTTCTTCGACGCCGACGCCGACGATGCGGCCAACTACGGCGGTATCGGAGCGGTGATCGGCCACGAGATCGGCCATGGCTTCGACGATCAGGGCTCGAAGTACGACGGCGACGGACATCTGGTGGACTGGTGGACCGATGAGGACCGGCGCGAGTTCGGCGTCCGCACCAGCAGGCTGATTGAGCAGTACGACACCTTCGTCCCGCGCGACCTTCTGGACCGTCCCGACCCGCCGAATGTGCAGGGCGCGTTCACCGTCGGGGAGAACATCGGCGACCTCGGTGGCCTGTCGATCGCCCTGCTCGCCTACCAGCTATCCCTGGGCGATCGGCCCGCCCCGGTGATCGACGGGTTGACCGGGGTGCAACGGGTGCTGTTCGGCTGGGCCCAGGTGTGGCGCACCAAGTCCCGGCCCGCCGAGGCGGTGCGCCGTCTGGCCGTCGACCCGCACTCCCCGCCGGAGTTCCGCTGCAACGGCGTCATCCGCAACATCGACGCCTTCTACGAGGCGTTCGGCGTCACCGAGGACGACGCGCTGTACCTGGATCCGCAGCAACGGGTGCGCATCTGGCATTAGCCGATCAGCGCGACTGCCCGCTGCAGCGGCTCGGTTGAGATTCGGAAGAACCCGTCGACCGGATCATCCAACTCCAGCACCAGGAACATCGCGCTCGCGACCACCAGTGCAGAGACGCCGACCGCCACGTAGACGCTTCGAGATCTGGTGGAAAAGAGTCCCAGCGCGAAGACTTCCAGGACAATCCAGAGCAGAACGATACCGAGGAACGCCCTCGGCAGCGACGCCGGACTGACGGTGAACAGCCAGCGCTTCTCGGCCATGTTTCCCTCCCCGAAACCGTCCCCGCCTCCGATCAGTTCCAGCGCCCGGTCCTGCAGCCGCTGTTGCACAGTAGTTTTCGGTGCGAGCGTCGCGATATCGGCGTAGAGCACCTCGGTGCCGCCGCCGGGTCCGCGCCGTCCGGCGACCGCCCGGAGGTCCGCCCGGGCGTGGTCCTCTGAAGACTGCATCTGATCGATGCGGTACTGCAGGTCTTCCTTCAACTGCGCCCTGATCGGCCCGGTTTCGGGTCCGTAGCTATCCAACACGTTGTCGAGTGTGATGACGTCAATCGCCAGTCCGGCGACCATGTCGCTGGACCGGTTGAAGTCGTCGGCGGCGGAGGCCGTCACCAGGCCAAGGACGACGGCGGTCAGGGTCGACGTCAGCCCCAACGCGGCCCCGACCCCAGACCGGGTCTCGCTGTCCTGCTCGCTCGCTATCCGCGATCGCTGCAACCTGAAACCCAATGCGGCAGCCGCCAACATTGCCACCAGTGCCGCGGCCGCGAAGATCAGCGGTCCCAACTCACACTCCTGCGCTCGCCAAGACCCGGTACGCGGGCTACCCGGCGGTCAGAGACCGATCAGTACAGGGTCCACTGCCAATCGTCGGCGCCGTCGGGCTTGGTGTACAGACCGCCACCGGAGTTCTTCACCACGACCGCGTCCCCGCTGCCGAAGTTGTCGTAGAACCACTTGGCGTTGGTCGGGCTGAGGTTGATGCAGCCGTGGCTGACATTGCGGACGCCCTGGTCGCCCACCGACCAGGAGGCGCCGTGCACGAAGCCGCCGCTGTTGTCGATCCGGACCGCCCACGGCACCTTGATCCGGTAGCCGTACTCGGAGTTGATCGGGACCCCGTAGGTCGAGGAGTCCATCATCAACTCGGGGAATTTCTCCAGGACGTAGTAGGTGCCGTTCTTGGTCTCGTGGATGCCGTTGTCCATGCCCATCGAGATCGGCATGACCTTCTCCACCTCGCCGTTGCGGGTGACGGTCATCTGCTTGGTGTTGTCGTCGATGGTGGCGATCATCGCGTCACCCACCCGGAAGCTGGACTTCGCACCACTGGCGTCGATGTTGACCAGGGTTCCGGCCGGCCAGAAGTCGTACGGACGCCAACGTACCTGGGTGTCGGTCGTCCAGTAGAAGGTGCCGGGTACCGGCGGGTTGGACGAGATGTGGATGGCCTGCTCGGCCAGCGACCGGTCGGCGATCGGCCGCTGGAAGTCGATGATGATCGGCTTGGCCACGCCGACCAGCGCCCCGTTGACCGGGTTGAAGCGCGGCGGCGCGAACACCGGGTCGCCGGTGTAGGGCGAGTTGTTCTGGCCCCGGACCGTGCTGGTGTTGGTGCTCGACTTCGGCACCGTGGCCGGCCCACCGGCGGGGTTCTTCGGAACGACCGGGGTGGCCGCGGGTGCCGGGGCAGCGGCCGGAGCCGCCGCGGGGGCGGCCGGGGCCGCGGGGGCCGGCGGCGGCGGGGGGACGAATCCGGGTGGCGCGAGATCACCCGGGATCGGCGGCGGCGGCGGGGGCAGCACCACCGGCGCGGGCTCGACGGGCGGCGGCGGTGGCGGAACCGGATCAGCCCATGCCGTACCAGTACCCAGGCCGGTCATACCCACCACGCACAGCGCGGTAGCCAGAGCGCCTTTGACCCGCATTGTTGAACTCCTCCACTTGCTTGCTGTCATCCCAGTGTGACACAACACCGGCCCTGCTCAGCTCCACGCGGATCGACCGCAGCGTGCTGACCTGTACAAACGTTCTCCCCTGCCGGTGAGATCGACCCCGGCGTGAGCAGCGTTACTCGTTGCTGGTCACGGCCTTGACAGCGAACAGGTCCCTGGTCAGCAGCACGCAGGTCAACGCGCCGGCCACCAGAACCCCCGATGCGGCGAGCATCACAGCCTCCCCGGTGTGCTCGAAGAGCACACCGCCGATCAGAGAACCGGCCATTATGCCGATCTGGAACGCCGCCACGTACAGGCCGGAGGCACCGTCCGGGTCCTCCGGGCAGTGCCGCATCGCCGCCGATTGCAGCATCGGCGGTATCGCGGTGGCCGTCGCGCCCCAGGCAACCACCGCAACGATGCCGACCAGCATCGTCGCGCCGCCGCCGCTGGCCAGGCCCAGCCCGGACAGCACGACGAACACCAGCGTCAAGCCCGCCAGGCAGCCGGCGATGGCCGCTTTGGGGCGGCGGTCACCGGGGCGGGCGAGCAGGCCCATCGCCGTGAGCCCGGCGATGCCGTAGGCCGCCAGCAGCCAGGCCAGATTGGTACCGGTGAGACCGACGACGTCGCGGATGATGACCACGATGAAGGTGTAGGAGATGAAGTGCCCGGTCACCCCGACCAGGGTCAGGACACACATGGTGATCAGGCGGCGGTTGTGCAGATGCCAGGACTCCCGCCGCCCGGCGGCGGCGACCGGGGCGGGCACGGCCATCAGCGGCAGGGTCAGCCGGGCGGCGACCAGGACCGTAGCGGCTGCGGCGGTGATCGCGATGACGGCCAGCCGCCAGCCCCACAGCTCGCTCATCGCCGCGGTCAGCGGGCTTCCGACCACCAGGGCCAGACCGGTGCCCACATACACCGCCATGGTCGCGCGGGCGGCATGCGTCGCCGGGACCAGTCGCGCCCCGATCGGGGCGACCACCGACCACATCAGGCCGTGGGTCAGCGCGCACAGCACCCGGCCCAGGGCCAGCACCGTGAAGGTCGGCGCCAGGGCGGAAATCAACTGCGAGACGGTCAGGCAGACCAGCGTGAAGATCAGGGTCCGGCGGCGGGGCCATGACGCAGTCAGTCGCACCAGTGGCACCGTGGCCACGGCCGCAACCAGTGCGTAGCTGGCCAGCAGGGTACCGACCATCGCCTCGCTGACGCCCAGATCGGCGGCGATCGCCGGGAGCGCCCCCACCGGCATGATCTCGGCGGTCACGTAGACGAACGCCGCGGCGGCCAGCGAGGCCAGCGCGAGCGCGACCCGTGGTGTCCAGGGGCCGGGGTGGGTCGGGGCGGAAACGTCGACTGTCATAGCGGTGCCGAGCAGGCACTGCCCACGGTATCGGCACCGAGGGCCCCGCATAACCCTGCGACGCGCCGAACTGCCTATTCGGTGTCCGTTTAGGACCGGACCAGACGGGTCAGGACCTGACCAGGCGGGCGATCGCGGCAGACGCCTCGGCGATCTTGCGGTCGGCCTCGGCACCGCCGGCCGCGACGGCATGGGTCACGCAGTGGTTGAGGTGCTCGTCGAGCAGTCCGAGGGCCACCGACTGCAGGGCGCTGTTGACGGCGCTGATCTGGGTGAGGATGTCGATGCAGTACTTCTCCTCATCGATCATCCTGGCGATCCCCCGCACCTGGCCCTCGATGCGCCGCAGCCGTTTGGCGTAGTTGTCTTTATTCGCCGAATACCCCTGGGGCTCAGACATTTATCCGCCTCGCGCTCTGTCGACCACCGCCCCGCCGACGGAGGTCCCGCGGATAACCCTACCGGATACCCCAAGGGGGTATCGCGCCGATTGTGACGGGGCAGCACCCGCAGGTCATACTTGACGGCGTGACCGATTCCCCTGATCTCAAGCCCCGCAGCCGCGACGTCACCGACGGTCTGGAGAAAACCGCCGCCCGCGGCATGCTGCGGGCCGTCGGAATGGGCGACGACGACTTCGCCAAGCCGCAGATCGGGGTGGCCTCGTCGTGGAACGAGATCACACCGTGCAACCTGTCCTTGGATCGGCTGTCGAACGCGGCCAAGGAGGGTGTGTTCGAGGCGGGTGGCTTCCCGATGAAGTTCGGCACCATTTCGGTCTCCGACGGCATCGCGATGGGCCATGAGGGGATGCACTTCTCGCTGGTGTCTCGTGAGGTGATCGCCGACAGCGTCGAGACGGTCATGCAGGCCGAACGGATGGACGGCATGGTGATGCTCGCCGGGTGCGACAAGTCGCTGCCCGGGATGATGATGGCCGCCGCGCGCCTGGACCTGGCCGCGGTGTTCATCTATGCGGGTTCGATCCTGCCCGGCTTCGCCCGAATGTCCGACGGCACCGAACGCGAGGTGACCATCATCGACGCGTTCGAGGCGGTCGGAGCCTGCGCTCGGGGTCTGATGTCGCGCGAGGACGTCGACGCCATCGAGCGCGCGATCTGCCCCGGCGAGGGTGCCTGCGGCGGCATGTACACCGCCAATACGATGGCCAGTGTCGGTGAGGCGCTGGGTCTTTCGCTGCCCGGCAGTGCCGCGCCGCCGGCCACCGACCGGCGCCGTGATGGCTTCGCCCGGCGCAGCGGCGTTGCCGTGGTGGAACTGCTGCGGCGCGGCATCACCGCCCGCGACATCCTGACCAAGGAGGCCTTCGAGAACGCCATCGCCGTGGTGATGGCGTTCGGCGGATCCACCAACGCGGTGCTGCACCTGCTCGCCATCGCCCACGAGGCCAACGTCGAACTGTCCCTGGCCGACTTCAGCAGGATCGGCGCGAAGGTCCCGCATCTGGCCGACGTCAAACCCTTCGGTGCGCACGTGATGAACGACGTCGACCGGATCGGCGGGGTACCGGTGGTGATGAAGGCTCTGCTCGACGCCGGGATGCTGCACGGCGACTGCCTGACCGTCACGGGAAAGACCATGGCGGAGAACCTCGCCCACATCGCCCCGCCGGACCCCGACGGCAAGGTGCTCCGCGCCCTGACCAACCCCATCCACCCCACCGGCGGGATCACCATCCTGCACGGTTCGCTGGCCCCGGAGGGCGCCGTGGTCAAGTCGGCCGGCTTCGACTCCAGTGTCTTCGAGGGGACCGCCCGGGTTTTCGACGGCGAACGCGCCGCCATGGACGCACTCGAGGACGGCACGATCACCGCCGGGGACGTGGTGGTGATCCGCTACGAGGGCCCCAAGGGCGGCCCGGGCATGCGGGAGATGCTCGCCATCACCGGCGCCATCAAGGGCGCCGGATTGGGTAAGGACGTGCTGCTGCTCACCGACGGTCGGTTCTCCGGCGGCACCACCGGGCTGTGTGTCGGACACGTCGCCCCCGAGGCCGTCGACGGTGGCCCGATCGCCTTCGTCGCCGACGGCGACCGGATTCGGCTCGATGTCGCCAATCAGACCCTCGACGTCCTCGTCGACGCCGGTGAGTGGGAGGCCCGTCAGAGGGGTTTCGCGCCGCCGCCGCCCCGCTACACCAGGGGTGTGCTGGCCAAGTACTGCAAGTTGGTGGGCTCGGCTGCCGGCGGCGCGGTCTGCGACTGACCCACCCCGCCCCGGGCCCCGGTCCCTATCTCAAGCCTTGCCTGGCGCACCGCACTGGCGCACAGTGACTAGATGAGCCGCACCGCACTTCGTATCTGTCCACTCTGTGAGGCGACCTGCGGGTTGGTCCTGACCATCTCCGAGGAAGGCGGCGTCGGGCGGGTGACCGGGGCCCGCGGCGACCGCGACGACGTGTTCAGCCGCGGCTACATCTGCCCCAAGGGGGCCAGCTTCGCCGAGTTGGACAACGACCCCGACCGGTTGCGCAGCCCGATGGTGCGCCGAGGCGGCGAACTCGTGGAGACCGACTGGCCGCAGGCACTGGCCGCCGCGGTCGAGGGTCTGGCCCAGGTGCAGGCCGATTCGGGGGCCGCCGTCGGTGTATACCTGGGCAACCCCAATGCCCACACCATCGCCGGCGGCCTGTACGCGCCCCAGTTGGTCCGCGCGCTGAAGACCCGGCAGGTGTTCTCCGCGAGCACCCTGGATCAGATGCCCAAACACGTGGCCTGCGGCTACCTGTTCGGCAACCCGTTGGCCTTCACCGTGCCGGACCTGGACCGCACCGATCATCTCGTCGTGATCGGGGCCAACCCACTGGTGTCCAACGGAAGTGTGGCCACCGCAGCCGATTTCGGCGGGAAGCTCAAAGCCCTCAAGAAGCGGGGCGGCCGGCTCACCGTCATCGACCCCAACCGGACCCGCACTGCCGAGTGGGCCGACCGGCACATCGCGCCGCGGCCAGGTACCGACGCCGCGTTGCTCTTCGCTGTGGTCAACGTGCTCTTCGACGAAGACCTCACCGATCCGAACCTGGGCGGGCTGGTCGACCACGTGGTCGGTGTGGAACAGGTCCGCGCCGCGGCGCTGGACTTCCCGCCGGAGGCCGTCGCCGAGCACTGCGGGGTGTCCGCCGAGCAGATTCGCGACCTGGCCCGCGACATCGCAGCCGGACCGAAGACGGCGGTCTACGGCCGCATCGGGACCTCCACGGTGCGGTTCGGCACGCTCACCAGTTGGCTGGTGGACGTGGTCAATGTGCTAAGCGGCAACCTCGATTCCCCCGGCGGCGCGATGTTCACGACCTCGCCGATCGGAGCCGCACCGCGACCGGCCCGGCCCGGCCGCGGGTTCAGCACCGGTCGTTGGCACAGCAGGGTTTCCGGTCACCCGGAGGTGCTCTCGGAATTGCCCGCCGCCCTGCTTCCGGAGGAGATCGAGACCGGCGGCGCCGGGCAGATCCGCGCACTGGTGACGATCGCCGGCAACCCGGTGCTGTCCGCGCCCGACGGCGATCGGCTCGCCGCCGCCCTGGACCGGTTGGACTTCATGGTGTCGATCGACCCGTATCTCAACGAGACCACCTGTCACGCCGACGTCATCCTGCCGCCCCCGCCACCCTCGCACGCCGCCCACTTCGACGTGGCGCTGTCGGCGACCGCCGTCCGCGGCAACGCCCGCTACTCCCCGCCGGTGTTCGCACTACCCGACGGCCGGCCCGACGAGGTGGAGATCCTCTGCCGGCTGGTGCTCGGCATCCTGGGCGCCGGCGTCGATGCCGATCCGAATATTGTTGACGACCAGATCATTTCGGCGGTATTGGGTAAGGAGGTCGAGGACCCGGACTCCCCGGTCGCCGGACGCGATGTCGCCGAACTTGTCGCGATGCTGCCCGCGGGCCCGGGCTACGAGCGCCGACTGGACATGATGTTGCGGCTGGGCCCTTTCGGCGACGCCTTTGGCACCAAACCCGACGGATTGAATCTGCAGCGCCTCAAGGACAACCCGCACGGCATCGACCTCGGGCCGCTGGTGCCACGGATCCCGGAAGTGCTTCGAACCCCCTCGGGCAAAGTGGAATTGGCGCCGGAGGTGATCCTGGCCGACATCCCGCGCCTGCTGGAATCGCTGGATTCCCGCCCGGACGGGCTGTTGCTGATCGGGCGCCGGCATCTGCGGTCGAACAACAGTTGGATGCATAACCTGCCTGCGCTGGCCGGCGGCACCAACCGCTGCACCCTGCAGATCCACCCGGATGACGCCGCCCGACTGGGGTTGACCGACATCGCGGTGGTGACCGGCCCGGCCGGCAAGTTGGTTGTTCCGGTGGAGGTCACCGACTCGATCCGACCGGGGGTGGTGTCGCTGCCGCACGGGTGGGGCCACACCGCACCCGGCGCCCGATTGTCAGTCGCCGCCGCCCACCCGGGGGTCAACGTCAACAGTCTGCTGGACAGTTCATTGATCGAACCGCTCTCGGGCACCGCGGTGCTCAACGGGGTGCCGGTCGAGGTGATGGCGGGCTGAGCGGGGTTTCACTTCACCCGGGCGATGAGTAAGCCGTCCCAGCCTTTGGCGCCGACGGTCTGGACCGCCGCGGCTTCCAACCGCGGATGCGCTCCGACCATCTCCAGCATCGCCCGCACCCCGCGGGCCTGAAGGTCGTCGGCATCAGGTGCCAGAATGCGCCCGGCGCGCACCGCGTTGTCCACGATGATGACCGTGCCGGGGCGACTGAGCCTGATCGCATGCTCGACGTAGGCGCAGTTGTTCTCTTTGTCGGCGTCGATGAAGACCAGATCGAAGTCACCGGACAGCCCGGGCAGCGTGTCCAGCGCGGGCCCGACCACCACGTCGACCCGGTCAGACACCCCGGCCCGGTGCAGGTTACGGCGGGCGACCTCCGCGTGGTCCGGACGGGCTTCCAACGTCACCACCGAACCCTCGGCCCCGACACCGCGGGCCAGACAGATGGTGCTGAATCCGGCCAGCGTGCCGATCTCCAGGACGCGGCGCGCCCCACTGATCCGCACCATCAGGTACAGCAGTCGCGCGGCCTGAGCCGAGACTTCGATCGGGGGCAGCCCGGCGGCCTGGGAGTCGGTCAGTGTCGCCTGCAGTGCGGCGTCTGGATCCAGCAGGAGTCGATCCAGGAGTGCATCGACGGCGAGCCACTGCTCGCCAGTGATCACCTCGTCCACGTCTGCCACCCTAGCCTCGCCGGGTGCGCTCAGCGCACGCCTTCTTTGGCGTAAACCACCCGCAGCACGTGACCGACCTCGGGGCCCATGACGGCGGCGGCCAGCGCGCAGAATGTGGCGACGAATTCGGGTCCGTGGGCGGCGACGTCCGGATCGCAAAGGTGATGGGCCACTTCGTGAAGCACCACGAGTTCACGCAACGCCCAGTCGGCACTGAGGTGTTCGGGCACCGCGATCACGGCCGTCCCCGATGCGTCCGCGGCCGTGCTGCGCTCATAGTGCGCAGCCGTCGCCGACCGCCGGGCCCGAACCCGGACGGGCCCGGCGCCGGGCCGGATCGCGACGACGGAGGGCAGCGCGAGAACCTGCTCTACGTACCCCTCGACGGACCGCGCCGAGGCGAACCGGGCCTCTGGGGGCAGCGTGATCCGCTCGCCGAAGAAATCGACCGTCGGCGAATTATGTTGGGCGGCGCGGTCGAAGAGCGTGCGGACGAACTGCTCGGCGGCGTAGACCCGGGAGCGCTGGGTGTCACGAGAACTCACCTGCCCAGCCGGGTCCGAGTCCCGGGAAGCTCCCGGCTTGCCCCTAGTCTGGCGTCACGGCCGGCGCGGTCCCCGGCGCGCCGCGCCGACGAGGAGTACCCGGCCGAGGAACTGCTGGCCCGCCAGGTTCCCCGCGCCTTGGACTGCGCGCGGTAGTGGTCGCGAAGCTCAACTTCCTTGTTGCGCAGGGCCAGTGCGGTTCCGGGAACGGCGTCGTCGGACTCCGTCGCGGCACGGCGGGCCTCGTCTCGGGCCTGCGCCAAGCGCTGGCCGATCCGGGAGCCGAAGGCCAGTTGGAAATTCAGCCGCGCGGTGATGGTCGGGGTTGGACGGTGCTCGCCGGTGGCCAGATAGGCATCGCAGGCCCGCACCATCTGCACGACCAGGCTGGCGTAGAGGGCGTGACTGGCGTCGATGTCCTCGCTGAACCCGTAGGCGTAGACGAAGGTCGAGTTGGACGCCACATCGCAGCGCACATCGTTGGCCGCTGCGATGACAGCGAACAACTGCACATAGGTGCGCAGACCGCGGGCGCCGGGTTCGCCGATGGTGATGGTCCGCTGGGTCGGCACCTGGGCCGCGGTGCGACTGGCGGAGTGCGCGCGGGCGACTGCGAGGTCGATCGCGGTCGCGGTGGCCAACCGTTGCGCTGCGGCCATGAACGCCTCGGCCTCATGGGCGTTGTCGGTACCCTCGGCCTGGCGCAGCAGCGCGGCGATCCGGGACAGCATCTTGTCGTCTGTGGTCATGGCCGTCACGCTAGGCGGGTCCCACGACGCTGCGGCCCGGTCGCGGGCCCGCCGCGGTGAGAAGTCCACAGAACGGGATCGATCAACAGGCCAACCACCACGGACCCAACCTTAGGCGCTACTTGGCCGCGAACGTGGCCAGCGCCGCGGTGAGCTGACCCGACAACGGTGCGTCGTTGGCGTAGTTGGCGATGTTGTCGGTGGGGTCGTCGCGCAGGACGTGATTGACCCCCGTGAGTTCGACCAGGGTCAGCGCCGTCTGGCCCAGCGCGGCGACCAAGGGGGCGACGCCCGTGCAACTGGCCTGCGCGTCGGAGTCCGAACAACTCAGCAGCACGGGGGTGCCGTCCGGGATCTGGGCCGCCAGGCGCAGGGGGTCGATGGCGTCAGCCTCGGCGACCGCTTTGGCGTTGCCCGGATTGAGGATCGCACTGAGTCCATCGGGCAGCGCCGGTGGTGCCGATCCGCTCGCACGCACCTGGGCGACCGCCGCACTCCAGGTGGCCAGGACCTGATCGGCCTGCTGCTGGGTCTTGGCCCCGGCGCGCACCGCCGCCGCCAGGTCGGCGTTCACCCGGCCGGTGATGAGGTCCAGATAGCGTGCGCCGAGAGGCTGCAACAGACCCATCGAATGGATCTTCGGCGCCTGCGGCGCGGTGTCGGCGGACAGCGCCATGGCGTGAATGACGCCCTCCCCCAACGCATAGACCGAGAGGCGTTCGGTGCCGGGTTGATCGGTGAGGAACCGCGCGGCGGCCTTGGCTCCGTCGGTGTACACCGCACTGCCCACCTCGGCGGGATTGTCCTGATACCGCCCGAGCCCGGTGGCGCCGGTGCCCACCTTGTCGTAGCGCAGGGTCGCCACACCGCGGTCGGAGAGGAACTCCGCCAGTTGGCGCATGTTGCCGATCGGCCCGGCGACGTTGTTGTCGCCGTTGCGGTCGGTGGCTCCGCTCTCCGAAATCAACAGCGCGGCCGGGCCGGGGGCGTCTGCGCCCCGGTGCCGATACGTGCCGTACACCGTCACACTGTCGGCATCGAAGCTGACCTCCTCATCGACCCAGGAGGCCTGCCCGGGCGGCGTCGCCGCACCGCCGCAGCCCGTCAGCACCGTCACGCCCAGCGCCGTCGCGCCCAGTACCGACATGCTCAGCACCGCGCCGACCAGGCGCCGAGTCTTCTCGCCCGGACGGCGAGGTGTCACAGCCTCGCCTGGATCCAGTCGACGACGTCGTCGAGGACCTGCTCGCGCTCGGGTTCGTTGAACACCTCGTGGTACAGCTCGGGATAGACCTTCAACTCGACATCGGTGGAACCCACACACGCCACGAGGCGCCGACTGCCTTCGGCGGACACCAATTGATCGTCTTCGCCGTGGACGACGAGCAACGGCGCGGTGATTCCCGGTGCCTGCTTAGGCATCCGCTCACCCACCAGCAGCAGGGCCTTGCCGATCCCGGCCGGGATCTTCCCGCGATAGACCAGTGGGTCGGCCTTGTAGTCGGCGACCACCTCCGGGTCGCGGGAGACCAGGTCGGCGTCGATGGCCTCGATCGGGAGATCGGGGAGGAACGCGCCGACGGCCTTGCCCAGCACGGCTTTGGTTTTGGACACCCTGGTGTGTGCCGCGATCGCCGGGCCGGACAGCACCATCAGGTCGTATTCGTCGGGGTGCTGAACCCCGTAGGCGAAGACGATGCCGCCGCCCATGCTGTGGCCGAGCACGATGCGGGGCACACCCGGGTGCTCGTCGGTGGCCGTCTTGACCAGGGTTCGGTAGTCCGCGACGAACTCCTGCATATCGCGCACCCGCACCCGCTTGCCGCCGGCCCGGCCGTGACCGCGGTGATCCAGGGCGTAGGTGACAAGTCCGGCCTTGCCGAACCGTTCCGCGACGTGGTCGTACCGGCGGGCGTGCTCGCCGTACCCGTGCGCCAGCACCACAATTCCGCGGACCGGCGTGGACGGTGTCCAGACGTCGTACACGATGGGGACTGCGCCGACACCCTGGAATGTTCGCTCAACGCGGGTGACCGCAGATTTGACCATTAGGCGAGGGTACCTGCGGCCTCGTGACAGACCTGAGTTCACCCCTCCGCCAAGCTGTTACAAATGTTGACAGTGTGATTGATGTGGCTATGGTTGGACGGGTCTGACACCGTCCCGAAAGGCCCCGCCGATGCGCCGGTTCCGGCGACTGTGCGCCGCCGTCTGCATGGTTCTCGCGTGGACGACGGCAGCGCCGGCGGCCGCCGCGGCCCGCGACCAACTCGCCCAGGCGATCGCCGGGACCCGCGGCAGCTACCTGGTGTACAACTTCGGGCCAGGATTCCCGGCGCCGATGCGCAATGCGGCCGGCGACTGGTACGAGATGACCAGCGGCGGACGGTTGATGATCGTCAAGGCCGCGTCCCAACGACTCTCCCCGCGCCTGCTCGCCGACACCCATCAGGGTTACCAGGCCCGGTGCGAACGCACCCCCACCGCCCGCACCCGCGACGGACTTGCCCAAGCGGCCGAGACGTTCACCCCGGTGCAGGCCTGGCAGGTCCTGGGTCGACCGACCATCGCCGTCAACGCCAACTTCTTCGATGTCCGCACCCAGGTGGGCGGCTCCTGGAAAGTCACCGGGTGCAGTTCCCCGCTGGGTACCTATGTCGACAACACCGGCGATCTGGGGCGGACGAATCTGGCGTTGACCGGGACGCTCGCCTACGCAGGCAAACAAGGGCTTTCGGGCGGGGACGAGGTCTGGACTGCACTGACCACGCTGATCCTGCCGGTGCGGGGTGCGCCGTACCTGGTGGCACCCCGCGACGCCCGCGACTACGACGTCGCCTCTCCGGTGATCGCTTCCCTGATCGACAACGGCACGCGGTTCGTGGCGGTAGCCGGTCTGAAGCTGTTGGCGCCCGGCGACACTGAACAGCTCAACGATCCCGGCCCACGGGCGGCCCGCACCGCCGTCGCCTACGCCCGGGACAAGGACGAGATGTATGTCTTCCAGGGCGGCAGCTACACTCCCGACCACATCCAGGACCTGTTCCGTGGATTGGGCAGCGACACCGCGGTTCTGCTGGACGGAGGCGGCTCCTCGTCGATCGTGCTGCGCCGCGACTCCGGCGGGATGTGGGCCGGCGCCGGTTCGCCTCGTGGGTCGTGCGACACCTACGAGGTGCTCTGCGACGCCCGCGAGCGGGCGCTTCCGGGCTGGCTGGCGTTCGACTGAAGCTACAGACCCAGCTTGGGGGTCAGGTCCAGGGAGGTGACCGTGGTCATCTTGGTGACCCGCCAATCGCGTCCGTAGCGGCTCAGTTCCAGCCGGTAGGACAGGTACTTCATGGACGGGACGTTGTTGCTCTGCGGGGTCGTCGAGGTGGTGTTGGTGTAGACGATCGCGGTGGCTTCGTTCGCCTCGGGTGCACCGCGTAGTGACTCCACCGCGGCGCCGACCACCTGGGTGCTGCTGGTCACCTTCGCCTGTTTGTTGGTGGGGGCGATGGCATCGACATAGGCGCGGTACTGCTCCTCGAAGCCGCCACCGAGGTAGCGGGCGGAGCGATCCGGGAGCCGGTCCATATCCTCCGGGGTGTAGCTCCACAGCGTGGTGATGGCGTCGGCGGCCGTTTGAGCGATCTTCAACTTCGTGGCCACCACCGCCCGGTCGGCCAGATAGGGCTGCAGGGCCGCACCGGCGAACCCGCCCGCGGCCACGAACGACGCCACCGCCGCGGCGGCGACGGCCCGCTTGTGACCGGCAATCCACGTCCGCAGCGCGGGTGGCTTCTTGGCAGGCGGTGTGGCTGCCGCGGCTGCGGCTTCCTGGGCTTCCTGGGCTTCCTGGGCCTCCTGAGCTTCCTGGGCTTCCTGGGCTTCCGGCGCGGCTTGGTCCGCCGCAGCGTCGCCCGCCGCAGCGTCGGTGGCCTGTTCGTCCGCCTGCACGTCGGTCGCTTCGGTTTCCTCGCTCACAACACCTGAATCAGGTCGCTGACCCTCCACTGGTCCCCTTCCTTGACCGCCGTCACTTCCCACCGGCTGCTGCTGTCGAACTTTTGGCCGTCGGGAAGTTTGGTGGTCATGTTCGCCACAGCTATGACACTGGCGCTACCGTCATCGTTCCACCGCTCGATGCCGAGCTCTTGGACAGTTCCGAACCCCCGCTCGGCCTGGGCGACCTGGATCACCACCTCGTTCATCCGTTCGGAATACATCTTGGCGAAGTTTCCAGTCCCCAGTGCGAGGATTTTGTCGGCGTAATCGTTGGCGCTGAACGGATTTGGCGAGGTGTACTCGGTGATGAAAGTCCGCACGAAGCTCAGTACCGCCGCTTCCCGGATCTGCGCCCGCCGTTCGGTCTGGTTCTTGACGAACACCACCGCGCTGATCGCCACCGCGGCGGTGATCACCGCCGCGGCCAAGGCGCCGATGACGGCCAGTTTCCGGCGCGACGGGGGCGGGTCAGGAAGCCGCAGCGGCGACAGCTGACCCGGATCCAGCCGGCGACGAGGGCTCATCGTCCACCCTCGCCGGGCTTGGCCGCTTCGGGCTTGGGCGCCGGGGACTTCGGCGCCTCCGACTTGGGTGCCGGGGACTTGGGTGCCTGCGACTTGGGTGCCTCAGACTTGGGTGCCTCGGACTTGGGCGCCTCGGGCGGGGGCTCATTCCCCTCGGCCGATGGCGGCGCCGACAACACGGTCAGGTTTGCCAGTTTCCACTCGTCGGACCCGGTGCGTTCGAAGTCCACCCGCAACGAGGCGGTGACGAACCGTTGGTTCGGTTCGATGCCGCGCTGACCCTGCAGCAGCATGAGCATGGCCGCCTGGTCCTTGGTCGAGGACAGCACCGCACTGTTGCTCACCCAGTAGTCATTGTTCACCGGAGCCTTGCGCACGGCCTCCTGCTGTTTGACCAACTCCGGGCGGTACGCATCAGTGACCAGGGTCTGCGCCCTCGCGAAGTCGTCGTCCACGGTCTGGGTGGTGTAGCTGAGCATGTCCGAGACGATCCTGGGGCCCGCATCGGCGATCTGGCTGCGGGCCCGTTCAATCGCGCGTTGGTCCTGGTAAACCGTCGCGTAGCCCAGCGCGGCCGCCGCAACGCAGAGTGCGGCGGCGCCGGCGAGCAGACCACCGGCCAGTTTGCGCCAGTCCGGCCGCGGCCCGTCCTTGTCGACGACTTCAGTGCCGACCAACAGATCGGCGAACGTCCGGCCACGGCGGTCGATCAACGGCCACAGCCAACCCAGCAGCAACGGGATCGTGTCCAGCAGATGCGCCAGGTCCCGGACCAGCAGGCGCCACGGGCCGACGGCCCCGGAATCGCGGTCAACCACCGCGATCCCGAAAACGGCCCGGCCCAGACTCCATCCGGTGCTGGCGGGCAACAGCAGACGGTTCACGGCGATGGCGACCACCGTCAGCGCCGCGATCACCATGCACAGCCACCACACCCAGCCGCGTTCCGGTGCCGACCAGCCGGTCATGAGCATCGCCGCGACGACCGCCCCGGGGGCCAGAACGTCGATGGCGAAAGCACCGGCGCGAGCCCACCAGCCGGCGGGACTGGCGAGCGGGTCGACCTGCGGATCGTCCAACGCGCTGTCCAGCGCGACGGTCACTTGCTCACCGGTTCGATGTTGTCGATCTTGAAGGTTCCATCGGCGGGCACCATCCGCACCCGCAGCCGGTAACTGAGTTCCTGATCCTGCTGCTGGGTGTTCGACAGTGCCACCCGCGTCGCCACCAGGACGTCGATGGAACCGTCGGAATTGTGTCGCTCCGACGCCGCCCGCATATCGGTCACCTTCACCTGGGCGTTGACCGTCTGATAGGCGTCAAAGAGCAAGCCGCTGTACAGGTTCGCCTGCGCCGCATAATTTTCCGAGGAGCATTCGACGATCTTGCGCTGACTCTCCGCCATGGCCTTCACGTCGGGCGCCTGGGTGGCCGTGATGCAGTCCTTGGCCATGGCGACCGCGACGGCCTCATCGCTGGCGGCTTTGGAACTCACCCGGTGACCGAACAGCGCAAAGACGCCGGCCGCCGCGAGCACGAGGGCCGCCGCGGCGATCCCGCCGATCACCATGTCCAGCCGACGACCGGACAACCGCGAGTCGGACACCGGTGCGGGCTCCGGTGCGGTCCCGGCGTCATCCACGTGATCGCTGAGTTCGGGATCCGGTCTCTCGTCAGCTGTGAGTGGCGGGGTTGGGGTCAGCCGGCCGGAGCCAGCATCTCCTTCCATCCGTCGTCTCCTGTAGTGGTCGAATTCTGGACGGTATACGTCGTGCCATCCGGACCGACGATTTCACCGCTTGCCGCATTGTAGGTGGACGACATGTTCGTCGCCGCCGGGGACGCCGGAGTGTAGGTGCAGGGGTTGGGCTGCTGGCCGTTGCACTGCACGCTGCCCTGACCGGGTGCGGAGGGAGCATCACTGGTCGGCGGCACGGGGCCGGGCAACAAGTCCGCCGGAAGCGGGTTGAGCCCGTTGTTGATCGATGGAGCCCGGATGACCGTCCCCGGGTTCACCGGCTGATCGCAGGCAGCGCCGGGAGCGGGGCAAGTCAGGATCTGATTCGGATCGCCGTACCACGGGTTGGTGCCCAGCGGGACGTACGGCTCCTCGCTGCGGCACGCCATCGGGTTGGCGGCCCGCTTGCCGGGGACGTCGACGCAGGGGATGTTCCGGGCACCGCGGACAGTGTTGGCCGGGGTCTCCTGGGGAACCTTGCAATACAGGTCGTCCTCGACCGGCTTGAGGCTGGTGTCGGCCGGCGAACGCCACTCCGATGCCGGGAGGAAGCCGGTGAGGCAGGGCGGCGGCTGGTTGATCGACAGGGCCAGGTCCAGCGATGCCTCGCCGGGGAACGGTGAAGCGACGGCTTGCCCGGCGGCAGCACCCTGCGGCAGCAGCACCAACGCCTGTTCGACGCCCTTGTTGTAGCGCTTGAGCATCTCGGTGATGATCGAAAGATTGGCCAGCGTCTCCGGCAGCGCATCCTGGACGTTGACGAACAGAGTGTTGAGTTGCTCGGTCGCCGGCGCCGCCTGCTGCAGTCCGCTGCGCAGCGCCGCATCCTGGTCCCGAGCCTGCGCAGTCAGCGAGTTCAGGTTCGCCGCCCACCGGTAGATCGCCTCGGCGGACTGCACCTGGCTGGCAAAGATCGGCGGTGCGTTGTCGATGAGCGCGTTGACACCGTCGATGTCCTCGTTGAGCGCAGTCACGAACGACTCTGTGTTGCGCACCAGGTCCTGCAGGGTCGGACCCAGACCGCCCACCGCCTGCGCCGTCTCGTCGAGCAGATTCGGCAGTTTGTTGGCGGGGATGGCCGCCAATGCCGCTTCGGCCCGATCCAACGCAGGTCCGATCGGAGTCGGAATCGTGCTGTTGGTGATGGTCTGCCCGGCCTGGAAGTATTCGCCGGAGGATCCGTCGGAGACCAGGTCGATGTACTGCTCACCGACCGCGGTGACCGAACGGACGTTGGCGCTGGCGTTCGTCGGGATCTTGTACTTGTTGCTGATGCTCAACGTCGCCACCGCACCGGTCTCGGTGGGCTGCACATCGGTCACCCGCCCGATGGTCGCGCCGCGGTAGGCGACGTTCGCGGTCTTGTACAGACCGCCCGCGGCCGGAAGTTCAACCTTGAGCGGATACTGGCCGATACCGGCCAGGCTCGGCAGTCGCAGATAGAAGACACTCAGCGCTATCAACGCCAGCACAGTCAAGGCGCCGAAGAGCAGCAACTGGGTTTTGATGAAGCGGGTCAACACCATTCAGATCACGCCCCTAATCGCCGCGCTCGATGAACGGTCCGCCGCCGTCGGTCATGTTCGGGTGCGGAGTGAACCGAACGTCGGGGATCATCGTCGCCGGGTCGCGGCCCCACGACTGCTCAAGCGCCCGCAGCATGCCCGACACACCGGTACCCGTCAGCAGGCCGTTGTCGACCGAACTCAAGGTCAGATCCACATTCAGCGACAGGTTGATGTAGTCGCCGCGGATAACCTTCGGGATGTTGTCCAACGGGTACGGGTTGGTGATGATCAGCCGCATCGCGTCCAGGAAGTACGGTGCGCCGCGGCCCAACTGGACCAGAGGCCGTTGCAGGATGTCGAGGTTCGTGCTCAGGTCCGCCTGCGCGGCCGTCAGCGTCTCACCGGTGACCTTGCCGAATCGGCCCAACGCGGTGATCGCGTCGGCCAGTCGGTCCCGGGATCCGGCCAGATACTCGGCGAGCGGGGGCAGGTCGACCAGCAGCTGGTCGAGGGTGTTGTTGCGGCTGGCCACGTAGGCGAACAGGTTGTTCGTCGATTCGATCGCCCGGGCGATGTCCTCGCGCTGCTTGTTGAGCTCGGCGGTGAACCCGTCGAGCTTGGTCAGGAACGCCCGGATCTCCTGGGCGTTGCCGGTCAGCAGGTTGTTGACCTCGTTCTGGATGACCTCCAGGTTGGAGATGCCGCCGCCGCGCAACACCGCGGCCAGGCTGGCCAGCGTCCGCTCGACGGTCGGGAACGACGACGAGCGTTCAACGGGAATGGTGTCACCGCTGCGCAGCGGCTCCGAGGACGGGTTGGCGGGCGCCGCCAACTCGACATGCTGTGTACCCAGGATGCTGCTCTGGCCGATCTTGGCGGTCGCGTTGGCAGGCAGCTCGACGGCTGGGTCGACGCTGAGGGTCAGCGTGGGCACCCAATCCTTGAGCTCGATTTTGCGCACCGTACCCACGAACACGTCGGCGACCCGAACCCGGCTGTTGACGTTGAGCGCCAAGGTATCCGGGACCTGCACATAGTAGGTCCGGGCGCCTGCCTCGCTCCCCGGTCCGAGATTGAGTGGAACGTTGGCGATGCCCTGCCACCCGCAGGAGGAGAGGATCATCGCCGTCGCGCCGAGCGCAAGACCGCGAAGCCCGAGTCGGCGGGTGCGCTTCCCCTGTTCGGTCATTGTCCAGCTCCCGTTTCGGCAGGTAGAGCGGGCGGTGCCGGCGGTGCCAGCATCGGGGCGGCCGGCGGCGCGGGCGCGACCGTGCCAGGTGCCGGCGGGCCGATCTGCTGGGACACCGGCAACGGACCGGGAACCACGTCGGGACCCGGTGCCGGGGCCGGCGGCGCCGGCGGGTACCACGGCGGAGGCAGCGGATTCTTCTGGTCGTAGGAGTTCGACGGCGCCCCGCCGCGCGGTCCCGCAGCCGGGTACGACGTCGGGTCGGGCCCGCCCATCAGGGCCGCCAGCGAATCCGGGGTCAGCATGTTGGCGGTGAAGGGCTGCACCTTCACACCCTGCATACCCGGAGCGACGATCCAGCCGGGCTCGTGGTTGCCGTGCGAGAACAAGGTGTCGCGCGACCAGATGCCGGGCACGGTGGTGTCCTTGTACCCGGGCGGCGGGCGCAGCCGCTCCTCGGAGTAGGCCACGTACTTGGGCAGGGTGGATGCGCTGGCGAACTGGTTCACTCCGAACGGCGGGTAGTTGAACTTCGTGGCATCCAGGATGGGCGCGAGGTACTGCGCGCACAGCTCAGCGGAATCCTGGTAGCCCAACCGGCTGCCGGCCTGGATGGCGCTGCACAGGAACTGCATCGGGTTGGCCCAGTTGGCGACCGCCGGGATGGCCACGATCGAACCGTGCGTCGGGTGGTAGATCTGGTTGGTGTTGGCCTGCAGCGTCGGGTAGACGTGCAGTGCGGTCTCCAGACCGTTGCGAGCTTCCGGCTGCATCAGCGCATTGGTCACATCAGCCAGGTTGTTGATGTTCGTGGACAGCAGCGAACCGTTGTCGTCGACGAACTTGCGGGCCGTCTTGAGCAGGCGGTCGATTTCGACGAGCGCCTGAGCCAACTCCTGATCGGAGTTGTTCAGCAGTCCGGTGAATTGGGCGAGGTCATTGTTCAGCGCGACGAACTGCTGATCGCTCTGGTGCAAGGCGTTGACGAACACCGCCAGAGCGTTGGTCGTGGCGAACAGGTCGCCCCGGCCGTCATTGAGGGCGGCCACTGCATCCGACAATGCCCGGAAGGTGGTGTTGATCTGCTTGCCCTTGCCGTTCAGGTTGTCGGCGAGCGAGTCCACCACCTCACCGAGCGCACCCTTGGGCTGGCTCGGGGTCGGTCCCAACTCGGAAACGAGTCTGTCCAAGTTGCCGCGGATGTCATCCCACTCCACCGGAACCTGGGTGCGCTCGATCGGGATGAGGTCCCCGGAGGCCAGCGCCGGGCCGCCGGTGTAAGGCGGATCCAGTTGGAGGACACGGGAGGCCACCACGGTGGGGTTCAGCACCGAAGCGATCGCATCGGCGGGCACCTTGTACTTGCTGTCGTAGCTGAAGGTGACCTTCATCCGATCGCCGTTGCCGGTCGGCTCGATCTTCTCGATGCTGCCGACCCGAACACCCATGATCTGCACCCGGTCGCCCGGGTACACCGCGAGCGCATCGGCGAACTCGGCGCTGACGGTGGTGGTGGTGGCCTTCTTGTACATCCGGTAGCCGATGATGGCCGCCAGCAGGGCCAACACCAGCACGATGACGGCGATCACAGCGCCACCCCGGGAGACCTTGGACAAGCCCACGTTACGAACGGACATCGACTACTCACCCCCCGTTTCGAACGGCGCGATCGGCGGAACAGCGTTGCCCGGGCCTGGACCCGGAACCGGAACTGTGCGGGCCCCCGGCGGTCCGGGTGCCAGGGCCGGGCCGGGCGCCCCTGGCACCAGCGGGCCGGGCTGCCCGGGCACTGCGGCAGCCGGTACGCCATGGTTGGGCGCCTCGGCGGCAGGGTTCCGCTCGGAGATCGCGACGTTGGGCGGCGGGTAGCCGCCGGGGACCGGGCCGTACGGACCCTGCGTCGCGGCCGCGCACGGCAGCGGGTTGCCCGGCGAGGGGATACCGTCCGCCGGCGGCGTGTAGGAGCACGGCGCGCCCGGTCCGACGGCGGGGCCCGGATTCTCCGGGGTCCCCTCGAACACCGGCGGAGCGGCCGGCGGGGCGCCGTTGGGCTGCGTCACCCCGTTCGGGTCGGGGAACTGGTAGGCCGGCAGGCCCGCATTGCGCCAGAACTCCTCCGGGTCGATACCGCGCTGCTTGAACGCCGCATCGACCCAGGGCTGAATGATCTGGTACGGAAGGATGTTCACCAGCAGGGTCTTGAAGTACGGGCCCGAGCCGATGCCCTCGGTGAGTGCACCCATGAACTTCGACGCCGTGGTGATCGAGTACGCCAAGTCGTCCTTGTGCTGGGCCAGCACCGTGCTGATGGTCTGCAGCTGGGTCAGCACGTTGGTGAGGTTCGGGTTGTCGGCGATGAACCCCTCGAACTGGCGGGAGACCAGGGTGATGTTCTGCAGCAGCACATCGACTTCCTGGCTGCGCTGATTCACCGCCGACAGCAGCACCTGGGCGTTGACCAACAGTCGGTTGATCTGCTCACCGCGGTTGCCCAGGATCGTCGCGGTCTTGTTGGCCTGTGCCAGAAGGTCTTTGAACGCGTCGTCGCGCTTGCCGATCGTGTCGGAGAACCGGGCGACCCCGTCAAGGGCGGCCTTGAGTTCGGGCTGGCTTGCATCGAGGGTCTCGCTCAGTGCGTTCAGCGACCGCTTGACGGCGTCGAGATCCCACTGGCTGGTGTTGGTGGTCAACTCCGAGAACGCGTCGTACAACTGGTAGGGCGTGGTGCTCTGTTCGAGCGGCAGCAGTCCGTTCACCGGCAGCGGTTTGGTGCCGCGCGGGTCGATCTCCATCACCCGCTTGCCCAGGATGGTGTCGGTGCGGATCGACAACCGGCTGTCGGTGCCGATGCGGTACTTGCCCAGGGTGAACCCGACCTTGACCCGGTCGCCGTCGATGTCGATCGACTTGATCTGGCCGACGTCGAACCCGCTGATGCGGACCTTGTCTCCGGGCGCCGAGCCGGCGGAGTCGGAGAAGTGCGCGTAGTACATCGGCTTGGCGAACAGCATCGGAACGCTGGCGAAGCTCTGGCCGACGGCGACGACCATGATCACGATCAGCAGGCCCAACAGGCCTAGCCGGACCCGGTTGTCGGTCTGGAGGGTCCTCATTGCGGCGTGCACCTCCCCGTCGGCTGCTTGGTGATCCGGACGTTGCGAACCGGGCCACCGGGCTGCAGACCGTTGAGGGTCAGGGTGAGGTCGCACAGGTAGAAGTTGAAGAAGTCGCCGTAGATCCCGCCAGCCCGGCCGATCAGGTTGATCGCCGTCGGATACTCGGTCAGCAACTTGTCGAGGCGCTCGGGTTGGTCGGCAAACGGCTGCTGGATGACCTCGAGCTTCTGCAGCGTCTGCTGCAGGCGCGGCCGTTCATCGCTGAGCAGGCCGGCCAGCGTCGTCGAGGAGTTGCTGATGTCGGCGATCGCCTGGGCCAGCGGATCGGCCCGGTTCTTCAGGCCGGTCACCAGGATTTCCAGATTGCTGACGGTCGAGTCGAATTCCCGCTGGTGCCGGTTCACCGTCGCCAACACGGTGTTGAGGTTGGTGATCACCTCACCGATGGCACGGTCACGGTCGGCCAGCGTCGAGGTCAACTGGGCGGTCTGGCTCAGGATGTTCGCTACGGTGCCGCCCTGACCCTGGAACACCGTCACCAGGGAGGTGGCGATGTTGTTGACCTTCTCCGGATCCAATGACTTGAACAGCGGTTTGAATCCGCCGATCAGCGCGTCGAGGTCCAGCGCCGGGGTGGTGCGGGCCAATGGGATGACACCCCCGGCCGGAAGCACCTGGTCGGCGCCGTCGCCGCTGCCCCGGTCGAGGTTGACGTAACGCTCGCCGATGAGGTTGGCGTAGCGGATCTGCGCGTTGGTCGACTGATACAGCGGCAGCGACTTGTCCACATTGAGCCGCACCGTCACTCGCTGGCCGTTCTCCGCTAGGGTCACATCCTTGACCTTGCCGACCTCCACGCCCCCGGCGCGAACGAACTGGCCAGGCTTCAAACCACTGCCGTTGCTGAACTCGGCGGTGTAGACGTTGAACCGCTGGAAGCGCAACTGGCCGAAGACGATGACGAGCAGGACCGTGCACAGCGCCAGGATCGTCCCGACGATGCCGAGTTTGATGAGAGTTCCGCGGATGCTCATGGGTTGATCGTGTTCTCCCCGAATTGGCGGCCCCAGACGTACTCGGTGAGGAGCGGCTGCCCGATCTCGAAGTGGTTGTACGGAGCGATACTGGCGCCGGTATCGGTGACCAGGGTGGGCGCCGGCCAGAAGTCCCGGGTGACCGGCTGCCAGCAACCGGGCGCCCCGCCGGGACCGCCACGGGCATTCACCCGGGGCAGGTTGTCCGGATAGATGTAGGGGTTCGGGGCGCCGATCAGCTTGGCGTGGTCAGCCAGCGAATAGCCGTTGCCACCGAAGCCGTCGAGGGCCTTGGGCAGCAGTTCGGCGTAGTTGCGAATCATGCAGTGCAGCGACGGGCTGTAGGTGTTCAGCGTCCGCGAGGTCGTCACCAGGTCGGACAAGGTGCGCACCAGGTAGGGAGCCCCACGCTCGAAGATGTCGGCGCCGGTGTTCCCGAAGCCGGCCGCAGCCAGCAGGGCGGCGTCGAGGTCACCACGCTGGTCGTTGAGGGTGCGGACCGTGGTCAGCGCATTGTCTAGGGCGTCCCAGAGATCCGGCCCGGCTGCGGTGTAGACATCGGCGAAGCCGGCGAGTTGCTGAAGGCCGTACTGCAGTCTCGGCAGGCGTGGGGTCAGGTTGTCCATCGCCACGTTGGCCTTGACGATGGTCTCGCCCAGTTTCGAGCCCAGACCCGTGAGCGCCTCCGCAGTCGCCGACAGCGTCAAGTTCAGCTTGACCGGGTCGATGCTCTCGGCCAGGTTCGTCACCGTCTCGAACAGGGTGTTGAACTCGGTTGTCGTGCTGCGCGCGTCGATGACCTGGGAACTGCTGACGCGCTCCGGGGAGGGGTTCTGCGGCGTCGACAGCGAGACGTACTTGTTGCCGAAGATCGTGGTCGCCTGGATGTCGGCGTCGACGTTCGACGGGATCAGCGGGACGAACTTCGGCTTGACCTCGAGGGTGAACTTCGCCGCCTCGATCCCGTCCCGCAGCGTCGGCTCGATCCGGGTGACGCGACCGACCTCGACTCCGTTGTAGGTGACCTTCGCGTTGGGGTCCATCACCAGACCGGCCCGGGCCGCCACCATGGTCAGCTGCGTCTTCGGGGTCAACGTTCCCCGGAACTGCAGCAGCAGGAAGGTGACGATCAGGGCCAGCACCAGCAGGAAAATGATTCCCGCAAGCCGTAGCGGCGGCGTCCGCGTCTCGTTCAAAGGTGCAGTCATGTCGCTACACCGTCAGGTTGAAGTTCGGGTCGGTGCCGTACAGCGCCAACGAAGCGAACAGAACCACGAACTGAATCAGAACCAGCGACGCACGCATCGACTTGCCGACCGCCTCACCCACGCCGACCGGGCCCCCGGAGGCGTTGTAGCCGAAGTAGCAGTGGTTGATCATGACGAACACGGAGATAACGATGACCACGATGAACGACCAGAAAACGTCATTGGGCCGCAGGAACGTGTGGAAGTAGTGAAGGTAGGTCCCTGACGACTGCCCATAGAGAACCGTGGTGGTCAACTGCGCGGCCAGGAAGGCCATGATCAGCGACATCGCATAGAGAGGGATGATCACCACGGCCGCGGCGACAAGTCGGGTGGACACCAGGTAGGAGATGGACTTGATGCCCATCACTTCCAGCGCGTCGACCTCCTCGGAGATGCGCATGGCACCCAACTCGGCCGTCGCGCCTGCTCCTACGGTGGCGGCCAGCGACTGACCGGTGACCACCGGCGCGGTAAGGCGCACATTGACCAAGGCGGCCAGGAAGCCGGTGAACGCCTCGACTCCGATGTTGCCCAGCGAGGCGAAACCCTGGATCGCGATCAGAGATCCGGCCGACAGCGTGACGAAACCGACGATGGCGACCGTCCCGCCGACCACGGCCATCGCACCCGCGCCCATCCCGACTTCGGCGATCAGACGGATGATCTCTTTGGGGTAGTGCCGGACCGCGTGCGCGATCTCTCGAATGGCCTCGATGGCGAACCAGGCGACCTTGCCGGTGGAATCCAGGAACTTGCCGGGCGCCTTGACCCACTTGTCCGAGAGTCCCGGGAACCGCGACGGGATTGCCGCCTGCGGGTTTGCTGCTGCCGTTGCCATCTATCGCCCCGTCCCGAACCGCACACCAATTGTCGTGAAGATGACGTTCACGGCGAACAGCGCGACCACGCAGAGCACGAGGGTTTCGTTCACCGCGATGCCCACCCCCTTGGCGCCACCGCCCACGGTGAGGCCGCGGTAGCACCCGACCAGACCGGCGATCAAACCGAAGGCGACGGCCTTGGCCACCGCGATGACCACCTCGGGCAACCCGGTGATCAACGTCAAGGTCTGAAGGTAAGCGCCCGCCGAAATGTTCTGCAAGTACACACCGAAGATGAAGCTGCCGACCAGGCCGATGGTGATCACGGCGCCGTTGAGCAGCACCGACACCAGCGTCGCCGCCGCGACCCGGGGCACCACCAGACGATGGATGGGGTCGATGCCGAGCACCTCGAGTGCGTCGATCTCCTCGCGGATGGTGCGTGCTCCGAGGTCGGCGCAGATGGCCGTGGAGCCGGCGCCGGCGACCACGAGAACCGTCACCAGCGGGCCGAGCTGGGTGACCGAGGCCAGGGCCGCGCCGGCGCCGGAGACGTCGGCGGCGCCGAACTCGGTCAGAAGCAGGTTGAAAATGAAGATGATGAGAACGGTCAGCGGGATCGACATGGCGAAGGTCGGCAGCAAGGCCACCGTCATCAAGAACCAGCTGTAGTTCAGAAATTCTTTCCACTGGAACGGCCGGGCCAGTGCCTTGGCGGTCAGCACGCACATCCGGAAGAACCCGCCCATCGCCTGCATGGGCCCGTTGAACCGCTTGCGCAGGAAGGCTGTCGACGCGGTCACCGCGAGACCTCCCCCACGAGGGTGCGCCGGTCAACGCGGCGTGAGAGCAGACCGTTCGGCACGCACCCCTCCTCTGACCCAGCAACTGTGACCGATGCCTCCCCTACGTGGCGTAGTAAGGAAGACCACAGGAATGTACCCGATGCTTCCGGGACGTCATATCGCAACCGCACTATTGGCCACCTGCCGAATTCACCCGTCCGCCAAAAAGCTCTCTCAGCTGGGTTTTCAGGACCTTGCCAGCGGGGTTGCGGGGCAGTGCGTCGACGGTCTCGAGGGCCTTGGGCTGTTTGTAGCGGGCAAGTTTGTCCGCCAGGAACTCCACGATTTCGGTCAAGGTCACCTCCGAGTTGACGGCCGCGACCGCCACCGGCACCTCGCCCCACTTCTCGTCGGGCCGGCCGATCACGGCCACCTCGACGATCGCCGGGTGTTCGGCCAGCACGTTCTCCACCTCCGCGCAGTAGATGTTCTCGCCACCGGAGATGATCATGTCCTTCTTGCGGTCGACGACCCAGATGTAGCCTTCCCCGTCACGGCGAACCAGGTCACCGGAGTGGAACCAGCCACCGGCGAAGGCTTCCGCGGTGGCGTGCGGCTTGTTCCAGTAGCCAGCCATGAGAGTTGGTGCGCGGTAAACGATTTCCCCGACCTCGCCCACCGCAACGTCGTTCATGTCGTCATCGACGATGCGGGCGGCGACGGTGGGAATCACCTTGCCCACCGACCCTAGTTTCCGGATCGCATCCTCACCGAGCAGCATGCAGGTGACCGGCGACATCTCGGTCTGGCCGAATGCCGCCAGGATCCTGCAGTCGGGAAACGTCGCAGCCATTTGCCGCAACAGGGTGTCCGACGCCGGGGCAGCGCCCCAGGACAGCGTCCGCAGCCGAAGATCCCGAGGCCGGGCCTGCTGTTCGGCGCACACCGCCTGCCACTGCGCCGGTACCAGGAAGATCCCGGTGACGCGTTCGGCGGCCAGGACGTCGAGCAGTCCACCGGGATCGAACCCGCCGATCGGGTGGATGACTGTCGGGGTGCCCATCGTCATCGCCGGCAGCACGTTTCCGATGCCGGCGATGTGGAACAACGGCACTCCGATGAAGCCGACGTCGTGGTTGATGTCCACAGCGGTGGTGTAGATCGCCGTCATGGCCTGGCCGGCCAGGTTGGCGTGGGTCAGGACCGCGCCCTTGGGGTGCCCGGTGGTCCCCGAGGTGTACATGATCAGCGCCGGGCTGTCGCCGGGGACGTCGACCGGGGGCGCCGGTTCGCCCATCTCGGCCAGCAGGTCCTCGTAGGCGAGCATTCCCCGGCCAAGCGATCCGTCCCCGGTCGTCGCTCCTGCGACGATCACCGTCGACAGGTCGGCGGCGATGTCACCGACCTCGGCGGCGACCGGCGCCAACATCGCTTCGGTGACCAGCACCGCTGACCCGGAGTCCTCGACAAGGTAGGCAAGCTCGGGTGGGGTCAACCGGAAGTTCACCGGCACGGCGATGGCACCGAGCATCGTTGCGGCAAGACATGTTTCGATGAATTCGGGTCGATTGAACATCAGGATCATCACGCGGTCGCCGCCGCCGATGCCGCGCCGGTGCAGGGCGCCGGCCAGTCCGGAGACCCGGCGGTGCAAGTCGGCCCAGGTGATGGTCGACCCGGAGAACCGCAGTGCGGTGGCGTCGGGCTGCATGAGGGCGTGGCGCGAAAGCTGGGTGATCCAGTTCTGCCGCCGGGACAGATACGGCTGCTCGGTGCTCGCCTGCCCCAGTGCCGTTTCCATTGCCTTCCAGCTTGCGTCACGATCGCCGAAAGACGGCGCGAAACGCCGGAATCCTGCGGGAGGAATTCGCCTAGGCGCCCGATCCCAACTGTTCGGCCCGTGCCTTGAGGTTGCCCGCGAGATGGTCGAGGGCATCATTGACGATTTTCTTGACCATCACCGCCGGTACTCCGGGAATCGAGGTGTCCACATCGAGGTCGACGGTCAACAGGCTCGACGGGCCCATCTCCACCACGGAGAACAACTGGTGTTGTTTGGAGAACAACTCGCCCTGCTGCATCACGGTCTGAATCTGACCGGGGCCCGGGTAATAGACGGCATGGATGAAGGTGCCCGGCTGACCTTGAATCTCGGTGTCGATACGCAGCTGACTGGGCCGCCCGTCGTTGTAGCGGGCCAGGATGTAGACGCCTTTGACCTCGTCGTTCCACTGCGGGTAGGCCTCGAAGTCGGCGACGATCGCCAAGATCGCGGCGGCTTGGGCGTTGACCTCGACGGTCTTGCTGACCAACGGCATCAGACGTGCGCCTTCTTCTCGCCGACGACCTGCAGGTGACCTAGAGGACTTTCGGTGCGGGTCTTCTCATCACGGATCAGCCCGCGCAACAACGCCGTACTGAACTCGGCGGCGATCTCGGTGGCGGTGCGGCGACCGTCAGGCCGCAGCCACCGGTAGGCGCCCATCGTCATCCCGATGTAGCCCAGGGCGACCACGTGGGAGTCGCAGTCGAAGAACTCGCCACTGGCGATGCCGCGGTCGATCAGTCCCGCGACGTGCTCATAGACCTGCGTCTCCTTCTCCCGCACCTCGGTGACCTGCTCCTCGGTGAACCATTCGGTGATGTAGGGCTGCTCCTGGAAGTAGACCGCTGCCGCGTCCGGGTTGGCGGCGATGTTGCGTAGCAGTCGGGCGGTGTACTGGTAGAGCGCCTCGCGGGCGGTCCATGCCGGATCGTCGTGCACCGCGGCCAGGGTGTTCTCCGCCGCCCGGCGGTAGATGTCGAACAGGATCAGCGACTTGCTGGCGTAGTAGTGGTAGACCGTGGCCTTGTTCAGGCCCACCACGTCGGCGACATCGTCCATCCGGGTCCCGTGGTACCCGCGGGCGGCGAACAACCTGGTGGCGACGGCCAGCAACTCCTCGCGCCGACTCGTCCCGTTCTCCGGTGGCATGCGGTCCTCCCTATCAACTGGTTGGACAGTCTAGATAATGACGGCCTATTAGCCGGTCTCGCGTCGGGACCCGACAGACCGGGATAGACTGCGCACCGGACGCCAAGGAGGTCAGTCATGAATTACGATCCGCAGCCGGACTACGACGCGACCGACGAGATCGAGTACTTCTTCAGTTGGCTGCCGTGGGCGCTGCGTGGCACCGACTGGACCGGCACACCGGCCTATCCGCCGGTCTGACCCAACCTCACCGTCTCCAGCGCCGCCCGGAAGTCGTCGGGAATCGGCATTGGCCCGTCGTCACCGAGGAGCACTAGCACGGTGTCGCAGATGCCGATACAGCTTCCGTCCACGAAAAGCCCGGTCGAGGCGATGAATGACGTCCGTCCGATCCGGCCGACTCCCGCCCCGGTCTGAATCAGCGCCGGCCAGAACGCCTCGGCCAGGAAATGCACCGCGTTCTGCGAGGTGACCAACCTGAATCGTCGACCCTGGTTGTAGGCCTGCGGAAACAGTCGGCGGTTCATCGTCGCGCGGGCGTTCTCGTGTAGTGACTCCAAGGCCAGATTGTTCAGATGCGCGTTGGCGTCCATATCGCCGTACCGCGCCTGAATCTCGTCGACGAGTGGGTAGCAATCCAGTCGCAGCCGCCTCGGGTCGGGCCGCGGCGCCGTCGTCGTCCAGTCGGTCACAAGATGGCGAGCCTAACAACGCCTGATCTCCGCGCGGCGTGTCAGATGGCTGATCTAGTGTGAACATATGTTCGATTCAGTCGACGACGCGGCGTTGCTGGCCGGTATGTCGGCTGCTCAGCATGACGAGCGGGTGGCGGGCGCGCGCCGACTGTTCCTCGCGGGCAGTCTGTGTCAGCGGCGGATGGCCGAGGTGGACGCTGAAGATCGCTTCCAGTGGTGCATCGACAACTGGGAGGCGGTCGCCGCCGAGGTCGCCGCGGAGTTGGGGATCAGCCGAGGCCGGGCCTCCTCCCAGATGAACTACGGCATCGAGTTGTTGGAGCGACTGCCTCGCCTGGGTGCGGTGTTCGCCGCCGGGCAGGTCGATTTCCGGGTGATGGCCGCGGCGGTGTTCCGCACCGGACTGATCACCGACACCGACGTTCTGAGCCGGATCGACAAGGTGCTCGCCAAGTCGGCACCCCGGTGGAACACCATGTCCCAGAAACGGCTGGCCGAGATCATCGACTACTGGGTCGGATACCTCGACCCGGCCGCCGTGCGCAGCGCGCGTACCGCCGAACAGGACCGCCACGTCGACTTCGGCGCGGCCCGTGACGGGATGGTCGAGTTCTGGGGATCGCTGCGCGCCCCCGAGGCCGCCGCTCTAGAACGCACGCTGGACGCCGTCGCTGAGCGCGTGTGCAGATCCGACCCGCGCACCAAACCGCAACGCCGTGCCGACGCGTTGGCTGCCCTCGCCGGCAGCGCGCCGGCCCTGCCATGTCAGTGCGGACAACCGGACTGCCCCGCCGCGGGCAACGCACCGGCTCCGCCGGTGGTCATCCACATCATCGCGGAGACCTCGGCCGCCGATGTTGACGGCGAAACCCGTGGCTACCTGCCCGGCTACGGGTCCGTACCGCCGGCCATGCTGCGCCAACTCGCCGAACACGCCACACTTCGTCCGTTGGACCCCGGGGCCCTGACCTGCCCCGAGTCGCGCTACCGGCCCTCGTCTGCATTGGCGTCCTTCATCCGCTGCCGAGACCTGCACTGCCGCTTCCCCGGTTGCGACAAACCCGCCGAGTACTGCGACTTGGACCACACCGTGCCCTGGCACTGCGGGGGCCTCACCCACCCGTCCAACTTGGCGTTGCTGTGTCGTGTTCATCATTTGCTGAAAACTTTTTGGACCGGCGAAACCGGTTGGAGCGAGGAGCAGTACAGCAACGGCACCATCGAGTGGACCTCCCCGTCGGGGCGTACCTACACCACCAAACCCGGTGGAGCTCTGTTCTTCCCGCAGTTGGCTGCACCAACTGGCGAACTAAGCCTTCCTGCGCATTCAGCACCCGGCCGAACCCTGATGATGCCCACCCGGAAACGAAGCCGGGCCGCCGAACGGGCGGCCCGGATCCGTTGGGAGCGCGGCCTCAACGAGGCCCGTTGGGCCGCCGACCCGCCACCCTTCTGAGGAGTTACAGCGCGAGGAGTTACAGCGCTTTCAGTTCCTCGATGACGTCACCGACGGATTTCTTCGCGTCGCCGAACAGCATCGAGGTGCCGGTGCCGAAGAACAGCGGGTTCTCGATCCCGGCGTATCCCGACGACATCGACCGCTTGAGCACGATCACCGATCGCGACTGGTCGACGTTGAGGATTGGCATGCCGAAGATGGGGCTCGACGGGTCGGTGCGCGCCGCCGGGTTGGTGACGTCATTGGCCCCGATCACCAACGTCACGTCGGTGCGCGGGAATTCGCCGTTGATGTCGTCCATCTCTTTCATCGCGTCGTAGTCGACGTCGGCCTCGGCGAGTAGCACGTTCATATGGCCCGGCATCCGGCCGGCGACCGGGTGGATGGCGAACTTGACCTCCACACCCTTCTCTTCGAGGAGGTCGGCCATCTCCTTGACCGCATGCTGGGCTTGCGCGACGGCCAGACCGTACCCGGGCACCACGATCACCTGGTTGGCGTAGGCCATCTGGATGGCGGCATCGGCGGGCGAGGTGGCCTTGACGGTCCCCTGCTCGGCGCCGGCCGCGCCGACGGCGGCCTCGCCGCCGCCGAACGACCCGAAGACGATCGCCGGGATGGACCGGTTCATCGCGACCGCCATCAGGTTGGTCAGGATCGAACCCGATGCGCCGACGATCATGCCGGCCACGATCATGGCGGTGTTGTTCAGCGCCAGACCCGCTGCGGCGGCCGACAACCCGGTCAGCGCGTTGAGCAACGAGATCACCACCGGCATGTCTGCTCCGCCGATGGGGAACACCACGAACAGGCCCATGATTCCGGCGAGGACAAGCAGCAGGACGATCCACCAGACCGATAGGCCTTTGTTGAGCCCGATGTACACCGCGGTGGCGATCGCGGCGAGCAGCAGCACGATGTTTGCTGCCTGGAACAGCTTGGCGCCCTTGACGAATGCCTTCTCGACATTCTTGGGGATGATGTTCTCCTGGAGTTTGGCGAACGCGACCAGTGATCCCCAGAACGAGACCGAGCCGATGATCGCCGCGAACAGCGAACCGACCACCAGCGCCACGGTCGGGTTCTGCTCCGGCTTGAAGTACGAGAAGCCCTTGGTCTCAATGAATTCCGCCCAGGCGATCAGCGCCACCGTGCCGCCGCCGACGCCATTGAACAATGCCACGAGCTGGGGCATCGCGGTCATCTTGGTCTTCTTGGCCGGCGGGACGCCGAGGATCACACCGATAGCCAGACCGGCGGCGATCAGGATCCAGTTGATGGCCGCGGTGTCGCGGACCTTGATCAGGGTGGCCACCACGGCGATACCCATGCCGACCGCGGCGATCCAGTTTCCGCGCACCGCGGTCTTGGGCCCGGTCAGGCCCATCAAGCCGTAGATGAACAGCGCGAAGGCGACAATGTAGAGAACGTCGACGAGGTAGGTCACTGGGCGAGCTCCTTGGTGGATGCGGACGCCGTGGATTGAGGCAGTTCTTTCTTCTTGCTCTTGAACATGCCCAGCATGCGGTCGGTCACCAGGAAGCCGCCGATGACGTTGAGGGTGCCGAACACCAGCGCCACGAAGCAGATGATGCGCACACCCCAACTGGCGTCAGCCGGAAGATTTCCCAGCACCAGCAGGGCGCCGAGCACGACGATGCCGTGGATGGCGTTGGTGCCCGACATCAGCGGCGTGTGCAGGGTATTGGGCACCTTGGAGATCACGGCGAACCCGACGAACCCGGCCAGCACCAGGATCGCCATGTTGGCCAGCAGTTGGGTGTACATCAGTTCCCCTTCGTGACGCAGGAGGCCTCGATGACCTCGTCGGAGAAATCGGGTGCCAGCACGCCGTTCTTGATGAGAAGTTCCAGCAGCGAGGTGAGGTTCTTGGAGTACAACTCGCTGGCATGTTCGGGCATGGTGGCCGGCAGGTTCAGCGGCGAGGTGATGGTCACCCCGTGCTTGACGACGGTCTGGCCGGGTTCGGTGAGTTCGCAGTTGCCGCCGGTCTCCCCGGCGAGGTCCACCACGACGCTGCCGGGCTTCATACCCTGCACCGCTGCGGCGGTCACCAGTCGCGGCGCGGGACGGCCCGGCACCAACGCGGTGGTGATCACCACGTCGAAGCCGCCGATGGCCTCCTCGAGTTTCTTCTGCTGCTGCGCCCGTTCCTCCTCGGTCAATTCCCGCGCATAGCCGCCTTCGCCGGCGGCGTCGATCCCCAGGTTGAGCCACTGGGCGCCCACCGATCGCACCTGATCGGCGACCTCCGGACGGACGTCGTAGCCGGTGGTCTTGGCGCCGAGGCGCTTGGCGGTGGCCAGCGCCTGCAGGCCGGCCACCCCGACGCCGAGCACCAGCACGCTGGCCGGTTTGACGGTCCCCGCGGCGGTGGTCAGCATCGGGAAGAATCGGGTGGACTCGCTGGCCGCCAACAGCACCGACTTGTAGCCGGCAACGTTGGCCTGGGAGGACAACGCATCCATCGCCTGGGCCCGGGAGATCCGTGGGATCGCCTCGACCGCGAAGGCCTGCACCCCGGCGGCGGTGAGGGCGTCGATCTGGTTGTCGGCATTGCGTGGGGCGAGGAAGCCGATCAGCGTCTGCCCGGAGCGCAGCCTGGCCACCTCCGCGGGCGTCGGCGGGGCGACCTTGACCACGACGTCGCACCCCCAGGCGTCGCCGATGGCGGCGCCGGCGGCGGTGTAGAGGTCGTCGGGTAGCAGGGCGCGCTCACCGGCGCCGGACTCGACCACCACCGACACCCCCTGGTTCACCAACGTCGAGACCGCCTTGGGGACCAGCGCCACCCGCCGTTCGTCGGCCCCGGACTCGGCGACGACGCCCACGGTGCAGGCCGGGCCGGACACGGCGTCCGGCACTGTCTGGGTTTCTGTCATGAGTCTGCGTGTGCTTTCTAACGCGAATCGGTCGGGGAACCTCCCCGGCGCTCGCAACACCCTAACGGCTGGCAGGGGCTATTTCCCAAGCCGAGGGCAGCGGCGCGGACAGGACGGGGCGCGCACCGCTGTCCCCCAATAAGTGGAGGGGTGATTCCACCGCACGTCGGCCCGGTCAGCGGACATCAGCCACGGCCCCGGCGGTTGATGGTGGTCTCAACGCGAAACCCAACGATCAAGGAGCGCCGTTCATGACCGCCACCCGCATCACCGCCGCCCTGGCCGGCGCCCTGTTGTCCGCCGGCGTCCTGGCCGGGGGGCTGGCCGCCGGGACGACCCCGGTCACGTCGTACATGGCCGATTACGGGTCGAGCATCACCGCGCAGGACTCCGAGCGGCAGGCCGAGGCCCAGGGGGTGCCGCACATGAGTGACCACCGCCACTCGCCGGGCTACTTCGAGCGGATGAACGGGGTCGGAGCCGGCCGGTAGCCCCGCTCGTCCGACCCGGGGTTCTCGGCCTATCGTGGCCCTATGGATTTCGCGATGTCGGCAAAGGCCGCCGACTACCACAAACGCCTCACCGAGTTCATGGTCGAGGAGGTCTTCCCGGCCGAGAAGTCCTACGACGAGTACCGGGCCGCGGCCGGCCCGGGAGACTTCACCGTCCCCCCGGTGGTGGAGGAGTTGAAGGTCAAGGCCAAAGCGCAGGGGCTGTGGAATCTGTTCCTGCCCGCCGAGTCGGGGCTGACCAATCTCGAGTACGCGCCGTTGGCGGAGTTGACCGGGTGGAGCACCGAGATCGCCCCGGAGGCGATCAACTGCGCGGCCCCGGACACCGGCAACATGGAAGTGCTGCACATGTTCGGCACGCCTACGCAAAAGAAGCAGTGGTTGGAGCCGCTGCTGGCCGGGGAGATCCGCAGCGCCTTCTCGATGACCGAACCCGCGGTGGCGTCCAGCGACGCCCGCAACATCCAGACCGATATCACCCGCGACGGCGACGACTACGTCATCAACGGTCGCAAGTGGTGGACCTCCGGCGCCAACGACCCGCGCTGCAAGATCCTCATCGTGATGGGCCGCACCAACCCCGACGCCGCCTCCCATCAGCAGCAGTCGATGATCCTGGTGCCGATCGACACCCCCGGGGTCAACATCGTTCGGTCCACGTCGGTGTTCGGTTGGCAGGACCAGCACGGCCACGCCGAGATCATCTATTCAGACGTACGGGTGCCGGCGTCGAACCTGCTCGCCGAGGAGGGGATGGGATTCGCCATCGCCCAGGCGCGGCTGGGGCCAGGCCGCATCCACCACTGCATGCGCGCGATCGGGGTGGCCGAACGGGCGCTGGCGCTGATGACCGAACGCGCCCGCACCCGCATCGCCTTCGGTAAACCACTGGCCGAGCAGGGCATGGTGCAGCATCAGATCGCGATGTCGCGTAACGAGATCGACCAGGCCCGACTGCTGTGCGAGAAGGCCGCGTGGACCATCGACCAACATGGCAACCGGGCGGCGTTCGCGCTGGTGTCCCAGATCAAGTCGGTCGCCCCGCAGATGTCGCTCAACGTCATCGACCGGGCCATCCAGGTCCACGGCGGGGGCGGCGTGAGCGACGACTTCCCACTGGCCCGGATGTACGGGTGGCAGCGGGCCATGCGGATCTTCGACGGACCCGACGAGGTCCACTTCCGCACTGTCGCCAAGGCCGAACTCGGCCGAGAGCCCTCGGCGATGGCCGCGGCGGCCACACGCGGGTGAACCCGGGACACGAAAGGCTTTCCGGCGCCTGGAATTTCCGGGACGTCGCCGAGACGGCCGGGTTGGCGCCGGGCCGGCTGTACCGGTCCAGCGAACTGAGCAAGCTCGACGAGGCGGGTAGGCGGATGCTTGCCGACTTGTGTATCACCGATGTGGCCGATCTGCGCTCCCCCGCCGAGGTATCCCGGCGCGGGGGCGGCGCGGTACCCGAAGGCGTTGCGGTACATAATCTTCCGTTCCCGGAGGTCTCCCACACCCACGGTGATTCCCCCGGGGAGGCACCGCACGAGTCCAGCTGGAACAAGATGTTGACGGAGTACTCCGAGGAGGAGCCTGCCGCAGCCGCACGGCGGTGGATGACCGCCGAGTACGAGCGCTTCCCGACCCTCGCTGGGGCCCGTCGGGCGGTGCGGCGAATCATCACCATGTTGGCCGACGGACGTCCGGTGCTGGTGCACTGCTTCGCCGGTAAGGACCGCACCGGCTTCGCGGTCGCGATTGCTCTGGAAGCCGCCGGCGTGCCGGCCGACGCCGTTCTGGCGGACTACTTGCGCAGCAACGACGCCGTGGGACCACTGCGGGAGGCCATCCTGACCACGATGCGCAGCCGCGAGGGGATCACCGACGAGGTGGTGTCCTTTGCCGAGTCACGCCTGACCGATGAGGTTCTCGGCGTGCGGGAGGAGTACCTGGCCAGTGCGCGGCGGGTGCTCGACCAGACTCATGGCGGACTGGCGGGCTACTTGGCCGAGGCCGGGGTCAGCGAGGACGACGTAGCGCGGTTACGGGCCAGACTGCTGGGCTGACAGTGCAGTCACTCTCGCGGAAGTGCTGGCCGGCGCGGTCCGGGCCGGCCGCGGCGAGAGTGCCCGCGACACCGTTGCCGGCCTACAGGTGCGAGCTATCGGACTCGACACCCTCCAACTTAGAGGAACACTCCCACGACCCACGCCGTCGTCGCCACCAGCGCGGCCGCCAGTTCCACGCCCACCGACAGCGCCACCCCCTTGATGGCATGCACCGTCGAGGTCCACGCCCGCCGTCGGTCACGGCGCTGGGCGAACTCGGCCAGATAGACGCCCAGCACGAAACCGATCAGCAGACCGGCCACCGGGATGACGAAGAACCCGATCACACCGAGCAGTGCGCCGGCGGCCAGTGTGCGGTTGCCGATGTCGGCGGCCTTCATCCGCCGGACCGGCCACAGATACTTCACCAGAATCCCGGCGCCGAGAACGGCGGTGGTCACCCCCAGCACCACCCATCCGGTGGTGGTGTTCTCCACGAACGCCCATACCGCGATGGCCGCCCAGATCAGCAGACTGCCGGGTAGGAAGGGCACCAGGATGCCGATCAGACCGACCGCGATCGCCAGCGCGACAAGGACCAGACCGCCGGTACTCACGGCTCCAGGACGACCTTCCCGAACACCTCACCCGCGGCCAGGCTCTCCAGTGCGGCGCGGCCCTGCGAGAGCGGGAAGCGCTGTGGCGGTGGCGGTCTCAATCCATTCGACACCAATCGAGCCACACCGTCGGCGCACTCCCGTTGAACTTCGGGGTTGGCCATGATGAACTCGCGCCACCCGACGCCGAGCACCCCGACGTTGCGCAGCAGTAGCCGGTTGACTTTCACCACCGGAATTCCTCCGGCCGCGAATCCGATCACCAGCAGTCGCCCCTCGGGGGCCAAGGCGCGGATCGCCTCGTCGAACGCCTCCCCGCCGACGGGATCGACGATGACGTCGACGCCACGCCCCCCGGTGTGCTCGCGAACCGTCTTCGCCCACTCCCCGGCGAGTGGCAGCACGACGTCGGCACCCAGACCTTCGACGAACTCGCGGCCCTTGTCCCGGTTGACCATCGCCACCACCGTGGCGCCCATGGCCTTGGCCACCTGAATCGCCGCCGTGCCCACCCCGCCGGCAGAGCCGAGCACTCCGACGGTCTGCCCCGCGGACAACCCTGCGCGGCGGGCTAACGCGAAGTAGACCGTGTGGTAGTTGACCAGAAGCGAAACCGCCTGCGCATCATCGAGTTCCGGCGGGGTGGGCAGGACCGCGGCGACTGGGAGCGCCGCCCGTTCGGCATACCCGCCCAGTATGCCCATTCCGTGGACCCGATCACCGGGAGCGAAACCCGAACCCGCCGGAGCCGATCGCACCACCCCCGCCACCTCCGAGCCCGGGATGAACGGGGTCTGCAGACGCAGTTGGTACTGCCCGCTGATCAGCAACAGGTCGGGAAAACAGACACCCGCGGCCCGGACGTCGATGACGACAGCGTCCGGACCGCCGACCGCGTCGTCGACATCGGTGTAGACCAGACCGGACGTTCCGGTGAGCTCCTGAGCAACAAGAGCTTTCACGACACGCGGTGCTACAGCTTGAAGGAGGCGGGCTTGGCCGCCGACATGTCGTCGATGGTCGACCACTGGGCGGCGACGTCGTCGCAGCTCGGCACGCTCTCGAAGGTGACGCCCTCGTTCTGGAACAGCGCCGCACGTTGGACCTTGCCGCCGCCGACGATGAACACCGAGGCGGTGTCGGGAACCTCTTCACTGCACATGTAGGCCACCACCGGGGCCACATACTCGGGGGTGAGCTTGGCGAACACCTCGGGCGGCAGGATGTCCTCGGTCATCCTGGTCGCGGCGATCGGAGCGACCGCGTTGGCCTTGATGTTGTACTTCGCGCCCTCCTGGGCCAGGGTGTTGATCAGGCCGACCAGGCCGAGTTTGGCGGCGCTGTAGTTGGCCTGGCCGAAGTTGCCGAACAGCCCGCTGGTGGAGGTGGCCACCACGATGCGGCCGTAACCCTGTTCGCGGAAGTGTGGCCACGCGGCCCGGATGACGTTGTAGCCGCCGTAGAGGTGCACCTGGAGCACCGAGTCCCAGGCCTGCGCCGTCATCTTGTGGAAGGTGCCGTCGCGCAGGATGCCGGCGTTGCTCACCACCCCGTGGATCGCGCCGAACTCCTCGAGGGCGGTCTTGACGATGTTCTCGGCACCGGTGGCGTCGGCGACGCTGTCGTAGTTGGCCACCGCCCGACCGCCGGCGTCTTTGATCTCAGCGACCACCTGATCGGCCATCGAATGTCCGGCACCGGTGCCGTCGCGTGCCCCACCGAGGTCGTTGACGACTACGCTGGCGCCCTCGCGGGCCAGGGTCAGGGCGTACTCGCGACCCAGGCCGCCGCCGGCGCCGGTGACGGCGATAACTCGATCCTGAACTCCGGGCATGGGGGGTCCTCTCTGCTCACCGCGGCGGTGGCAACAAGCCGCGGTGGTCATCGTAGCCAGCCAGGTTCGGTGGTTTTCGGGCCGCCTTATGGAAAGCTTCCAGAGCGTTTTGATGACTAGTCCGAAGAAGGTGCCCCGGTGATCCATCCCCGCCGTCGAGTGCTCGTCGCAGGAGCGGCCGCCCTGGCGTTGGCCGCCAGCGGCTATCCCCGGCCGGGTGTTGCGGTTGCCGATCCCGCCGGTCCGGCCGAGGACGATCTGGCGGCCCTGGAAGACCGCTACAACGCCAACGTCGGGTTCTACGGCCGGAATCTGGCCTCCGGTCGCACGTTGGCCCACCGCGCCGACGACCTGTTCGCGACCTGCTCGGCGTTCAAGGCCTACGTGGCCGCACAGGTGCTGCAGAAGGATCAGCAGGGGCAGTTACGGCTCAGCGATGAGGTCTACATCGACCCGGCGCTGTTCGTGCCGGTGGCATCGCCGATCACCGAACCGAATGTGGGTGGCCGGATGTCGCTGTCGGATCTGTGCTCGGCGGCGGTGCGCCAGAGCGACAACACCGCTACCAACGTGATGCTGGAGATACTCGGTGGGCCTGCGTCGGTCACGGCGTTCGCCCGTTCGGTGGGCGACGATCGAACCTGGATGGTGCGCTGGGAGCCGGAGCTCAACACGGCTTTTCTGGGCGATCCGCGCGACACCAGCACGCCGCGCGGGATGGGCACCGGGTTTCTCAACATGTTGACCGGCGGGGACAACGCGGTGCTGGACGAACCGCACCGGGCGCAACTCGAGGAGTGGATGCTCACCATCGTCACCGGGGACAAGCGGATCCGCGCCGGTATGCCGCCGAGCTGGCGCGTCGCGAGCAAGACCGGTGCCGGTGACTACGCGAGCACCAACGACATCGGCGTGGCCTACGGCCCCAACGGCGAACGCCTGTCACTGTCGGTGATGACGCGGACCCGGTCCGATGATCCGCAGACACCCCGGTCGGATGCGCTGCTCGCCGACGTGACCCGGGTTGTGGTGCCCTGGCTGCTGGTGTAAGGCTCAGCCGCGCCGTTCCGCCACCACGAACGTCGAGAAACTGTCCTGGGGATCCTGGTCGGGTACCTCCACCCACCTGCCCAGCCGCCGCATCTCGTCGGTGGACTCCGTTCCCGACGCGCTCCAGCCGTGGGTGTTGAGCCAGTCGGTGGCCTCAGCGCGGTGCAGGTCGTTGTAGGTCAGATCGGAGATGTCGACGGTCCGCTCGATCCCGAGGTCGTCGGCCATCTTCTCCCAGCGTGCGCGCATCTGCGCGCGACGTTCCTCGTCGTGGTGTCGGATGGCCTCGACCGAGAGGCGACTGCCGGGCGCGCTGAGCTCACCGATCTGTTCGAACAGCCGGTCCTGGGCTTCGGCCGGCAGATACATCAGCAGACCCTCGGCCAGCCAGGCGGTGGGCCGGGCCGGGTCGAAACCGGCGGCCGTCAACGCGGCGGGCCAGTCCTGGCGCAGGTCGATGGCGACCTCGCGGCGTTCGGCGGTGGGTTCAACGCCATGATCGGCCAGCGTGGCCGCCTTGTACTCCAGCACCTTGGGTTGGTCGATCTCGTACACCACGGTGCCGTGCGGCCAGGCCAGCCGATACGCCCGCGAGTCGAGACCGGAGGCCAGGATGACCACCTGCCGGATCCCGGCGGCTGAGGCGTTGGTGAAGAACGTGTCGAAGAAGTGGGTGCGCACCGCCTGGTACCCGAGCATGTTGGCGAACAGCGCGGCCGCCTGCGGGTCGGCGGTGGAGATCCGGGCCTGCATGTCCGGGTCGAGCATCTTCTCCCAGACACCGGTATCGGCACCGGCGACCAGGATCCTGGCATAGGGATCGCGGATCAGCGGATCGTCGCTGTCGGTTTCCCGGGCCCGGGCGGCGGCCACCATGACCGCCGTCACCCCGACACTGCTGGCGATGTCCCAGGTGTCGTCGTGGCTTCGCAAAGTACTCATCGCATGCTCCAAACTGCCGGCCGTGCCGGTCAGTCAAAGCTTAGACAAGCTATGGGCTGCGCAACCAGCTGTCGGCCCCGAACAGGTTCATGAACTCGTTGGCGATCCGGCTCATCCGGTCCTGATCACCGACGAATCCGGCGTAGAAACCCAGCCCCCAGAATGCCGCCAACAGCATCTCGGCGGCGGCGTCGGCGTCGATGTCGGCGCGCAGTTCGCCGTTGGCGATGCCGTCCTGCACCGCGGCCGCGGCGAACTCGCGGGTGTGATTCAGCGAATCGTTGGTGTGCTGGCTCAACTCCGGGTGCCGTTGCGACTCGAGCACCGAGGTGACCAGGAAGGCCGCGGCGGCGCGGTCGTAGTCCTTGGCCCGGACGGCCGCCTCCAGGAATGCCCGGACGCGCTCGTTGAACGACTCCGCACGCTTGGCCTCGTCGAGGCTGGCGGCGATCACCGCGGCGTTGGTCTCGTCCACCACGTGCTGATACAGCGAGTGCTTGCTCGGGTAGTAGTGATTGATGGCCGGCCGGGTGAGGTCGGCGCGTAGGGCGATTTCCTGGAAGGTGGCGGCGTCGTACCCCACCTCGCTGAAAACCTCACGTGCGGCGTGCAGAATGCGGCCTCGGGTCTGAGCGGATTTCGCTGCCGGTGGCCTGCCCGGTCCACGGCGCATGGTCTTCTGCATACCCGCATTGTGCCAGACGCACAGGCGCTCCTCGTAGCAGACGGCTGAAGATCGCGCCGAATCGTCGCTGAGCTCACCGTGGAAAGCGCGGACTGATCGCGGAAATTGCTGTGCCGCAGACGGATTGAGTTTCCACTGACCCGGCGCCGACCGGCGACCGGTTAGCGGGGACACCGTTGGCCGACCGCCAATGGGCGACATCGGTCGACACCCAGCCGGTGCTGGTGCTAAAATTTGCGCGTTCGACTGTAAATAGTGGCAGTATTTGCCATAACTGCAATCAGCTGCGCAAGTATGAGAATGAGTTCCGCAATTCCAACGGCAATCGTTCTCTCAACGGTACTTCTTGTCCAGCTTTGGGGACAGGAACACTTTGGCCCGCGGTTCAGCACGGACGCCTAAGGTCTGTTCATGCCCGTCATCGCGACCAGGGAGTCCTACTTCGAGGTCGGCCTGGAGATCCTCGCCGATCTCGGGTTCGGTGGACTGAAGCTGGCCGAGCTTTGCAGCCGGCTCGGTGTGACAACCGGTTCGTTCTACCACTACTTCAACAACTGGGGCGCCTACAGTCGCGAACTGATCGCCTACTGGCGCCAGGACCGAACCGTCCGGCTGATCGAGGTGCTGCGAGCCCAACCCGACGCCCCGCGCCGTATTCAAGCCATCATCGACGTCGCGCTCGCCCTGCCGCACAGCGCGGAGGCCGCTATCCGGGCCTGGAGTTCGGTGGACGCCGAGGTGCTCGCCGTGCAGCGGGAGGTCGACCAGGAGCGGTTCGACATCATCTACGAGTCGGCCCTGGAAATCGTCGACGACCGGCGCCAGGCCCAGACCTATGCCGCGTGGTCGGTGTATGTGTTCGTGGGCTACGAACAAGCCACCCTGCCCCGAGAGTCCGAGCTGTTCGCGTGGATGAGCAGGACCATGCTCCACGACCTGCAGACCGGCCGCTTCGCCGACGTCCCGGCGCCGTAGGGGTTCATGACACCCGGCCCCGTCTCTGACGCCCTCCGGCGAGTCGCCGACTCCCTGCGCCAACGCGACCCGAGCCGTGACGGGCTGCGCCGGGCATTGCGGGCCAGCATCGCCGTGCCCGTCGCCGCGACGTTGGGATTTCTGCTGGCCGGTGGCACCCAGGCGCCGGTGTTCGCGTTGGTGGGGTCAATCACCCTGCTCATCGCCGTGGACTTTCCCGGAACGGTCGGCACCCGGGCGGTGGCCTACGCCGGTCTGGCGGTCAACGGTGCGGTACTCATCGCCCTCGGCACCTGGGCGGCCCCGCATCCCTGGGCCGCCGTCGTGCTGTGTTTCGCGGTGGGTGCGCTGGTCAGTTTTCTCGGATTGCTCAGCGAGTTGGTGGCGGCCGGGCAGCGCGCGACCTTGATGGTGTTCCTGCTGCCGGTGTCGATGCCGGCGGGTCCGCTGTCCGACCGGTTGCTCGGCTGGGGGCTGGCCCTGCTGGTCTGCGTACCTGCTGCTCTGTTCGTGTTCCCGCCCCGCTACAGCACCGAGTTGCGACACCTCGCCGCCCTGGTGTGCGCTGCCCTGGCCGACCGGATCGAGAACGGGGACGCCGACGGGGTCGGCGACCGGGTGACCGAGTCGATGGCCGCACTCAACGCGGAGTTCTTCAGCCGTGCCTTCCGGCCGATGGCGTTGACAGCCGGAAGTCGCAGCCTGATCCGGGTCTTCTCCAATCTGCGGTGGCTCGCCGACCGGGTGAACGCGGACACCGGTCGACTGCTCGCCGACATCGGCCCACTCGGCGTCACAGTGCTGCGCAGCAGCGCCGAGGTCCTGCGGTCACCGAGCGCTGCCGGTGCCGCCGAGTTGTCGCGGGTCGTTGCGGCCCACCGGCTGATCGCATACTCCCACTACGACAACGACATTCGAGAGATCCTCAGTGAACCCGACGACGCCGCGGCGGTTGAGCTTGGGCGCAGGTTGCTCAGTCGGCGGACCCTCAGCGCCACCATCGGTCTGACCGGGGGCATCATCGCCACCGCAACCGCGATCGACGCGCGGCCACTGGCTGACCGAATCCTCGGGCGCGGACTGCCCGAAACGGGGATCGCCGGCCGGGTGCATACCCGCCGCAATGCTGTGCTGTCGCTGTTCGGCTACCTGCGCACCCGGTCGGTCACCGTCATCAACAGTCTGCGTACCGGCCTGGCGCTGGCCCTGGCCGTCGTCGTGACCGTGGTGCTACCGGTTCAGAACGCGATGTGGGTGTTACTCGGTGCACTGTCGGTACTGCGCAGCAGCGCGGCCGGCACCCGCACCACCGCGCTGAAGGCGTTGCGGGGCACCGCGATCGGGTTCGTCATCGGCGCGGCGGTGATCACGCTCGTCGGCGTCAATCCGGTGGTGCTGTGGTCCCTGCTGCCGCTGGTCACGTTCGCCTCCACCTACGTCATGTCGGTCGGGTCCTTCGTCGCGAGCCAGGCCATGTTCACCATGCAGGTGCTGATCGTGTTCAACCTGATGCATCCCATCGGCTGGCAGATCGGACTGATCCGGGTCGAGGATGTCGTCCTGGGCGCGTTGGTCGGTGTGATCGTCTCGATACTGCTGTGGCCGGGCGGCGCCCAGGCGGCGGTGCACCTCGCCATCAGCGACGCCGTCACGGCCTGTTCGCGCTATCTGGCCGCCGCGGTCACCCGGGTGACCCAGGGGGTCTCCCCGCAGACCCAGCAGGCGGTCGACGACCTGGGTGAGGCCGCACTGACCGCCGCCCGCACCCACGGCGACGCGGTAAGGGTGTATCTGTCCGAGACGGCCGGCACCGGCGACGCCGACCTGCTGGAGGGTTCCAGCCGCATCCCGAGGTTGCGCACCACCGCCGACCTCATCGCCGACGTGGTACCGCCACCGGCCGGGGTGTACCCGCAGACCCGAAAGGTCTTGGAACAGCACACCCGGGCGTTGTGCGCCCGACTGGAGCAGTCCGATCCGGCGGCCGACCCGTCCAGGTCGGATATCACCGCGGAGTTCGTCCCGGTACTGCGCGCCGAGGCCGCCGAAACGCCCGCAGCGGAGAGCGCAGCGCTGCCATTGGTCACGGTGGCCGCCAACATCGGCGAACTCGAGTCGACCTACCCCGCCGTCGGCGAGCCGATCCCGGCCGGATGAATCCGGTTCAGCCGAGGACCTCCTGGGCCGCCGCGCGTGCCTCCGCCGGACCGGTGGTGGTCAGCACCGCTTCCGCCGCGTCCCGGCACTGCTGCAGAGTCACCGACGCCAGTTTCGCGCCCACCGGGGTGACCGCCGACGCGGCCGCCGACAGCGACGTGATCCCCAGGCCGGTGAGAACGCAGGCCAGCAACGGGTCGGCCGCGGCCTCGCCGCACACCCCGACCGGCTTGCCGCTGGCCTGGCCGGCCCGGGCGGTCTGGGCCACCAGGTTGATCACGCCGGGCTGCCACGGGTCGGTCAGCGTCGCCAGATCCGAAGACATCCGGTCGGCCGCCATCGTGTACTGGGTCAGGTCGTTGGTGCCGATGGACAGGAATTCGACGTGCTCGAGGATCCTCTCCGCCAGGAGCGCCGCCGCCGGTACCTCGATCATCACGCCAGGGTGCAGATTGCGCTCCCGCGCCAGCGCTGCGAAACGCCGTGCCTCATCGGGGGTGGCGATCATCGGAGCCATCACCCACGGGGCGCTGCCGGTCCGCTCCGCCGCGACGGCGATCGCGTCGAGTTGGCGGCCCACCAGTGCGGCATCGAGGTCGATGATTCGGAAACCCCGGACGCCCAACGCGGGGTTCTCCTCCTCGGGACTGTTGACGAACTTCAGCGGCTTGTCCGATCCGGCGTCGAGGGTGCGGATCACCACTTTCTGGCCGGCGAAGGCCTCCAGTACCTCGGCGTAGATCCCGGCCTGCGCGTCGACGCTGGGCTCGGTGTCGGCGTCCAGGAAACACAATTCGGTGCGGAACAGTCCCACACCTTCGACCGGCGCCTGGCGCGCGGCCCGCGCGGCCGTTCCGTCGGCCACGTTGGCCAGGATCGACACCGCATGTCCGTCGGCCGTCGCGCCCGGACCCGACCACCCGGCCATCGCCGCCGCCGCGACATCGGCCGCGGCGACCGCCGCCGCCGCGTCGGCCCGGTCCGGATCGACGGTGACGGTGCCGCGGCTACCGTCCAGCAGCACCATCGTGCCCGCCCCCACCTCGTCAAGGCCTTTCACCGCGACCACGCACGGGATCCCCAGTTGGCGGGCGATGATCGCGGTGTGGCTGGTCGGGCCGCCCAACGAGGTGGCCAGGCCCACGATCCGGTGCGGGTCCAGTCCGGCGGTGTCGGCCGGGGCGAGGTCCTCGGCGAACAGGATCGACGGCTCGACCGGCTCGGGCACACCGGGGGCCGGAAGTCCGGCGAGTTCGGCGATGACACGGTCGCGGATGTCCTTGAGGTCGGTCACCCGCTCGGCCATCAGGCCGCCCATCTTGGTGAACATCTCGATGAACTGGGCCGCTGCGTCCGCGGTCGCCCGAACAGCGGGCTTACCGGCCTTGATCGCGTTCTCCGCCGAGCCGAGCCAGGCCCGGTCCTGGGCCAGTTGCGCGGTGGCGGTGAGCACCTCCGAGGCCGCTCCGGTCGCGGCTGCCGCACGTTCCCGCAGCCGGTCGGCGACCGCCGCAGCGGCCGCGCTGAACCGGTTCACCTCGCCGGCCCGGTCCGCCTCGGGCACCTCGCCGGCCGGGGCGAGTTCGTCGGTGGCGGGTAGCCGATTAGCCCGGATCACCGGGGCGAACCGGACGCCCGGGACCACCGGGACGCCCTGCAGAGTGCTCGAAGCTGGCGAGGAGGTCGGCGAGGAGGTCATGGTGTGGATTACAGCAAAACGTTGACACTCGCACGGCACCGGCGGTAAAACCACATAGATCAACACAATTGTGGGGTGATCCCACATCAGGACGCGCGGGACGACCGAACGACCCGGTCCTAGAGACCGGAGCGGGCCTCCAGGAAGGCCAGCGCTTGCGCCCATGCCGATTCCGGCAACAGGTAGAGCAGGTCATTGTGGTCGGCGTCGGCGGCCTTGATCAGGAGTTTGGGACCCGGGTAGGCATCGTGCAGCCGCCGGCCGAATTGGGCCGGGACGGCGCTGTCGCGTCGGCCACGACCATCGCCACCGGACCGCGGTAGTAGCACCGGATGGTGATGCTGGGCCACCGCGACCAGACTGTCGAACGGGGTCAGCAGCAACAGCCCGGCCACCCGCTCGGGATGGGACGTCGCGGTCGCGGCGGCGACGCCGGAGCCCAGTGATTCCCTGACGACGATGACCGGGACGTCGCCGGGGACTGATTGCAGGGCATCCGCGGCGGCCGCCAGGAAGGCCTGCTGTGACGGGCTGCCGGGCCGGGCGCCGCACCCGGGATACTCGAGCGGATACACCGACACGCGTGATCCGGTGCGCACTGTCAGACCGGCTGACCCGGCCTGGGGAACTGAGCGGCCAGGAATCGGTCCCACATGCCGTCGCCCATCAAGCCGTTGGCCCCGATGAGCACGCATGACCCGTGAAATTCCACCCTTTAACAACAGCCCCTTGGTTAACATTGCGCGGTGAGGTACCGGGCCGGGCTTACTGAGCAGTGCCGGCGTTACCTGTAGGGGTGGCTCCGTGTATCCGGAGGAACGACAGCAGGCGATCGCCGCACAGGTGATCGCCCACGGCCGTGCCTCGGTGACCGAACTCGCGCAGACCTTCGAGGTGACCACCGAGACAGTGCGCCGGGACCTGGCGGTGCTGGACCGGGCCGGCGTGCTTCGGCGGGTGCACGGCGGGGCCGTCCCGACCCGGGTGCTGCGACTGGTCGAACCCAGCGTGGACGAACGGGAGGCAACCCGGGCCGCGCACAAGGACGCCGTCGCCCGCGCGGCCATGAAGTTCCTGCCGGAGTCGGGGTGCACCGTCCTCATCGACGCCGGCACCACCACCGCGCGACTGGCGGCGCTGCTGCCGCCGGACCGGGAACTGCTGGTGGTCACCAACTCGGTGCCCATCGCCGCTCGCCTTGCCGGCTTCGGGTCGGTCAGCCTTCAGTTGCTCGGCGGTCGGGTGCGCGGACTGACCCAGGCCTGCGTCGGCCCTCCCGCCTTGGACACCTTGGCCGCACTGCGGGTCGACATCGCGTTCATCGGTGCCAACGGGATCACCGTCCGGCATGGTCTGTCCACTCCCGATCCGGACGAGGCGACCGTCAAGCGGGCCATGGTGGCGTGCGCGAACTTCGTTGTCGTCGTTGCGGACTCGTCCAAGGTGGGGCGCGAGGAGTTCGCCAGCTTCGCACCGATCAGATCGTTGGACGTGCTGGTGACCGATTCGGAGATCACCGCCGCCGATCACCACAGCCTGACTCGTGAAGGGCTGGAAGTGGTTGTTGCGCAGGGCACCTCATGATGGGGAGCAGATCAGATTGGGAGCAGCATGATCATCACCGTCACCCCTAACCCGAGCATCGACCGCACCGCCACCCTCGGCGGCGAATTGGTTCGCGGTGGAGTGCACCGCGTCACCTCGGTGACCTCCGAACCGGGCGGCAAGGGGGTCAACGTCGCGCGGGCGCTGAACCTGGCCGGTATCGACGTGGTGGCGATCCTTCCCGCCGGTCACCACGATCCGTTCCTGGCCGGGCTGCGTTCTGCCGGTGTGCAGTTCGAGGCGGTTCCGGTGTCGGGCACCGTGCGCACCAACCTCACCATCACCGAACCCGACGGCACCACCACCAAGATCAATGAGCCGGGCACCGCACTGGACCCGGTTGAGACCGAAGCACTGGCCTGGGCGGTGATGCATCGGGCGCTTGCCGACCACTGGGTGGTGTTGTCCGGATCGCTGCCGCCGGGCCTGCCGGACAGTTGGTATTCGGAGATGACGGCGGCGCTGAAAGCGCACGGCTGCAAGGTTGCGGTGGACACCTCGGATGCACCGTTGGCGGCGCTGGCCGCTGGTCTGGATCGCGCGGCCCCGGATCTGGTCAAACCCAACGCCGAGGAACTCGCCAGCCTCACCGGGACGGCGGCTGACTCGCCCGAGGCGGCGGTGCGCGCCGCCCGCCATCTGGTGGACCGCGGCGTCGGTGCGGTGCTGGCGACCCTCGGGGCCGCCGGGGCGGTCCTGGTCAATGCTGACGGCGCCTGGCTGGCCACGCCGCCGCCGATCCGGCCGCGCAGCACCGTCGGCGCGGGGGATTCATCGTTGGCCGGTTACCTGCGTGCCGACGTCGAGGGTGCCGACGCACCGAAGCGACTGCAGATGGCGGTCGCCTATGGCAGCGGTGCCGCCGCCCTGCCGGGATCGGCGATGCCGACACCGGCCCAACTCGACCTGGACGACGTGTCCCTCACGGCCGTCTCGCCCGCCGATTCCCGACCCGAAGGTGCGCTATGAGTAATCCCCCGGTGATCACCACCGACTTGATCCGGCTCGACACCGCTGCCGGCTCCGACAAGGAAGCGGTGATCCGGCAACTGGCCGACCTGGTCACCGACGCCGGGCGGGCCGACGACGGCGCCGCTCTGGTGCAGGCCGCCCTGGTTCGGGAAGCCCAATCGGCAACCGGACTGCCAGGCGGGATCGCCATTCCGCATTGCCGCTCGGCAGCCGTGCGGGAGCCCTCCATCGCCTTCGCCCGGTTGCAGCCGGCGGTGGACTTCGGCGCCCCCGACGGCCCGGCCGACCTGGTTTTCCTGATCGCCGCCCCGCAGGCCGCCGGCGCCGAGCACATGAAATTGCTGTCCAGCCTGGCCAGGGCCTTGGTCCGGCCGGAGTTCGTCCAAGCGCTACGGGAGGCGCCCACCGACGCCGAGGTCGTGCGTCTCGTCGACGATGTCCTGACACCCCCCGCCCCGGTCGTCGGCGCCACCGCGACCGGTAGCGCTAAGGTCCCCACACTTGTTGCCATCACCGCCTGCCCCACCGGTATCGCCCACACCTACATGGCCGCCGACGCGCTGAAACTGGCGGCCGAACGGGCCGGCGTCCGGTTGACCGTCGAGACCCAGGGTTCCTCGGGCAGCACCCCGGTGGGCGCGCAGACCATCAGCGACGCCGATGCCGTCATCTTCGCCACCGACGTCGGAGTCAAGGACCGCCAGCGGTTCGCCGGCAAGCCGGTGATCGCCTCCGGCGTCAAGCGGGCCATCAACGAACCGGACGCGATGATCGCCGAAGCCATCGCTGCCGCGGGCAATCCGAATGCCACCCGGGTCGAGGGATCGGCCGATGCCGCGGCGGCCACAGCGGCGACCGCCGCCGGCGGGCTGGGCTGGGGCACCCGGATTCGCCAGATCCTACTGACCGGCGTCAGCTACATGATCCCGTTCGTCGCCGCCGGCGGCCTGCTCATCGCGCTGGGCTTCCTGCTGGCCGGCTATGAGATCGCCAACGCCCCCGAGGGCCAGACCGACTCGCTGGGCCGGATCATCGCGACGACGAACTCGTTGACCGACCTGCCCAGCGGCGGGCTGATGCAGTACCTCGGGGCGGTGCTGTTCACCCTTGGGCAGTTGGCATTCGGGTTCCTGGTGCCGGCGCTGGCCGGCTACATCGCCTTCGCGATCGCCGACCGGCCAGGCCTGGCGCCCGGGTTCACCGCCGGGGCGGTTGCCGGTCTGGTGGGGGCCGGGTTCATCGGCGGCATCGTCGGCGGTCTGATCGCCGGTTTCGCCGCGCTATGGGTCAGCCGGTGGAACGTGCCGCAGTGGTTCCGCGGCCTGATGCCGGTGGTGGTCATCCCTCTGCTGGCGTCGTTGATCGTCGGCCTGCTGATGTTCCTGCTGTTGGGCCGACCCCTGGCCGCGATCACCTCCGGTCTGACCAACTGGCTGGGCGGCCTGGGCGGTGGGTCGGTGATCATCCTCGGTGTCATCCTGGGCCTGATGATGTGTTTCGACCTCGGTGGGCCGGTCAACAAGGCCGCCTACGCCTTCGCCACCGCCGGACTGAGCATCTCCGAACCGCGGTCCTTGCAGATCATGGCGGCGGTGATGGCGGCGGGCATGGTTCCGCCGCTGGCCATGGCGCTGGCCACCACGCTGCGTCCGCGGCTGTTCAGCGAACCCGAACGCGAAAACGGGCGGGCAGCCTGGCTACTGGGCGCATCCTTCATCTCCGAGGGCGCCATCCCGTTCGCCGCGGCCGACCCGTTCCGCGTCATCCCCTCGATGATGGCCGGCGGCGCGGTCACCGGGGCGCTGATCATGTTCTTCGACGTGACACTCAAGGCGCCGCACGGCGGGATCTTCGTGTTCTTCGCGATCGGAAAACTGGCCTGGTTCCTGGTGGCGTTGGCCGCCGGCACCGTGGTAGCTGCGCTGGCCGTGATCGCGGCCAAACAGTTCACCGGGACCAAGCCGGGGGCGACGGCGCCCACTGTGTCAGCCCAAACCACCGTTGCGGCGTGACAATTCAAGTAAGAATCACTGGACGTCCACCCAGAAGGAGCAACCATGCCCAGCAAGACCGTCATCGTCGGTTCGGCGGTCGGCCTACACGCCCGGCCGGCCGCGATCATCTCCGAGGCCGTGGTCACTGCCGGTGTTCCGGTGACCATCGCACTGGACGGCGGGGAACCGGTGGATGCTGGTTCGGCACTGATGATCATGACCCTGGGTGCGGGCAACGGCGCCTCGGTCACGGTGACCGCCGACGACGAGTCCGTGGTCAACACGATCGCCGAACTCGTCGAGAAGGACCTCGACGCTTAGCGGGCGACCGGTCAGGCCACGCCCTTGAGCATCAGGTTCCAGTACATGAACGGCAGCCCGTACTTCTTGAGGTACCAGTAGCCCCGGTGCGGCTTGGTCGGGTTGAGGACCGGGAACGACGGCTTGAGGTTGAAGTCGTAGTCGAACTCAGCTAGCAGCATGTCGTGGGTCGAGGTCACGATCGGGCACGACGCGTAGCCGTCGTAGCGTGCCGTGAGCGGACGGCCGGCCAGATGGGACTCGATGTTCTCCACCACGACCGGTGCCTGCTTGCGGATCGCCGCGCCGGTCTTGGAGTTCGGCGTCGACCCGGCGTCCCCGAGGGCGAACACGTTGGGGTAGCGGAGGTGTTGCATGGTGAACTTGTCCACCTCGACGTAGCCGGTCGGTTCGCCGGTCGACAGTCGACTGGTCTTGATCCAGTCCGGTGCTGACTGCCGCGGCACGGTATGAAGCATGTCGAAGGACAGCGTGGTGTCAGTGCCGCCTTCGCCGACCGCGCTGACCGTCACCTTGCGGGAGTCGCCGTCCACGGCGGTGATCTCCGAGGACGTGTGCAGGTGGATGCCATAGTCGGCGATCACCTTGTCCAGGCTGTCGGCGATCGCCGGGATGCCGAAGATCCGCGGGGTGGGCACCACCAGGTGGACGTCGATGTTCTTCAGCACGCCCTCCCTGCGCCAGTAATCACTGGCCAGGTAGGCGATCTTCTGCGGCGCGCCGGCGCACTTCATCGGGCCGGACGGCATCATGAAGACCGCTGAGCCGGAACGGGTTTCGCGGATGAAGTCCCACGTCCGCGGCGCCAGGTCGAAGCGGTAGTTCGACGAGACCCCGTTGCGGCCCAGCGCATCCTCAAGGCCCTCGGTCTTGTCCCAGTCCAACTGGATACCCGGGCACACCACCAGCACGTCATAGGCGTAGGTCGAACCGTCCTCGGCGGTGACGGTGTTGGCCTCCGGGTCGACCTCGCTGGCGGCTTTGCGGATCCAGGTCGCCTTCTTGGGCATCACCGCGGCCTCGGGCCGTTCGGTGGACGCGACGCTGGCCTGGCCGCCACCCACCAGCGTCCACATCGGCTGGTAGTAGTGCTTGTCCGAGGGTTCCATCACCGCCACGTCAGCGTGGCCCTTGCGCAGCAGCCGCGCTGCGACGGTGATCCCGGCAGTACCGCCGCCGATGATGAGGAACTTGTGTTTTCCGGTGGTGCCCATGACAGCTTTCCTTCTCGTGCCTCGTGCTCAGGCGTTCTGGGTGGCTTCCTCCCATGCGTTATACCCGCCCAGGAGATCGCTCACATCCGCGAAACCGCGCTGGCGCAGCAGGCTGGCCGCGACGGAGGAGCGATAGCCTCCGGCGCAGTACACCACGGTGGGCTTGCGCGGGTCCAACTCAGCGATCCGATCAGGCAGTTGACCGACGGGGATGTTGACCGCGTCGGCGATCATGCCCGCGGCGACCTCACCCGGGTTACGCACGTCGACCAACTGCAATTCGGGCACGTCAGCGATGCGTTCCCCGAGGGCGTTGGTGGTCAGCCGGGAGGCGACCTCGACGTCGCCGCGGTGGTCGAACATCACAGCGTAGGGGTCCTTGAGGTATCCGACCACCCGGTCGAAGCCGATGCGACCCAGCCGGTTCTTGCCCTCCAGCACCCGCTCCGGGTCTGTGAACAGGATGATCTCGTCCTCGGGCTTGACCACTGAACCGGCGAACTCCGCGTACCGGCCCTCCAGACCGATGTTCACCGCGCCCTTGAGGTGGCCGAGGGCGAATTCCTCGGGGTCACGGCCGTCGACCAGGATCGCGCCGGCATTCATGGCCGCCCGGACGTCGTCGTAGGACATGGCCGTGGGCATCTCGGACTCATCGAGCAGTTCGCGGCCCTTCCGGTTGAGGATCGCGTTGTAGACGAAGTACCCGGGTGCGGGCGGCTGCCCTTCGGTCACCAACTCGACGAACTTCTCCTTGCTGGAGGCCCGCAACGCGTAGTTGGTCTTGCGCTGCTCACCCATCGTCGACCACAACTCGGTCGAGAGGTTCTTGCCGCAGGCCGAACCGGCGCCGTGGGCGGGATAGACCCTGGTGGTGTCGGGCAGGGTCATCAGTTTGTTGTGCAGCGAGTCATAGAGCTTGTCGGCCAGCTCCTCCTTGGTGAAGCCGATCGAGCCCAGCAGGTCAGGGCGACCGACGTCACCGATGAACAAGGTGTCACCGGTCATGACGCCGTACGGTGCCCAAGACTCAGGGGAAGCATCGCCGGCATGCTCGTAGACGACGATGCTCATCGACTCGGGGGTGTGACCGGGGGTGTGGCGGAACTCGAGTTGGACGTCGCCGAGCGAATAGCGCTCGCCGTCGGCGACGGCCATGAAGTCGAACTCCGGCTTGGCCACTGAGGAGTAGACGATCTTGGCGCCGGTGGCCTCGGCCAGTTCGAGGTGTCCGGAGAGGAAGTCGGCGTGGAAGTGGGTCTCGATGACCAGTTCGATCGTCATCCCGGCCGCCTCGGCGTCGGCGATGTACTCGCTGACGTCGCGCTGCGGGTCGACGACGACGGCGCGCTTGGAGGTCTCGTCGCCGATCAGGTAGGAGGCGTGCGACAGGCAGTCCAGGTAGTACTGGTTGAACAACATGGTGTTTCTCCTTGGATGTAGCGGTTTCGGACGGAGCGGTTTTATCGTCAGGACAGGGCGAGAAAGAGCTTCTCGAGTTGGGCCTCGGTCAGGGATTCGCTGCTGTCGGTTCCCGCCGCGCACTCGCGCAGACCACAGGCGACCAGCTTGAAGCCCGCCCGGTCGAGGGCCTTGGACACCGCCGCGAGTTGGGTCACAACGTCTTTGCAGTCCCGACCTTGTTCGACCATCGCGATCACGCCGCCCAACTGACCCTGGGCCCGCTTGAGGCGATTCAGAATCTCGGTGACGTCGCGTTCGTCAGCCAACATCGGCGCAACCTCCCTGCCGTGTCTCGATACCTGAGGGGGTATCGCTCAAGACCCAATGTACATACCCCTTAGGGTATGCGCAAGGGCTAGAGCCACCAGCGTTCGAGGACCCGGGCCACGCCGTCGTCGCCATTGGGGGCGGTGACCTCGTTGGCCGCGGCGACCGTTTCCGGATGGGCATTGCCCATCGCGACACCGTGCCCGGCCCACAGCAGCATCGGAATGTCATTGGGCATGTCCCCGAACGCCACGACGTCCTCGGCGCTGATCCCCAGTGGGCGGGCGACCTCGTGCAGTCCGGCAGCCTTGCTGATCCCGATCGCGCTGATCTCGACCAGTCCGTCGTTGGTGGAGTAGGTGATGTCGCCGAGTATTCCGACGTGGCGGGTCAGCACCGCGGCCAGTTCGGAACTGGGCATCCCCGGTTTGCGGACCAGTAGTTTGACCGCCGGGGCGCTGAGCAGGTCCTGGTGGGAAACCTCGGTGTTGTCGGGGTTGAGCCAGGCGTGCTCGTATCCGGGGGCGCTGACGAACTGCGGCGTGGCGGAGTCGTGGGCGCTGCGGCCGATGCGTTCGACTGCCAATCCCGCACCGGGCACCACCCGGGTGGTGATCTCGGCGAGTTCGGCCAATGCCTCCACCGACAGCGTGCGAGCCGAGACCACCCGATCGGTCGCGGCGTCGTAGACCACCGCACCGTTGGCGCACACCGCCATCGGCCCGAACCCGAGAGCCTCGGCCACCGGGGGAATCCAGCGTGGTGGGCGGCCCGTGGCCAGGACGAACTGGGCGCCGCCGGCCACCGCGGCCAGCACCGCATCCCGGGTCCGGGGGGTGATCTGCTCCTGGGGGTCCAGCAAGGTCCCGTCGACGTCGCTGGCGATCAGGGCGGGCAGCATCAGGCCGACTCCGCGGTGCGCCGCCGGGCGCGTTCGGCCAGTTCGGCCTCGTCGAGTCGGGTTGCCTCGGCCGGTGTCGGCGCGCCACCCCCGAGGCGCCGGGGAACCCAGAAGGCCCCGGCCGGGTGCGGGTACTGCTCCTGCACCTGGTGCAGCAGGGCCGTCATCGACTCGCGCAGTGCAGCCTCCAGTTCGGCGGGTGTGCCCACCGGTGCGACTGGTTCACCCGCCCGAACGGTCAGGGGAATCTTTTTGCGTCCCAGGCTCTTCGGATGGTCTTTGGTCCACATCCGCTGCGCTCCCCACATGATCAGCGGGATGATCGGCACCTGCGCTTCGAGTCCCATCCGGGCAGCGCCGCTCTTGAACTCCTTGAGTTCGAAGCTGCGACTGATGGTGGCCTCCGGAAACACCCCGACCAGTTGACCGGCGCGCAGTCGGCGCACCGCCTCGGCGTAGGCGCCCGCCCCGGCCGCCCGGTCGACCGGAATACAGTCGGTGTGTTTGATGATCCAGTCGACGGTTCCGTGCTCGAGAGCCTCGGCTTTGAGCATGTACCGGATGCGTCGACGGCGTTGGCGGGTGGCCAGGCCGGCCGGCAGGAAGTCGATGTAGCTGATGTGGTTCATGGCGACGACGGCGCCACCGCGCTCGGGGACGTTCTCCAGGCCCTGATAGGTGATCCTGGTGCCGATCGCGCGGGCGGCCAGCGCCGCTGCGATCTCGATGCCGCGGTAGACGGGTTCCATCTAGCCCGCTCCGCCACCCGACTGCTGCCGTTTCGCGGCACGTGCGGCCAACTCGGCGGCTTCCAGTTCGGCGGCCTGAGCCGGCGTGGGCGCCCCGCCACCAAGCCGGTGGGGTACCCAGAACTCCCCCGGCGGGTACGGACCGTAGGCGTCCTGCACCTGCTCCAACAGATCCTGCATCCGGGCCCGCAGCAGTGCGGTCAACTCCGTCGGCGGCAGCGTCGGCGGGATCGGTTCGCCGACGGCGATCGAGATCGGGACCTTGGGCCGCCACATGTTCTTCGGGTGGTCCTTGGTCCAGATGCGTTGGGCGCCCCAGACGATGTGCGGAATGATCGGTACGTCGGCCGCGATGGCCATCCGCGCCGCACCGGACTTGAACTCCTTGAGTTCGAAGCTGCGGCTGATGGTCGCCTCGGGGTAGACGGCGACGAGTTCACCGGCCTTGAGATACTGCACGGCGACATCGAACGAGGCGGCGCCGCTGGACCGATCGACTGGGATGTGGCGCAGTTTGCGCATCACCGGCCCGGTGATCTTGTGGTCGAACACCTCCTGCTTGGCCATGTACCGGATCATCCGGCGCGGCTTGAGCCGGTAGAACGGCAAGCCCGCGAAGGTGAAGTCCAGATAGCCGGTGTGGTTGATGGCCAACACCGCACCGCCGGTAGCGGGCAGATGTTCCATCCCGGTGACGGTGAACCGCAAACCCTGGGTGCGCCAGAGCAGTCGGACGCCGGCGATCACGGTCTCGTAGGGCCACTCCACACCGGCCAGCCTAGTGAAGTTGCGGCAGCTAAACTCCCAACTGGCGCATCCTGCGGCGGAAGGGGTATTCATGCAGGTCACGAGCATTGGTCACGCGGGTTTCCGGATCGACACGGCCACCGGCAGCGTTCTGTGCGACCCGTGGCTCAACCCCGCCTATTTCGCGTCCTGGTTCGTCTTCCCGGACAACAGCGGCCTGGACTGGGACGCTCTGGGTGACTGCGACTACCTCTACATCTCGCATCTGCACAAGGACCACTTCGATCCCAAACTCCTCACCGACCACGTCAACAAGGACGCGGTGGTCCTGCTGCCGGACTATCCGGTGCCCGATCTCAAACGCGAACTCGAACAGTTGGGCTTTCACCGGTTCTTCGAGACCGAGGACTCGGTCAAGCACCGCGTCAGCGGCCCCAAGGGTGATCTCGACGTGATGATCGTCGCGTTGCGGGCGCCGGCCGACGGCCCCATCGGTGACTCCGGGATCGTGCTGTCCGACGGAACCACGACGGTGTTCAACATGAACGACTCCCGGCCACTGGGCGTGGACATGCTGGCCGCGTTCGGTCACATCGACGTGCACATGCCGCAGTACTCCGGAGCCATCTGGTACCCGATGGTCTACGACATGCCCCAGCGCGCCAAGGAGGCCTTCGCCACCCAGAAGCGTCAGCGCGGGATGGACCGCTGCCGGCAGTACATCGCCGACGTCGGCGCCACCTGGGTGATCCCGTCGGCAGGGCCGCCGTGCTTCCTCGATCCCGCCCTGCGCGACCTCAACGACGACCACGGCGACCCGGCCAACATCTTCCCCGACCAGATGGTGTTCCTGGAGCAGATGCGGTTGCACGGACACAACGGCGGACTGCTGATGATTCCCGGTTCGGTCGCGGATTTCAAAGGCTCGCAGCTGATCTCACTGACGCATCCGATTCCCGATGCCGAGATGGAGGCGATTTTCACCACCGGCAAGGCCGACTACATCGCCGCCTACGCCGAGCGGATGGCCCCGGTTCTGGCCGCTGAGAAGGCCAGCTGGGCGCCGGCTGCCGGTGAGCCACTGCTGGAGCCGCTGCGCGCCCGGTTCGAGCCGATCATGCTGGCCAGCGATCAGATCTGCGACGGCATCGGCTACCCCGTCGAACTCAAGATGGGCCCGGAGACCGTGGTCTTAGACTTCCCGAAACGAACTGTGCGCGAGCCGATTCCGGATGAGAAGTTCCGGTACGGATTCGAGATCGCGCCGGAGTTGGTGCGCACCGTACTGCGCGACAACGAACCCGACTGGGTCAACACGATCTTTCTGTCCACCCGGTTCCGGGCATGGCGGGTCGGCGGCTACAACGAGTATCTGTACACCTTCTTCAAGTGCCTGACCGATGAGCGCGTCGCCTACGCCGACGGCTGGTTCGCCGAGGCGCACGACGACACCTCGACGGTCACACTGGACGGCTGGGAGGTGCAACGGCGCTGCCCGCACCTCAAGGCCGACCTGTCGAAGTTCGGCGTGGTGGAGGGCAGCACGCTGACCTGCAACCTGCACGGCTGGGCGTGGGACCTCAAGACCGGCCGCTGCCTGACCACCAAGGGCCACCAGTTGCGCTGCTCGAAGCTGTGATCCGGACACCATGACCCGGCCGCCGCGTCAGTACTACGACGACGGGCAGGTTCAGCTTGACCGGCGCGCGTTGACGCTGCGGCGCTACCACTTCCCCTCGGGCACAGCGAAAGTCATTCCGCTGCGAGCAATCAAGGGGTACCGGGTCGAGTCACTCGGCCTGGTGGTGCAACGCTTCCGGATCTGGGGAAGCTCGGATCTGCGGCGCTGGCTGCCGCTGGATGTGCGCCGTCCGCTCCGCTCGACCTTGGTCACCCTGGACGTGCCGGGCACCTGGCCCAGCCCGGCGTTCACCCCGGAGCAACCCGAGGAGTTCCTGGCGATGTTCGCCGAACTGCTCGACCAGCGCTAATCGTCAGGCACTCGGGCGCCGCTCAGGGCTCCCAGACCAGTTGCCGCAACTCGGAGAACTCCTCGGCGGCGGTGTCATAGACCCGAACGATGCCCTCATCGCCCGGCTTGAGATAGGTGCTCTCGCCGTAACTGGTGTAGCGGGTGGCACCGATTCCGATCAGAACGTGACTGGGGTGTCCTGCGGCGATCATCAGGGCCCCGACGTCTTCCAACGGGGTGTCCGGCGAGCCCTTCTGGTTGGCCAGTCGCTCGCAGATCCAGTCCAGCAGCACCTCGCCGTAATAGGAGTAGCCCAGCAGTGGGCTGTCCACCCCGTATTCGTGGTGGGTGCCGTCGGCGGTGCGCAGATGGCACAGCAACCGCAGCGTGGCGGTCGGCCCGTCGGGAGTCAGGTCATGCGCTGGGAAGAATTCGCGCGCAACGCCTTTGGAGGCAGGACCCCAGTTCTTCTTGAAGCTGATCTTGGGTGCGCCGGGTCGCCGGATCGAGCAGTCGTTGAAGGCGCCCAGTGCGAATGGCCGCAGGGTGACGACGGTGTCGCCGCTCCAGATGACCTCGCAGGCCAGCCCCACCTCGGGCTCGATCTGAAGATTCAGCGGTCCGCCGTCTGCTGGAAGATCCGCGACCGCTGGGACGATCAGAGCGTCGTGGGACAGTGGGAACACGCCGAGGAAGCTGTCATGCCCGGGGACGTACCACGGGAAGATTCCCTTGGGCGCCTCGACGCCGACCGGCCCTTTGCTCTCCACGTTGGTGAAATCGACGGCCTCCCCTGCTTGTTCGAGATGCCCGGCGAAGTTCCCGGCCACCCCGAAGCCGAACCAGTCCTGCATGTCGTCGAGGTCCATCTCAATCACGCCAACACCTCCGTCCCGACGAACGGCACCAACGCCGCCGGTACCCGCACACTGCCGTCCGACTGCTGATGGTTCTCCAGAATCGCCACGATCCAGCGGGTGGTGGCCAACGTCCCGTTCAGGGTGGCAGCGATCTGCGGTCTACCGTTCTCGTCTCGGTAGCGGGTGGCCAGCCGGCGGGCCTGGAAAGTGGTGCAGTTCGACGTCGAGGTGAGCTCGCGGTAGGCCTGCTGGGTGGGTACCCAGGCCTCGCAGTCGAACTTACGCGCCGCGGAGGACCCGAGGTCGCCGGCGGCGACGTCGATCACCCGGTAGGGCACCTCGATGAGTTCGAGCATGCGTCGCTGCCACCCGAGCAGCCGTTGGTGTTCGGCCTCGGCATCCTCGGGACGGCAGTAGACGAACGCCTCCACCTTGTCGAACTGGTGCACCCGGATGATGCCGCGAGTGTCCTTGCCGTAGCTGCCTGCCTCCCGCCGGAAGCACGACGACCAACCCGCGTAACGCTTCGGGCCGTCGGAGAGGTCCAGGATTTCCTCGGCGTGGTAGCCGGCCAGTGGTACCTCCGAGGTGCCGACCAGGTAGAGGTCCTCGGACTCCAGCCGGTAGACCTCATCGGCGTGCGCGCCCAGGAAGCCGGTGCCGCCCATCACCTCCGGACGGACCAGGACCGGCGGGATCATCGCGGTGAAACCGTTGTCGGTTGCCAGGCGGACCGCCAGTTGCAGCAGGCCCAACTGCAGTAGTGCTCCGCGGCCGGTCAGGAAGTAGAACCGGGACCCGGAGACTTTGGCGCCGCGTTCCATGTCGATCAGGCCGAGAGATTCGCCGAGTTCCACGTGGTCCTTGGGAGCGTCGATTCCTCGGGGTTCACCGACGACGTCGAGCACCGCATAGTCGTCCTCGCCGCCGGCGGGCACCCCGTCGATCACCAGATTCGGGATCGCCAGGTGCGCCGCCGTGAACGCCGCCTCGGCCTCGGACTGGCGGGCTTCGGCCTCCTTGACCTGCGCGGCGAGTTCTTTGGCCCGCTCAAGCAGGGCCGGGCGATCCGACGGGGCGGCCGCTCCGACGCTCTTACTGGCCGCCTTCTGGTCGGCACGCAGCGTGTCGGCGGCCGCGATTGCCGACCGGCGGGCGGCGTCGGCCTGCAGCAGTACGTCCACCAGCGTGGGGTCCTCGCCGCGGTGTTGCTGGGACCGGCGTACCGCCTCGGGATCCTCGCGCAGCACTTTCGGGTCGATCACGGTCTCCCACCCTACTTTCCGGGCGGCTACCTGCGGTTGCCCGGTCCCCGCCCCGGTCCGTGCGGGGCCGCAGGAGCACAACCGCGTAACGGTCGACCTGCAGCACTTGTCACGTCGCGCCACCGGGCTGACACAATGGAGCGCGATGTTGCAGCTATCCGACGCCCCGGAGGTCGAGGGCACCGATCCTGAACCGGCACAACGCCGCGGTCGGTTCGGTGCCCTCCATCCCAAGTCCACCCGCCGTGCCCTGCTGTTGACCGCGCTCGGCGGCTTGTTGATCGGCGGGACGGTGATCGCCCTGCCGATCCGCGAGAAGGGCCCGCTTGGGACCGTGGTGCCGTCGGAGCCGCTGGCTCCCGCGATCAACTCGACCTTCGCCGAGGCCAAGACCGGCTATTGCCTGAACTGGGCGGACAACGCCCTGGACGCGGCCTTCATCGTCGACTGCAACGACGACCATCGCTTCGAGGTGTCCTCGGCTGTGGATATGCGGGCCTTCCCCGGTCTGGAATTCGGCCCGGACGCCGAACCACCGTCGGCGGCCCGCATCCAGCAGATCACCTCCGAACAGTGCGAGCCGGCCACCGAGCGCTACCTGGGTCCCCGATACGACCCCAACAGCCGGTTCAGCATCAGCCTGCTGTGGGCGGGTGACAGGGCCTGGAAGGCCGCCGGCGAGCGCCGCATGCTGTGCGGGCTGCAACTGAAGGGCCCGGGAAACCAGCAATTGGTGTCCCGGGGCAGAGTCGCCGAGCAAGATCAGTCCAAGGTCTGGCCGCCGGGCACCTGCCTGGGGATCGACGCGCCGACCAATCAGCCCACCGACGCCTCGGTGGACTGCGCGGCCCCGCATGCGATGGAGGTCGTCGGCGCGGTGAACCTGGCCGAGCGTTTCCCGGACGGTTTTCCGACCGACCGGGATCAGGACGAGTTCATCAAAGAGGTGTGCACCGACATGACCGACGCATACCTGGCGCCCGTGCAACTGCGGGACACCACCTTGACCCTGATCTACAGCACGGTGTCACTGCCGAGTTGGACCGCCGGCAGCCGCCAGGTTTCCTGCAACATCGGGGCGACCCTGGGCAACGGCGGGTGGGCCACACTGATCAACAGCGCCAAGGGTCCGTTGCTGATCAACGGCCAACCCCCGGTGCCGCCTCCCGCGATCCCGGAGGAACGGCTGAACCTGCCGATGCCGGGTGGGCAACCGAACCCCTGATGCCCGTCCGGATGGATCCCGAACGTTTCGAGGACATGGTCGCCGAGGCGCTGGACCTGATTCCACCCGATCTGGCCGCCGCGATGGACAACGTGGTCGTCCTGGTCGCTGACCGCCATCCCTCCGAACCCGACCTGCTCGGCCTCTATGAGGGCATCGCGCTCACCGAACGGGACTCCAGTTACGCCGGCGCCTTGCCAGACACCGTGACCATCTTCCGGGAAAGCCTGCTGGAGATCTGCGATACCGAACAGGATGTGGTGGAGGAGGTCGCCATCACGGTCATCCACGAGATGGCCCACCACTTCGGCATCGACGACGAGCGGCTGCACGAATTGGGTTGGGGCTGAGCGGCCGAGGCTGATCATGTCACCGCACCGGATCACCCTTCCAGTGAAAACTGTTGACGTACTTGCCCATATCACCGGCGATCTCCAGGTTGGCACCGGACGGCGGGCCAGGACCGAACTCGGGCCCGAAAGCGTGGTAGGGGCCGGTCGCAAATGCCACCAACGCCAAATCGTTCTTCACCGCGGCCATGACGAGAATCCGCAGCCGGCTGTAGCTGGCCGTGGCGCTTTGCGGCCAGTCGTCGGCGACCTCGCCGTAGCCGGGCTGGTAGCCCACCATCGCGTTGGGGATCTCGTAAGCGACTTTGGCGTCGGGATAGGTCCTTTTCAGGATCGCGGCGGCGACCTGTCGCGCCGAGCGGCCCCCGGCCGGCTCGGCGAACAGTTGCATCACCCCGCCGTCACCGGCGGTGAGGGTGGCGGTCACTCCGGAATCGTTGGTCGTGACGGTGTAGAACGGACCCGGTGCGGGGTGGGCGACCGAGAAGCTGCCGTCCGGCGCGGTGAACCGGGGCAGTTCCATCACCGGGATGCCGCTGGGCGGCCGACCGCAATCCGGCGGGCACATGTAGCGGGCGATCTTCGGGGTGAACAACAGTCCCACTGTCCCCAGAACCACCGCGACCGCCATGATCGCCGTTCCCCAGCGGCCCAGTAACCAACCCACGAACGGGCGTCTCGGCGGCGGGGCGGCATAGCGTGCCGCGGGCAGTGCGTAGCCGGGATAACTCGAGGGCTCACCGGCGGACGGCCCGTCCTCGGCCTGTGGGCGGGACGCCCCGCGACGTTCACGCCGCGATTCCTGGGATGAGGCGCGGGCGGCCGCCCCACACGCCGGGCAGAACGCCATATCGGGAACCACGTGGGAGCAGTACGGACACAGCACCGGCTCGTCGGTGTCCATAGCGTCGTGAGCCTCGTGCAACAGGGCCAGTTGCAGGGACAACCGCAACCCGAGCAGCACGGCGACGGTGATGGCCACATGGGCGAACATCGCGGCGATCTGTGGCACCCCGACGATGTCGATGACGCCGACGGCGGCGTGGACGAGCAACGCCCCCGCTGCCAGCAGAGCTAGCACCAACTGGACCCGGCCTTCATGACGGTTCGGGGGCCGGAACCACAGGGCGATGCCGACCATCCCGCCGGCTGCCGCTGCACTGATCGGGACGGTGATCCCGGCCAGGATCGCCTCGATCACGAGCCCTTTGACAGGCCGGGCATGGGCGATCAGACCGGTGAAAACCTGGGGCGCCAGCCGGGTCAAGGTCGCCGCCGCACTGAAGGCCAATGCCGCCAGTGCCCCGATCATGAAGCCGTCCAACGCTTCCCGGTCGCGTTGACGCTCCCTGAGGACAAACCGGGTCACCAGGGTCGGGACCACCATCAGGAGCATCCCGACCACCGGGATGATGAAGCCCTCCCGCAGCAGGTGGTGCAGTGCCAGACCGACAGCCATCGGCAACCCGTAACTGCGGGCGACCAGATGGCCGCTCACCAGGACCCACAGCGTTCCCAGTGCCGCACCGAGCACACCGGCCAGCACCAGGGACTGCCGGGGAAGGTCCCGGTCGGCACCGGAGGCGCGCAGATACAACCCGAACAGCAGTGGCAATCCCAGCGCGCCCACGGTGATCCCGAGGGCCGGCAGTCGCAACAACGCCGACACCAGTAGTGCCGAGGCGGCAATGATCAACGTGATCCGGAACGGGCGGCGGGACGGCGTCGGCAACTGGGGAAACAGCGAACTTGACAGATACGGGGACAACACACTCTCATCGGGTGCGGCGCCGAAGGTTTTGCTGCGCAACCAGATCGAACGGTCACTGGGTTTCGATCCGGCATGGCAGCCGCACAGACCGCAGAAGTTTCCGGCCGGGACGTCGACCTCGCAGCGCAGGCACTCCATGGTGGGAACTGTTGTCACGGAAGCAATTTCTGCAGAACCAGGAGGTTGCGGGCCAGGTTGTCGACGTTGGGCGTACCCAGTCCGGTGACCAGGTCGTAGCCCGGCCCGGCCACCGCAACCGCGTTGGCGCCCAGGACGACGTCCCGGAAGGCTGGTAGCCGCGCGCCCTCGGCCATCCGGTACAGCAGGGGGTTGAGGTCACCGATCAGTCGGCCGCCGTTCTCGGTGAGGTACTGATTGACCATCGCAGCGAATCCGGCCCAGATGGGGGCGGCCAGCGAGGTGCCGCCACCGATGATTTCCTGCTGATTGAAGATGATCCGCATCCCGGTGAAGGGATCGGCGACCGCGGAGATGTCGGGCGTGAGTCGTTGCCGGACACCGCCGTTGAGCGCCACCTGGCCCTGCCAGGACGGACGCTCGAACAGGGCGGACACCCCGCCCGCCGAACCCTGCGACAGTGGCGCGTCGAACCAGGCCTGCTCGGACAGCCAACCCCCGGCGTCGTCGGTGGACAAGGTGGTGCCCCCGACGTTGGTCATCTCCGGCATCGAGGCGATCGCGTCCAATCCGACGTTGTCGGCATGCGGCGGCGAGGACCAGTCCTGCCCGCCCTTGCACTCCAGGCCGGCCAGATCCCCGCTGGCGTCGAACGCGGTGGTGCCGTTGCGCTGAGCGTCGGCCAGTGCTGCGCGAACCGGTACCAGGTCGGCGGCGGTGAACAGCTTGTCGCAGCCCCAGCCGATGGAAAAGCTCCAGACCGCACCGGGATAGCGCCGGTCGGTGTCTTCCATCATCGCGGCGATCTTGCCGAAGGCGCCGTCGCCCTCGACCGTGGGCATGGCGTTGACCAGCACCTTGCGGGCGTCGGGGGCGATCGCGTGGGCGGCCTGCAGGTCCATGGTCGCCTCGCCGCGCCGATGCGGTGGCTGACCTCCCACCACCTCCGGCATCAGCGGCGGCAGGTTGTGCGCGGCAGTGAAACTGTCCAGGTCGGCCTGGTCGAACCCGTCGAAGGCGAACACCACCACGGTCATGCCCTTGCCGGTGTACCCCGCCTCGCGCAGTGGCTGGGCGTTGTAGGTGCGCAGCAGCGCATCCGGTGTCAGGCCCTGGCCGGGCACCTCGGCCGGAAACGGCCATCCCGGTGGTCGGGATTCGCGGTATGGGGTGTAACTGAGGATCCGGCCCAGGCCGGCGACTTCCCCGTGCAGGGCGGACGGCACGGCGGGTTGCTGGGCGGCGGCATAGAAGATCTGGCCGCGGCGACCCCGATAGTCGTGGACGTCGACGCCGAAAGCGTCCGACACCGCGGCGGGGGTCCCTTCGATCACGGCCCACGGGTCATCCTGGCGCCACTGCACCGACAGGTGATGGCGTTGGGCCCAGCGCTGCAGACGATCTGGCCGGTCGGGCTGGTGCAGGGCCGCGGTGAGCCGGACTTGCGGGGTCCGAGCCGATCCGAGGTCGGTGGAGCTGGCCAACAGGGCGGCGAAGGGGCCGCCGATCCGACCATCCGGCGCCGAGTCCGTCGACTGCACAGACCTGTCACCGCCCACACTCAGACAGGCGGCACCGAGCACGGCGAGCAGGGCAACGGTGAGCAGTCGGCGCATCCGCCAGACATCGAGCCCGTCGGAGGTCACAGCGAAAATCATACGTGCGGCATTAATTTGCTCGGGCCTGCCGCGTCGGTGGTGACTGGCGGCGCCGGCGCCGCGACGATCGTGACGACGCCCGCACAGCCGTGCCGCAGGCCGGACAGAACGGCATATCGGGGACGACCCGGTCGCAATGCAGGCACAGCATCGGCCGTCCCGAGTACGGATCGGGCTCCTCATGCAGCAGGGCCAACTGCAGGCACACCCGGGCCGTCAGCAGGGCGATCACCGTCATCAGGATGTGCGAGCCGAGTTGGGGCCACTTCGGCAGACGCCAGGCGTCGATCATCCAGATGACCGTGTAGATCACCGCGACCAGGACGGTGAACGCCGCCAGCGCGGCCCGGACGATCCGCGGGTGTTCGTTGGCCCGCCGGCCGGGTTGGAACCACAGCAGGATGCCGATCAACCCGCCCGCGGAGGCAGCCGTCACCGGAACCGCGACGCCATAGAGCACGGCCTCGACGAGCAGTCGCAGTGGCGGGACGTCGTTGAGCAGCCCGGACACATATTGCGGCGCCAACCGGGTTGTGGTCGCCGCCGCGGTGAAGCTGAGCGAGCCGAGCGCCCCGATGACGAACCCGTCCAAGGACTCCCGGGTCGGCGGCCTGAGTAGGCGAACCACCACGGCGGGCACCACCATCAGGATCGCTCCGCCCACTGAGATGATCAGCCCCGCCCCGATCAGGTTCTGCAGCGTGAAGCCCGCCGCCATGGGTATCCCGTAGGCCCGGGCGACCACATCGCCGGTGAACCACACCCACCCCACCCCGAGCGCAGTCCCTATCCCGGCCGCAACCAGGACCGCCCGCAGCGGGATGTCCCGCCACACATCGGACTGCCAGAGGTAGAGCATGAACAGCGCCGGAACACCCAGGGCGACAAGGGTTACCAGCGGGCCGAGCAGCCTCAGTGCCGAGAACGCGACCACACCGACCATCAGGATGGCCATTCCGGTCCGGAACGGGTTGCGGTAGATCGGCGGAAGCTGCGGGAACAGGGTGCTGCTCACTATCGGCAGCAGCATCCGCTCGCCGGGCGCGGCGACGAACACGTCGGGCCGCAGGATCGTCCACCGGCCTTCGGTCGGACTGCTCTGGTCGGCGCCGCAGTATCCGCAGAAGTTGCCGGCCGGCACCGCGGTGCGGCAATGCCGGCAGACCACACTGGGCACTCCAGTCGGTGGGTGGGGCACGGCTGTCGGGGGTGTGGTCATCGTGGGAGGGAGCGTGGCAGTATTCGGCGAGCGTATCGCAGCGCCCGGCCCCCGGCGCGGCGCGGAAAAGGTTGGCGGACACCTTGCTATGAACGACACATGGGCAAAGGACAGCCGGGGAATGGCCATCCGGGAAATGACTGCCGTGAATGCCGAGCCGGTCGGCCGCATTGCCACGGAACGCTGATCCACCACGGGGGGCGGCACTGGGGCCACCCGGTGCAGTGCACGGAACCGGAATGCATCCACCCGGAGACACTGCTGCATTCGCTGAGCATCGACTGCGAGTCAATCGGCTGCGACTGCTCAGAGCAGCAGGACCGCCGCCGGGGGGCGGTGTAGTCAGCCCATCGGGTCGGCGGCCCGCAGGGCGTCCTCGACCGGATACACGTCCGGCTCGGGATAGAACGGCGGGGTGTGCGAACCCCATTGCACACAACTCCAGCGACCGTCGGTGGTCGGCGCCAACGCAACCGCCTCGGTGTTGGCCAGATGGTGGTCGAGCACGAAGCTGCCGTCCACCCCGGCCAGGGTGGCGGCGACCAGTCGGATCGCCGCCCCGTGGCTGACGATGACGATGTCGGAGTGCCAATCCCGGTCGTCGAGGTAACCCAACCGCAGTTCGGTGATCGCGGGCAAGAACCGGTCCAGCACATCGTGGCCGCTCTCCCCGCCGGGCATCGCCGCGTCGAGTTCTCCCAGATGCCAGCGCTGGTAGATCGCGTTGAACTCCGCGATCGCGTCGTCGTCGTTGCGGTTCTCCAAGTCGCCGGCCTGAACCTCGTGGATGCCCTCGACTTTCTGCGGAATCACCAGTCCGGCCGGCCGCAACTCCGCGCCGATCGCCGCGGCGGTCTGCGCCGCGCGGTGGGCCACCGAGTGCAGCAGCAGCCCGGGCGGTTGTGGTCGCGCCCGGGCGAATTCCCGCGCCTGGCGCACCCCCAGATCGGTGAGTTCGGCGCCCGGCGGCCGGGTGTCCAGGCGACGCTCGACGTTGCCGTGCGACTGACCGTGCCGGACCAGGAGCAGCCGTCCGCTCACCGCGCACCCCGCCGCAACCGAGCCAGCCACTGCTCGGTCTCGTCCAGCGCCGGTGGTGCGGACCCGACGGCCGCGCCGGTCGGCCACGACCCCAGGTAGCGGACGTCGGCGCAGCGCCGGTGCACGGCCTTGAGCGCCTCGGCCACCGCACTGTCGTCGATATGACCCACGCAGTCCAGGAAGAAGATGTAGCTGCCGAGTCCGGTTCGGGTCGGCCGAGATTCGATGCGGGTGAGGTCGATGTCGCGGATGCCGAACTCGCTCATCGCCGCCACCAGAGCACCCGGCGAATTGTCAATCTGTAGTACCACCGACGTGCGGTCGGCGCCGGTGCGGGCCGGCGGCGGCCCCGGGCAGCCGACCAGGACGAACCGGGTTCGGGCGTTGAGTTCGTCGACGACCCCGTCGGCCAGGCTGTCGAGGCCGTAGCGCTGGGCGGCCAGCGCGGTGCTGACCCCGGCGTCGGCGCGACCATCGGCGACATCGCGGGCGGCGGCGGCATTGGAGTTGGCCGGAATCACCTCTGCACCCGGAAGATGAGCGGCCAGCCAGCGCCGGACCTGCGCGGCGGCGACCGGGAACGCCGCCACGGTGTGCACCTGGCCGGCATGGGTTCCGGGCCGGATGACGATGCTGAACGCGACGTCGAGGGTCAGTTCGGCGAAGATCTGCAGCGCCGAACCGCCGGCCAGGCTGTCCAGGGTCGGCAACACGCTGCCCTCGATCGAGTTCTCGATCGGAACGCAGGCGAAATCGGCGGCGCCGGTGCGGACGGCCTCCAGTGCTGCCGGGGTGCTCTCGGTCGGCTGCGGCTGGACGTCCCCGCCACCCGGCACCATGGCGTCGGCGGCCAGCTTCAGCAGCGCCGCCTCGCTGAAAGTCCCCTCCGGTCCGAGGTAGGCGATGCGGGACACGGCCCAACCCTATCCGGTCAGGCGCCGGTCAACGGGCCGCTACCGTGGCGGGGTGAGCGCCATCCCCGGCAGTTCTCCCGAGCCTGACCGCCCCGATTCCGAACCCCGCGTGGTCCGCCTGGAAATCGCGGTCATGCTGGCGGTCACCTTCGGTGTCAGCGCCCTGATCGCGATTCTGCAACTGGCCGATGCGGTGCTGTCCGGACTCGGTGCCCACCGGGTCCGGCTCAACCCCAACCAGTCCCGCTACGACCTGATCAACCTCGGCCTGAATCTGGTTTCCATCGCGCAGCTGGTGGCCTGGGGCGCCTTGGGGTTGTATCTGTTGTGGCGCAGCGGGATACGGCCATCGACGATCGGGCTGGGCCGGATTCGATGGCGGACCGACGGCGCCGCCGGGCTGGGCCTGGCCGCGCTCATCGGCATCCCGGGTCTGGCGCTCTACCTGACGGCCCGCCACTTCGGGCTCAACGCCGAGGTTGAGCCGTCGGCTCTGCGCGACTCGTGGTGGCGCATCCCGGTGCTGACCCTGGCGGCCTTCGCCAACGGCTTTGCCGAGGAGATCGTGGTGGTGGGCTACCTCATCACCCGGCTTCGACAGCTGGGAATCAGCCCGGCGCGGGCGATCCTGGCCTCCAGTGTGCTGCGCGGTCTCTACCACCTGTATCAGGGGGTCGGCGCCGGACTGGGCAATCTGGCGATGGGATTGGTGTTCGGGTACTTCTGGTACCGAACCGGCCGACTGTGGCCGTTGATCCTGGCCCACGGAGTCATCAACACCGTCGCTTACGTGGGCTACATCCTGCTGTCCGGCCACCTGGCATGGCTGCGGTGATCCGGCTTGGTCAGCACCTAAGTTGGCCGGTGTGAACGACGACCGGCGGCCAGGTGCGGATCCGCCGACCGAGCGGATCCCCCGGGTGCGTCCGGCGGCCCCGCCACCGCCCAGACCGCCACTGCGGCCCCGCCCGGCCCCGCCCGTCCGTCGACCAGCCGAGGAGTCCCAAGTCATCCGGCGGGATCCCGGGTACCGGCGGCCGCCACCCCGGACACCGCCCTGGCCGCCGCCCCCACCTCAGCCACCCCGGACACCGCCCTGGCCGCCGCCCCCACCTCAGCCACCCAGGCCACCGCAGCCGAGGCCGCCGCAACCACCCCGGCGTCCGGCTCCGCCACCCCCGGCCTTCCCGGTGCACTCGTCGCCGACACCGTCCGCGCCGGCCCGATCCCGGCCGGGTCCGCCGCCCATCGGCCACGCGCGGCCCCCCACCCCGAAACAGCCCAGCCCGAAACACCAGGCTCCGCGGCGACCGAACCGTTCGGTGACGGCCACCCCGCGCCCGGCCAAGACCCGGAAACCCCCCGCGCACCGGACGCGGCGCGGGGTGGTGCGGCCGATGGCGGCCGGTTTCCTCGCCACCGTCACACTGGCCACTGCGGCGGTCCTCGGCGGCGCGGTCTGGGTCGAGGCCGCGCTGCGCCGGGTCGCGGTGTTCACCGACTACGACACCCGCCCGCCCGGCGGTGCGGGAACGAACTGGTTACTGGTCGGCTCGGACAGCCGGGCGGGTCTGACCGAGCAGCAGCAGGCCGAATTGGCCACCGGTGGGGAGGTCGGCGACGGCCGAACCGACACCATCCTGCTGGTTCACATCCCCGGCCCGTTCTCCGGCCAGCCGACCACCATGGTGTCGATTCCCCGCGACTCCTACGTAGACATCCCCGGCTGGGGCATGGACAAGATCAACGTGGCCTTCGCCGAGGGCGGCCCCGCGCTGCTGGCCCAGACCGTCGAACAGTCCACCGGTCTACGCCTGGATCACTATGCCGAGATCGGTTTGGGCGGGTTCGGTTCGGTCGTCGACGCACTCGGCGGGGTGACGATATGCCTGCCGGCGCCGATCAACGATCCGCTGGCCGGCATCGACCTTCCCGCCGGGTGTCAAATCCTCAACGGCCCCAACGCCCTGGGTTACGTCCGGACCCGCGCCACCCCGCGCGCCGACCTCGACCGGATGCTGCATCAGCGGGAGTTCATGTCGGCGATGCTGCAGCGCGCCGGCAGCCCCGAGGTGTGGCTCAACCCCTGGCGCTGGTTTGCGGTACCGAATGCCGCGCTGGCGGCGTTGAGCGTCGACAACGACGCCCACGTCTGGAACCTGGCGAGGCTGGCCTGGGCACTGCGCGGTCCGCTGACCACCGTCACCGTTCCGATCGGGGAGTTCACCGGAAACGAGTCCGGGGCCGTGGTCATCTGGGACTCCGCCACAGCCAGCTCGTTGTTCGACGCGCTTCGCCGCGACGCGCCGATCCCTCAGCAGGTGATCGACGGCCAACCCTGACCGGGTCAGTTCCGCGGCCCGGTCAGGCCGTTCTCCAGCCAGGCCTTAGTGCGGCCCGGGTGGTTGGTCGCGATCCACCCCACCCCGACGTCGCGGCAGAATTCGACGTCCTCGTAGTGGTCGACGGTCCAGCAGTACATCGCCCGGCCCTGCGCGGCGGCGCGGTCGACGAGTTCGGGATGTTCGCGCAGGGTGGCGATCGACGGCCCGACGGCGGTGGCTCCGACCGTGGTGGCCGCGCCCCCACCGAGGTAGCGGGAGGTCTCCCCGAGCAGAACGGTCGGCAGCAGTGGGGCGGCCCGGCGGATCCGCCACACCGCGGCCGCGGAGAAAGACATCACCACCGCCCGGGACAGATCCGCCGACGCGGGCGAGGCCAGGCCGTAGCGGTTGAGCAACGCCAGCACCTTGCTCTCCACCAGGGCGCCGTAGCGCACCGGATGTTTGGTCTCGATGAAGACCTTCACCGGCCGGCCCCAGTCCAGCACCAGCTTCAGCAGATCCTCCAAGGTGAGCAACCCGGTATCACCGCCGGGTGACCGGCTGGAATGCCATGCTCCCCAATCTAATTCACGCAACTGCGCCAACGTCATATCGCTGACCAGACCCGTTCCAGTGGAGGTTCGGTCCACTCTGCGGTCGTGGACGCAGACCAGGTGTCCGTCGCGGGTGAGGCGTACATCGCACTCCACCCCATCGGCGCCCTCCTGCAGGGCCAACTCGTAGGCGGCGAGGGTGTGCTCAGGCCGATCGGCCGACGCGCCACGGTGTGCGACCACGAAGGGGTGTTCCCCATTCGGTTCGAGCAGCGGCGACATAGCCCTATGCTGCCGGTTCCCGGTCCCGGGACTCAACAGTCAGTTCGGTCGACTCCCGATCGCCCCCGGCATCGTCCCCGGTGCCGTCCCCGTCATCTTCGCCTGGCTCGTCGTCGCCGCCAGGGGCCGACACAACCGGCGAAGCACCGGGGACCACCACCCACCGGTGCAATGGCCGGTCCACCGGCTTGCGAACGAATCCGTCCAACACCCGCCACACCAACACCAGAACTGCCAACCCGGCCAGGTAGGCGATGATCATCGTCACGGTGTTGTCGGCGATGCCCTGCGCATCCTTGGCCCGGCTGGTCCAAATGGCCCAGCCGCAGATGAGATAGGCAACCACCCAGGCGATCCACCACAGGATGACCGGACCGCGCTGCCGGGCCTGACCGCGTTCGGCGTTTACCAACTCCAGGACAAAGATCGGCGCCCACACCAGGTTGACAACCGGAGTCAGACAGCCCGCCCACAACGCCCACTCCGGGCGGGGGTCGTCCTGGCCGTGCACGGCGAACGCCGCCGAGCGCCGGCCGATCAGCCAGGACGTCAGCGTTACGGCGGCGGCGATCACCGCGATGACGGCCGCCAAACTGATCAGCACGCCGGCCAACAGCGAACCGAACGCGATGAACGGCGGCAGCAACGTGGTGCGGTTCAGGAGCAGCAACAGATAGCGCACCAGGTGCACGGCGGCGGCCAAGGCCACGATCACCGCGGCGCCGATCAGCATCGCCCGCGCCACCCCCGGGGAGGCCGCCTTCCCGGGGCCGCGCTCGTCGACGCCGGCCGGTTGGGTGATCGGATCGATCAGCCCCCAGCGCGGAATAACCTGGTAACGGGGTGTGGGCCCGAGTGGACGGCGGCGCGGCCGGGGCGGCGGCGGCGGACCTGGTCGTACCGCGATCCAGCGGAATCCCGCTGGTGGCCTGGGCGCCGGCGGTGTGCGCGGCGGCGGGGTCGGCGGCCCACCAACCTGCTGGAGGACCGGCGCCGGCGCCCCCGACGGAGCGAGCAGTGCGCCCTGGCAGCGGGGACACCAGGCCCGTTGCCGGTCCCGCACATTCCACCGTGTCCCGCAGCGGGAGCACACCTGAATCACGCAGCACAGCCTAGCGAGATCATGTCCCGACCCGTCCCAACCACCATGGCGGCCGTTATTGTGGCACCGCGTGCCCTAAGAAAGACCCCCGGCGGGCAGCAATGACGAGCTATCCACAGTTTCCACAGCTTTATCCACACCCTGTGGTGTGCGCCGCTAGCCGACTGAGCGCGGACTGGAGACGGCGCGGTCCGAAGACCTGTGGACAACGCGCCGAGAGTCGCCCACGACGATCAACAGCCGATGCGACCGGTGAGCGAAATCGGCGGGTCGCCCGGACGCGGCGTTGGTTCACGCGACGCGCCGACCGACACGCCCAGCCGGGACCGCCCCCGTCAGGCTCTGAAGAGACCGACCGGACAGTGTGGATCTGGCCTCTCCGGCGACTATTGAAAAGCCACCGAGACGCGGACTATGCTCTGGCGTGCTGTGACACATTTCACGGGACGCGCAGGGGGTTTGGTCATTGACTATCTACGTCGGGCAGGCGTTGCGATGACCGCGCCGTTCCCTCCGCCGCACGCCTCCGGAGTGTCGCCGTGGTCGGCGCCGACCTCGACCCGCTCCTATCAGGTGGCCGCACTGCGCGCGGCGGTGATATCGCTAGTCCTGCTGGCCAGTCTGGCCCTGCTCATCCTGTTCTGATCCCGGTTGCCCCTTGCGCCACTCGCCCGATGCCGTCGGGCGCCATCCTTGCGGTGCATGGCGTCGATAGAGCAATGTTGAGGACGCGTGGACCGCATCGACAGACGAGAGAGGAAGCAATCGCGTGGCTGAATACACCCTGCCGGATCTTGATTGGGACTACGGCGCTCTGGAGCCCCATATCTCCGGCCAGATCAACGAACTTCACCACAGCAAGCACCACGCCGCCTACGTCGCGGGCGTCAATGCCGCGGTCGCCAAACTCGAGGAGGCCCGGGCCAACGATGACCACGCCGCGATCTTCCTCAACGAGAAGAACCTGGCATTCCACCTCGGCGGCCATGTGAATCATTCGATCTGGTGGAAGAACCTCTCGCCCAACGGTGGTGACAAACCAACCGGTGAGCTGGCCGCTGCCATTGACGACGAGTTCGGGTCATTCGACAAGTTCCGCGCGCAGTTCACCGCGGCGGCCAACGGACTGCAGGGCTCGGGCTGGGCCGTGCTCGGTTACGACAGCCTGGGCGATCGGCTGCTGACCTTCCAGCTCTACGATCAGCAGGCCAATGTGCCGCTCGGCATCATCCCGCTGCTGCAGGTCGACATGTGGGAGCACGCGTTCTACTTGCAGTACAAGAACGTGAAAGCCGACTACGTGAAGGCCTTCTGGAATGTCGTCAATTGGGAAGACGTGCAGAACAGGTATGCCGGCGCGATCTCGAAGACCAAGGGCTTGATCTTCGGCTGATCGACCGGGCGTTAGCACTCGCGTCCTATTGTCTGCCAACGCCACCGTGCCCCATGCTGTTGGCCAACCGACCCGCTGTCGTGTCGCGCTTGGCTGTAACGAGGTGTCGCGGAGGCGAGATGGACGCAGAGGCAAGATGGGACAACGTAGGGCGTCGCATCGAGATCGCCCCCTTTCATGCCCGCGGTTCCCTGAAGGGGTTCGTGGTGTCAGGCCGGTGGCCCAACTCCACCAAAGAGTGGGCGCAGCTTCTGATTATGGCGGTGCGCGTCGCGTCGTTGCCCGGATTGCTTTCCACCACAACGATTTTCGGAGTTCGTGAGGAGCTACCGGAAAAGGCCCAGCCGGGGACCGTCGGCCTGGTGATGGCCGAAGGCACCGTCGTCGGCGAGTCCGCGGTGGCGCCGGGTCACTTCGCCGACCGCCAACCGCCGGCGCTGATCATGCTGCATCCGCCGTCGGAGACGACACCGTCGCTACCGGAGTGCTCCGGGGCGGCCTCGGGGTGCGTCCTGCTCCCCGGGTTGCCGCACCTCGGCCTGGAGCACCGCGCGGCCTGGGTGGAAGCCGAGGCCGATGGGACGGTCACCAATATGGTCAGCCGGGTGGGAGTCGACCCCATCAGCCACCCGGACACCGCGATCCTGGCCATGCTTCTGGCCGCCTGAAATCCAGCCCGCCCGGGTTAAACCTGAGTGGAACCTGAGTATATGCTGAGTTTCCAGCAAATTGCCGACGGTGAGTACGGCACCGGACGTGGCACGCATCGTTCGTTGCCCGGGACGCCAAGGCCAACGGTGTCCGGTTATGCGGATCGCCTGCCCGGCTAACACGTGCAAGCCGACTGTAAGTATGCTTATCTGGGATAGGCTGCGGTTTCGGACTCACGAGTCCGCAGTTTCGGCAACCGCGAGTACCTTGTCTCGCTTCACCTGCACCCCCACGTCAGGGGCTTTTGGGAGTTTGCACTTGGTTGATACGGCGACGAGGTTGTACATTTATCAGCAAATACGAATCAGGTCGCTGAGGCTCGAGAATTCATGCATGGAGGTCATTACGTTGAGTACTACGTTTGCCGCACGGCTGAACCGCCTGTTTGAGACCGTCTACCCGCCAGGTCGGGGTCCGCACACGTCCGCCGAAGTGATCGCAGCGCTCAAGGCCGAAGGCGTCACCATGTCGGCTCCGTACCTGTCCCAGTTGCGGTCCGGCAACCGCACGAACCCGTCGTCGGCGACGATGACGGCGATCGCCAATTTCTTCCGGATCAAGCCGGAGTATTTCACCGACGACGCCTACTACGAGAAGTTGGACCGAGAGCTCACCTGGTTGGCCAATATGCGCGATGAAGGCGTTCGGCGGATCGCTTCACGGACCGTCGGACTCTCCCCGGAAGCTCAGCAGGACATCGTCGCCAAGGTCGACGAACTGCGCCGCCAGGAGCACCTGGACGCCTGACGGCCCTTCCCCGCGAGCAGACGCAAACGACCCCGACACGCCGAGGCGTAGGGGTCGTTTGCGTCTGATCGGCGCGGGGGCCCTCACCCGGCAGCCGGTTCCGGGTGGGACCGCGTCGCGCCTGCTTCGTCGGCAGGACGGCGCGCGGTCGCGCTCCCCAGTGCACGGTACTGCCGCGCTATCTGCAGAACCCAGTCCCGGTCCGAGCAGTCCGGCGGTTGGCTCAGCCAACTGCGCCCGGGAAAAGCTGCGGCCCCCGGGGTGGCCGCTTCGTGGCGGCTGGCGTGGATCCACCCGGCCACGACCCATGCCCGCTCAGCTGGGGTGCATCCGGCCGGCGGGCCGGTGTCCTCGGCGCCAGCGGCCTGCTGTGCGTGCAGGCTCTCCAGGTAGAGCGCGTCGGAGATCAGCGACAGCCGCTCAGCCACCCGGAATACCAGCGGCCCGCGGGGCCGTACACCGATTCCGATGTCGGGGTGACGGCGGTCCATCTCCCGGCGCAGCGGTTCGATGAGGCGCAGTTCGCGGCGGGCCCCGACCCAATCCTCGATCGCCGGCAACAACGCACCGGCTGCGACGACGGCCATCGCGCACAGCAGCAGGGTGACCGCGGTGCTGACCCCGGCGGCGTCGGCAGCGTCGTAGAGGAAGCGGGAGAGGAAAAAGCCGCTGGCCGCGACGATCAAGACGATCCCGGCGGTGAAGACCAGCAGTGCACGCCCGCGCCGACTGGCACTGGACAGTCGCATGCCCACCCAGACCACGACGGTCAACGCCACCAGCACGTAGAGCAGCGGGACCAGCCAGTCCGCGACCTCGCGGGGAAGGCCGAGATTGCGGGCGAGATACTCCTTGGGCGCCATTTCCGGCTCACGCCCGTCGGCCAGAAACAGCGTCAGGGTGATCGCCGCGATCACCGCTGCCACGCCGTACTGGATGAAGGCCAGCCGCCGGGTGGCCTCCGGCCGGGCCGCCGACGCCACCGAGGTGATCATCACGCAACTGCCGGCGGCTGAGGCGACCAGCGCCACCTGGCTCAGTCCGACCGAGATATTCGGCCAGCGTGCGGTGGTGTTGACGAGCAAGGCCAGCGGCGGCCAGCTCAGGGCCGCCACCACAGCCAGGTTGCCCAGCGCGACGATCATTGCGCTGCTGACCACGGACTGCTGGTTGACCAGGGCCCAGCCGATCCGCAGCCCGGTCGCCATCCCCAGCAGACCGGCGATGATCCAGACGATCAACCAAACGCCTCACCGAGGCGAACCTGCACGATCGAGGACCGGTCGCTGGGCAGTCGACCGAGGCGGTGCAGCAGCAGGGCAGCGAAGTCCTCGGCCTGTTGTTCGACGTCCTCCCCCCCGGGGCCCATACAGCCGGTGCGTTGGTTGAGCATGTAGCTGATGAGGTCGTCGCTGGCGAATTCGGCTGTCTCCCGGGCGAGTTCGGTGACCGGGATGCCTTCGTGCCCGAGGACCAGGTGGCCCAGTTCATGGGCCAGGGTGCGGTCGACGGTGGGTAGGCCCTCCTGGATGAGGAACTCGTCGTAGTCGGCGAACTGGCGCCACTGACCGGAGACACCCGGCGGTAGCTCGGCGGTGGTGATCTCAATCGGTCGGGACCGGTGTGTCCCGACCGCGGCCACCAGACGCGTCAGCGACACCTCCCCACGACGGGGCGCGAGGGCCAGCACCTCGTTGACGGCCTGGGTCACCCGGCGGTCAGCCGACATCGCCGGTGCTTCCGGTCACTGCAGGAACCGGCCCGCCCCGGCGGCCTGCAAAACGAATCCGGCCTTGGCTTGGCGGTAGCCGATCAGCCCGCCGAGTGCGGTCATTCCGGCGATCGCAGCCAGGCCGGGGAGCGCGACCGCCGCCACCGTGGTCACGTCGGCGTTGCGTAACTCTTCGGGGTAGCCGTGTCGGACCGCGACGGGAGGCTCCCCGGCAGGAGGGCGTGCCTGCGGCGGCGTGGCGGCGCCGGCGAGAGGGGCCGGAGGCTGGCTGTCCGCCGGGGGCGCCGCTGGAAGAGTCGGCGCGGGGGCCGCTGGAAGAGTCGGCGCGGGGGCCGCACGGGGCGGCGGGGCCGGCGGCACCGCCGGTGCCGCAGGCGGCGCCGCCGCCGGCGCGTCGGCCGGGGTCTGCGGCATCGCCTCGTCGAACTGGCCCATCTCCAGGTCGGTGAATTCGGGGAGTTCGGGCTGCTGCAGGGTGGCGACCGTCGGCGGGCGGACGGGCGCCGGTTGCAATGCCGCGATCAGGCCGAGACCGCTGCCCCCGTTGTCGGCGCCCGCGTTCCCCGGTCGCACCGGTACGGACGGGATGGGGGGCGGCCACGGACAGGGCCACGGCGGGGTCGGGCTGACCGCCGCTTCGCCGCCGGGCGTCCGCGTGAGGGCCGGAACACGTCGGCGCGGGGTATCGGTGCGCTCAGCGGCGGGGCTGTCGCCGCCGGAGACGCTGTCGGATCCAGCGGGGTCGGCCTCAGCGGGTGCCGCCGCCACGAGGGCCGCCCCGGCGGACAGCACGACAGCGGCGATCGTCCCTGTGATCACCGAGCGGTTCACCGACATCCTCGACACGAACGGGCGCCGGGTGCGGCGCGGCAGGTTTCCAATGCGCAATTGTCGCATATCCGCAGGTCGCCACATCGCGGCTTGGTCCGGGCGATAGGGTCTAGCGCACCGGGTCGGTCACCTGAGGCGACCGGATCCGCCGTCCCCGGAGGAGAAAGGCAGCCGCAATGGGCCTATTCAGCAAGCGCAAGAGCCGCGCGACCAGGCGCGCTGAAGCCCGCGCCCTGAAGGCGAAGGCCAAAATGGAGGCGAAACTGGCCGCCAAGAACGAGCGTAAGCGCATCAAGACCTCCGCCCGTGCCGAGGGGAAAGCCGCCAAGGCCGCACTGCGGGCGCAGAAGGACATCGACCGGACGGCGTTGAAGGTCGCCGAGAACCAGCGCCGAGCCGCCCGGGAGGGCAAGTTGCTGTCACCGGTGCGGATTCGCCGCACCCTGACCGCCTCCCGACTGCTGGCGCCGGTGGTCGTGCCGGTCGCCTACCGGGCGGCGATGTCGGCGCGCGGACTCATCGACGAACGGCGCGCCGACCGACTCGGCGTCCCGATCACCCAGCTGGGTCAGTTCTCCGGCGCCGGCGGGCGGCTGTCGGCCCGGATCAGCGGCGCTGAACAGTCCCTGCGCCTGGTCGACGAACGCCACCCCGACGCCGAGACCAAACAGTTCGTCGCCGCCATCACCGACCGGCTGACCGCGCTGGCCGCGGCGGTACCGGCCGCGGAGAACATGCCCGGTCCCCGGCGCCGGGATGCGCAAGCCTCGATCGGCGAGCAGCTCGACGGCATTGAGGCCGACATCATGGCTCGGCTGGGGGTTCTTTAGTGCCGCTGCTGCGGTTGCTCATCGCGGTGATGCTCGGCGGTCTGGTCGGACTGTTCAGCCCTACCGGCCTACCGACGGCTTCGGCGCACACCGTCCTCACGGCCACCGACCCGGCCGCCGATGCCACGCTGAGCGCCGGACCGACCCGGGTGAGCGCCACCTTCAACGAGGAACTGCAGCCGACGTTCGCCTCGATGACGGTTGTCGGCCCGGACGGCAACCTGTGGTCGCAGGGAGACGCTGAGGTCGCTGGGGCGAGGCTCGGCGTCGCCGTGCGACCGCTGGGGCCGGCCGGGAAGTACACCGCGAACTACCGGGTGACCTCCGCGGACGGACACGTGGTCTCCGGCTCGTGGTCGTTCACCCTGACGGTGCCCGGCCCCGGCCAGCCGGGCCCGCCAGCGCAGACCCAGGCGCCGATGGATCGGGTTCCGTTGTGGCCGTTTGCTGTTGGTGGGATCGCGTTGGTCGCCGGGGCTTTGCTGTGGGCCTTGCGCCGTCGAGGGGAGTGAGCAGCACACCGTCGGCTGCTGGCATGATGGTCGACGGCGAGGCTCACCGCCGCGCCGGGCAGTCAAGGCAGGAGCGGCAGATGGCACAACCCGAGGATCGGCTAGAACCCGGTGCCGCCGGCGGCCCCGCCGAGCCGAACAAGACGGCGAAGGTTCCGGCCAGGAAGGTCCCCGCGAAGGTCCCGGCCAGGGTTCCCGCCAAGAAGGTACCGGCCCAGCAAGCGACCCCCAAGAAAGCCAGGCCCAAGAAAGCCGCGAAGAAGACGGCCCCCCAGAAGGCCGGCACCAAGAAAGTTGGGGCCCAACCCGCGCTGGCCGCGCCGCCACCGCAAGCGGCCTTGACCGCGGGACACTCCCCCGCACCCGCGGCGACCGGCGCCGCGGTGCAACGCGCGGACACACCACCTGCGCCGGGACCCACAACGTTGGGCGATTACCGGCTTCCCGTCTCCCTGGGCCTGGCTGCTGTCGGCTTGGTGGCGCTGGTGTTGAGTCGACTGCGGCGCGGCTGAGCCACGTTGTCCATCGCCTTCCGGCCGACCGCCGATCTCGTCGATGACATCGGGGCTGACGTCCGCTGCTGCGACCTGCAGTTCCGCCAGTTCGGCGGGGTCGCCGGGTTCGCCGGCCCGATCGTGACAGTTCGCTGCTTCGAAGACAACGCGCTACTCAAGGCGGTGCTCTCCGAGCCGGGTGACGGACGGGTCCTCGTCGTTGACGGTGGCGGTTCGCTGCACACAGCTCTAGTCGGGGACGTCATCGCCGACCTCGGACGCGTCAACGGCTGGTCCGGGCTGATCGTCAACGGTGCGGTCCGCGACGCCGCCACGCTGCGCACCCTGGGGATCGGGATCAAGGCGTTGGGTACCAACCCGCGTAAAAGCGCCAAGACGGGGACCGGTGAGCGGGACGTCGTCGTCAGCTTCGGCGGGGTCGACTTCGGTCCGGGTGATCTGGCGTTCAGCGACGACGACGGCATCGTCGTGACGTCGGCGGACTGACCGGCGCGGACATGGCCCGATTTATTTCACCCGCGTTGGACCGTTCGCACGGCTCGGCCTAGGGTGGTCGGAATGTCGGATCACTACCCGCCGACCCGGCCCACGGTTGCCAGACTGGCCCTGTTGTGTGTGCTGGCCGGTGTGCTGGTCGCCGGACTGCTGTTTCCGGTCGTTGGCGGCCTGGGCATGGCCAGCAACCGCGCGTCGGACACCTTCACCCAGGGATCCGCCGACCTCGTCGACGGCGACGTGCCGTCGGTGTCGACCATGGTCGACGCGGACGGCAAGCCGATCGCCTGGCTCTACGTCCAGCGGCGCTGGGAGGTTCCCACCGAGAGCATCGCCGACACCATGAAACTGGCGATCGTCTCCATCGAGGACAAGCGGTTCGCCCAGCACAACGGCGTGGACCTGCAGGGCACCCTCACCGGCCTGGCCGGCTTCCTCAAGGGCGGCGCCGACACCCGCGGCGGTTCCACCATCGAGCAGCAGTATGTCAAGAACTTCAACCTGCTGGTGAACGCCGAGACCGACGCTGAACGCCAAGCCGCCGTGGAGACCACCCCGGCCCGAAAGCTGCGCGAAATCCGGATGGCCCTGGCGCTGGGCAAGTCGATGACCAAGCCGGAGATCCTGACCCGCTATCTGAACCTGGTCCCGTTCGGCAACGGCGCGCACGGTATCCAGTCCGCGTCGCGCACCTACTTCGGTGTCGAGGCGTCCCAACTGAACTGGCAGCAGGCGGCGCTGCTGGCCGGCCTGGTCCAGCAGACCACGGCACTGAACCCCTACACCAATCCGAAGGGCGCCCTGGAGCGGCGCAATCTGGTGCTGGACACCATGATCGAGAATCTTCCGGACCGGGCGGAGGAATTACGCGCGGCCAAACAGCAGCCCCTCGGTGTGCTGCCGCAACCGGCCTCCCTCCCGCAGGGCTGCATCGCCGCCGGAGACCGCGCGTTCTTCTGCGAATACGCCCTGGAGTACCTGGCTCGGGCCGGGATCAGTAAAGAGGACGTCGCACGCAAGGGCTACCTGATCAAGACCACCCTGGACCCCAAGGTTCAGACCAGCGTGAAGAACGCGATCAACGCCGTGGCCGCCCCCGCCCTGGACAGCGTGGCCAGCGTGATGAGCGTCATCCGGCCCGGCAAGGACGCTCACCCGGTGCTGGCGATCGCCGACAACCGCGGATACGGACTGAAATTGGAGGCCGGCCAAACCGTCCAGCCGCAACCGTTCACGCTGATGGGTGACGGCGCCGGGTCGGTGTTCAAGATCTTCACCGCCGCCGCCGCGCTGGACTCCGGGATGGGCATCAACAACCTGCTCGACGTGCCGCCGTTCTTCGCCGGTCAGGGCCTCGGCGACAGCGCGACGCCCGGTTGCCCACCCAAAACCTGGTGCGTGAAGAACGCCGCCGGCTACCGCAGCCCGATGAGCATCGCCGACGCGCTGGCGTTGTCCCCCAACACCGCCTTCGCCCGCCTCATCGAACAGGTGGGGGTCGGCCGCACCGTCGATCTGGCGGTGCGACTGGGTTTGCGGTCCTACGGCGAGCCGGGAACGGCGCGCGATTACGTGCCCAAGAGCGACGAGAGCCTCGCCGACTACATCAAGCGGGAGAACATCGGCTCGTTCACGCTGGGCCCGTTCGAGGTGAACGCGCTGGAGTTGTCCAACGTCGCCGCCACCCTGGCCTCCGGCGGGGTGTGGTGCCCGCCCAACCCGATCGAGAAGGTCTGGGACCGACGCGGTCAGGAAGTGGCGATCCCGACCGCCAAGTGCGAGCAGGTGGTGCCTGAGGGGTTGGCGAACACCCTGACCAATGCGCTGGCCAAGGACACCACGATGGGCACCGGCGCCCCCGCGGCGGCGGCGGCGGGCTGGGGCCTGCCGATGTCGGGCAAGACCGGCACCACCGAGTCGCACCGTTCGTCGGCCTTCCTCGGTTACACCAACCAGTTGGCCGCCGCGAGCTACATCTTCGACGACTCGCCTCAGCCGGCGGCACTGTGCGCCTTCCCGCTGCGCAAGTGCTGGGGTGAGGGGAACCTCTACGGCGGCACCTCACCGGCTCAGACCTGGTTTTTGGCGATGAACCCGATCGCCACCAGTTTCGGCCCGGTGACGTTGCCGCCGACCGATCCGCGTTACCTCAACGGCGCCCCGCCGGTGGAGGTACCGGCCATCACCGGGATGAAACTCGACGCGGCGATCAAGCGGCTCCGGGACGCCGGATTCAAAGTGCCCGACGACCCGGTGCAGGTGAACAGCACCGCGAAGAAGAATTCGGTGGTCGGCACCAGCCCCAGTGGGCTGTTGATGCCGGGTTCGGTGGTGACGGTCAACATCAGCAATGGTGTTGCCCCGCCACCGGTGTACAACCCGCCACCGGCCTACGTACCACCGCCGGCTTACATCCCGCCGCCGGCCTACACCCCGCCGCCGCGGCGGCCGGCCTACACCCCCACCTACGACACCCCCCAGTACACGCCACAGTACATCCCCGAGTACAACCCGCCGCCGCCCCCACCCCCGCCCCCGCCGTTCGATCCGGGCCCGCCACCCCCGCCGGACGCCAACATCATCAACATTCCTGGGCTGCCGCCGATTACGATCCCGGGTCCGCCACCGCCGCCTCCGCCGCCACCACCACCGGGTCCGGAGTTCTTCCCGCCTCCCCCGCCGCCGCCTCCGCCGCCACCACCACCGGCGCCGTTGCCTCCGCCGCCGCCACCGCCGGCGCCGGAGTTCTTCCCGCCGCCACCTCCGCCACCACCACCGCCGGGCCTGCCTCCGCCGCCCCCGCCGCCGTAGCGCGGGGCCCGGATCTATCCCAATGGGCGGTTGACTCGCACGCCGCGGTAGATGGCGCGGCGCACGATCCACGGCATCAGGACCCGCCGGACCGACCAGGCCGGGATCCGGAACGGTCGGCCGTTGGGCGCGAACACCTCCACCCCGTCGTCCTGGATGCCGATCACCGACCCCCACCGGCGGCGCGGTGGACGATAGGACCGCAGCGGACGGCCGGACCGTTCGGCCAGGATGTTGTGCGCCAGAATCCCATCGGCTCGGTTGCGGGCAGAGGAACGCAACGGGTCGGTGGCGGCGACATCTCCGATGGCGAAGACCCCGCGCTGCCCGGGAACCCGCAATTCCGGTGTGACCGTGACGAATCCGTCCGCGTCGAGCAGATCCGGCGGCAACCAAGTGGTGTTGGGCCGGACTCGCCCGAGTGCCCACAGCACCGCTTCGGCCCGGGCCGGTGGTTGCCCGGTGGCCCATCGGACCTCGCCGTCGGTGATGGCGTCGCAGTCGAATCCTTCTGGGACGACGGCCCGGTGACCGGGGTGCAGGCCGACTCCGAGGCGGACCAAGCGGCGTTGCAGGTGTTCCCAGGTCCGGGGGTGGTGCTCACGCAGTGCGCGGTCATGGGGGAAGTACAGATCCACCGCGGTGGACGGCCACCGGGCGGCGATGTTGGCTGCCGCACTGACCGCCGCCGCCCCGCCGCCGATCACGATCACCGACTCGGCGTCGGCCAGGCGGTCATGGGCCGCGGTGATCTCCGCGCGAATCTCCTCGGCGCTCTGCAGTCCCGGCGTGCGCCAGAACCCGTTGGTCACTCCGGTCGAAATCACCAGGGCGTCATAGGGTTCGGCGATGGGGGTTCCATCGGGCCGGCGGGCGTGAACGATACGGCCGGCCAGGTCGACACCGGTGAGTTCGGCGTGCACGGTCCGGACGGTGTCCAGCGCCCGGTAGCGGTCGAACGGAACCAGGTAGTCGCAGGCCCAGTCGGCAGGGCGACTCAGACGCACCCCGAGTTCCTGACCGCTGACCAACGCGGGTTTGGCCGAGATCCCCACCACCTCCGCCGAACGCGCCAGCCGGATCGCCGTCAGCAGTCCGCTGTCGCCCAGACCGGCCACCACCACACGTGGTCGACTCACATCCGGATCCGGCCGGGCCGACGCGGCAGGAGACGCGGCACCCGGTCGATGACGTCCTGGTACTGCGGTCGACGCTGCAGGCTGCGCTTCTCCATCATCGGAATGCTGGCGCCGAGGAACATGGCGACCATCACCGCGACCCCGACGAACAGCCACCACCCGTCGGCCGGTGCTGCGGCTACGCCGAACAGCGCCACGGACAACCAGAATCCGGTCTCACCGAGATAGTTCGGGTGCCGCGACCAAGCCCACAGCCCCTGATCCATCACCGCTCCGGGACGGCCGGCGGCGACGAACCGGCGCATCTGGGTGTCGGCGGCCAATTCCAGCGTCACCGCGGCGATCCCGACGACGAAGGCCAGCCACGCCAGCCAGATCCACCCGTCGCCGGGCCGGGTCAGGGCGATGTAGGCCGGCAGCATGCCGACGAACACCTGCAGGGTCGGGAAGAGGTGGATGCCGAACAGATCGGCCAGGAACGCAAAGCGGCCGGCGCCCTCGCGCAGGATCGGGTAGCGCCAGTCCTCGTGGTGCATCCCGGCAAAACCGTGCGCCCAGTTGGCGGTCAGCCGAACCGCCCAGTAGCCGACCACCACCGCCAGCAGCCAACCGCGCAGCGCCCCCGGCCCGGACAGCCCGATCGGACCCTGCCACCACCAGTAGGCCACCAGCAGCGGGGGGATCACACTCCAGTAGGCGTCATAGAAACTGGAATTCCGGAAGGCGCGACTGAAGACGAAAATGACCAGGGTGGCCAGTATGTCGGCGATGAGGGTGTCCAACCACAACCGGCCGGTGGCCGGACCCCAGATCAGCCAGGCGGCTGCTGCGCCGACCGCGACCAGGTAGGCGAACGCAATGACGGCCAGTGACCGGCCCTTGCCCATCACGGCCTCCTCACACCGGGGCCGGCGCGGAAGGCCCGCGACCCCGCTGCCAGGAATGGTAGACCAGCCAACCGATGGGGCACTGCCGTTACCCAGCACCAACGGGGGCCGAGTCGGCCGGCCCGCCCGACGTTCTATCGTGGCTAGATGAGTGAAGTTGCCGCCAGCGCGGTGGATTCCCACCGCGTCGCCGATTTGGCCCACGCGGTCGTGGCTGAGCACGACCCCAAACAGGTTCCGCTGACCGAATTCCTGGGTGCCTGCTACGACGCCGGGCTGTCCTGGGTGCATTTCCCGCCGGGATTGGGTGGGCTGGGTGCCTCCCGCGGACTGCAGGCGGTCGCCGACGCGATCCTGCAGGGTGCGGGCGGACCTGTGCCGCTAGGCCTGAACCCGATGGGCTACGGCATGGCCGCCCCGACGGTGCGCGAACATGCGGCCACCGACGAGATCAAGAAGTTCTTCCTGCGTCCGCTGGCCACCACCGAGGACATCTGGTGTCAGTTGTTCTCCGAACCGGGGGCGGGTTCGGACCTCGCCGGCCTGGCCACCTCGGCGGTGCGCGACGGGGACGACTGGATCATCAACGGCCAGAAGGTGTGGACGAGTCTGGCGCACAAGGCCCGGTGGGGCCTGTTGCTGGCGCGCACCGATCCGGACGCGCCCAAACACAAGGGGCTGACCTACTTCGTCCTGGACATGCACGCGCCGGGCGTGGAGTGCCGTCCGCTGCGCCAGATGACCGGGCAGGCGGAGTTCAACGAGGTCTACATCACCGAGGCCCGCATCCTCGACGCGCACCGCCTCGGCGCGGTCGGCGACGGCTGGCGGGTGGCGATGACGACGCTGATGAACGAACGTAGCGCGCTGGGCGCCAGTGGCAGCCGTCGCGGTGGCGGCGCGATCGCCGACGCGGTGGCGTTGTGGGCGTCGCGACCCGATCGGCACACCCCGGTGCTGCGTGACCGGCTCACCCAGTTGTGGCTGCGTTCGGAGGCCCAGCGGCTGACCTCGGAGCGGTCCCGTGCCGCGGCGACGACCACCGGCGGGCCCGGCCCGGAGGGCTCGATCGGCAAGATGGTCGGTGCCGAGCTGAACCAGAAGATTTATGAGTTCTGCATGGATCTGCTTGGGCCGGAAGGACTTCTGTATCACAGCTACGCCATGTACGGCCAGAACGCCGGCACCGGCGACTGGCGCGGGCCGATCCAGCAGCGCTACCTGCGCAGCCGGGCCAACACCATCGAAGGCGGCACCTCGGAGGTGATGCGCAACATCCTCGGCGAGCGGGTACTGGGCCTGCCCGGCGATCTGCGGGCTGATGCGGGGATGCCGTGGAAGGAGGTGCCGCGTGGCTGAGGAGCTTGCGGATCAGCCCATCAACGTGGCTGAGGAGCTTGCGGATCAGCCCATCAACGTGGCTGAGGAGCTTGCGGATCAGCCCATCAACGTGGCTGA
>CAYXBN010000002.1:11893-61387 GCA_964463215.1 uncultured Mycobacterium sp. | reverse complement strand
GGCTGAGGAGCTTGCGGATCAGCCCATCAACGCGGCTGAAGAGCCTGCGAATCAGCCCATCAAAGTGGCTGAGGGCGGCGAGTTCGCGTTCACCCCGGAGCAGCAGCAGTTGCGGACGGCGGTGCGAAGGTTCTGCGCGGAGAACTTCGACGAGGCGACGGTGCGCCGATTGATGGAGTCCGAACCACGGTTCGACCCCGCCGTCTGGCGGCGGCTGGGATCCGAACTCGGGGTGCTGGGCATGTCGGTGCCCGAGTCCGACGGCGGGGTGGGCGGTTCCCTGGTCGATCAGGCGGTCGCGGTCGAGCAGTTCGGCGCCGCACTGGCCTGCGGCCCACTGTTCGGCACCGTGTACCTGGCCATCCCGGCGCTGGTTGCCGCCACGGCCGGACCGGACCGCGATGACCTGCTGGCCGCCCTGGTGCACGGCGAACGCACGGCCGCCTTCGCCGTCCCCGACTCGGGCGGCGTCTTCACCCCCGGGCGCGTCACCGTCACCGCCTCCGGATCCGGCGGGGACGTCACGCTGACCGGAACGGTGGACCAGGTTGTCGACGGCGACGCCGCCGCCGCAATCCTACTGGCCGCCAACGGATCCGACGGACTTGCGTTGTATGTGGCCGATGCCGCCCAGGTTCAGCGCACCCCGCTGGTCACCATGGATCTGACCCGGCCGCAAGCCACGATCGCCCTCACCGACACCCCGGCGCGGCAGATCGCCGGCGGCGAGGACGCCGAACGGGTGATCACCCACGCCCTGCAGGTCGGGTCGGCACTGCTGGCCGTCGAGCAGGTCGGCGCGGCGCAGCATCTGCTGGACCTGTCGGTGGAGTACGCCAAATCGCGACTGCAGTTCGGCCGCCAGATCGGCTCGTTCCAGGCCATCAAGCACAAACTGGCCGACATGCTGGTGGACCTCGAGCACGCCCGGTCCACGGCCTATCACGCGGTGTGGGCGCTGTCCCACGGCTCCGACGACCCCGCCCTGGCGGTCAGTATCGCCCAGGCGACGTGCTCGGCCGCGTTCAGTCGCATCGCCGCCGATGCCATTCAGGTGCACGGCGGCATCGGCTTCACCTGGGAACATCAGGCACATCTGTATTTCAAACGGGCCGCCACCGACGCCGCACTACTGGGCAGCGCCGAGCAGCACCGCTCGCATGTGGCGGATCTGGTTCTGGACAACGCCATCGCGCACAGCGGGGCCGTCCCGGTTGCCACCGGCCGCCCCTGAAAGCCCCCGGCGGGATCTGGCCAACCACTAGCCTTCTGCGCAACTAGCGTTCGCCGAACACGATGGAGGAGTAATGGCGGAGAGCGTCTCGGAGTCGATCAAGATCAACGCCAGTCCGGCGGAGGTGATGGCCGTCATCGCCGATCTGGCGGATTACCCGAACTGGAGCGACGGCTTCACCAGCGTGGAGATCATCACGACCCACGACGACGGCGCCGCCAAGGATGCCGCCTTCGGCATCACCACACCGGTGGGCAAGGACGTCTATGAGATCTCCTACGTCTGGTCGGGGGCGGAGTCGGTGAGTTGGCGGCTCAACGCCGACGATGCCGGCAAGCCGAAGTCGAGCCTGATGAAGAAGCTCATCGGGTCCTACACACTGCAGCCCGACGGGGACGGGACCAAGGTGACCTACGAACTCGAGATCGACCCGAAGATCCCGATGATGGGTTTCATGAAGAAGAAGGCCGCCGCGACCATCGTCGACCAGGCCCTGCACGGGCTGAAGAAACGCGTGGAAGGTTAGCGGCGCCGCCGGAACTGGCTGAGGTAGGCCGCTTCGTCCCAGCCGGACAGGAACGTCGTCGCCGCGTCATAGCCCTTGCGGTACAGGGCGTCGAGCTGAGCGCGGGAGGCCCCGAAGTCCACCACACCCACCTCGGTCGAGTCGACCCGGATGGTGCGGGCGCTGACCCAGGGTTCATTGAGGTAGGCCTGGTCGCGGCCGACGAGCAGAGTGGTCAGCACCTGTTCGAGCAGGTGCGGGCCGCTGAGAAGGCGCAGCGGGGCAAGGCCCGGGATCACTCGGTCATTGCCGGCGGGCAGGTTCGGCAGCAACGTCACCCCGAGGGTGGGCCAGCGTGGCGGTTTTCCGTCGGTCCGGTCCAGCGAGTCGATCGGGTAGTTCGATAACAGCCCGCCGTCGAGCAGCGTCGACTCCAACCCCGTCGCGCTGGTCAGGGTGACCGGCCGGAACAGGAACGGAATCGACATCGACGCACGCACCGCCTCGGCGACCGACTGCTGATCGGGGTCGAGTCCGTAGACGACCCGGTAGTCCCAGGGCAGTCGCACCAACTCGCCGCGGGTGACGTCGGTGACCGTGACAACAAGCCGGTAGCGACGTTCCTCAGGGAGTTGGTCATCGTCGAGGCGAAGATCTCCAAAGGTCTCCACACCGAGGCCTTTGAGTTGGGTGGCGACGAAATCCCGGGCGTAATCACCCTTGTAGACGCCGTTGCCGTCCAGGATCGCCCAGGCGGGTCCTAGCAGCGGCACCCGCTCAAGCGGGCCGGGGTCGAGGAACTTGCGGTAGTCGATGCTCATCGCGATGGCCCGAATGTCGTCCGGGCCCAACTGTTCTGAACGGGCGGCGGCGGCGACGATCGCCCCCACGATGGAGCCGGCCGAGGACCCTGCCACCCGGTGGGCGCGGTATCCGGCCTCCATCAGCCGGACCACGGCTCCGACCAACCCGACGCCCTTGACACCGCCGCCGGAGAGCACCAGGTCGACGGGTCGGGTGGCTTTGGCGGTGTGCCTGGCGGGGGTCATCGGCGTCTGCTAATCCAGCACCGCGTCGATGGCCCGGTAGATGCGCTGCTCGCTGACCGGCCGCGGGGTGCCCAACTGCTGGGCCCACAGGCTGACCCGGAACTCCTGGATCATCCGTGCGATGTCGGTGACATCGTCGGCGGCCGCCCTGGCCGGTGAAATCGCCTGCCGTAGTTCGCGATAGGCCGCGGTGACCGCCGCCAGCCGCTCCATACGCTCCCGGTCAGCGGCGGGGGCGTGCGGAAGCCTTTCCAGTCGCCGCGCGATCGCGGTCAGATAGCGGGTCAGATCCGCCAGATGGGTGGCGCCGTTCGCGGCGACGAAGCCATGGCCGACCAGGTCGGCGAGTTGCGCGCGGATGTCGGCGATCGCGGCGGCCTGAGCCGGGTTCGGATCCTCCGGCAGCAACTGGTGCACCTCGCCCAAGGCCGTCATCGCCTGCCCGACCCGGCGAAGGACCTCAGCCGTGGTCGGCGCCAACTCCTCCCGGACTCGGCGGCGGGCGAGTTCGAACCCGTCTCGGGTCCACACCGGGGTGGGTGCCAGCACGTCGACGGCGGCGTCAGCACAGTCCTCCAGGAGCGCCGCCAGCGACCCGTCCGGGTTGCTGCCCAACAGCAGCCGGGTGCGCGGATCCAAGCTCTTATCAAGGCTTTTCACTGGCGACGGTACGGCCAGCCGGAGCAGTCGACGCAGCCCCGGGCGCGCGGCGGCGTCGCGTTCGGCCGCGGTGGCGAATACCCGCACGTCCACCGCCGCGCCGGTGTCGACCAGACCCGGGTAACCGCGCACCCCGCCGCGGGCGACGCTGCGCGGCAGTTCGTCGAGATCGTCGGGCCAGCCGCGCAGGTCGTGGCGCTCAAGACCTTCGGCCACCGCCTCGACAACTGCGCGGCGGGTCTGCGCGGCCAGTCGCTGTTGGAGCGCTACCAGATCCTTACCGCGGGCCAACTCGGCACCGCCGGGGTCTTCGACGGCGAACGTGACCTTCAAGTGCTCGGGAATCCGGTCCAGGTCGAAAGCGCTGAGTGGGACGAGGATTCCGCTGCGCCTGTGTAATTCGCGTTGCAGGACCTCCAAGAGTGGTTCCTCGCCAGGATCCAGATCAGCCAGCAACATCCGGGCGGTGTCCGGCGCCGGGACGAAATTGCGCCGCAGGTCCTTGGGCAGCGACCGGATCAGCGCGGTGAGCAGTTCCTCGCGCAACGCCGGAACCTGCCAGGAGAACTCCGCACCACCGAGGCGGGCCAGCACGCCGACCGGCACGTGCACGGTCACCCCGTCGTCGGCGGCGCCGGGTTCGAACCGGTAGCTCAGCGGCAGCGACACCTCACCGGCGCGCCACTGATCGGGCAGTTCGGCGGCTGCCGCCTGGTCGGGGGCGCGCAGCAGATCAGCTCGGGTCATGGTCAGCAGATCCGGGGTGCGGTGGCGCTGTTTGCGCCACCAACCGTCGAAGTGCCGGGCGGAGACCACCTCGGTGGGGATGCGGGCGTCGTAGAACGCGTAGATCTCGTCGTCACCGACCACCAGGTCGCGGCGGCGGGCGCGGTCCTCCAATTCGGCCACCTCTGCCCGCAACCGGGTGTTGTCGGCGAAGAAGTGGTGCCGGGTCTGCCAGTCCCCGTCGACAAGGGCATGCCGGATGAACAACTCGCGCGACAGCACCGGATCGACGGCCCCGTAGCCCACCCGGCGGCGGGCGGCCAACGCCAGTCCGAACAGCGTGACCCGCTCGAAGGCCATCACCGCGCCGCGGTGGGGATCCCAATGCGGCTCGCTGTAGCTGCGTTGGATCAGGTGAGCGGCGACCCGTTCGACCATCTCGGGCTCGATGCGGGCCGCGATTCGTCCGTAGAGGCGGCTGGTCTCCACCAGGTCAGCCACCACGATCCAGCGCGGCGGTCGCTTGGTCAGCACCGAGCCGGGCGCCAGCACGAACCGGGCGTTGCGCGCCCCGAGGTACTCCCGGGTGTCGCCTTCGCGCAGGCCGACGTGGGACAGCAGCCCGGAGATCAGCGCGGCGTGCACCCGTGCCGGATCCGCCGGTTCGGTGAGTTCGGCTCCGGCCCGCAGGCCGATACCCGCGGCGATCCCCCGCAACTGGCCGGTGAGGTCCTGCCATTCCCGGATTCGCAGGTAGTGCAGGTACTCCTCGCGGCACATCCTGCGAAAGGCACTGCCGGACAGACTTTTCCGTTGCCCGCGCAGGTATCGCCAGAGGTTGAGGTAGGACAGAAAGTCGGAGGTGCCATCGGCGAAGCGGGCGTGTTTGGCCCGGGCCGCCTCCTCCCGGTCGGCGGGCCGTTCGCGAGGGTCGGGAATGGACAGCGCCGCGGCCAGCACCAGGACCTCCGGCAGGCAGCCTTCGGTGTCGGCCTGCAGAATCATCCGGGCCAACCGGGGATCGACCGGCAACTGGGCCAGTCGCCGGCCGATGTCGGTGAGGTGACCGGCGGCGTCGAAGCCGCCGAGTTCCTGCAGCACCGCAATGCCGTCGTTGATGCTGCGGCGCTCCGGCGGGTCCAGGAACGGGAAGTCTGCCACGTCGCCGAGGTTCAGGGCGGCCATCTGCAGGATGACCGACGCGAGGTTGGTGCGCAGGATCTCCGGGTCGGTGTAGCGCGGCCTGGTCAGGAAGTCCTGCTCGGAGTACAGCCTGATGCAGACCCCGGGTGCGGTGCGCCCGGAGCGGCCGGCCCGCTGAGCCGCCGAGGCCTGCGAGATGGGTTCAATGGGCAGCCGCTGAACTTTGGTGCGCTTGCTGTAGCGGGAGATTCGCGCGGTGCCCGGGTCGATGACATACCGGATGCCAGGCACGGTCAGCGAGGTTTCGGCGACGTTGGTGGCCAGTACCACCCGGCGGGTCAGCCGACTGGCGTTGGGCACGAAGACCCGGTGTTGCTCGGCGGTCGGCAGCCGGGCGTATAGCGGGAGCACCTCGACGGCAGGCGTTGCGGCGCTGTTGGATTGCGCACGCGACGCCGCCCGGATCGCTTCGGCGGTGTCGCGGATCTCGCGCTCCCCGGATAGGAAGACCAGCACATCCCCGGGGGGTTCGGCGGACAGTTCGCGCAGCGCGTCGAGGATAGCCTCGGTCTGGTCGCGCGGTTGCACCCGGACCACCTCGTGATCGGGGTCGTCGGGGTCCTCCCCTGAGTCGGCAGCGGGGGTGGTGTTCGACGGTGCCGGTAAATCCAAAGGGCGGTAACGAATCTCCACCGGAAAGGTCCGTCCGGACACCTCGACGATGGGAGCGGGACCGTGCGGGCCGGCGAAATGCGCGGCGAACCGCTGGGGCTCGATGGTGGCCGAGGTGATGATGAGCTTGAGGTCGGGGCGGCGGGGCAACAGCTGACGCAGGTAGCCGAGCAGGAAGTCGATGTTGAGGCTGCGTTCGTGGGCCTCGTCGATGATCAGGGTGTCGTAGCGCAGGAGCCGCCGGTCGCGTTGGATCTCGGCGAGCAGGATTCCGTCGGTCATCAGTTTCACCAGCGTGCGCTCGCTGACCTGGTCGGTAAATCGGACGCTGTAGCCGATGGCCTCACCCAGTGGGGTGCCCAGTTCCTCGGCGATGCGCTCGGCGACGGTGCGGGCTGCCAGCCGCCGGGGCTGGGTGTGGCCGATGGTGCCGCGCACCCCGCGGCCCATCTCCAGGCAGATCTTGGGCAGTTGGGTGGTCTTACCGGAGCCGGTCTCGCCGGCCACGATGACGACCTGATGCGCGGCGATCGCGGCGGCCAGTTCGGTGCGCAGCGCACTGACTGGCAGTTCGGGGTAGCTGATCGCCGGCACGGCGGCCCGCCGGGCGCAGACCACGGCCTCGGCGGTGTCGATCTGCCGGGTCAGCGCCGCGAGGGCGTCGACGCTCACCGGGGACCGCAGCGACGTGAGTTTGCGGCCCAGCCGGGCTGCGTCACGCAGGGTCAACCCGTCCAGTCGGGCCCGCGCGGTACGCACGTCGTCGCGGGATGCCTGGGACACTGGACTGAGGATAGTTGCGGTGACCGTGCCGGCACGGTCAGGGAAGGGGTGTGGGCGATGACGACTGCGCTGATCGTCGGTGGCCTGCTGCTGGTGGGAATGGGCCTGGTTGCCAGCCAGTTGTTCCGCCTGAGAGACTGGCTGAACCGACAGCCGCCGCCTGCGGCCGATCCGGCCATCGACAGTCCTGATGAGATTCCGCCGCCGAAAACCGACGGACCGCAATGACGTGTCAGTGCCGGTCAGTGCATTTGGAGTAATTGTCAGCGCGGCGGGTCGCCACGCCAGCTGAAGCTGTTGACGTACTTCCCCATGTCCTGAGCGATCTGAAGGTTCGCCGGGGAGGGCGGGCCGGGCCCGAATACCGGGGTGAACTCCCGGAATGGGCCCGCCGCCGCGGCGATCAGGGCGAGATCGTTCTTGACCGCGACGATCACGATCACCCGCAGCAGATCCGACTGGTGCGAGGCCGCCAGCGACTGGAAGTTGGCCACCTGGCCGTAGCCGGGCTGATAGCCGACCGTTGCGTTGGGCAGCTCGTAGGCGACCGCGGCGTCGGGAAAGGCTTCCTGCATCAACGACGCGGCGATCTCTTCGGCGGGGCGACCAGCGGCGGGTTGGCTGAACAGCCGCAGAACCCCGCCGTCGCCGGCCGTGAGCTCGGCGGTCACCCCGTTGTCCTCCAGCGTGACGTCATAGACGGCGCTGGCCGCCGGGTAGGAGACCGAGAATGCGCCGTCGGCGGCGGTGAACCGGGGGTTGGTGGCCACCGGCAATCCGGTCGGCGGGCGGCCGCAATCCGGGGGACAGACGTAGCGGGTTGGCACGTCGGCCACCCGACCGTCGACGAAGGACAGGATCATCAGGCCTATCGCCAGGACCATCGCCCAGACACCGAGTGTGAGGAAGTAGCGCGGTCCGCGGCCCGGGTCTGCGGTGTACCGGCCCGGCGGCACGGCGTATCCCTCGAACGAGGCATCCCCGGACTGCGGCGAATCCGTCTGTGCTGCAGGGTCTTCGGGGGTGCTCATCGGGTCACCGTTCGGACGAGCAGAATGTTCTTGAGCAGATTCTCGACATTGGGGCTGCCCAGCCCGGTCACCATGTCGTAGCCGACAACGCTGGGGCTGACGGCGTTGCCACCGAGTTCGATGTCGCGGAAGCCCGGCACCGCGGCACCCTTGGCCACCGCATACAGCAGCGGGTTGAGATCACCGAGCTGCGCCAGTCCCTGCTCACGCAGCAGTTGATTGATGACGGCGGCCAAACCGGCCCACACCGGGGCGGCCTGCGACGTTCCCCCGCCGGTGACCACCTCACCGTTCAGGACGAATTTAACCCCGGTGAACGGGTCGGCGACCGCGGCGACGTCGGGGACAAGCCGGCGGTCCGACGGCCCGGCGGCCGGGCTGACGGTCTGCCAGCTGGGCCGTTCGAACAGGTGCGACGGCCCGCCGCCGGTGCCCTGGGTCAACGGCACGTCGTACCAGGCCTGTTCGGCCAGCCACTCGCCCGCGGCGTCGGTGGACAGGGTGGTTCCGCCGACCGCGGTCATCTCCGGTAGCGAGGACACCGCATCCAGCCCGACGTCGTCGGGGGTGGGCGGGTCCGACCAGTTCTTGGTGCCGCGGCATTCCAGCCCGGCCAGGTCCCCGCTGGCGTTGAACGCCGTCGTGCCCCGTTTGTGGGCCGCCGCCAGGGCCGCGCGGACCGGGACGAGATCGGCGGCGGTCATCAAGCGGTCGCAACCCCATCCGATGGAGAAACTCCAGACCGCCCCGGGATAGCGGCGATCCACCGACTCCATCAACGCGCCCAGTTTCTCGTAGGTTGCCCCGCCCTCCACCGTGGACCGGGCGTTGACCATGACCAGCTTGGCGTCGGGGGCGACGGCGTGGATCATCTGAAGGTCCATCGTCGACTCGCCGGTGCGGCGGTCGGGCATCCCGCCGACCACCTCGGGGGTGAATCTCGGCAGCCCGAACCAGTCGGCGAAATTGTCCATGTCCTGCTGGGCGAACCCGTCGAAGCTGAACACCACGACCGTGGAGCCTTTGCCGGTGAATCCCGCGTCGGTCAAGGGTGCGATGTTGTAGGCCTTGCCCAGTTGGGTGGGCAGCAGTCCCCCGTCGGGGACGTCGCGGGGCGGGGTGGGCGGAAGGCCCTCCCGGTAGGGGGTGGTGCCCAGGATGCGGCCCAGACCCGAGACTTCGCGGCGGGCCGCGGCGGGGACGGCGGGTTGGCGCGGTGCGGCGTGGAACACCTCGCCGCGTGGGCTGCGATAGTCGTGGACCGCAACGTCGAACGCCTGCGCCACCGCCTGGGACTGCCCCTCGACGATCGCCCAGGTGTCGCCGTCGCGCCAACGCACCGACAGGCCGCGGGCTTGCGCCCACTCGGTCAGGTTCATCGGCGACGCCGCGCGGTGCAGGGCCGCGGTGAGCTGAATCTGCTGCGGGCGGGCCGGGCCGAGGTCGACGGACTCGGCCAGCAAGCGGGCATACGGGCCGCCGATCACCTCGGGTCCTTCGGTGCGGTCGGAGCGGTCGACGATCACCGGTGCCGGTCCGCAAACACCGATCACTCCCGCAGCAACGATTGCCGCCGTGACCCGAACAGCGCGCACAACCTCACGTCGGACTGTCACCGGCACCTCATAGCATCCTGGCAAGCCTAAACCGCACCGGGACGGCCCGGTTGCACGTCCGTGCGCCTACAGCACGTCGAGGATGTCGTTCTTGAGCGCTTCGGCCTGGGTGCCGAACACCGCCTGCACACTGTTGCCGACCTCGATCACCCCGGCCGCGCCGAGTGCCTTGAGTCGGGCCTGGTCGACCTTGGATTTGTCGGCGACGTCCATCCGCAGTCGGGTGATGCAGGCGTCGACGTTGACCAGGTTCTCCCGGCCGCCGAAGGCGGCGATAAGTTGCTCGGCCTTGCTGTCGGCGACGATCGCGGTGGCGACACCGGCACCGCCGGCCGCCAGCGCGGTGGGCGCATCGGTGCCCTCGCTGAGGTTGGCCTTCTCCTCGGTTTCGAAGTCGCTCTCGGGCTCGCGGCCGGGGGTGCGCATGTTCCACTTCGTGATCGCGAACCGGAACAGCAGGTAGTAGACGACGAAGAACACCAGACCCATGACGATCAGCAGGGGGACGTTTTTGGCCGCCGGGGCGGTGCCGTAGAGCAGGAGGTCCATCAACCCGGCGGAGAACGAGAATCCGAGGTGGATGTCGAGGGAGTAGGCGATGGCCACCGACAGCCCGGTGAGGATCGCGTGAATGATGTAGAGCGGAAACGCCACGAACATGAAGGCGAATTCCAGCGGTTCGGTGACGCCGGTCAGGAAGGCGGTCAGACCGGCCGCGGACAGTATGCCGAAGGCCACTTTCTTCTGCCGCGCGTTGGCGCAGTGGATCATCGCCAGTGCTGCGGCCGGCAGACCGAACATCAGGATCGGATAGAACCCCGCGGTCAGATGCCCACCGGTGGGGTCGCCGGCGGTGAACCGGGGCAGTTCCCCGGTGACGACGGTGCCGTCGGGCTTGGTGTAGCTGCCGTAGATGAACCACACGTAGGAATTCAGGATGTGGTGCAGCCCAATGGGAATCAGCATCCGGTTGGCGAAGCCGTATACGAACGCCCCGAGCGCACCGGCCCCGCCGATGAACTTACCCAGGCCGGTCAGTCCGGCGTTGAAGACGGGATAGAAGTAGCTCATCGCGAACGCCACCACCAGCACCGTCAACGACACGACGATGGGCACGAACCGCCGGCCGCCGAAGAAACCGAGATATGACGGCAATTGGATGGTGTGGTAACGGTCGAACAACCAGGCGGTGATCAGGCCGACGATGATGCCGCCCAGCACGCTGTAGTTGATCTGGGCTTGGTTGCCGGCCTTATCCAGGACGCCCTCCAGCACGACCGGCGACATGGTCTTGAACACCGCCTGCATGACCAGGTAGCCGACCACCGCGGCCAGTGCGGTGGAACCGTCGGCCTTGCGGGCGAATCCGATGGCGACGCCGACCGCGAAGAGCAGGGCCAGGTTGTCGAACAACGCGCCGCCGGCGGCGCTCATGGCCTGGAAGAACGGTCCGATCACCGGAGCCTTGATCCGGCCCAGCAGGTCGTCCTGGCCCAGTCGCAGCAGGATGCCGGCCGCCGGCAGCACCGCGATCGGCAGCATGAGGCTCTTGCCGAGCCGTTGCAGTTGCGCGAACCCGGGGATGTTGAACCCCGATTTGCTCTGTGCGCCTGAGGCTTTCGTCGCATCGGTCATCTGGGGAGGCCCTTCCTTCATCACAGCTCAGCGGAAGCTTAGACCGCTCCTCGGCGGGAGAGTCGGTTTTGGCCTCCCCGAACTGCGTTGATCTCTATCCTGACCACAAACGCCCGCAAAAGGAGGCTCCGATGAGCCAGACCCATGTCTTCGCGCCCGTCGAGGGACGCGCGATGGCCTTATCCGCTGTTCCGGACCCGGTTTTCTCCGGCGGCATGGTCGGCTACGGTGCCGCGGTCGACCCCCCGCACGAGGTGATCTACGCGGTGGCTCCGGTGGGCGGGAAGATCCTCAAACTGCTTCCGCACGCCTACGTGATCATGACCCCCGACAACGTCGGGATACTCGTGCACCTCGGGTTGGACACCGTGACCCTCAACGGCGCGGGTTTCACCGCACAGGTCGCCCAGGGCGACACCGTCGAGGCCGGCCAACCGGTGATCATCTACGACGTGCCGGCCATCGTGGCCGCCGGGTTGAGCCCGGTAGTGCCCGTGGTGGTGATGGACGAGCGCGAACCGGCCAACGTCGTGGTGGCGCAGGACGTCGATGCCGGTGCCGCCATCCCCTGCTGCGCGCCGCTTTTCACTGCCACCAAGTAGGCGGCAGCGGTGGAAGTCATCATCCTGCGCGACACCGTCGAGATCGGCGCGGTGGCCGCCGACGCGTTCGAGAAACTGTTGGCGCACAAGCCCGCTGCGGTTCTGGGCCTGGCCACCGGATCCTCCCCGCTGTCCATTTACGACGAACTCGTCGCCCGCTACGAAGCGGGCCGGATCTCGTTCAAACAGGCCCGCGGATTCACCCTCGACGAATACGTGGGTCTGCCGGCCGACCACCCGGAGAACTACCGCAATTTCATCGACAGGGTGTTCGTGTCGCGGGTCGACTTCGCTCCCGGGGCGGTGCAGGGCCCAGACGGTCTGGCCGCCGACATCCCGGCCGCCTGCGCAGCCTACGACACGGCGATCCGGGAGTCCGGCGGGGTGGATCTGCAGATCCTCGGGATCGGCACCGACGGCCACATTGGCTTCAACGAACCGGGTTCGTCGCTGGCGTCGCGCACCCGGATCAAAACCCTCACCCGCCAAACCCGTGTGGACAATGCGCGGTTCTTCGACGGCGACCTCGACGCGGTGCCCACACACTGCGTCACCCAGGGCCTGGGCACGATCATGGAGGCCCGCCACATCGTCCTGGTGGCCACCGGCCGGTCCAAGGCCGAAGCGGTGCACCATCTGGCCGAGGGGGCGGTGAGCGCGATGTGGCCGGCCAGCATCCTGCAGCACCACCCGCATGTGACGGTCTTTCTCGACGACGCCGCCGCCCGGCGACTGCAACTGGCCGACTACTACCGCGAGACCTACGACTCCAAACCGGACTGGCAGGGCATCTAGTGCTGCTGCGGGCCGCCACCCTGGTCACCGGGGCGCAGGTGCTGCAACCCGGCTGGGCCGAGGTCACCGACGGGGTGATCCGCGGGATCGGCGGCGGGGACCCCCCCGGGCCGGCCGATCACGATCTGGGTGCGGGCACGGTGGTTCCCGGCTTCGTCGACACCCATGTGCACGGCGGCGGGGGCGGCAGTTTCTCCGTCGCCGAGCAGGCCGAGACCGCGGTGGCCCTGCACCGCCGGCACGGCACCACCACCCTGGTGGCCTCCCTGGTCACCGAGTCGCCTGCTGATCTGCTGCGGCAGGTCAGCGAACTCACCGGATGCGTCGAGGACGGCCTGATCGCCGGGATCCACCTGGAGGGGCCCTGGCTGGCCGCCGAGCGGTGCGGTGCGCACGACCCGGCACTGCTGCGCGATCCCGAACCAGCCGAGTTGGCGGCGGTCTTTGACGCCGGCCGCGGGGCCATCCGGATGGTGACCCTGGCTCCGGAACGCACGGGTGCCCTGACGGCGATCGGCACGATCGTCGACGCCGGCGCGGTGGCCGCGGTGGGGCACACCGAGGCCAGCTATGCGCAGACCCGGGCCGCCGTCGACGCCGGTGCCACCGTCGCCACCCACCTGTTCAACGCCATGCGTCCGATCCACCACCGCGAGCCCGGTCCGGTGATCGCGCTGCTGGAGGATCCGCGGGTCACCGTCGAGGTGATCGCCGACGGGGTCCACGTCGACGGCGCCCTGTACCGCCACGTCACCCGCAGCGCCGGGCCGGACCGGGTGTCGCTGGTGACCGACGCGATGGCCGCGGCCGGAATGGCTGACGGCGCCTACCGGATCGGGCCCTTGGACGTCGACGTCAGCGACGGGGTCGCCCATCTGGTCGGCACTGACACCATCGCCGGGAGCACGGCGACCATGGACCGGCTGTTCGCTTTCGCGGTCAACCGCTTGGTCGACGGCGGAATGCCCCGCGACGAGGCACTGCTGCTCGCGGCGCGCCAGTCCTCGGTGAATCCCGCGCGCGCGCTGGGTCTTCCCGACCCGGTGTTGCGCGGTGCAGGCCCGGCCGACCTGGTGGTCCTCGACGGGGATCTGACGGTCTCACAGGTGCTGCGCCGCGGCCAGTGGGTCCCCCACGTCGGCCACTGAATCAGTCTCAGGCACCTAACGATTGGGTCATAACCACGCATCACCGCTCGCACGCGTAGGAGCGGTTGTGCTCTGGTAGATGCAATGAGCACCTCCACGCTTACCGGTTCAAGCCTGCCGACTTCAGCGCCGCGCACCTCCGTCTTGCGCACGACCGGCCTTGCCGCGGCTACCGCCGCGGGCCTGATCGCCGTCGGCATGCCACTGGCATTGGCCGTACCCACCGCGGCGCCGCCGTCGGACAGCGCGGGGTACGTCAACTCCACCGCCCGGTGCACCGCCCCCGACACCGCCGTGCTGTTCGGCACCACCGAATCCGCCCGGGTGGCGATCTGCAAAACCGCCGCCGGGTCCTTCGAGTACCGCGGGGTGCGGGTCAGCGACGGCGCGAGACTGATCGCGGCGGCCAAGCAGACCTCGCCCACCACCTTCGTGGTGAACAACAACGGGGTGAGCTACACCGTCACTCCGACCGCGCTGAGTGTGACCGCCAACGGGAACACGTTCCGCACCGAGACCTGGACCGACTTCCACGGTCCGAAATCGCCGGCATCGTCGACATCGACACCGACATCGACACCGACATCGAAGCCGAGCACGGCCGCTTCGGCGACGACCACGGCACCCGCAACCAGCGCACCCGCAACGGCGGCCCCCAGCAGCTCGGCGGCCCCCAACTCGGCGGTTCCGTTGCCGCCGCCGCTACCGGCCGAGGTGGGTGGCGGCTCCTCCTCCGCCGAGTAGCTACCAGCAGCAGCTACCAGCGCCGAACGATGGCCGGAGCCACCCAGGTGCCATCCAGGATCGGCTGCTGGGGGGAGTACATCCGCAGGTAGGCGCTGAACCTCCCGCCGGGTGGCACCTGCAGCCAGTTCGCGCCCGGGTCTCCGGGGTCGTGTGCCGCGAAGATGATGTCGACCGACCCGTCCGGCCGGCGAATCAGTTCGTCGGGACGGCTGGAACTGACGCTGTACCGGTTCTGCCCGTTGGGGATCAACCGGCCCTGGCTGTCGTAGACGGTCACCGACCAGAACGCGCCGACCGGTGGTTGTTCGCCCGGACCGAAACTCATGACATAGGAACCGGTTCCGGGCCCGACCAACGGCAGCAGATGGGAGTCCAGCAGACCAGCCGAGTAGACCGCCTCCTCGGGGGTGTTCGCCAGCAGGCCGGCTTCGGCCACACCTGCACGCAGCAGGTAATCGGTCCCGAAGTTGCCGATGGCGGGGTCCGGGGTCGCCCACCCACGGTTCTGGAAGGCCACCACGGACTGATTGAGGGTGGTCAGCAGTGGCAGCAGTGCGGCGGCGGCGCGTACGGCCAGATCGGCGGCGATCCGTGACAGGACTCCCAATTCGGCGTCGGCGACCCGAAGTCCAGGACCCACACCGATTTTGGCCAGCACGGCCAGTTGCGGAGCATCGAGTACCGGTGGTGGGTTGACCTCCATGGCCGCGCTAACCGCATCGAGATAGCTCAGGCCGGGCCGCGGCATGGGGATCACCGGACTGACCGATCCCCCGGTCGGGGTGAGGCGGTACTGCTTGATCAACTCGATGGCCTGCTGCTGATCCTGTTCGTCACCGGCCAGGGTCCGTCCCAAAGCCAGCATGCTGCTGTAGGGCACCACAACGGTCTGCGCGCCGGGAGTCTCGACCTGAGGTCCGTCGGCCCAGGTGATCGCATACTGCGCCGGGCCGGATCCTGTTGTGCGGGAACCGATATACGTCGAGGCATTGGTGTAGGGATCGGTCAACTGAAAGCCGTAGTAGCGGCTGCCCATGTCGGGGATGGACAACACGACCGGGCCACCGCTCAGATCCAATTCGGCCAGCGAGTAGAAGGTGTCCACGTTGGGCCGCTTGCGGCCGCCGATCGACAGCCAGATCGGGTCGATGTCGGGGTTGGCGAAACTGGTCAGGGACTCGATCGTGTTGACGGTTCCCACGGTCTGCCGAACCCCTTCGCCGCGGGGGCCGAGGGGGTCGGCGGGGCTACCGCGGCACTGGTGGATTGGACTGCGCCGTGGATAGCAGGGGGAAGCGTCGCCGCCGCCTCGGGAAGATCGGCGGTCTCGGCCGCGCGGCCTCCAGCCAAACGTTCCTCGGCTGCAATGGTTCTCGGCGCCGCAGCCGACTGCTTCGGGCGTTCCGCTCGGTTCGCCACCCGGGCGCTGACCGGGCGCCTCGGCGGGCCGGTCTCCTCCGTCGCAGACCGGGTATTGCTCGCGTGCGGGCGGGTCGCGGTGGGAGCGTCCCGACCGGCGGAGGCGGTGGTCCGCTCGCCGCCGTCGTCCGCGCCGGCGACACCCGGTGCCGCCACCAGTGCCGCTCCCACTCCGGCCGCCAGCACGCCGGCCCGCAGCAGGGACACCCTGCGGTCTCGTCTGAGCATCAGGGGAATTCGATGTAGCGGCCCACGCCTGCGTCCGGTGCCCGGTCCAGGATCAGGGAACTCAACGCGACGTCGTCCATCGCGATGCCCATGTTGAGGAACATTCGCCGACCCTCGGTGGGCACCTGAAACTCGCCGCTGACGACGGCGGCCAGGTGGGTATCCGGTTTGGGCAGGCCGAAGAAATACATGCTGTCCGCCACCGACTCGTACTGACCGATGTCATCGACGCAATAGACGACGGCGTCGTGGAACGCTTTGGGCGCCATGGCATCGTCGTAGTCCACCGGCAGCAGCAACGCATTCGGGTCGGTGTTCGCGCAATCCAATTTGGGGTCCAGCGGAACGGTGATGGTAGTGATCACCAGATCGGCGTCAGCCACCGCCTCGACGGGGGACCCAGCCAGCCGGGTCACCCGGTCACCGGCCTTCTCCTCGAACATCCGGGCAACCCGGTCGGCGTTGCGGTCATAAGCGGTGACGTGGGTCAGGCCGGGATGGACGTCGAGGGCCACCTCGAGATGGCGCTGACCCTGAAGCCCGCAGCCGACGATCGCCAAGTGCTTCGGATCGCCCGGCACGTGGCGCATCGTCACCCCGGACACCCCCGGTGTGCGCATCTCGGTGATCCATCCACCGTCGAGCATCGCCACCGGCCGGCCGGTCTCCGGGTCGTTCATGATCATCACGCCGTAGATGTAGGGCAGACCCTTGGCGTTGTTCTGCTCGTAGCCGGCCACCCACTTCAGCCCGATGCGGTCCGAGCCACCGAGATAGGCCGGCATGGCGTGGATGAACGCATCGTCACGGGAGGTGACCTTGGGTTTGGGCGGGTTCTGCACCAGGCCCTGGGCTTTCTGCCGGAACGCATCCTCGAGTACGTCGACGATCTCGGTCCAGGTCAAGCCGAGGCTGTCCAGGTCGGCTCGGTTGAGGACCAGCATCTGGTTGTCGCTCACCTGACAAACCATAGTTGGACGCGGCTAACGGGTCAGCGGGAATACCTCCGCGGAGGGAAGGTCGCGATGCTGCGGCAGCAGGCAGCGGATCGCGAAGATGCCTTCGGTAAGCCCCGCGGTGTCGATCCAGTTGAGATGCCCGGGATCGTCGGGGCTCAGCACCACCTCGTAGCCTCCGTCGGCGTCGAGTTGGACGTCGGCGTCGATGAGGTAGCAGCGGTGGGCGGCGATGTCGGGGGTGTTGAACCAGCGGTCGTAGAACACCAACGACCAGAACCGCGCGGTGGGCGGCCTGCCTCGCAAGCGCAGCGCCTGACCCGGCCCCAGGCTGATGTAGAACCCGTCGTAGACATTGTCCAGGGCCGGAAACAATGCCCCGGTGTAACGGCGTTGGGCGCATGCCCGGGCGCCCGGCGGCGGATAGCTGTTGACCCCCGCGGCGCGCAACACCTCCGTGACAGCCATGGTGGAGGCGATTTCGTCGCGAAAGAACGCCTCGGCGTCCGCGGCGCGGTGCACCATCGACGGGCCGGCCCCGGACTCAGCGTCCAGGCAGCGCAGGGTCAGTCCGGGGTCGGCCGTCACGACATCGCGGTGGTAGAGCCGCACCATGACCAGGTAGTCCTGCCCACTCAGCGGCAGCCACGGACGGCCGTCACCCGGATCCGGGCCACCGATCAGCAGGTCGATCTCGCGGCCGTTCCCCAGCAGAGCGGGTCGGAGATGTTCGCCGACGGGGCGTTGTAACCGGGACCGCGGGTATAGACCTGCACCCCCGCGTACACCTCTTGCCCGATCGGTCCACGCAACCGGTAGGACAACAGCGGGGACACCGGGGCACTCAGGTAGATCGTCGTCGGGTTGTCCCCGCCGTACTTGCGCCACGGCAGCTCCCAGTTCGTCAGCCGCGGCGCGGTGGGATCGCCCTTCTGGAAACACATTTCGACGGCCAGGTCATAGGCGGACATCAGGAAGAACAAGGCCCTCTCGGCTTCCAGCGGACCGAGTCCGTCGACCAGATCGGCACCTTCGGCCAGCGCTCGGGCAAGACTGCGGACCGGTTCCATCACCCGACCATCATGCCCGGGCCCGGTGATCAGCCCACCGACCTCGGTGCGGCGCACTGTTAGCCTCCTCGGGTGAGCGCCCGCGTAGCCGACTCCGGGGTCGCGACCCGCGAGATCCTCGGCTGGGCAACGGTACTGGTGGCGCCCCCGCTGATTTATCTGGCCATGCACGCCGCCGGGTTCAGCGTCCAGTCGGCGATCTTCGCGGCGCTGCTCGGCGCCACCGTGTTGTTCTGGGTGTTCAGCCTGGTTGACGAGTTCGTGCCCGCGCTGGTCGCGGTGGTGGCCGCGCTCATCATCGGCCTGGCCCCGCCCGAGGTGGCCCTCGCCGGCTTCGCCTCACCGAGCCTGCTGCTGCTGCTGGGCGTGTACGCGCTGTCGGCGGTGATCAGTTCCTCGGGTCTGAGCTACCGGCTGATCACCCGACTGCTGCTGCGGCTGCCCGACCGGCCGGTGTGGCATCAGGTCACCCTGCTTGGCTCGGGTTACGCGCTGTCCCCGTTGATGCCGTCGACCAACGCCCGGCTGTCCTTGCTCCTGCCGGTGTACCAGGACATGGTCACCGGGTTGCGGTTGCCGCCGAAGGGTCCGGCGATCACCGCCCTGCTGGCGGCCACCTTCGGCGGGGCACTGCTGTTCTCCCCGATGATGGCGACCAGCAAGTCCTCCAATATCGCCGCGCTCAATCTGCTTCCCCCGCAGGCCCAAGCCGAGTTCAGCGGATTGTTCTGGCTGGTGGCCGCCGCGGTGGCGGCGTTGGGGGTGACGGTCATCCACCTGGCGGTGCTGCCCCGACTGTTTCCCCCCGGCGCGGAGTCCGCGCTGCCGAAGGACCAGATGCGGCGCACGCTGGCTGAGATGGGACCGCTCAAGACCCAGGAGTGGATCGCTGCGGGCGGATTCATGTTCTTCCTCCTCGGCAGCGCCACCGTGGGATGGCACCACGTCCGGCCGGCGTACCTGGCCGGCTGCGTGCTCCTCGGGCTGCTGCTGACCGGAACGTTGCTGCGGAAGGACTTTCAGCGGCAACTGGACTGGCCGATGATCTTCTTTCTGCTCGGCATCGACAGTCTGATGCGCATCATGGACCACCTCGGCCTGGCTGCTTCGTTGGCCGGCGCCGTGGATCAACGCTTCGATTTCGTCGGCGGCAGCGTGGCGGTGTTCATCGCCGTGGCGCTGTTGGTGACACTCGCGGTGCGCCTGGTTCTGCCGGTGACGGCGGGGATGCTGACCGCCGCGGTCATTCTGCTGCCGGTCGCCGCAGCGCACGGTATCCACCCGTGGATCTGCGTGTTCTGCGCGGCGGTCTTCAGCGATATCTCGTTCTTCCGGCACCAGGGCACCAACGGCATCATCCAGATCCGCGCGGCGGGTCTGTTCGAGCAGGCCGACGAGCGCGGATTCCTGCGCTACAACATGCTGATGAACGCGGCCCGGGTCGCGGTGGTCTTCGCGTCGATCCCGTGGTGGACCTGGCTGGGCCTGCTGTGACGGGTTCTGCCGCGAAAGGGCCGGCCGTGCGTCGACATCTACGGAATCTGCTGATCGCCGGCTTCCTGCTGTCTTTCGTGGTGCTGCTCGGGACTTTCAACGCCACCAAACCGCGCATCCTGGTGGTGCATTCCGGCGCGCAAGGGTCCTCCTGGGTCGACGCCGTCGACCGCGGGATGCGGGCGGCGCTGGAACGCAACCGCCGTCCCATCAACGTCGAATGGGACTACCTGGGGGTCGCGGCCCCGGCGGCGGTGGGCAATACCGTCGCCGCGGTGGCACAGGCCCGGCGCGCCGTCGACCGGTTCAAGCCGGACGTCCTGATCGCCGTCGATGACGAGGCCAACGCCCTACTCGCCCGGGACTACGTCGGCCGGGATCGCCCGCGCATCCTCTATATGGCCATCGACCGGCCACCGGAGGTCTACGGCTACGCCGGTGCTGCCAATGTGTCCGGGGTCGCCGAGCAACTGCCGTGGCGCGCAATCCGGGACGCGCTGATCCCCCTGTTCGGAACGCGTCCCGTGCGCGTGGCCGCAGTCGGCGTCGACGGGTTCACCGATCGGGCCGCGCTGGCGCAGATGAGGGCGTCCGACTGGGGTTCGGCCACCATCGGACCGACGGCACTGGTGTCGACCGCGCAGGCCTGGCGCGACCATGTGCAGCAGTCCGGGGACGCCGACGTGCTGGTGGTGTTGAGCGCCCAGGACCTGCCCGACCGCGACGGCCGGGTCAGCACAGCCGCCGACCTCATCGCCTGGACCGAGGCCAACGCCCGGCCGCTGCCGATCGGCATCCAGGCCGGCTTCGTCGCTGACGGCGGCGGACTCAGTTTCACGCCCCCGCCCGACGACGAAGGTGAACAGGCGATCCGGCTCGCACTGGACTGGCTCGACGATCGGACCACTCCCGGTCCGCCTGCCCCGGTCGAGTCGTCACACTTCGAGGTGGCGATTCGCCAGGACGCGCTGGCCCGCCGCGGCCTGCGGCTTCCGCCGATCTACCTGGAGGCCGCGCGGGAGAACGGATCTCTGTTCTGAAGCGGGAAGCGGAAACAGGCATTCCGGCATAGGGTTTGCTGATGGTCAACTCTCTCGACACCCGCCTGCACCAACATCGGTCCGCTGCACTGGGGATATTCCGCATCGTGATCGGCCTGCTGTGGGCCCTGCACGGCACCTCCAAACTGTTCAACCTGCCGCCGGGCAAGAACGGCGCAGTCCCGTTCGGAACCTGGCCGTACTGGTGGGCCGGGCTCATCGAACTGGTGGTGGGTGTCCTGGTGGCACTGGGCGTCTTCACCCGAATCGCCGCGCTGATCGGAGCCGGCACGATGGCCTACGCCTACTTCACCGTCCATCAGCCAAAAGGGTTGCTGCCCATCCAGAATGGCGGCGAACCGGCGGTGTTGTTCTGCTTCGCGTTCCTCTTGATCGCCTTCGCCGGTGCGGGTGCGTTCGCAGTTCAGCGCAGCGAACGGCACGAGTAGCCCGACCAGTGCGCCCGGCTCATGACGACACCCGCGGGTGCGGACGCCGTCTCCGTTCGGCGTTGGTGCGCCCCGTCACGACGGGCTCGCCGTCGGCAAACGTCTTTCTCCAGCAGGCGAACTCGAGCATCACCCCGTCGGGATCGGTGAAGTAGAACGACCGGATGAACACCCCCGGGTGCATCGCCTCAGCGACCTGGGAGGCGCTGTCGTCATGGTTGAGCACCGGGCCCACCTCGACTCCCTTGGCGATGAGGCGCTCGCGGTAGGCGTCGAACCGCTCGGCGGGCACATGAAAGGCCAGGTGATTCATCGTGCCCACCGCGGTGACGATGTCCCCCATACCGGGCAGGGCCGCAGGGACGGTTTCGCCGATCTCCCCGTCGGGGGCGTCGGCGAACCAGAAGAACGCCACGCAGTCGCCGTTACCGGCGTCGAAAAAGAAGTGTTGCCCCATACCGTCGGGCAGATCCATCGCCTTGACCAACGGCATGCCCAGCACCCCGGAATAGAACTCAACCGTGCGCGCCATGTCGGCGCATACCAGCGCGACGTGATTGATCCCGCCGAGTTCGAATTCGCGGTTGGTGGCGGTGGGTCTGATCATTACTGTCCTTCCTCCGGTCACAGCGCGGTCGTCGTTCTTCACGATGCCCGGGCCAGCTCGACGGGGTGTTCGGCCGGCAGGTAGAGGAAATCCGCCGGGTTGTGTGTCCGGGGCCGGTGGGCCAGCAACGCGGGCAGGGCGGCGGCGGCGTCAACGACGACCACAAGGGCCTCCCGGATAGCCGGGGCAATGAACTTGTGGGCGATGCCGTGCTCGATCATGGCGATCATCGGGTCGTAGAAGTTGTCGTGGTTGACGATCACGATCGGCTTGGAGTGATCCCCGAGTTGGCGGCCGACCACCACCTCGAAGAACTCCTCGTAGGTGCCCAGTCCGCCGGGGAGGATCACGAAGGCATCGGCCAGGTCCATCATCCGGGTACGGCGCTCCGGCATCGCGTCGACCACCACGAGTTCGTCGCAGCCGTCCCAGCCACCTTCCAGCGCGTCGAGCTTTCGGGTGGTGACACCCACGACCCGGCCGCCGTGCATCTTGCAGGACCGGGCGGCAACGCCCATCAGTCCGACCGCGCCGCCACCGAAGACCATCTGCAGACCGCTCTGCCCGAGAGTCCTGCCGATCACCCGAGCCGCCTCGGCGAAGTGCGCTTCGATCGCCGAGCTGGCCGAGCAGTACACCGCCACAGACGACAGGGGCGGAACCGGATACCGGGTGTTTGCAGTGGTGTTCATGATCGGGCTCCCGTTGTCGATGATGGAATTTGGTGGTGCTGGAACAACCCTTGCGCGCCGGCGGCTGAGCCGGCGTCGGCCGGGTGGTTGGAAAACCGAATGATTCGCGATGTCCCCCAATCGGTGGAGCCGGCGTTCAGGAACGAACGCGCGGGGACAACGGCGCCGGTGCTGCCCGTATGGCGGGCGTCGCCGCCATCAGGGGACCGGTGACCTTTCCCTCGGTGCCGTCCGGGTCGACGATGCCGTTGGTCCCGTCACGATCGACGCCACCTGTCCCGTCCTGAACCGCAACAGTCACCGGTGGCGGTTGGTGGGCAGAGTCCCCGGTGGCGGTCAACCGTGCCTGGCCGGGCAGGGGCATCTCCACTGTTGTCGAGGTACCCGAGATCGGGTCGGCGTAGGCGGGTGCCACGAAAGCCATTCCCGCCGCAAAGGATGCAACGGCGGCGGTCGCGGCGAGTTGCAGGATTCGATGTTTCATGTCGTCCACTCTCGGCGGTGGCGCGGATGCGGAAAGTCCACCGTTCGGCCCATCTGTCGGTGGAGCGCAGTTCAGCCGTTAAGAACCCGATCGGTGGATACCGCGAAGACGTCCCATCGGGGACTCTGACTCCGACGCCCGGTCGGATTACTCGACCCGGGTGGGTACGGTGCTCGCAGTCACAGAAAGGGGACCGCCATGCCGCCACGGCACTCGGCGCTACCGGGATCACGGATTCTCGGATCCTTACTGTGGCAGCTGCGTTACGACCTGCTTGCCGTCGCGGTTGTCGCCGCGGCGATGGCCGCGCTATCCGCCGTTGTGCCACTGCAGGGCGTGGCATCGGTGGTCCCCCTGCTCGGCATCGTCGTCTCGATCTTCATCGGATTCCGGAACAGCAACGCCTTCAACCGGTGGTGGGAGGCCCGCACGCTGTGGTCCACCGTGACCGCGAACTGCCACGCCATTCCGATCCCGCGGTACTACGCGACTTTCGTCCGCGCGCTGACGTGGTTCTTCGCCATCATGGTGTGCACCCGCGTGGACGTCGGCGGTCACCACAGCGCCCAGGGCCTCCTCATCGGAGCGGCCGTCATGGCCTTGTTCGTGGTGGCCGAACGCATGGGGCATCTCGCCGAAGGCGCACTGGGTAACTCGCCGTTCGCCCTGCCGATGAACCAGTACTGCTCCGCCATCACCGCCGACCTGCTCGGCACCGATCATCCACTCGCAGAACCGAACACATCAGGAATTGAGCCGAATCATGTTGAACCGTAGAACGTTCCTGGCCAGTAGCCTCGCCGCCGGAGCCGGTGCCGCCATCGCGGCATGCAGCAGTCAGGCGCCGGGCACGAGCCTCAAGACCCAGCCGACCAGCGTGCCCGCTGCGCTGGCGGAGCCGATCAAGGCTGCCGAGGCGGCCAGACCGCGCACCGGTCGCATCGTCACCGCAACACTTGATCCGCGACCGGTTTCGGTCGACATCGGCGGCAAGGTGGTCCAGACCCTCGGCTACGCCGACACGGTGCCCGGTCCACTCATCCGCGCCAACATCGGCGACGAACTGCAGGTGACTCTCACCAACGGACTGCAGAACCCGACCTCCATGCACTGGCACGGTATCGCCTTGCGCAACGACATGGACGGTGCGGCACCGGCAACCCCCAATGTCGCTGCCGGGGAGTCCTTCACCTACGCATTCTCGGTTCCGGACGCGGGAACCTACTGGGCGCACCCACATGTCGGCCTCGACCTGGACACCGGACTGTACCTTCCACTGATCGTCGACGACCCCAAGGCTCGCGCTGACTACGACGCCGAGTGGATCATCATGCTCGACGACTGGACGGACGGCGTCGGGCGCTCACCGCAGCAGATCTTCGAGGATCTGCAGAAGGGCGGGATGGGCGCCATGGGCGGCATGGGTCAGGACGGTGGAATGGGCCCGATGGGCCAGATGGGCGGTACTGCTGACGGCGATCTGCTCGGCGGCGACCCTGGCGACGTCACCTACCCGTACTACCTGATCAACGGCCGGATCCCTGAAGCGGCGACGACGTTCCGGGCCAAGCCCGGTCAGCGAATCAGGCTGCGGATCATCAACGCCGGTGCCGACACCGCATTCCGGGTCGCCCTGGGCGGCCACAAACTCAAGGTCACCCACACCGACGGGTTCCCCGTGGTGCCTACCGATGTCGACGCCCTGCTGATCGGCATGGGAGAACGCTACGACGCCATCGTCACCGCCGGTGACGGTGTCTTCCCTCTCGTCGCACTGGCTGAGGGTAAGGGTGCTGCCGCGCGAGCACTCTTGGCGACCGGTGTAGGCACCCCACCACCGATGGGGTTCCAACCACCGGAACTCACCGGAAAGGTCGGCACCGTAGACCTTTTCGCGGCTCCCGACGACGCGCAACTGGCGTGGAACAAGGCCGACACCGAGATGGTGGCCGACCTGACCTCCGCGCAGACCGGTTATCAGTGGGGAATCAACGGCTTCTATCCCGACAACCCACCGTTCACCGTCGCCCAGGGCCAACAGGCGGCGATGACGTTCGTCAACAAGTCCCGGATGTGGCATCCGATGCACCTGCACGGGCACACCTTCGCGATCCTCAACCCGGATGGCACCCAGGGTGCCCGCAAGGACACCGTCGTCGTGCTCCCAAACCAATCGGTGAAGGTCGCCATCCTCGCCGACAACCCCGGCTACTGGCCGCTCCACTGCCACAACGCCTATCACGCCGAAGCCGGAATGGTGAGTACCTTCGACTACCTGGCCTGACCGACCATCTCAAGCTCGGCAGCCAGCGCCCCACCGACCCGCTTGGCGATCCGCCACGCCGCAATGGCGATCATCAGTCCCATTGCGCACCAGTACAGCCCGAGCATCGGCGCATCCCACCATCCGGTGGCGTCCTTCACGCTGAACCACAGCACCACCAGGATCACCGCCGCCCCTAGTGTCGGCAACGTCAGTCCGCTTAACCTGGCGGTGCCGCCGTGGACGGCGATGAATCGCTTGGCTCCGACGAACCTGACGGCCGCGATCTCCACCAGCAGGTAACACACCATCAACGACACCGATCCGGCGACGGCGAACAGGAAATAGGTGGCAATCGCGGGGTTGCCGTCCGTTGCGCGCGGCCATCCGGAGACTCCGCAGACGATATTGACCGCCACACCGACGGCGACGACCAACCAGATTGCCCGGCGCGGCCCGCCGGTCCCGGCGTGGATGTGCGCCAGGGCCCGCGGGCCGAACCCGTCCCGAGCGAAGGCGAACAGCAGGCGTCCGGCCACCGAGGCGGTCGCCATGTGGCAACCGAACGCGCCGACGGTCGCGGTCAGGATCACCAGCAGACTGAACCAGGTGCCGATGTAGCTGTTGCCCAGGTCGCCGAGAGTGTTGGCCGAGCGTTCAAATGCGTCCAGTCCCGCCTTGTCGGTGCCGAAACCGATTGTCTGGGCGAACATCACCACGATGAACAGCACCCCGGTGAGTGCCAGGGTTCCCCACAGCGCACGGGGGATGTTGCGCTGCGGGTCAGCGGTCTCCTCTCCCATCGACGCGCAGGCCTCGAAGCCGGCCCAACTCAGGAAGGCCGCGACCACACCGGCCAGAATCGCCGACATCGGGACGCCGGAGGGGGAGAACGTGCGTAAGTCCATCCCGGTCGTCGGCGCCCCACCACGGGCCAGGATCACTGCTGCCAGCACCACCATGGCCACGATTCCGACCCCTTCAATCCCGAGCAGGATCTTGGCCAGCAGACGCGCGTCGCGTCCGGTCAGGACGAGGGAGGCCGCGGCCGCAGCAACCGCGACGCCCAGCCACGGCAGTTGGAAAGGGTGGGTCGAACCCTGCTGCGCCTCGGCCAGAAGCGAATTGGCGAAATCGGCAGTCAGCGCCAACGTCGCGATCGAGAAGCCGAGGTACCCACCGAGCATCGCGAACCCGGCGAAGAAGCCGGTCCGCGGCCCGACTGTCGCACCCACCAATGCGTATGCCGAACCCGCGTGGTTGAGGTGTCGGGTCAGCCGAACGAAGCTGTAGCCGACCAGTGATACCCCGAACAGTCCGATGACGAAGACCAACGGGACGGCCTTGCCGACCGTACCGATCAGGCCCTGCCCGTTGCCCGCCATCGCGATGGTGGGACCGACGGTTGCCACCGACAGTGCCAAGGCCACCCACAGCGGCAGGGTGCGTCGTGGCAGCGTTTCTGAATCTGACGTCGTCATCAAGCTTCCTTATCGCGAACTGCCAGTACGTTAGCCGTCCCCCGGACGGGCGACGCCGGAGTCGCGGGTGTTTCCGCCGATCGGGGGAAGCGCCGCAGGGGGTCGTGGCCGGTAGGTTGGCGGACATGCCACCTGCAAGCACGTCCGCCCGCATCGCCGGAGGGCTGGCCGCCGCGGCGGTGTCACTCGGCGTCACCCAGCTCCTCGCGAGCATGTTCTCCCCCGCCGCCGACGCCCGCAACGCCGCGGGGACCGCGGTCATCAACCTCACGCCGGGGCCGGTGAAAGAGTGGGCGATCCAGACGTTCGGCACCAACGACAAGACGTTCCTGACGATCATGGTCGTGGTCGTCGTCGCCGCTCTGTGCGCGATCGCCGCCATCTGGGAGAACGCCCGAATACCGTTGGGAAGTCTGGTCGTCGGCGCCGCAGGAGCGGCCGGCTGTGCGGCGGTGCTGGCCCAACCGGGCGCAGGTCCTGCGGACCTGATACCCACTGTCGTCGGAACCGCCTGCGGTATCGCGACGATGCGGCTGTTGACCCGCGCTGCTCCGGAAAGACTGGCGGGCACGGACCCGGCCCGTCGCCGATCGCTAGTGACACTGGGACTGCTCGGTGCCGGCGCCGTGGGTGTGATCGCGGGGGATGTCCTGACACGCAAACGCAGATCGGTGGCCGGGGATCGAAATGCGTTCGCCCTACCCAAGATCGGCTCGCCCGCCCCCCCGGTTCCTGCCGAGGTGCAGCCCGCCGCCACTGGGCTGCCCACCTTCATCACCGACAACGCCGACTTCTACCGGATCGACACCGCACTGAACGTTCCCCAGATCTCCCGCACTGAATGGAAGCTGCGCATCCACGGCATGGTCGATCGCGAGATCACCTACACCTTCGACGACTTGGCGAACTTCGAGGTGATCGAACGAGCGGTGACCCTGACCTGCGTGTCCAATCCGGTCGGCGGGGAGCTGATCTCCAACGCCATGTGGACCGGCTACCGAATCCGTGATTTGTTGGAAAGCAGCGGAATTCAAACCGACGCCGATATGGTGCTGTCCACATCGGTCGACGGCTTCACCATCGGAACGCCCGTCGAAGCTCTCACCGACGATCGGGATGCGATGTTGGCGGTCGGGATGAACGGCGTGCCGTTACCCGTTGAGCACGGGTATCCGGCGCGGCTGGTGGTACCGGGACTGTACGGCTTCGTTTCGGCCACCAAGTGGGTCGTCGACCTGGAATTGACGCGGTTCGACCGGGCCGAGGCCTACTGGACCAAACTCGGCTGGTCGGCCAAGGCGCCCATCAAGACCCAGTCTCGTATCGACGTCCCCCGCAACGGCCAGCGACTGACCGCCAGACCGATCACCGTTGGTGGGGTGGCCTGGGCGCAATACCGCGGCATCAAAGCCGTCGAGGTTCGTGTCGATGACGGCCCCTGGCAGCAGGCTGCCCTGGGTGCGGCCTACTCCGATGACACCTGGCGGCTGTGGACCTACAACTGGCAGGCCACCCCGGGGGCGCACACCATCACCGTTCGGGCCACCGACAACACCGGCGCGGTGCAGACCGAACGGCAGGCGGCGCCGGCACCGGACGGAGCCTCCGGCTGGCCGTCGATCTCGGTGCAGGTGAGTTGATCACTCCTCCAGTTCATCGGGTACCGTCACGCTCACCACGGTTCCTCCGCCGGAGGGGGTGCTGAAATCCACTGACCCGCCCGCCGCCTCGACTGCGACCGCCAACGACGCCAGCCCGATGTGGCCCTCGCTGACGCGGCTGGCCAGAATCTCGGGGTCGAAGCCGACCCCGTTGTCAACGACCTTCAACACCGTCGCATCCCCCCGGCGGTGCAGTGAGATTCCCAGGCTTGTGGCCGCAGAGTGCTTGTTCGCATTGGCGAGCAGTTCCCGGGCCGCCCGGTGGATCAGCGCCTGACCTTCCGGGCGTCCCACCTCGTCGACCTCGATCTGCACCGGTGTACCCCAACGCTGCTCGTATCTCTGGGCGAGATCGCGAATGGCGGCGGTCAGTCCCAACTGCTCCAGCACTTGCGGATGCAACGTGGCGACGGTGGTCCGCAGACCGGTGACCGTCTCTCGTATCGTCGCGTCGAGGCGGTCGAAACCCTCGGGTGTGGGACTCTCCCGCAACTCGTCGAGATCGAGGCGAGCGGCAAGGAGGTTTTGCAGCGGGCCGTCGTGCAGTTGCTCGGACAGTTCCCGATTGTGCCGCTCATCGGCATGCATCGCTTCGGCGATCAGGCGACGGCGAACATCGAGGAGAACCTGCACCCTGGCTCGGCGCCGGGCCAGCGCGAACGACAGTGCAGTGGTCGCCGCGGTCAGCCACAGCAGACAGCCGACCTGAACGTAGACGATCGTGGGGATCGTCATCCCCATCTTCTGCTCCTGGGTGGCGTAGACCGCCCAGGCCAGCAGATAGCCGAACGAGGCGCTTAACCCCAACGCTCCGGTGAGGGTGGGACTGTCCATGAAGGCCACCGAGATGGGCAGCAAGAAGAAGATCGGGAACAACGAGATCGTTGCCGGGCCCGAGGCGACGCAGAGCGCCAGAACCACAGCGACGTCGGCGAATGTCGATGCCCACGCAAACCACCGCCGAGACCGTCGGGTGAGGATGAACCACAGCCACAGCACCGAACCGACCGCGTAGACGGCCAGCACCGCTTTGAACAAGGCGCCGTTGCGGTGCTCGACGTGGGATTGCTCGACCAGCAGCGCGATCAAGACGATCAGCACCAAACGCAGAACCGACCGGATGCGCAGTGGCTCGCTGGTCAGGAAGTCCAGGATGCGGACAATCAATCGCCCCATCGCTCTGGTGCCTCGACTAGTCGAGCAGTCCGCGCCGCATGGCCTCGGCGACTGCCGCCGCCCGATCTCCGACCCCGAGCTTCTCGTAGAGCCGTTGCACGTGAGTCTTGACCGTCGACGGTGCCAGGAAGAGCTGCTTGGCGATGGCCGGGATGCTGGAGCCGTCGGCGATCATCGCCAGCACCTCCCGCTCGCGGGCGCTCAACGCCGGGCCGGTGGGTTCGGCGCGCCGGCGAATTTCGGCGGCCAGACCGGACGCCATCTGTGCCGGAACGACATCGCGGCCCTGCGCGCAGTCCAGGACGGCGGTGACGATCTCGCTGCGCGAGGACTCCTTGGGAAGATAGCCTGCAGCCCCCTGCTGCAGAGCGTGGTAGACGATCGCCGGATCGTCATTGGCCGATACCAGCAGTACCCGCGTGGGCAGTTCGTCACGGAGCACCGCGGCGGCGACCTGGGCTCCGTCCATCCCCGGCATCTGGTGATCGAGGAGCGCGACCTGGGGTCGGTGTTGCTTGATCGACTCCAGCGCCGAGGGTCCGTCCTCGGCTTCGGCGATCACCTCGACAAGCCCGCTGCCGGTCAGCGCGCGCACCAGACCCTCACGAAAGATGGGGTGGTCGTCGGCGACGACGACCGTGACCTTCTGGTTGTTGAAGGTTTCTCGCATCTGCGCATCCTTACACAATCCGACGCCCCGTCGATTAGATCGCCGCCGCCGATCGGTGGAACCGACGATCACCTGTGCTCAGGCCCATCCGGACCACGGCGTTCGCTGCAGTCCAGCGTGAGGGTCTAGCGCAAGACAGGCCACCAACATGGTCGTCAACCTCGGGACAGCCGGCATCGGTTACATCAACGGCGACCTCACCGTCAGCTTGTCGCGACTGCCGCGCAGCCAATTCATCGGCGTTCGCGGCGACAGCCGCTCGGCGGCCGACGGGGTCGCCGTGGGCACCGCGACACTGTTCGACGCGCTCGGCCCGATCGGCACCGCGTCGGTGACCGCCCTGGCCAACCCGGCCGCTCAGATTGACTTCACCGCAACCCCGCGCAGTCAGGCGCCCGGTGCGGAACTGTTCGCCGGGAACCAGTCGTGACCACCGTGATGACGCCGGCGGGTCCGGCCTCTGATGCGGTCCCCCAGACGGCAGATCGCCAGCACTCCTTGCGGTGATCGGCCGGCAACTGCACGCCGCTGATCGGTCGCATCGCCGATATCCGCAACAAGAAGACGGTTCTGCTCGTGGTGCTCGCCCTCGTTCTGGCCGGCTCGGCGGTGGCGGCGGTGACCTCGTCGATGCCGCTGTTGATCCTCGGCCGGGTACTGCAGGGCGTTGCGTTCTCGCTCTACCCGGTCGCGGGGTCGATCCTGCGCGACGAGATACCGGCTGACCGGCTGGTCGGCGCGATCGCCATGCTTTCGGCGATGCTGGGTTTCGGCGGCGGCATGGGTTTGGGTGGCGACCGGATTGCTGATGACTCCGGGTGCCTCCTGTCAGCGCGTGTTCTGGCTGTGCACGCTGTTCACCGTCGCGGTCATCGCACTGGTTACCGCGGTGGTGCCCTACCGGCCCGGCCCCGTCATGAGGATGCCGCGGTCGACTGGTGCGGCGGATTAGGCCTGGCGGTGGGGCTGTCGGCAATGCTGTTGACGATCCCCCAAGCCCGCGTCTGGGGCGTGTTGTCGGCGGCCACCCTGACTGCCGCGGCGGTCGGGAGTGCGGCGTTGATCGGCTGGTGGCGACACAGCCGCCGGTGGGTGAATCCGCTTGTCTCCACGGCAATGCTGAGCCGGCGGCCCATCCTGCGGACCAACGCCGCGACGTTGCTGGTCGGCATGGCACTGTACTTCTCCTTCTTGGGTCTCACCGACTTCGTCGAGACAGCACCGACCGCCGGCTACGGCTTCGGTGCCAGCGTGCTCACCGCCAGCGGCCTCGGCCGGGGCACTGGGGTTCGTGATGCTGGTCGGATGGCATTCGGCAGCATGGCAGGTCGTCCTCGCCGGCCTGCTCACCAACGCCTACATCAGCTGGCCTACGGGGCGCTGCCGGTGTTGATCGTTCAGGACGTCGAGGAGCACGAGACAGGGATCGCCACCAGCTTCAACGCCATCGCCCGAAAGGTGGGTTCGGGGATAGCGGTCGTGGGGACTCTGTTGAGCGTCTCCGGCCCTCCGGCGCCGGAGGCGGCGTTCGCGACTATCTTCGGCCTCGGGGCCGCAGCTGCGGTCGGAACGATCCTGCTGATCGGCGGGAAGAAGGAGAACCGGTGAGTACACGGGTCTGGTTCATCACCGGCGCTTCGCGCGGCCTCGGCCGACAATGGGCGATCGCCGCCCTTGACCGTGGTGATCAGGTGGCCGCCACATCGCGCGACCCGGCGGCCCTGGCGGACCTGCGCCGGACTTACGGCGCCGCCATTGAGCCGATCCAGCTTGACGTCGCCGACCGGGCAGCGTGCTTCGCGGCCGTCCGCGGCGCGCATGACCGGTTCGGCCGACTCGACGTGGTGGTCAACAACGCCGGGTACGGGCAATACGGCTTCGTCGAGGAACTCTCCGAGGAGGAGGCCCGCGCTCAGATGGACACCAATTTCTTTGGTGCGCTGTGGATCACCCAGGCCGCGCTGCCGCATCTGCGGGCCCAGGGCAGCGGCCACATCATTCAAGTGTCCTCCATCGGAGGCGTTCTGGCATTTCCCAACCTAGGGATCTACCACGCGTCGAAGTGGGCGCTGGAAGGGATGTCGCAATCACTGGCGGGGGAGGTCGAACCGTTCGGCATCCGGGTCACCCTCGTCGAGCCGGGCGGCTTCGACACCGACTGGATCACCGCAGCACCGCACGCGCAACCGCTGGCCGCCTACGCTTCCCGACGCACCCTCTTCGAATCGGAGCGCGCTGAGCGTCGAGTCGATCTAGGTCGTCCGGAGTCCACCCGTGCGGCGATCCTGGCCATCGTGGATGCCGACGAACCCCCGAACCGTGTCTTCCTGGGTCGGCATGCGTTGGATTGGGCCAGGGCCGAATACGGCCGTCGATTGGACGAATGGGAGCGCTGGCAGCCGATCTCGACGGCAGCCCACGGATAGGGCACCGATCTGGGGAACCCGGGTCAGGCCGAGGCCACCACGATCTTCGGGATGGTCCCCCGTGGGGCGTTGGAGGCCAGCCCGGAGAAGTAGGCACCCGACCACATCCACAGGCCTGCCTGCAGGAGCATGGCGGTGGATGCCAGGTGAGCATCGCGGTCGCCGTAGGACTTCATACTGGCGAGCGTGGCCGCCTTGCTGACCATCAGGTACGCCGAACTGAGATCCACCAGCGCGGAGTACGAGTTCGGCGAGAACCCGCCCGGCGGTGTGATGATCTCCCACACGAAACGGCCCGCGCCGGTGGTGATTTCGAGCACCGAGCTCCACACCTTCATGTCCCACCAGCGCAGCGTCGGCGGGTGCGCGAGGTCGATCAGGGCGCTGTCGTATCGGTTGGCGATCTCCAAGTCGACCAGGGAAGAGTTGCAGTCCAGAAATCCGTTGCAGGTCAACGTATCCCGCATGGAAGGCACCCCGGGAGGCGGGTTGTCCAGGAGGTATTCCAGGTAACCCTTGTTGTATCCGTAGAGACTGAGCAGCACCGGAACCGACGCTTGCGCGGCGGGTGCGGACAGCCAAGGCACCCTGCTGATGTCGGTCAGGCCGGCCACGAAAGCGCCGAACCCCCGCAAGCCGAGCGCAGAGATCCACCCACCGGGGGGCGCGGCGCCGACGGGCTGGGTCGGCCGGGGTGACCCGGTCGGTTCGGCTGGTTCGTCACCCAGGTTGTCCCGCAACCAGATTCCGCCGAAATAACCCGACACCGCGAGGTTTCCCATTTCGACCCGCTCCTGATCCCGGGTAAGCGGGATAGATGCCAGTGTCTCCAGGGTTCCGGTCGCCAGATCGCCGAAGAAGAAACGGGGGGAGTCGGCCGGGTCGCCGCCCGCAGCGACGTAGGCGGTGGCGGCGTCGGTGATGGCCGGTTGCGACACGGTGAACCCACGGTCGTCTGTGACCGGCATCGGGGGCAACTGCACCGTCACCTCGGGGATGGCGGGTTCGCTGACGGCCGCGGCCGGGACCGAAGCGACTGGGGTCATCGCGGCCGTGGCCGCACTGGCCGGCGCCACCGGCGCCGCGGCCTCCGACGACCGCATCCGCGCCCGCGGCACCCGCACAGTGGGGAGGTCTGTCTCGACGTCCTCGGCCAGGGCCGGTGCCGGGGCAGTCGCCGCCGGCCGCGGCGGGCGGATCGCAGACCTCGGTCCGGCGTTGACGGCCCCGGTGCGGCGGACCTTCTCGGCGCGCGACGAACCCGGGGTCGATACGGCCGGGGTCGATCCGGCCGACGACTCAGATGAGGTGCCGGCAGACGGCCCGTCCGGGTCCGCGGCAGCCACACCGGCGCCGCAGATCACTGCCGCACCAAGACCCAGCCCGACCGCCAGTCCCCACTGCGCCCCCCGCCTGCTTACCGTGGCCGATTTCACTGACCGAAGGTTGCGTCGGGAGACTGGTCGCATCACTCCCAAAGGGTAGCGGTGCGGGCCGGTCAGGACCTATTCGTGACCAGCGACGGGGAACCGACTCCGATGGTGATCCGTGGCGAGGCCGCCGGGTCCAACCAGGTCAGTATGGACTTCATCTCGTCGCGGCCGATGGCGACGCAACCCCAGGTCGGGCTGCCGTCGGTGACGTGCAGGAAGATTCCGGACACCTTGCCCGGAATGCGCTGCGGGTTCACCGCGATGTTGACCGCGTAGTCGTAGACCGGCCCGGAGTCATACAGGTTCTCGGTGATCGACGACGGGTTGGTGGCCGAGCGGACGTGGGTGTTGTAGGTCGGGGAACTGGCGTCCTCGTCCCACCAGTCCTGGTTGGTGGCCTGGAAGTACGGCATCTTCGTCCCGGGGTTGGGCTCCCGGCCGAAGGCCTGGTCGAAGGTGAAGGTGCCTTCCGGGGTGCGATGGATGCCGTCGCCGGGTTCACCCACCCCCAACGAGCCGACCTTTGCCTTCGTCGGCCCGAGCACCACCTTCCACTCCTGGCCGACGCGCTGGAACGCGGTCAGGGTGCCGGTCGTCTCGGTCGCCGCGGGCACCCCCACGACGATCCACTGGCTGGGCTGGCTCGCCGTCGCCGGGTCGGCGGCGGCCGGCGGCGCGATCGTCATGCTCAACGCAGCCAGACCGGCCGCGAGCATCTTCTTGGCCACGACCACTCACCCCGGGTTTCCGATCAGCACGCGCTCAATGGGCACGCGTCCGGCCCAGCGTAAGGCGGCGCCCCGCCGGGTCGGGGCCGTGCGACGGGTTCGCCGCCGAACCGGGAGCGAACCGAGATGTGCGCCCAGCGCCCCTCAGGACTCCTTGACCTCCGAGTACCAGATCCGGTCGGCGACCGAGACGATGTCATCGGAGATCGCCGAGACGCGCCGATAGAACTCCCGCCTGGCGACCACGACGCTGATGTCGGTCACGGCGAGCAGGTCCCCGGCGGCCGCGCGGTAGATCCGCTCCAGGTTGCGCTGGGCTTTGACCGCCGCGTCGGCGGCCTCGGTGGCCGACAGCGTCGCCGTGGCCGCCCGCGCCCGCCCGGCGCGGGTGCGCAAGGCGGTGAATGCCGTCCGGATGTGCCGGACACCCTCGGCGAGCAGCACCGCCATCTCGGCGGTGGCCGGGTCAGGCGGAAAGCCCATAGCTTCGGCTTCGCGGACGGTGTTCTTGGCGCCGTTGATCACCTTGTCCAGGTCCCTCGACAACTGGAACAGGTCCTCCGGTTGCAGCGGGGTGGTGAAGGACTCGCTGACCGCGTCGACCAAAGTTCGGCGCACCTCGTCGCATTCATGTTCGGCGGTGCGGACGTCCTCGGCCCGGGCGGTGTCACCGCCGGCCCAATCGGCGAAGGCGTCCATGCCGCGCACGGTGATCTCAGCCTGCGTCTGCAACATGCCGACCACATCCGGCGTCTCCGGGAGGAACCAGCGGTTACTCACATGCCCTCCAGCTGCTCACAGCACCCTCCACACGAGTAGGACGAGGACCGCCAGTGCCGCGGCGGCCGGAATGGTGGTCAACCATGCGACACCCATCTCCCGCACGATCTGCCAGCGGACGTGTCGCCACCGACGGCGTCCACCACCCACACCGACGACCGAGGAGGCCACCACCTGGGTGGTGCTGACCGGCGCGCCGATCAGGGAGGCACCGAGAATCACCGCCGTCGACGACGCCTGGCTGGAGAACGAGTCCAGCGGGGTGAGAGTGAAGATGCGCTGGCCGATTGTTTTCACGATGCGCCACCCGCCCAGGGCGGTGCCCGCGGTCAGCGCCAAGCCGGTGACGATCTTGGCCCACAGCGGAACCGTCATCGTGTCGGTGTGCCCCGACGCCAGCAGCAGGGCGGCGATGACGCCCATCGCCTTCTGGGCGTCGTTACCTCCATGGCTGAACGAAAGTCCTGCCGCGGCAACCCATCCGCCGCCACGAATCGGACCGTTCCACCGCGTCGTCCATCGTTGTGACACCACCCGCAAAAACCGCAGCAGCAAAAACGCGACCAGGAACCCCAGCACCGGGGAGATCAACAGCGCGATCAGGACGCCGATCACCCCGGTGGGATGCCAGCCGTCGAAGCCGCCCCACTGCACCGCGTCGATCCCGCCGGACCCGGAGATGAACCCGTCGGCGACGGCCGCGCCGACCAGTCCGCCGACCAGCGCGTGTCCGGAGGACGACGGCAGACCCCGCCACCAGGTGATGGCGTTCCACGCCGTCGCCCCGGCCAGACCCGCTCCCACGACGGCAACCATCTGCCCCTGCGGGACGGTGACGATCTTGCCGATGGTGTCGGCGACCGCGGTGCCCAGCAGAACCGCGCCGGCCATGTTGAAGACCGCGGAGAGCAGCACGGCCTGGGCGGGGGTCGCCCCGCGGGTGGCGACCAGGGTCGCGATCGCGTTGGAGGCGTCGTGAAACCCGTTGGTCAGGGCGAAGGTGACGGCGAAGCCCACGGCGATGATGAGCCCGACTTCCACCTGCCCGCCAACCTCCGATCGCCGCTCACCTTAGTGAATGGACAGTGAACGGCGCAAAGACGTCAGGTGTCTCCGGGGCGTCGCATCGGCGCTGCGCCCAGATCGTCCTCGCGCGCGCAAACGCGATCTGGGCGCAGAGTCGATGGGGTTGGGCGGGGGCCGGGCGGCGCTAGAAGCCGCTGAAGCCGTAGCGGATCAACTCATCCGGTGTGACGAGGCGTTCGTGTTTGGCGGGGAACTCGCGGCTCTTCACCGGATGCGCCAGGAGCGACCACGCGATGCGTCCGACCCGGGTCCGCAACAACGGGGTCGTGATGGGATTGTTGAGGTACACGAGGATCTCTCCTGCGGTCGACAGCACTGGCAACCCGGGGGCACCTTTACCGCGCAAGCCCCACCCCAGCAATTAGAGCTTCATGACGCCTGATGGCGGCGGAGGCGCGCCGGTGCAGGTGGTGTGTTTCTCATGTTACTAAAGTGACTAGCGTTGCGGTACGGCGCTCGGGGTGATGGGCGCCGGCAAAGCTGAGTGGCCCATCAGGTAGCGGTCGACACCGGCGGCGGCGGCCCGTCCCTCGGCGATCGCCCAGACGATCAGCGACTGCCCGCGGCCCATATCGCCGGCGACGAACACCCCGGGGACCGAGGTCTCGAAGTCGGCGTTGCGGGCGACGTTGCCCCGGCCATCGAGTTCGACGCCGAGGTCGGTGAGCAGGCCCGGCCTCTCCGGCCCGACGAAGCCCATCGCGAGGAACACGATGTCGGCCTCGAGGTCGAAGTCGCTGCCCTCGACCTTCTCGAACGTGCCGTTCTGCATCACGACCTCGTGCGCGCGCAGGCCGGTGACCTTGCCGCCTTCACCCAGGAAGCGTTCGGTGTTGACCGAGAAAACCCGTTCCCCGCCCTCCTCGTGCGCCGAGGAGACCCGGTACATCAGCGGGTAGGTCGGCCACGGGGTGACCTCGGCGCGATCTTCGGGTGGGCGGGGCATGATCTCGAACTGGTGCACGCTGACCGCGCCCTGACGGTGGGCGGTGCCCAGGCAGTCCGCGCCGGTGTCGCCGCCGCCGATGATGACCACGCGCTTGCCCTTGGCGGTGATCGGAGTGTCCTCCAGATCCCCGACGGCGACCTTGTTGGCCCACGGCAGGTACTCCATGGCCTGGTAGATGCCCTCGAACTGGCGGCCCGGGATGGGCAGGTCGCGCCAGTCGGTGGCGCCGCCGGCGAGGATGACGGCATCGAAGCGGTCCCGGAGTTCGTCGGCGGTGACGTCGACCCCGACGTTGACGCCGGTCTCGAACTTGGTGCCCTCGGCCCGCATCTGGTCGAGGCGCCGGTCGATGTGGCGCTTTTCCATCTTGAATTCCGGGATTCCGTAGCGCAGCAGGCCGCCGATGCGATCGGCCCGTTCGTAGACCGTCACGTCGTGACCGGCGCGGGTCAACTGCTGAGCGGCGGCCAGGCCGGCCGGGCCGGAGCCGATGACGGCGACCGACTTACCGGTGACCAGGTGCGGACGGGTCGGCTGCACCCAGCCCTCGTCCCAGGCGTTGTCGATGATTTCGACCTCGACCTGCTTGATGGTCACCGGGTCGGCGTTGATGCCGAGCACGCAGGACGCCTCACACGGCGCCGGGCACAGCCGACCGGTGAACTCCGGGAAGTTGTTGGTGGCGTGCAGCCGTTCGATGGCGTCTCTCCAGCGGTCGCGGTAGACCAGGTCGTTCCACTCCGGGATCAGGTTGCCCAGTGGGCAGCCGTTGTGGCAGAACGGGATTCCACAGTCCATGCAGCGGGCGGCCTGTTGCTGGAGCGCCTCGTGGTCGAAGTCCTCGTAGACCTCGTTCCAGTCCCGCAGGCGCAGCGGCACCGGCCGTCGCCGAGGGGTCTCCCGGCGGGGATACTTCAGGAAGCCACTGGGGTCAGCCACGGGAGGCCGCCATGATCGCGGTGTCGACGTCCTCGCCGGTGCGCTCAGCTTCGGCGATCGCCGCCAGGACGCGCTTGTAGTCGCGTGGCATCACCTTCACGAAATCCCCTGTCTGTCGCGGCCAGTCGGCCAGGATGCGTTGCGCGACAGCTGAATCGGTGGCATCGCGGTGGGCCATCAGTATGCCGTGCAACCACTCGACGTCATCGTCGTCAAGGCCCTCGAGGTCGACCATCTCGGTGTTGAGGTTGGTCGGCAACTGCCGGTCAGGATCGTAGACGAACGCGATCCCGCCGGACATGCCCGCGGCGAAGTTGCGTCCGGTCGGACCCAAGATCACCACCCGTCCGCCGGTCATGTACTCGCAGCCGTGGTCACCCACGCCTTCGACCACTGCGTGCGCCCCGGAGTTTCGCACCGCGAAGCGTTCGCCCACGGTGCCGCGGATGAAGGCTTCACCACTGGTGGCGCCGAAGAGGATCACATTGCCGCCGATGATGTTGTCCTCGGCCGCGTAGCCCTCAGGCGCGTCCTGGGAGGGCCGCAGCACGATCCGCCCGCCGGACAGGCCCTTTCCGACGTAGTCGTTGGCGTCGCCGTAGACCCGCAGCGTGATACCCCGCGGCACGAACGCGCCGAAACTGTTGCCGGCCGACCCTTCGAAGGTGATGTCGATGGTCCCGTCGGGCAGGCCGTCGCCGCCGTGGGCCTTGGTCACCTCGTGACCGAGCATGGTTCCGACGGTCCGGTTGGTGTTGGAGATCTTCATCGAGAAGCGCACCGGGGTGCGCGAATCGAGCGCTTCACGACTCTGGGCGATCAGTTGCTGATCCAGTGCTTTGTCCAGTCCGTGGTCCTGGCGGGAACTGCAGTACAGGTCCTGGTTCATGAATGCCGAGTTCGGCTCGTAGAGCACCGGGGACAGATCGAGTTTGTGGGCCTTCCAGTGCGCCGCGGCCTTGCTGGTGTCCAGGGCGTTGACCTGACCGACCATCTCGTTGACGGTGCGGAAGCCGAGTTTGGCCATGAACTCCCGGACCTCTTCGGCGATGAACAGGAAGAAGTTCTCGACGAATTCCGGCTGGCCGGTGAACCGTTCCCGCAGCACCGGGTTCTGGGTGGCCACCCCCACCGGGCAGGTGTCGAGGTGGCAGACCCGCATCATGATGCAGCCCGACACCACCAGCGGTGCGGTGGCGAAGCCGAACTCCTCGGCACCGAGCAGAGCGGCGATCACCACGTCGCGCCCAGTCTTGAGCTGACCGTCGACTTGGACGACGATCCGGTCGCGAAGTCCGTTGAGCAGCAACGTCTGCTGGGTCTCGGCCAGTCCGAGTTCCCAGGGCGCACCGGCGTGCTTCATCGACGTCAGCGGGGTGGCGCCGGTGCCGCCGTCATGCCCGGAGATCAGCACCACGTCGGCGTGCGCCTTGGAAACCCCGGCCGCGACCGTGCCAACCCCATTCTCGGACACCAGTTTCACGTGGATCCGCGCCGAGGGGTTGGCATTCTTCAGGTCGTAGATCAGCTGGGCCAGATCCTCGATGGAGTAGATGTCGTGATGCGGCGGCGGGGAGATCAGACCCACACCGGGGGTGGAGTGCCGCACCTCGGCCACCCACGGGTAGACCTTGTGGCCAGGAAGTTGGCCGCCCTCACCGGGTTTGGCGCCCTGGGCCATCTTGATCTGGATGTCGGTGCAGTTGGTCAGGTAGTTGCTGGTCACCCCGAACCGGCCGGAGGCAACCTGCTTGATGGCGCTGCGCCGCCAGTCGCCGTTGGAATCGGGCTCGAAGCGGCTGACGGCTTCGCCGCCCTCACCGGAATTCGACCGCCCGCCAAGGCGGTTCATCGCGATCGCCAGGGTCTCGTGGGCCTCGGCGGAGATGGAGCCGTAACTCATCGCGCCGGTGGAGAACCGCTTGACGATCTCGCTGGCCGGTTCGACCTCCTCCAAGGGAACCGGCGGGCGCAGGCCCTCCTTGAACTTCAGCAGACCGCGCAGCGAGGCGATGCGTTCGCTTTGGTTGTCGACGAGGTCGGTGTACTCCTTGAAGATCGAGTACTGGCCGGTGCGGGTCGAGTGTTGGAGCTTGAACACCGTATCCGGGTTGAACAGGTGGTACTCGCCCTCGCGGCGCCACTGGTACTCCCCGCCCACCTCGAGTTCGCGGTGCGCGCGCTCGTCGGGGCGGTCCAGGTAGGCCAGTTGGTGGCGGGCGGCGACGTCGGCGGCGATGTCGTCGAGGTCGATCCCGCCGACCGGGCAGGACAAGCCGGTGAAGTACTCGTCGAGCACCTTCTGGGCGATGCCGATCGCCTGGAACAGTTGCGCGCCGGTGTAGGACGCGACGGTGGAGATGCCCATCTTGGACATCACCTTCAGCACGCCCTTGCCGGCGGCTTTGATGTAGTTGTTCAGCGCCTTGTCACGATCCAGCGGACCGTTCGGGCCGGCCAGAACGCCGCGGTCGATCATGTCGCTGATGGACTCGAACGCCATGTACGGGTTGATCGCCGCGGCGCCGAAACCGATCAGCATGGCCATGTGATGGACCTCGCGGGCGTCACCGGATTCGACGACCAGGCCGACCTGGGTGCGGGTGCGCTCGCGCACCAGATGGTGGTGCACGGCGGCGATCGACAGCAGCGACGGGATCGGTGCCATCGACTCGTTGGACTCGCGGTCGGACAGGATCAGGATGCGGGCGCCGTCGGCAATGGCCGCCGACGCCGCGGTCCGGATGTCGTCGAGTGCGCGCCGCAGACCCTCCCCGCCCTTGGCCACCGGGTAGAGGCAGCGGATGACGCCCGAGCGCATACCGTGCCGGTGGCCGTGCACCTCGTCGTCGGGATTGAGGTTGACCAGTTTGGCCAGTTCGTGATTGCGCAGGATCGGCTGCGGCAGCACGATCTGATGACACGACTCGGGTGTCGGGTTGAGCAGGTCCCCCTCCGGACCGATAGTGGCCTGCAGGCTGGTGACCACTTCCTCCCGGATGGCGTCCAGTGGCGGGTTGGTCACCTGGGCGAATAACTGCTGGAAGTAGTCGTAGAGCATCCGCGGGCGCGACGACAAGACCGCGATCGGGGTGTCGGTGCCCATCGACCCGAGGGCCTCGGCGCCGGTCCGCGCCATCGGCGCGACAAGCAGGTTGAGTTCCTCGTAGGTGAAGCCGAACGCCTGCTGGCGCAACACAACCCGGTGATGCGGCATCCGGATATAAGGGCCCTGCGGCAGATCGTCGAGGTGGAACTGCTCGGACTCCAACCACTCCCCGTAGGGATGCTCGGCGGCCAGTTCGGCCTTGATCTCCTCGTCGGAGACGATCCGGCCGGCGGCAGTGTCGACCAGGAACATCCGGCCGGGCTGCAGCCGCATCCGTTTGACCACCCGGGCCGGGTCGATGTCGAGAACGCCGGCTTCGGAGGCCATCACGACCAGTCCGTCGTCGGTGACCCAGATGCGGGACGGGCGAAGTCCATTGCGGTCCAACACCGCTCCGACGATGGTGCCGTCGGAGAAGCACACCGAGGCCGGGCCGTCCCACGGTTCCATCAGCGCGGAGTGGTAGGCGTAGAAGGCCCGGCGCGCGGGGTCCATGTCCTCGTTGCGCTCCCAGGCCTCCGGGATCATCATCAGCACGGCGTGCGGCAGGCTTCGTCCGCCCAGGTGCAGCAGTTCGAGGACCTCGTCGAAGCGCGCACTGTCGGAGGCGCCGGGGGTGCAGATCGGGAAGACCTTCTCGACGTCGGTACCGAACACGTCGGTCTTGATCAACGCCTCCCGGGCACGCATCCAGTTCTCGTTGCCGGTAACGGTGTTGATCTCCCCGTTGTGGGCGATCCGTCGGAATGGGTGCGCCAGCGGCCAGGACGGGAAGGTGTTGGTGGAGAACCGGGAGTGCACGATGCCCAGCGCGCTTTCCATCCGCTCGTCCTGCAGGTCGAGATAGAACGCCTTGAGCTGGGGAGTGGTCAGCATGCCCTTGTACACCAGGGTGGTGCCGGAAAGGCTTGGGAAATAGACGGTTTCACGCCCCGGACCGTCCTGGCCGGGACCCTTGGTGCCGAGTTCGTGTTCGGCACGCTTGCGGATCACGTAGGCCTTGCGTTCCAGGTCCATCCCGGAGGCGCCGCCGATGAAGAGTTGCTTGAAGGTCGGCATGGCGTCGCGGGCGAGCGCGCCCAGCGACGATTCGTCGGTGGGCACCTCGCGCCAGCCGAGCACGGTCAGGCCCTCGGCCTCGACGATCTTCTCCACTCCCGCCACGGCCAAGGCCGCGTCGCGGGAGGATTGCGGCAGGAACGCGATACCGGTGGCGTAGGAGCCCTCGTCAGGCAACTCGAATTCGCCCTGCTCGGTACAGAGGGAGCGCAGGAACTTGTCCGGGACCTGAATCATGATCCCGGCGCCGTCGCCGCTGTGCTGCTCGGCCCCGGCGGCCCCGCGATGCTCGAGGTTGAGCAGCGCGGTGATGGCGTGGTCGACGATGGCTCGGCTGCGTCGGCCGTGCATGTCGACAACCATCGCAACGCCGCACGCGTCGTGCTCGTACCTGGGGTTGTAAAGCCCGACACTACTGGGCATACGCACCTGACCCTTCACATGTCGCGCGGCGTGAACCGGTGGTTGTCTCGAGCACGCCGCGCACCGTCGGGTTCCTCCGTGCGTCGCTGAACGGCGGCCCATATTTCGTTGTCTGACCGGGTGGCATCGCCGGGGCCGCCACTTGGTCGTCAACAGGTAACAAAACGATATGCAGGCTGCGGTGAAATGCCAACTTAGGGTTTCCTAAATCACTGGTGGGGTCTCGATCCGGTGGAGATTCGGCTAAAGCCGATGCGGCTGGGGCGCTGCGGGTGAGAGCCTTTTCGACACCTCGTCCACAGCCGACCTCGGGAAGCTGACCTGGCGGACGTTTCGACAGTGAAGGAGTCTGATGACCGCCCCTACGATGACCCACCGCCTGACGGCGGAGTTCATCGGCACGTTCTGGCTGGTGTTCGGAGGCTGCGGCGCCGCCATCTATGCCGCCAACCCTGCCGGCGACGGTTCAGTTGGCATCGGGTTCCTCGGTGTCTCGCTGGCCTTCGGCCTGACCGTGCTGACCGGTGTCTACGCTTTCGGCACCATTTCCGGCGGGCACTTCAACCCGGCTGTGACCCTGGGGGCGGCGATCGCCAAGCGGGTCGAGTGGGCTGCGGTGCCGGGCTACTGGCTGGCGCAGGTGCTCGGCGGTTTCGCGGCCGGCGGACTGCTCTACACCATCGCCAAGGGCCGTCCCAAATTCAACGCCACCGGCAATATGGCCGCCAACGGCTACGGCGCGAACTCACCGTTCCTGTACTCGATGGGCGCGGTGCTGATCGCTGAAGTACTGCTCACGTTCATCTTCCTGATGGTGATCCTGGGCTCGACGGACGATCGCGCTCCCAAGGGCTTCGCCGGACTGTCGATCGGGCTGTGCCTGACGCTGATCCACCTGATCTCGATCCCGATTTCCAACACCTCGGTCAACCCGGCCCGTTCCACCGGTGTCGCGTTCTTCAACGGTGCCGGTGCGCCGGGACAGTTGTGGTTGTTCTGGCTGGCGCCGCTGGCCGGTGCCGCGCTGGCCGGTGTGCTCTACCCGCTGCTGTTCCCCCGCCAGGAGGAACTGGCCACCCGCCCGGTGCGCGACGTGGCGTATGACGCGGACGTCAAGTTCGTCGAGGACAAGTAGTCCCCGTCAGAATCCGCCGTCCGGCGGGCGCTTTCGGGGCTGTGCCGTCAGCGTTCATAGCCTGCTGATGCGCTGCACCGGCAGGCGCGGTCCGCGGCGCGGCAGGGAGGCCAGTCGGCTGACCTCCAGCAGTCGCACCACGCGGTACCGGTGCGGTCGCATCGGTTCCAGCAGGTCGACCATCGCGTCGTCGTCGATGGGATGACCCAGCAGGGTCCACCCGATCATCGACGACAGGTGGTAGTCGCCGACCGAGAGCGCATCGGCATCACCGAGGGCGCGCTGGGCGGTCTCGGCGGCGGTCCAGATCCCAACGCCGGGCAGCGAGGTCAGGGCGTCGCGGGCGGTGAGGCGTTCCAGGGCATCCGCGCGGGCGGCGCAGCCGACGATGGTGCGGGCGCGGCCGGGATCGACGTTGGCGCGGTGGAACTCCCAGGACGGGATTCGGCGCCATACCTGCGCCGGTGGGGGTACCCGCATGTTCTCCGGGGCGGGGCCGGGCGCGGGGGTGCCGTACTTGGTGACCAGCAGTCGCCAGGACCGGAAGGAGTCGACGCCCTGCACGCGCTGTTCGAGGACGGCGGGGATGAGCGCCTCCAGCACTCGGCCGGTGCGGCCGATCCGCAGGTGCAGAACCCTGCTGTGGGCGCGGGCGACGATGGGGTGTTCGGGTGTGAATCCGGCGGCGTCGTCGTCGGCGCCGAGCAGAGCGGGCAGGTTGTCGCAGAACTCCCCGGCGCCCTCACCCCAGGCCTGGCATTCCACGGTGTCGGGTGCGGTGCGGGCAATGCGGGCGCTCACCGGACCGGTGGACTGCAGGCTGGTCCGCCAGATCGCGCCGTCGACGACCTGGAAGCAGGGATCGCGCGGGCCGCGGCGCTGTGGGGCGAGGGTGTGGCCGGGGTTGACCGGTCCCGGGAAGGTCAATGTGCGGTTGACCGACATCCTCAGGGGCGTCCGGTGATTCGGTCGGCCAGGGCGGCGATCGGGGAGGTGGTCGCCCGGCCGCGGGCTTCGTGGCTGTCGGCAAGTTTGTAGGCGGTGTAGAGCCCACGCACGCCCAGCCAGCGCAGTGGTTCGGGTTCCCAGTCTCGTGACCGGTGGTCCACCCAGGGCATTTCGGTGAGTTCGGTGCTGCGTTTGAGCGCCAGGTCGGCGCAGGTACGCCCGGCCAGGTTGGTGGCGGTGACGCCGTGGCCGACGTAGCCGCCTGCCTCGCCTAAACCGGTGGCCGGGTCCAGGTGAACCCCGGCGGTCCAGTCCCGCGGCACGGCCAGCACCCCGCACCACCCGTGCGCGATCGGCACGCCGCGGGTCTGCGGCAGGGCGGTGGTGAGCACATCGGTGAGGTAGTCGATGGTGTCGGCGCTGACGGCGCCGTCGCGGTCGATGCCGGAGGCGTAGCGGTAGGGCACCGCACGGCCGCCGAGGGCGATGCGGTCGTCGGCGGTGCGCTGGGCGTAGAAGAAACCGTGCGCCAGATCACCGAGGGTCTCCCGGCCCTGCCAGCCGATTGAATCCCAAACCTTTTGCGGCAGAGGGTCGGTGGCGATCATGGCGCTGTTCATCGGCAACCATCGCCGACGCAGTCCGGGTATGCGGGCGGTGAATCCCTCGGTGGCGCGCAGGATCACCGGGGCGCGGACGGTTCCCATCGGGGTGACAGCGCGGCCGGGTTCGATGCGGGTGACGGGGGTTTGTTCGTAGAGGGTGACGCCGAGTCGTTCGACCACGTCGGCCAGACCGCGGGCGAGTTTGGCGGGCTGGATGCGGGCGCAGTGCGGATTGAACGCACCGAGGGTGAGGCCCTCGACGTCGATCCGGTGCCGCGCTTCGTCGGCGGACAGGATCTGCACGTCCTCGTCGCCCCAGCGGCGGTCCTCATCGACCTGCTCCCGAAGTCGCCTGGCCTGGGCCGGGTTTCGGGCCACCTCAAGGTTGCCGCCCTTGACGATGTCGGCGTCGATACCCTCCCGCGCGGCGACGGTGACCACCTCGTCGATCGACTCGTTGAGGATGTGCTGCCAGGCGATGACGTTGCCGCGGCCGTGGGTCTTGGCGAGCACGCCGCGGTGACCGGGCGGCAGGCCGGACAACCACCCGCCGTTGCGACCGGACGCCCCGAAGCCGGCGAAGCGGGCTTCCAGCACGGTGACCCGCAGGCCGGGGTCGGCCTGCTTGAGGTAGTAGGCGGTCCACAGCCCGGTGTAACCGGCGCCGACGATGCAGACGTCGGCGTCGCGGTCACCGGGCAACCCGGGGCGTGGGGTCGGCAGGTGGGTGAACCAGTGCGACACGGCGCCGTTGACCGGGGGCATGTTCGTACCGTACTCAGTGGCGTCCGGGCGTCGCGGCCTGGCGTCAGGGTTTTTCGGTATGCGTGCGCCCGATGTTCCACACGACCGACACATAGGACGTTGGACTCCTCCGCGAGTCGGAATGTGGCCCTGTAGTCGCCCCGGCGGGCGACGCGCCACCCCGCAAACTCGAATCGCAAGGGTTTGGAGGTCGTCGGGAAGGGTCGTCGTAATGAACTCGGCGATAGCGGCCGCGATCTTATGCGGCAGTCGATCGACGGCTCGGACGGCTGATGGAGATAGTTGAACCGACCGATCGGCTTCGCGACTCACATCAAGCCGAACCGCCGACGCACCTCGTCACCGCTGACCGTCTTTCCCGCGGCGAAGTCCCTGTCGGCCTGAGTCAGCTCCTCGACCACACCGGGTGTGCGCAGTGCGTGGAGCGTCTCGTTGAGCGATTCAAGATCATCGGCCGACATGAGCACTGCCGCGACGGGGCCGTGGCGGGTGATCTGAATGATCACGTGAGTGTTGTCCGCCTCATCAACCAGTGCGGACAGCTTTTCCTTCGCCTCTGTCAACGGCACCGACTTCATAAGTCTCCAGAATTAGGTGGAATTCAGGCCTTTCGCTAGGCGAGAAACTAGCCAGAGCGTTGGAGCGTCTCGTCGAAAGTGCGCTCAGATCGAGTTTGCGCCGCCTCGGTCGATCTGGACGCACTCTCGGCGCTAGGACTTGGGGGTCTTGGCCGCGCGGAGTTGCACCCACCATTGCGCCGCCGCCCGGATGGACTCCTCCACCGGGGCGGGCTGCCAACCCAATTCGCGCACGGCCTTCGAGTGTTCGACGGGGGCCTCGGCACGCATGAGCCGCAGGGCGTTGAGGTTGAGCCGTTCGTCGGCGCCCTTGAGGCGGCCCCTGACGGTGCCGAGGGTGGCCAGCGCATAGCTGACCGGCAGGGGGATCCTGCGCGACGGCGGCGGGGTGCCCACGGCCTCAGCGGCGATGCGGACCACCTCGGCGTTGCTGATCATCCTCTCCGACACCAGGTATCGCTCACCGACCCGGCCGTGCTCGGCAGCCAGAATCAGGGCGCGGGCGGCGTCATCGACCCCGACCGCCTCCAATTCGATGCGGTCCAGGACGAACGGCAGTTTGCCGAACGCCGCCCCGGCGATGATGGCGCCGTGCGGGGTGCGGCCCCAGTCCCCGGGGCCGTAGGTGGTGGACACACACATCGCCACCGCCGGCAGCGCCCCCGCCCGCGCGCGGTCGAGCACCATCCGTTCGGCCAGCACCCGGGTACGCACGTAGTCGCTCAGCGAATCAAGGTCGGTGATCTCGTCGGCCTCGGTGGCGACATATCCGCGACGCCGGTTCACGGTGGCGTAGCTGCTGGTAAAGACGAAGCGGTGCAACGGTTTTGCCGCATGTACGGCGCAGGCGACATCGAGGACGTTGCGGGTGCCTTCGACGTTGGTGCGGTACAGCGGTGCCGGGTCGGACAGCCAGGCTCGGGTGTCGACGACGCAGTAGTAGACGTCGTCGCATCCGGTAATCGCCTCGGCCACGACGTCGTCGTCCCAGATGTCGCCAATGAAGCGCGGCGTGTCCAGATCGTCGATGCAGACCGTTGTGGCGCCTGCTCGCACCATGACTCGCACATCGTGGCCGGCATCGACCAGTTGTCGGGTGACGTGGCTGCCCAGGTAACCGTTGGCGCCGATGACCAGTTTCACGAAGACCCGCCGTTGCGGGCCATCCACACGGCCGCGGCTTCGTCGAGGGTGCCGAGTTCGGCGGCCTTGCGGCACCACTTCATCCCGGCGGCCAGGAAGCGCAACGGGTTGTAGATGTCCTCCTGGCGGGACCACAGGCCATCACCGGCGTAGGTGATGATCGAGATGTTGGTGGCGCTGATGATCGCGCCGTCGCCGGGGTCGCGCATCGGGTTGTCCAGTTCGCAGATCACCCGACCGGTGTCTTCGTCGATGACGTGCCACAGCGACGGGAACGCCGTCATGTGGCTGCCGGGGAAGGTCGTCATGGTGCGGTAGATCCAGTCCCGCACCTGTTCGCGGCCCTTCATGGTGCCCATGGCGTGCTCGATGTAGTCGACGTCGGGGGTGTAGTGCGCCACCCAGGCGTCCCAGTTGTGGGTGCGCGCGGCGTCGTCGACCTCGGCTTCAAAGGTGGCGAAGGCGGCGGCGAGTTCGGCGCGGGAGAAGCGTGGCGAAGTCATAACGGTCGCCGGTAGGCATCTGCTCGGCTGAATACGCCGAGAACGTCGACACGGTGCTGCTGGTCGTCGATGCGATAGATGACGCGGTAGGTACCGCGCCGGGCGCTGTGTCGATCGTCGAGGGGTGGCCGCAATTGCTTGCCGACTCTGTGCGGACTGTCCACCAGCGGCCCCACGATGAACTCATGGGCGGCGAAGGCGATCGACTCCGGAAGGCTTTCGGCCAGTTGCCTTTTGGCTGTCAGAGCGATTCTCAACGTGTATCGCCGGTCACTCAAGCCTGGCCCCGACGGGCCTTCATCGCCGCGGTGAGGACATTTTCATCGTCACCTTCGCCGCGGGCCAACTCGGCGTCGGCTTTCCCGAGTGCCTGCATAGCGGCGGCGTCGGACAGCACGGCGATGGTCTCCTCAAGCGCTTCCAGATCGTCGACCGCGAGCAGAACCGCAGCGGGGCGGCCGTGCACGGTCACTGTTATGCGCTCATGCTGGGCGCCCACGAGGGCGACCAGTTCGGATAGCCGCGCTTTGACGTCGGCAAGGGGAGCGACCTGGGTCATTGGTCATAAGTATGACTAGACCGATCCCGGGTGTCCAGACACCGCAGTGGCATAATTGTGGCATGGCTCGCACACGGTTGAGTACGACGGTCGACGCCGACCTCCTTTACGCAGCGCGCAAGATTCACTCCGGGGCCAACGATGCCTCTCTGGTGGATGACGCCTTGCGGGCCCTGCTGGCCCGGCATCGCGCCACCGAAATCGATGCCAGCTACGGCGCCTACGACGAAATTCCGGACCACGACGCCGACGCATGGGGCGATCTGGCTTCGTGGCGGCGGGCGGCCGGC
>CAYXBN010000002.1:0-11793 GCA_964463215.1 uncultured Mycobacterium sp. | reverse complement strand
CACTGCGGGGTGAGGTCTGGTGGTCTGAATTGGAAGAAATCGGCCGCCGGCCCGTCGTCGTTCTCTCCCGCGACGCGGCGATACCCCGGCTTCGTCGGGCGCTGGTCGCGCCGTGCACCACCACGGTCCGGGGATTGGCCAGCGAGGTGGTGCTGGAGGCTCCGCAGGATCCGGTACCGCGGCTGTGCGCAGTGAATTTGGATTCGGTGGAAAGCGTGTCCATTGGCGTGCTGGTCGATCGACTCGGCCGGTTGGCCGACCAGCGGATGCGGCAGATTTGTGCGGCACTGGCCGTGGCGGTGGACTGCTCGATCTGACGAGTCGGTTACCGCGCTCTGCCGCGAAGGGCAATCGCCGACGCCGAGGCGCACACTGGGGGCATATGAGCAACGACCACCTGACCCCCGAGCAGTACCGGGTGACCCAGCAGGACGGCACCGAACCGGCCTTCACCGGCGAGTACTGGGACCACCACGAGCCCGGCATCTACGTCGACGTCGTCTCCGGTGAGCCGCTGTTCGCCTCGGTCGACAAGTTCGACAGCGGCACCGGGTGGCCCAGTTTCACCAAACCGATCGGTGACGTCGTCACCAAACGGGACTTCACGATGCTGTTCCCGCGCATCGAGGTTCGCTCGGCGCAGGCCGACAGCCATCTGGGGCATGTGTTCAAGGACGGGCCCCGCGACCGCGGCGGGCTGCGCTACTGCATCAACTCCGCGGCGCTGCGGTTCGTGCACCGGGACGACCTTGGGGCGCAAGGCTACGAGAAGTACTTGAGTCTTTTCCAGAAGGAGGAATCGATGAGTGAGTACAAGACGGCGATCCTGGCCGGCGGATGCTTCTGGGGCATGCAGGATCTGATCCGCCGCCAGCCCGGAGTGGTCTCCACCCGGGTGGGCTACACCGGCGGGCGCAACGCGAACGCCACCTATCGCAACCACCCCGGGCACGCCGAGGCCGTCGAGATCATCTATGACCCGGCGCAGACCGACTTCCGGGCGTTGCTGGAGTTCTTCTTCCAGATCCACGACCCGTCGACCGAGGACCGGCAGGGCAACGACCGCGGATCCAGCTACCGCTCGGCGATCTTCTACCTCGACGACGAGCAGCGTCAGGTCGCGCTGGACACCATCGCCGACGTCGACGCCTCCGGGCTGTGGCCGGGCAAAGTGGTCACCGAGGTGACGCCGGCGTCGGACTTCTGGGAGGCCGAGCCCGAGCATCAGGACTACCTGCTGCGCATCCCCAACGGGTACACCTGCCACTACCCGCGGCCGGGGTGGAAGCTGCCGAAGCGCGAAGCGGTCTGACCCGACCGGTCTGATCAGCGCGTCCGGTCAGGCCGCGCAGGATGGCCCCTCCTGGGGGAGGGGCCAATCCATCAGCAATTCACCTCGGGTTTCACACCGGACCGGGATTACCCGGCAGACCGTCGGTCGCGGTCGAACCGGCGCCACTGGCCGTTCCGACACCGGCCAGGCCGCCGGCGCCGGATCCGGTACCGCCGTCACCGCCATCACCGCCGTTGGCCTGCGAGTCGGTGCCGTTGACCGAGGCGGCACCGCCGTCCCCGCCGGCACCACCGAGTGCCGACCCGGACGCCGCGTCACCACCGGCACCGCCGTCCCCGCCGTTGACAGTGGAGTCGGCGACTGTGGTGCCCGTCGCGGCACCGCCGGCACCACCGGCGCCACCGGAGCCGTCGACACTGTCGCCGCCGTCCCCACCGCTGCCACCGTCCCCGGTGACCGTGGACCCGGTGATGGTGACCGCGCCCCCGGCACCACCGGCGCCGCCGTTGCCGCCCAGGTCGAAGGCCGACCCGCCGGTCCCGCCGTCACCACCGCGGTAGGTCTGGCCCGCCTCGGATCCGCCTCCGGAGCCGCCGGCACCGCCGTTGCCGCCGTTGCCGCTCTTACGAGGTCCGGCTGTCAGCAGAGCCACTGAATTTCCGCTGAAGTTGGAGACGTAGACGTTGCCGTCGGGTCCGACCGCCACCAGGTAGGGGACTGCCAGGTTGGGGCTGGTGGTCACCGTGACCGTGTTACCGGCCGCCGGGTCGATCACCGACACCGAATTCCCGAAGGCATCGGCCACGTAGACCTTGCCGTCGGCCCCGACAGCGACACCGAGGGAGAAGACGAAGCTAGGATCGGTGATCGCCGTGACCGTGTAGCCGGCCGCCGGGTCGATCACCGACACCGAATTCCCGCCCTGGTTGGTGACGTAGACCCTGCCGTCGGGAGCGACCGCCAGCAGAACCGGAGCGCTGAAGCTGGCATCGTTGACCACGGTGACCGTGTCGCCGGCCGCCGGGTCGATCACCGACACCGAATTCCCGCCCTGGTTGGTGATGTAGACCTTGCCGTCCGCGGCGACCGCTACCCCGGTCGGGAAAGCGAAGCTCGGATCGTTGATCGCCGTGACGGTGTTGCCGGCGGCCGGGTCGATCACCGACACCGAATTACCGGCGACGTTGGCGACGTACACCTTGCCGCTTCCGGCGACCGCCACCCCGGCCGGTCCATTGAAAGTGGGGCTGGTGATCGGGGTGACGGTATTGCCCGCCGCCGGATCTATCACCGACACCGAATCGTTGGCCTGATTGGTGACGTAGACCTTCCCGTCTCCGGCGACCGCCACAAGGATCGGGGTGGCGAAGCTGGGGTCGGTGATCACAGTGACGGTGTAGCCCGTCGCCGGGTCGATCACCGACACCGAATTGCCGCCGCTGTTGGCCACATAAATCTTCCCGTCCACGCCTACCGCCAACCCTGCTGGGTTGCTGAAGGTGGCCGAGGAGATGGCGCTCACCGAGTAGTAGTCCCGCCGCCCGGTTCCGCCGGCCCCGCCGTTGCCGCCGGCGCCACCATTGCCGGACGTGGCGTTGCCGCCGGCGCCGCCGTTGCCGCCGTTGGCCACCGTGCCGTCGGCGCCGCTGGTCAGGCCGGCGCCGCCGAAGCCGGCGTCTCCGGCGCTGCCACCGTCGCCACCGTTGCCGCCGTTCGGATTGCCAAGACCGGCGGCGGCACCGTCGGCCCCGGCGCCACCGGCACCGGCGTTTCCGCCGTCGCCGCCGACCCCGCTGGTCCCGGTTCCGAGACCGCCGTCGCCGCCGGTCCCGCCCGCTCCACCGGAGCCACCCGAACCGCCGCCCGATCCGGCCGCACCGCCGGCGCTGCCGTCGGCGCCGTTGCCGCCCTTGCCACCGTTGCCACCGGGGTCCCCGCTTCCGGGGTTAACGGCACCACCCGAACCGCCGGCGCCACCGGAACCACCGGCACCGGAGTCACCGCCGTTACCGCCGGCGGCCGCACCGGCCGCACCGGCCCCGCTGGCGCCGCCTTTACCGCCCGAACCGCCGTTGCCCGCGTTACCACCGGAGGCGTTCTGACCACCGGCGCCGCCGGCCCCGCCGGCCCCGCCGTTACCGCCCGAACCGCCGTCGCCGCCATCGGAACCGGCCGCACCACCGGCGCCACCAGCACCGCCGGCGGCGCCAACACCACCGTCCCCGGCTGCGACGGCCCCGTAACCCACGCCGCCGGTGCCGCCCGAACCGCCCGAGCCGCCCGAGCCGGCGGCACCACCATCACCGCCGCCGGCAGCGCCGGCACCACCGTCGCCACCGCGGCCCGCCGCACCACCGGCGCCGCCGGCACCCGGGGCGTCGATGCTGATGCCGCCGGTTCCGCCGCTGCCACCCGCACCGCCGTTGCCGCCACGGCCACCGTCGGTACCGGCTGCCACGGCCGCGCCGCCGGCACCACCGGCACCACCGGCCCCGCCGGCCCCGCCGGCGTTACCCAGGGCGACGCTTCCGCCCCCGGCGCCACCCTGACCGCCCGCACCGCCATCGGTGCCGTCCTCGCCGGCGCCGCCGGAGTAGCCGTCACCGCCGTTACCGCCGCGACCGGCGGCTCCGGGGGCGCCGAGCTCGACGACGCCGCCGTTACCGCCGGCTCCGCCGTTGCCGCCGTTGACGCCGGCCTGGGTCGAAGTCCACCCCGTGCCGCCGTCACCGCCGTCACCGGCGTCGGCGATCCCGGCGAGATTCGGGTTGCCGAAGGCATCGCTGCCCGGATAGCCCCCGTCGCCGCCGTTGCCGCCGCGCCCGGCGTCCGGGGTTGTCGCGGTTCCGTCGGCGCCGACACCTCCGTCAGCACCGGCACCGGCGGTTCCACCGAGGAAGGTCGGTCCGCTGGCCGACGAGCCTGCCCGACCGCCGTCACCGCCGCGACCGCCGGCGGAGGCATCGCCGAGGCTGCCGTACTGGCCGACCAGGGTGATCACACCATTGGCTCCGGCACCACCGTTGCCGCCGTTGCCGGCCTGGCCTCCCGCACCGCTGCTGGGTGCATTTCCACCCCAGCCGCCGACACCGCCATTCCCGCCGGCGACGGTCGGAGTGGTCGACGTCCAGCCGTTGCCGGCGTTGCCGCCGTTGCCGGCATCCGCGGCCGCTCCGTTGTTACCGGCCGTCGCGCCGGTCCCGCCGGTGCCCTCCAAGCCCGCGTAACCGCCGTAACCGCCGTCCCCGCCGTCGGGGTGGCTAGCGGTGCCATCGGTGCCGTCGGCCCCGTCACCGCCGGCCCCGGCGTCTCCGCCGTCACCGCCGATGCCGCTGGTGCCGCTGCCGAATCCACCGGTGCCGCCGTTGCCGCCCTGGCCACCGGCACCGCCCGAACCACCGCCGGCGCCGGCCGCACCGCCATTGCTGCCGGCTGCACCGTTGCCGCCGCGGCCACCGTCGCTGCCGGCCCCGTCGGAGAAGCCGGCGTTACCGCCGTTGCCGCCGAAGCCACCGGCACCGGAGTAGCCACCGTTGCCCGCGCCGCTGCCACCGGCCCCGCCGGCGCCGCTGGCCCCGCCGTTGCCGGCGTCGCCACCCGCTCCGCTGGCCCCGGTGCCGTACTCGTCACCGCCGGCCCCGCCATAACCACCCCAGCCGCCGGAACCACCGGTGCCACCGGAACCGCCATCGGCTCCGCCTGTCCCTCCGGTCCCACCGGCACCACCGTCGGCGCCTTGGCCGCCGGAGCCGGCGACGTGGTCGTAGGTGTAGCCGCCGGAACCACCGGTGCCACCGGAACCGCCGGAGCCGGCATCGCCACCGTTGCCGCCGCCGGCCGCGCCCGCGCCGCCGGAACCACCGACGCCGCCGACGCCGCCGTTACCGCCATTGCCGGAAAGGGCGCCGGGTAGCGAGGGTTCGAAGACGTAGCTGTAGCCGCCGGAGCCGCCGGAGCCGCCCTGGCCGCCGAAGCCGCCGCGACCGCCGTCGGTACCGGGGACGACAGCCGCTCCGCCGGAACCGCCCGCACCGCCGGCACCGCCGTCGCCACCACGGCCGCCCTGGTTGTAGTAGCTACCGCCGCCGTAACCGCCGTAACCCCCTGAACCGCCGTTGGTGGCGTCCTGCCCTGGACCGCCGGAGAAGCCGTCACCGCCGTCACCGCCGCGACCACCGTCACCGGCCCGTCCGTAGAATCCGTAGGAGTACGCACTGCCGCCGGAACCGGCCCAGCCGCCGTTTCCGCCATTCACGCCGGCCTGCGTCGAATCCCAGCCGGCCCCGCCGTTGCCGCCATCACCGGCATCAGCGATTCCGGCGTAGTTGAGCACACCGGTGCCGTCGCGGCCCGGGTCCCCGACGCCGCCGCCGTCGCCGCCGTATCCGCCGTTGGGCGTGGTCGCGTCGCCGTCAGCGCCGTCGCCGCCGTTGCCACCGGCTCCGGCGGTGCCGCCGGCGTACGTGGTGCCACCGACTGAGGACCCGCTGTCGCCGCCACTGCCGCCGCGGCCTCCGCTGGAGGCCCAGCCCAAACCGCCGTACTGGCCGGGCACGGTGATCACGCCGTCGGCGCCGTCACCGCCGGCCCCGCCGTTTCCGGCCTTGCCGCCGGCACCGCTGGACGGGGCGTCACCGCCGGATCCGCCGCTACCGCCGTTGCCACCGGCGATGGCCGGGTCGGTGGATGTCCACCCCTGACCGCCGTTTCCGCCGTCACCGGCGTCAGCCGCCGCACCGTCATTGCCGGCCGTCGCGCCGGAGCCACCGAGGCCCTCCAGCCCCGCGTTCCCGCCCGACCCGCCGTTACCGGCATTCGGGTGGCTGGCCGTGCCGTCAGTGCCGTCGGCACCATCGCCACCGGCGCCGGCGTTACCGCCGTCACCGCCATTGCCGTCGGTCCCGGTGCCGTACGAGGGACCACCGGATCCGCCGGCCCCGCCAGAGCCGCCGAAACCACCGGACCCGCCGGACCCGCCACCCGCGCCCGCCAGACCGCCGGCTCCGCCGGCCCCGCCGTCAGCACCCTGGCCGCCGTCGCCGCCGACGTTGTCGATGGTGTAGCCGCCCGCACCGCCCTGACCGCCGGTTCCGCCCTGACCGGCGTCGCCACCGTTGCCTCCCTCGGCCGCCCCCGCGCCGCCGGCCCCGCCGGTACCGCCGGCGCCGCCATTGCCGCCGTCGCCACCGCTGACACCGGTCAGCGCCGGATCGGCGTAGAGGCTCACACCCCCGCCACCACCGCCACCGCCGGTGCCGGCACTGCCGCCGCGACCGCCGTCGGTACCCGGCGCCGTGGCCGCGCCGCCGGTGCCACCGTTACCGCCGACGCCGCCGTCACCGCCCCGGCCGCCCTGGTTGTAGACGCTGCCGCCGCCGAAGCCGCCCCAGCCGCCCCAGCCACCGCTGGTGCCGTCCTCCCCCGGTCCACCGGAGTAGCCGTTGCCGCCGTCGCCGCCACTGCCGCCGTTACCACCCGGGCCGTAGTCGCCACCGCCGCCGTTGCCACCCACACCGCCGTGGCCGGCACTGAATCCGGGCAGCGTCGAGGTCCAGCCGTTACCACCGTCGCCGCCGTCGCCGCCGTTGGCGATCCCGGCGTAGTTGAGCACACCCGCGCCGTTGCGGCCCGGATCACCGGAGCCGCCGCCGTCGCCACCGCGACCGCCGCTGGGCGTGGTCGCGTCGCCGTCGGCACCGTTACCGCCGTCTCCGCCGGCGCCGGCGTTCCCGCCGGGGAAGCTGACACCGGTCGCGGAGAATCCGCTGTTGCCGCCACTGCCGCCCTGACCGCCATTAGACGCTCCGCCGAGCTGGCCGTACTGGCCGGCGACGGTGATCACCCCGTTGGCGCCGTCACCACCGGCACCGCCGTTGCCGCCCTTGCCGGCAGTTCCGCTGGACGGGGCGTTTCCACCCGATCCACCGTTGCCGCCGTTGCCACCGGCGATGGCCGGGTCCGTCGACGTCCAGCCCTGACCCGCGTTGCCGCCGTTACCGGCATCAGCCGGTGCGCCGTTGTTGCCGGTCGTCGCGCCGGATCCGCCGGCGCCTTCCAGGCCGGCATTCCCGCCCGCACCGCCGTTACCCGCGTTCGGATGGCTCGCGGTGCCGTCGGTGCCGTTCGCACCGTTACCACCGGCGCCGGCGTTGCCGCCGTCACCACCATTGCCACCGGTGCCCCCGCTGTACGCCGGGCCGCCCGTGCCACCGGCGCCGCCGGACCCGCCGGACGCTCCGGAACCACCCGAGCCGCCACCGGAACCCGCGGCACCGCCGTTACCACCGACGCCACCTGCGCCGCCCTGGCCGCCGTCACCAGCGACGTTGTCACCGGTAAAACCGCCATTGCCGCCGGAACCACCCTGACCGCCGGAGCCGGCGTCACCGCCACTGCCGCCATCGGCAGCACCCGCACCGCCGTCACCACCACGACCCGCCGCGCCACCATTGCCGCCGGCACCACCAGTGACACCGGGCAGCGCCGGATCGGCGTAGTAGCTGGCGCCGCCACCACCGGCTCCGCCGCCCGATCCGCCGGAGCCGCCGCGCCCGCCGTTCGTACCGGCGACCACCGCCGCCCCGCCGGTGCCGCCGTTGCCACCGGCACCGCCGTCACCACCGCGGCCGCCCTGGTTGTAGTTGCCGCCGCCGCCAGTTCCGCCGTAACCGCCCGCGCCGCCATTGGTGGCGTCCTCACCGGCCGCGCCGGAATAGCCGTCACCGCCGTCACCGCCGCGGCCACCGTCACCACCTTTGCCATAGAAGTCGCCGGCACCAGAACCGCCATAACCGCCTGAACCGCCGTTGACGCCGGACTTGGTCGAATCCCAGCCCGCACCACCATTGCCGCCGTTGCCGCGGTCGGCGATGCCGGCGTAGTTCAGGACACCGGCACCGTCACGGCCGGGATCACCCGCACCGCCGCCGTCACCACCACGACCGCCATCGGGCGTGGTCGCGTCGCCGTTGGCGCCGTCACCGCCGTTACCGCCGGCACCGGCATTACCGCCGGCATACGTGGTACCGCCGACCGACGAACCGCTGTCACCGCCCCGGCCGCCGCCGCCGCCGTTGGAGGCCCAGCCCAGAGGCCCGAACTGGCCCGGCACGGTGATCACGCCATCGGCACCATCACCGCCGGCACCACCGTTGCCACCCTGGCCGCCGGCACCGCTGGACGGCGCGCTACCGCCCCGCCCGCCGTCACCGCCGCCACCGCCGGCCACGGCCGGGTCGGTCGACGTCCAGCCCTGACCGCCGTTGCCGCCATCGCCCGCATCGGCCGCTGCACCGTCGCCGCCGGATGTCACGCCCGAGCCGCCAGCGCCCTCCAGGCCCGCGTCCCCACCGGACCCGCCGTTGCCGGCGTTCGGGTGGCTGGCCGTTCCGTCGGTGCCGTCCGCGCCGTCGCCACCGGCGCCGGCATCACCGCCATCACCGCCGTCACCGCCGGTACCGGTCCCGCCGGGGTATACGGGACCACCATCGCCGCCCCGGCCGCCCCAGCCGCCATAGCCGCCGTCACCACCGGAACCGCCACCGGAGCCCGCCAGCCCGCCGGCTCCGCCGGCACCGCCGGCACCGCCCTGGCCGCCATCGCCGCCGACGTTGTCGTAGGTGAAACCGCCATCACCGCCGGCACCGCCCCAACCGCCGTACCCGGCGTCGCCGCCATTGCCGCCCTCGGGCGCACCCGCCCCGCCGGCACCGCCGACACCGCCCGCGCCGCCGTTGCCGCCGGCGCCGGACATGACCCCGGGCAGAGCCGGATCAGCGTAGTAGCTGATGCCGCCTCCGCCGCCTGCGCCGCCGTAGCCGGCGTTGCCACCGCGTCCACCGTCGGTACCGGGTGCTGTGGCCGCACCGCCGGTGCCGCCGTCGCCGCCCACGCCGCCGTCACCACCACGACCAGCCTGGTTGTAGAAAGTCGAACCGCCGCGTCCGCCAGAACCGCCCCGGCCACCGTCGGTGGCGTTTTCACCGGCGCCGCCGGAGTAGCCGTCGCCGCCGTCGCCACCGCGACCGCCGGCGCCACCGATGCCGTAGACGGCTGTGAAATCCGAACCGCCGCCTGAGCCTCCGTCGCCACCAGCGCCACCGTTAACACCGGCAAGGGTGGAACTCCACCCGGTGCCGCCGTCACCGCCGTCGCCACTATCGGCAATGCCCGCATAGTTCAGCGCCCCCAATCCATCGGTGCCCGGGTTACCGGCGGCACCGCCATCACCACCGCGACCGCCATCGGGAGTGGTGGCATCGCCATCGGCGCCGGCGCCGCCATTGCCGCCGACACCGGCGTCGCCACCGGCGTACGTGGTGCCACTGACGGAGGTTCCACTGGTGCCGCCATCACCGCCACGACCGCCGTTGGACGCCCAACCCAGAGGCCCGTACTGGCCCGGCAGGGTGATCACTCCGTCAGCCCCGTCACCACCGGCGCCGCCATTGCCGCCACGGCCGCCGGCCCCGCTGCTGAGAGCGTCACCGCCAGTTCCGCCGGCACCGGCGCCACCGCCCTGGATTGCCGGGTCGGTGGAGTCCCAACCATCGCCACCGGCGCCGCCGCTACCGCCGTCACCGCCCGCACCCGGGTCGCCGTTCGTGACGCCCGCGCCTCCGGTGCCCTCCAGACCGGAGTCGCCGCCATCGCCACCGCGACCGCCGTTCGGGTTGGTGGCATCGCCGTCACCACCGCGACCGCCGACTCCGCCGATACCGGCGTCGCCGCCTGCGCCCCCGACGCCATCTGTGCCGGCTCCCGTTGCGGTTCCGCCGTCACCGCCCGTGCCGCCGTCGCCACCAAGGCCACCGGCGCCACCGTCACCGCCGGACAGCGCCGCACCACCGGTGCCGCCGTCGCCGCCGCTGCCTCCGGTGCCGCCGGTACCGGCGACGGTATCGACGGTGCTACCGCCGGCACCACCGAGGCCGCCCTCGCCACCGTTGCCGGCTGTGCCGCCGGTGCCGCCGTCGGCCGAACCCAGTCCGCCGGTACCGCCGGTGCCGCCCGCGCCGCCGTTACCGCCGGCGCCGGCCGTCACGCCCGGGAACACCGAATCGTTGTCGCTGGATCCGCCCGTACCGCCGTTGCCACCGGCGCCGGCGTTGCCGCCTGTCGCACCGGTGCCGCCGGGCATCGAGCCCTGCCCCCCGGTGCCGCCGTCGCCGCCCACACCGCCGTCGCCGCCACGACCGCCCTGGTTGTAGACGCTGGCGCCACCGTCGCCGCCCTGTCCGCCGATGCCGCCTTCGCCGCCGTTCTCGTCGACGCCGCCGTCATAGCCCGCGCCGCCCGCACCGCCGGTGCCGCCGTCGCCGCCGGGACCGGCCACGAGCGCCACACCGCCCGTGCCACCGTTACCACCGGTGCCGCCACTGCCGCCGGCGACTCCGGACTGCGTGGACGTCCAGCCCGTGCCGCCGTCCCCACCGGCACCACCCGCTGCGGCGCCCGCGAAGTTGATGTTGCCCAGCCCGTCCACACCGGGGTCGCCGGCGCTGCCGCCGTCGCCGCCGCGACCGCCGGTCGGAGTGGTTTCGGTTCCGGTGGCACCGGTTCCGCCGTCACCACCGATCCCTGCGTCACCACCGGCCCCAACGGCGCCGGCGACCGACGCACCGCCGGTCCCGCCGTTACCACCGGCACCGCCGTTGGAGGCGTCGCCGAGATTGCCGGACTGTCCCACCACGGTGATCACACCGTCGGCGCCGTCACCGCCGTCGCCACCGGTTCCCCCCTTGCCGCCGGTACCGCTGCCCAGAGCGGTGCCGCCGTCGCCACCCAGTCCGCCGTTGCCGCCGGCGCGGGTCGGATCGTCGGAAGTCCAGCCGGCACCGCCGGTGCCGCCGGCACCGCCATCGCCCGCCGCGCCCGTCGCGCCGTTACCGCCGCCGCCGAGGCCGCCGGCACCCTCAAGGCCTGAGTCGCCGCCGGTACCGCCGGTGCCACCGTCGGGTGTCGCGGCGTCGCCGTCGGCGCCGTCACCACCGCGGCCGCCGACACCGGCGTCGCCACCATCGCCACCCGCGCCGTCAGCACCGACCGTGCCGGTCGCTCCGCCGGCCGCACCACCGACACCGCCCGCGCCGCCTGTACCACCGTCGCCGCCGTTACCGGCCTGGCCACCGCTATCCCCAGCGTCGAGGGCGGTGAAGCCCGCACCACCGATTCCGCCCGCGCCGGCGTCACCGCCCGCGCCACCGATTCCGCCGTCACCATCGGTGCCTGCGGCACCGCCGCCCGCGCCGAGGCCGCCGGCACCGCCCGCGCCGCCATCCGCACCATTACCGCCGTTGCCGCCGTCACCACCGGCCGTGCCGTCGCGACTGGTCTCAGTTCCGTCCGCTCCCGGAGTACCTGTCGCGCCGTTTCCACCGACCCCCGAATCACCGCCGGCACCGCCAGCACCGCCACTGGTCGGGTTCGACCCGACGCCGCCGGCACCCCCGGCGCCGCCGTCACCACCGGCCCCGGCATTACCACCGGCGCTGCCATCG
>CAYXBN010000001.1:0-253961 GCA_964463215.1 uncultured Mycobacterium sp. | reverse complement strand
CGGCGCTGGCCGATGACCGGCTCTACCGGGTGGGGGCGGCCTACGAGGCGGCGCGTGGCCCGATGGCGTCGGCCATTTGAGCCGGGTGGTCAGTCCCGCGCTGGCGGTGACGGGTTGCGAAGCGCTCCCTGGCGCCCGTGGAACCGGTTAGATAGAACCCATGCGAATCGGAGTCCTCACCGGCGGCGGCGACTGCCCCGGCCTCAATGCCGTCATCCGCGCCGTCGTGAGCACCTGTGACCAGCGCTACGGGTCCTCGGTCGTCGGGTTCCTCGACGGCTGGAACGGACTGCTGGAGAACCGTCGCGTCCAACTGGTCAACGACGACCGCAACGCCCGCCTGCTGGCCAAGGGCGGCACCATGCTCGGCACCGCCCGCACCAACCCGGAGCGGCTGCGGGCTGGCATCGGGGAGATCAAGCAGACGTTGGAGGACAACGGGATCGACGTGCTGATCCCGATCGGCGGCGAGGGCACGCTGACCGCCGCGCACTGGCTGACCGAGGAGGGCGTGCCCGTCGTCGGGGTGCCCAAGACCATCGACAACGACATCAACTGCACCGACGTCACATTCGGGCACGACACCGCCCTGACGATCGCCACCGAGGCCATCGACCGGCTGCACAGCACCGCCGAGTCGCATCAGCGGGTCATGCTGGTCGAGGTGATGGGCCGCCACGCCGGCTGGATCGCCCTGAACGCCGGGCTGGCCTCCGGCGCGCATATGACGCTGATCCCCGAGCAACCCTTCGACGTCGAAGAGGTGTGCCGTCTGGTCAAACAGCGCTTCCAGCGCGGCATGTCGCACTTCATCTGCGTGGTGGCCGAAGGCGCCAAACCCGCCGAGGGGTCCATGGAGATGCGGCACGGCGGGGTCGACGAGTTCGGCCACGAGAAGTTCACCGGGGTAGCCCAGCAACTGTCCCACGAGATCGAGAAGCGCATCCGCAAGGAGGTTCGGGTGACCGTGCTGGGCCACATCCAGCGCGGCGGCACCCCGACGGCCTATGACCGGGTGCTGGCGACCCGGTTCGGGGTCAACGCCGCCGACGCCGCGCACGCCGGCGAGTACGGGATGATGGTGTCGCTGCGCGGCGAGGAGATCGGCCGGGTGCCGCTGGCCGACGCGGTGCGCGAACTCAAACTGGTGCCGCAGAGCCGCTACGACGACGCCGCGGCCTTCTTCGGCTGACCCCCGTTCCTTCGGCTGACCCCTTTCCTCGGCGAGCAGACGCAAAGGACCCCCAAACCCGGCGTGTCGCGGGACTTATGTGTCTGCTCGCCGAGAAAAACGGACCACTAGGATCCGGTGCATGACGACCGCCGCTCAAGAACTACTCGACTACGACGATGTCGTGGCGCGGTTCGACCCGGTGCTGGGCCTTGAGGTGCACGTCGAGTTGTCCACCGCCACCAAGATGTTTTGCGGGTGCGCGACGAGATTCGGCGCCGAACCCAACACCCAGGTGTGCCCGGTGTGCCTGGGCATGCCCGGGGCGCTGCCGACCCTCAACGCGGCCGCGGTGGAATCAGCCATCCGGATCGGCTTGGCGCTGAACTGTCAGATCGTCGACTGGTGCCGGTTCGCCCGGAAGAACTACTTCTACCCGGACATGCCGAAGAATTACCAGATCTCCCAGTACGACGAGCCCATCGCCGTCAACGGCTACCTCGAGGTCCCCCTCGAGGACGGTGGCACCTTCCGGATCGGCATCGAGCGTGCGCATATGGAGGAGGACACCGGCAAGCTCACCCATATCGGCAGCGAGACCGGCCGCATCCACGGGGCCACGACGTCGCTGCTGGACTTCAACCGGGCCGGGGTGCCGCTGATCGAGATCGTCACCAAACCCATCGAGGGTGCCGGCGCGCGGGCGCCGGAGGTGGCCCGCGCTTATGTGACCGCGCTGCGGGATCTGTTGCGCGGCTTGGGTGTTTCCGATGTCCGGATGGACCAGGGCTCACTGCGCTGCGACGCCAACGTGTCGCTGCGGCCGCATCCGCAGGCCGAGTTCGGCACCCGTACCGAGACCAAGAACGTCAACTCCCTCAAGAGCGTCGAGGTGGCCGTACGCTACGAGATGCGCCGCCAGGCAGCCGTTCTGGAATCCGGCGGCAAAGTCCACCAGGAGACCCGGCACTTCCATGAGGACGGCTACACCTCCCCGGGACGGGATAAGGAAACCGCCGAGGACTACCGTTACTTCCCCGAACCCGATCTGGAACCGGTGGCCCCCAGCGCCGAACTGGTGGATCGTCTGCGGGCGACGATCCCGGAGCTTCCGTGGTTGTCGCGCAAGCGGATTCAGCAGGACTGGGGTGTTTCCGACGAGGTGATGCGCGACCTGGTCAACGCGGGGGCGGTGGAACTCGTCGCCGGCACGGTCGCCCACGGCGCCGCCAGCGAGCAGGCCCGGGCGTGGTGGGGCAACTTCCTGGTGCAGAAGGCCAATGAGTCCGGGGTGGACCTTGAGGCGCTGGCCATCACCCCGGCCCAGGTCGCCACCGTCATCAGACTCGTCGACGAGGGCAAGCTGTCCAACAAGTTGGCCCGGCAGGTGGTCGAAGGGGTACTCGCCGGGGAGGGCGAACCCGAGCAGGTGATGGCCGACCGAGGCTTGGCGTTGGTGCGCGACGACTCGCTGATCCAGGCGGCGGTGGACGAGGCTCTCGCCGCCAACCCCGACGTGGCCGACAAGATCCGCGGCGGCAAGGTTCAGGCCGTCGGCGCGATCGTCGGCGCGGTGATGAAGGCCACCAAAGGGCAGGCCGACGCCGCGCGGGTGCGGGAATTGGTTCTGGTCGCCTGCGGCCAGACGGGGTAGGGCAGAACTCAGGCCGACAGGGCGGGGGAGCGGTCGCCGATCACCCAGCGTTCCAGCAACCCACGGCAGCGGTGCACCGACAACGGTGCAGGCCCGTCGTAGCCAGGCATGACCGCCGCGGCGCCGGTGAAGTCGTCGGCCTGCGTCCGCTCAGTGGTGATCACGGCAGTGGCCAACCCGGCGGCCAGGGCGGCACGCAGGCCGTCGGCGGAATCCTCCACCGCCAGTGCGTTTTCGGCTCGGAGTCCCAGTTCCCACAGCGCGTGGTGGTACACCTCCGGGTCCGGCTTGGGCCGGCTCACCTCGTCGCCGGTGATCACGATCTCCACGGCGCCGTCGCCGAGGAGTTCCCGCACCGAGCGGTGCACGGCCAGTCCGCGCCGGGCGGTGGCCACCGCGACCCGGATGTCCGCGCAATGCAGGTCCCACACCAGTTCGGCGAACAGGTCCTGGTCGGCCCGCGGGTCGGCCAGCACCCCGTCCAGGGAGAAAATCACCGCTTCCAGCCCGGGCACCCCGATCGGCGCGCGGCCGGCGCGGTCCCACCAAAACGATGCGCAGTTCTGTGCCATATGCCGAGTATCTGGCCGCGCCGAGCATGACTCATCCCCCGATCAGGGGATCAGGGTGGGGGACTGGCATCGACTCTGCGTCCAGATCGCCGAGTCGGCCGAAATCTCGATCTGAGAGCAGCGTCGATGCGCCGACTACGTGGGAGCGGCGACCCGGGGGCCACTAGGTTAGGGCCATGCCGGTGCGGGTGGTGCTCGTCGACGACCACGAGATGGTCGTCGAAGGTCTCAAGGCGATGCTGGCCCCGTTCACGGAGCGAGTCGAGGTGGTCGGCGTGGCGGTCGGCGCGGAGAAGGCGTTGACGGTAATCACCGACCTGGTGCCCGACATCGTGCTCTGCGATGTGCGGATGCAGGGGGTCAGCGGGCTGGACCTGTGCCGGGAGATCAGGCAGCGCGACCCGGACCGCAAGGTGATTCTGCTCAGCGTCTACGACGACGAGCAGTACCTGTTCCAGGCGATGCGGGTGGGCGCCTCGGGGTATCTGCTGAAGGGCATCGGCAGCGACGAACTGGTCCGCCAACTCGAGGGGGTGCAGGCCGGCGGGACGGCGATCGACGCCGGGCTGGCGGCGCGGGCCGCCGAGACCGCCGCACGGCTGCAGAGCGACCAGTTCTGGCCCGGCGCCCGGCTCGGGCTGACCCAACGGGAAAGCGAGATCCTGTCGCTGGTGGTGACGGGGCTGTCCAACCGTGGCATCGCCGGTAAGTTGGTGATCGGCGAGGAGACCGTCAAGACCCACCTCAGCTCCATCTACCGCAAACTCGGGGTCGGTGACCGCACCAGCGCCACGGCGACGGCCCTGCGCGAGGGCATCTTCCAGTGAACAGCCCGCTGCGCCATCCCGGTCTGAGCCCCGATGCGGTCCACGGGCTGGTCGACGCCGACCGTGAGGTCGCTCTGCTGCTGGACATCATCGCGGCGACCTCCAGCGGCCCGGGTGTGGAGCCGATGGCCGCGGCGGTGGCCCGGCTGATCACCGCGGCCACCGCGTCGGACGTCTGCTTCGTCCATGTGCTCGACGACACCGACAACTCGCTGACCCTGGCCGGGGCCACCCCGCCCTTCGATGAGCAGGTGGGCCGGATCCAGCTGCCGTTGGGCTCCGGGGTGTCCGGTTGGGTGGCCCGCCACAGAGAGCCGGTGGTGATCGTCGCCGACAAGGAGGCCGACCCGCGCTATGTGCCGATCGCGGCGCTGCGCGGCAAGGACTTCACATCGATGGCCTCGGTTCCGATGGAAGCCGAGCCGGGTGGTCTGGTCGGGGTGCTCAACGTGCACACCGTGCAACGCCGGGAGTTCACCGCCCGCGACATCCAACTGCTGCTGGTGATCGGCCGGCTGATCGCCGGCGCGCTACACCAGGCCCGGCTGCACCGGCAGTTGACGGCCCGCGAACGGGCCCACGAGAACTTCGCCGAGCAGGTGATCGCCGCCCAGGAGAGCGAACGGCGGCGGGTGGCCGGGGACATCCACGACGGCATCTCCCAGCGGCTGGTGGGCCTGACCTACCGCTTGGACGCGGCGGCCCGCGCGGTGGACGCCGGCGAGCAAGCCTCGGCGGCCGAACAATTGGAGAAGGCCCGCGATCTGGTCGACCTCACCCTGGGCGAGGCCCGCGCGGCGATCAGCGGGTTGCGCCCGCCGGTGCTCGACGACCTCGGCCTGGGCGGGGCGTTGGCCAGCCTGGCGGCCTCCACCCCGGAGGTGGACCTGGACTTGCGCCTCGATGACGCGCGACTGCCCGAGCACATCGAGGTCGCCTTGTACCGCATCGCCCAGGAGTGCGTGCAGAACGTCGTCAAGCACTCCCGCGCACTGGTGGCCACAGTCGAGTTCAGCGTGCGGGCAGGCGTCGCGCGACTGGAAATCCGGGACAATGGAATCGGATTCGACGCCGTGGGTCTGCGCGTGCAAACCGATCCGGCGCTGTCCTCCAGCGGCTACGGGATGCTGTCGATGGCCGAGCGCGCCGAACTCGTCGGCGGGACGCTGGTGGTTCGGTCCAGTCCGGGCGTCGGAACCGCGGTGACCGTGACGGTCCCCCTCGAAGAGGACCGGCCGACGGGATAGGGGCCGACGGCCAAGGTAAGGCTTCGATACATTCCCGACCTCGCCGCAACCGTAATGTTTTCAGGCCGTTTCGCGGCCCAGATTTCATTCCGTTCGGCAGTGACCGGCGGTACGCTCAGAGAGCCGACCGCAAGGCAGATCGAGGTGCCCTAGAGCGGATCGGTCCGCGCCTTGCGGCGCAATTCTGAGAGGAGCCCCCGTATGGCGTCAGTGCTGTGGTTTCAAGGAGGGGCGTGCAGTGGCAACACCATGTCGTTCCTCAACGCCGACGAACCCAATGTCGTCGACTTGATCGTCGACTTCGGTCTCGAGGTGATCTGGCATCCCTCATTGGGCCTGGAACTGGGCAACCAAGCCCAGAAGATCTTCTGGGACTGCGCCTCCGGAGAGCGCCCGATGGATGTCTTCGTCTTCGAGGGCTCTGTTATCGAGGCGCCCAACGGCACGGGCCGGATGGACATGTTCGCCGACCGCCCGATGAAGGACTGGGTCACCGACCTGGCCAGCCAGGCCGGCATCGTCGTCGCGATCGGTGACTGCGCCTGCTGGGGCGGCATCCCGGCGATGGAGCCCAACCCGTCGGCGTCGACCGGACTGCAGTACCACAAGCGCAACAAGGGCGGCTTCCTCGGCCCGAACTTCAAATCCAAAGCCGGCCTGCCGGTGATCAACATCCCGGGCTGCCCGGCGCACCCGGACTGGATCACCCAGATCCTCGTCGCCCTGGCCACCGGGCGCACCAGCGACATCGCCCTGGACGACCTGCAGCGGCCCGCCACCTTCTTCAAGACCTTCACCCAGACCGGATGCACCCGCGTGCAGTTCTACGAGTACAAGCAGTCGACGATGTCCTTCGGCGAGGGCACCCGAACCGGTTGCCTGTTCTACGAGTTCGGCTGCCGCGGCCCGATGACGCACTCGCCGTGCAACCGCATCCTGTGGAACCGGCAGTCCTCCAAGACCCGCGCCGGCCAGCCCTGCTATGGCTGCACCGAACCGGAGTTCCCGCACTTCGACCTGGCCCCGGGAACCTTGTTCAAGACACAGAAGGTCGCCGGGGTCATCCCCAAGGAGACCGGAACCGGCACCAAGAAGCTGTCCTACATGGCCTCGGCCGCCGCTGCCCGGATGGCTGCTCCCAAGTGGAGCAAAGAAGACATGTTCGTGGTCTAGCCACGCACCGCCCACCAGACCACAACCGATTCTTGGAGGACTTCACTCATGACCGCGCTCGATCTGCACGTCAGCCCACTGGGACGCGTCGAGGGTGACCTCGACGTCCGGGTCACCATCGACGACGGCGTCGTCACCTCAGCCTGGACCGAGGCCGCCATGTTCCGCGGCTTCGAAATCATCCTGCGGGGCAAGGACCCTCAGGCGGGCCTCATCGTCACCCCGCGCATCTGCGGCATCTGCGGCGGCAGCCACCTCTACAAGTCGGCCTACGCACTCGACACCGCGTGGGGCACCCACATGCCGCCCAACGCCACCCTCATCCGCAACATCGCCCAGGCCTGCGAGACGCTGCAGTCCATCCCGCGCTACTACTACGCACTCTTCGCGATCGACCTGACCAACAAGAACTACGCCAAGTCGGTGATGTACGACGAGGCCGTGCGCCGGTACGCGCCGTACGTCGGCACCAGCTATCAGAAGGGTGTCGTGCTCTCCCAGAAGCCGGTGGAGGTCTACGCCATCTTCGGCGGGCAGTGGCCGCACTCCAGTTTCATGGTGCCCGGCGGTGTCATGGGCGCCCCGACTCTGTCCGACGTCACCCGGTCCATCGCGATCCTGGAGAACTGGAAGGACAACTGGCTGGAGTCCGACCTGCTGGGCGGCAGCATCGACCGCTGGTTGGAGAACAAGACCTGGGAAGACGTGCTGGCCTGGGTCGACGAGAACGAGTCCCAGCGCAACAGCGACATGGGCTTCTTCATCCGGTACTGCATGGACATCGGTCTGGACAAGTACGGGGCCGGGGTCGGCAACTACCTGGCGACCGGCACCTACTTCGACCCGACGCTCTACCAGCGGCCGACCATCGAAGGCCGCAACGCGGCGCTGATCGGCCGGGGCGGCATCTTCGCCGGCGGGCAATGGCACGAATTCGACCAGGCCCGGGTCCGTGAGGACGTCACCCACTCGTTCTACGAGGGCAGTCGGCCGCTGCACCCGTTCGAGGGTGAGACCATCCCGATCGACCCCGAAAAGGGCAGGGGCCAGGGCAAGTACAGCTGGGCCAAGTCGCCGCGCTACGAGGTACCGGGATCCGGCCACATCCCGCTGGAGACCGGTCCGCTGGCCCGGCGGATGGCTGCCGCCGGACCCAACGCCGGTCCGCACCAGGACAACGACCCACTGTTCCTGGACATCTACAACAAGATCGGACCCAGCGTCATGGTCCGTCAGCTGGGCCGCCTGCACGAGGCAGCCAAGTACTACAAGTGGGTGCGGACCTGGCTGGATCAGCTCGACCTGAAGGAGAGCTTCTACACCAAGCCCACCGAGCACGCGTCGGGCAAGGGCTTCGGTTCCACCGAGGCCGCCCGCGGCTCGCTGTCGGACTGGATCGTCATCGAGAACAACAAGATCAAGAACTATCAGGTGATCACTCCGACGGCGTGGAACATCGGGCCGCGGGACGGCGAGGACGTGCTCGGGCCCATGGAGAAAGCCTTCATCGGCGCGCCGATCGTCGACCCCGAGGATCCGGTGGAACTCGGTCACGTGGCACGCAGCTTCGACTCCTGCCTGGTGTGCACGGTGCATGCCTATGACGGCAAGACCGGCAAGGAGTTGTCGAAGTTCGTCATCAACGGAATGGTGTGACCGACGGCGCCACTTCTGACATCGACCTCGAACCGCCCGGCTGTGAGGTTCTGGTTGTCGGGTGCGGCAATCTGCTCAGAGGCGACGACGGAGTCGGCCCCGTCCTGATTCGACACCTCTGGGACCGCGGGGTGCCCGAAGGCGCCAAGCTGGTCGACGGCGGAACCGCCGGGATGGACGTCGGCTTCCAGATGCGTGGCGCACAGCGGGTGGTGATCGTCGACGCGTGCGTCTCCCAGGAGGCCGACGGGCAGGCCGCCGGGGTCGCGCCCGGGACGGTCTACCGACTGCCCGGGGAGGAACTCACCGACCTGCCGCCACTGCAGGGCCTGCACACCCACTCCTTCCGATGGGACCACGCCATCCCGTTTGCCCGCTGGGCGCTGGGGGATGCCTGCCCCACCGACATCACCGTGTTCCTCATCGAGGCCGCCGCCATGGACCTCGGGGCGGAGCTTTCCGAGCCGGTCCGGGCCGGTATGGAACAGGTCATCGCGGTGATCGAACGGGACTTCCTGGGCCCGCTGCGACCGTCGGCCGGGGCGGAGGCGGAGGTGGAGTTCACCGCCGAGGGTTACCTGCGGTTGAGCGCGGTGCTGGCGGCCAGTCGGTTTCCCTCCGATGCGGTGGCGGCGGTCCCGCGGGACGGTCAGCTGTGGATGTTCCCGCTGCGCGGGCCCAGCAGCGGCGGACTACTGCTCAAACAGCGCAACCCGGCCGGGGACCGGGCCGTGCTGATCCACGAGGTGCTCGGCGACGGTTTTCCGGTAGGCGTGCGTGCGGCATTCTGGGACGATGAGCACAAAGCACTGCGGATCCCACTGCAGTGACCGATCATCGGATCACCATGGATGAGGACCGGCCCGCGACCTCGACCGACGAAGCCCTCGATGTGCAGACCGTCGTGGTGGAGGAGCGCGGACGCTGGGCGGTGGACATCGTCGTCGTCTTCGCCGACGGTGTCGTGCGTAAACGCATCCACACCCACGCCACCAAGGCCCGCGCCGACATCGCCGCCGACCTGATCCGCCGTGCCGCCAACCGGGACATCGGCGGTGGGCCACCGAACGGATGACCCGAACGATGAACTGGGCCGATGACACCGACTGCAAAAAGGAGCGCCGTGGACGACGCTGACCCGCCTGTGCGCCCGGACTCAGCTGTGCGCCCAGACTCAGCAGGGCCCGCGGTCCGGCCGCAACCTCTGGGTGCCTTCCCGCTTCCCCTGGGCTACATGCTGATTCCGGCCTCGCCGGACACCGAGCCGGCCCGTCAGGCGCTGTTGGCCGGGCGAGTGCCGGAGTGGCCCACCGCGCTGCGCGCCCATGAACTGGCCTTGGCCGGTGACCGCGACGGGGCGCTGGCCGCTCTGACCGGCGACGACCCGATCACCCGGTACAACCGCTTCGTGATGGACCCCGACGCCGAGGATCCGGACCACTTGCGCACCGCGCTCGGGGAATTCGGAGTTCTGGTCGACGTGGTGCTGTTCGCCATCGGCCGCACCGACACCGCGCCCGCCCTGGACTCCGCCGAGGGGGGTCCGGGCACCGGCGAGTTGGCCGCGCTGGTGCTGTCCACCCAGGCCAGCAAGGCCCTCGACGACGGTGACCCGGCGGCCGCGGCCGCGCTGTTGGATCAGGCCGCCGAACTGGTGCCGCCGGGCTGTGACCCGTTACGCGGGGTGCTGCTCGGTGCGGCCGGTTCAGTCACCGCCCAGGTCGACGGCCCTGCGGCGGTGACCCGGTTCGAGCGTGCCCTGCGCGCGATGGAGGACGCCGAGGACCTGCGGGTGGCCCGCGCGGAACTGCACCTGAGCTTGGCCGGACTGCTCCACGAGCAGGCCGTGGATCGGCCGGATCTGCTCAACCGGGCTGTGCCGCACTATCATTCGACGCTGCAGTTGGTGCTCCGGGAGGAGGCTCCGGGGCTGTGGGCTGCCGCCCACGCCGACCTGGCGACCGCCTACCTGACCATGCCGATGACTGAGGCCTCCAGCCAGTTGCGGCTCGGGGTGGCCGCCCAGTCGCTGCGCTCGGCGCTGAAGGTGTACACGCCCGAGGACTACCCCGAGCAGTGGGCCAGTGTGCAACTGAACCTGGCCAACTCGCTGGTGTACACCCCCTCCAGTCATCAGGGCGAGAACCTGTTGGAGGCGGTCGAGTTGTACGAGGCGGTGCTGCAGGCGCGGGACCGTGATACCGACCCGGTCGGCCGGGCCCGGGTCCTGGCCAACCAGGGCAACGTGCTGGCTCACATCGGTGACTTCGACCAAGCCAAAGCCAAACTGTACGAAGCCCGCTACCTGTTCGAGGAACTCGGTGACCACGACTCGGTGCGCACGGTGCGCGGGGTGCTCGACGAGATTTCCCGACAGCAGGCGCTGGATCGCACGGAGACGATGTCCTAAATGACCACCACAGAACCGGGTTTCGAGGAATTGGCCCAGCGGGTCGATGACGCGGTCGCTGCACTGGACGGCCTGGACCCCGCCGCCCGCAAAGTCGCCGAGGAACTGCAGGCCGCCGTCGAGGCGGTGCACCGGGCCGGTCTGGTGAGCATCGTGCGGCGGTTGCGCGGCGACGAGCGCGCGCGGCCGGTGCTGTTCGAACTCGTCGACGACCCGGTGGTGCACCTGCTGCTCTCGCTGCATGGGATCGTGCGCCCCGACCCGGTGACCCACGCCAACCAGGTGCTCGAGTCGGTCCGGCCGCAACTGCACAGCCACGGCGGGGACGTGGCGCTGGTCCGCATCGAGGACGGCACGGCCTTCGTCCGCCTCGAGGGCGCCTGTAACGGCTGCTCGATGTCCTCGGTGACCTTGCGCAACCTTGTCGAAGATGCTCTGGTGCAAGGGGTTCCGGCGGTCACCAAGGTGGAGGTGGTCGCCGCCGAACCCAGCCCGACGTTGATTCCGGTGGAGTCGCTGCGGATCGGCCGTGATCCGTCGGCCGAAGGATGGGCGCGGTTCGGCCCGGCGACCGACCTGCCGGCCGACGAGATCTCGGTGGCGACGCTGAGCAATGGCGGCCGTTCCGTCGAGGTGATCGTCGTCAACCTGGGACAGCGGCTGTCGGCCTACCGCAACGAGTGTGCCCATGAGGCGCTGCCACTGAACGACGCGGTACTCGACCTCAGCAACGGCACATTGACCTGCCCTTGGCACGGCTTTTGCTTCGACGCGAGCTCCGGGGAGTGCCTCAGCGCGCCGGGTGCCCAACTCGAGCAGTTGCCGCTGCGGGTCGACGACGGCGATGTCTGGATACGGCTATGAGACCGTGGTGGACCCGATCACGGCAGTACGGAAAACCGTCCGCCACGGATAGGCCTCAGCACAGTGAAATGACGGCGGTCGAGGGTCAGGATTTGCTTCGTGCGGTACCGATCAGCGAGCACGACAATCGACGCATCCGCCACCCCGATGCTCTGGTCGCGGTGTTTCGCGATGACGGCGCTGGCCGACCTCAGATCCGCAGCACCTAGGTCGGCTAATTCCCATGCACCACTTGATAACTCATTGAGTGCGGCGGTTTCGGCATCCACGCTGATGCGCGTGGCGACGAGATAGTCGAGTTCGGCGACCACATACGGTGAAACGACGAGAAGTCCGTCGTCGTGGTCGGCGATCGCCGCGGACACAGCCTCATGGTCGGGCTCGCGGGCATTGAAAAAGGCCAGCAGTGCGCTGGTGTCGACGATCACCGCTCGCCGAATCCGTCGAGCAACTCTTCGCTACGTCTGGCGATCGGTTCGGAACTGGAGTAGAGACGTCCTGTGGGTCGAGGTTTGGTCGTGCCAACCCCGGCGCGAATGGACTCCCGGATTACGTCGGCCTCAGAAACGCCCCGTCGCAGGGCGGCGTTCCGCACCGCTGTCTTGAGGTCACGCGGCAGGTAGACAGTCGTCTTCTCCATTTCCACCAACGTATGGTACCACCGCTGGTAACATACAAAACCGTCGCAGTTCCCGCCCCGTCAGCCCGGCGGCGGCTATCGCGTGATCGCCGCCGGCTTCTCGGCGCACTGCCCGCGGTAGGGATAGGGCGGCCAGGGTAACGTCCAGGAAGTGAGCCGATACACCGTCCGGCGCAACATCAGCGGCGTGGGCACCCGCCCCGACGTGGTCTCGGCGGTGGACCTCACCGGCGGCTGGACGCCGAGGGTGTGGCTGGGCGCCCCCGCCCCGGGCGGCCTGGCCCTGCCGGCGGCCCAACCCTCGATGGCGTGGATGTACTCACCGCGCGGGGTTTTCCTCTCACCGGATCATGTCGTGGTGGCTGACTCCGGAAACCACCGGGTGCTGATCTGGCACGGGATTCCGGAGGCCGACGAGGCGCCCGCCGACGTGGTGCTCGGCCAGCCCGACGGGCACAGTGAGGGTCCGGCCGCGGGCGGGCGCGGACCGCAACGTGGGATGCACCTGCCCACCGGTGTCATGGTGCACGACGGGCGGCTTGTCGTAGCCGACGCCTGGCACCACCGGATCCTGGTGTGGGACAGCGTGCCCCAGCGCAACGATGTGGCGCCCGATGTGATCCTGGGTCAGCCCGACGGTTCGTCGGTGCTGGAGAACCGCGGCGGATCGTGCTCGGCGACGGGCTTCTACTGGCCGTTCGGCATCGCGATGGTCGGCAAGGCGTTCTGGGTCGCCGACACCGGCAACCGGCGAGTGCTCGGCTGGCGCAACGGAATTCCCGAGCCCAACCAGCCCGCCGATGTGATCCTGGGCCAACCGGATGCCACGTCGCACTCGGAGAACCGCGGCGGTCCGGCCGGCCCGGCTAGCTTCCGGTGGCCGCACGACATCGCCGGGAGCGAGGATCTGCTGCTTGTCGCCGACGCCGGCGACCACCGGGTGCTGGGCTGGACGCCACAACCCGAGGCCGACCGCGACGCCGACCTGGTGATCGGGCAACCGGACTTCACCAGCGCCGAGGAGTGGCCGTACGGCCCGCACACCAACGACCGGATGCGGTTCCCCTATGCGGTGTGCCTGGAGGCCGGGGGCGGTGCGGGGGACCACGCAGGTTCGACGCTGGCGGTCGCCGACACCGCCAACAACCGCATCCTGCTGTGGGACGGTATGCCCGAGGGCTCGGTGGGCCGGGGTGCCGACGGAGCCGATGGCGGCACGCCCTGCCGGGGTGCCGACGGAGCCGATGGCGGCACGCCCTGCCGGGGTGCCGACTACGTCCTCGCGCAGCCGGATTTCGGGTCCAACGGCGAAAACCGCTGGACCTCGGTGCAACGCGACACCCTGTGCTGGCCCTACGGCCTGGCGTTGTGCGGTGCCACCCTTGCCGTCGCCGACTCCGGCAACAACCGGGTAATGCTGTGGCGGCGGGACCGGAGTCCACGGTGAGACCGCGCATCGTGCAGGCCGACGGCCAGATCGGCTTCTACTGGGCGACCGCCGCGGGCGTACCCACCTCGCTGCAGGCCCTGGTGACCGACGATGACGAACCCGACCGACTGGTGGCCACCCACCTGGAAGCCCTCGACGACGCCCTCATCATCGCCGCCGAATGGTTCGGGGAGATCCTCGGCGGCGGCCGCGGCCCGGCCGACGCCGCCGAACGGGACGGGTTGCTCGAACTGCACCGCACGCTGGACCGGCTGTGCTTCGAGTACGCCGCCGCAAGCGAACAGAGCGGCGTGCGCCCGGATCTGCGGGCCGGCAAGATCATCGGGACCGCCGCACTGTTCTCCATCCGGGCGCGGCGCCCGTTGGGCCTACTCGGCCCGGCACCCTTCGACGGCGAACTCGACGATCCCGGCCTCGGTGTCGTCGGCGGCTTCGGCGAGTTCCACCAAGTCGATCCCGACAAGCCGTGGAAGGGCGGCCGGTGGATGGTCAGAACCGAAGCCGGACAACGTTTCCCGCTGACGCTGTCCATGCTGATGTTCGACAGTTCCGGGGCCAACAAGGAAGGCGCCCGGAAGGAACACCGGGAGGCCCTGCAGGCGGTGGTTTCCGCGGCCGGCGCGCCCGACGCCGACCCGATGGCCCTCACCTGCGCCCTGGACTGGCTGCTCTATGACTGGTTGATGGCCCACCGGGACGGCCCGGACAGCGCCGAGATCGTCTTCCCCCGCGGCTACGACGACGCCGCGGCGTTGGTGGTGTCGGCGGCCGCCGCCTCCGTCGCCGCCCGGGCCACCTTCGACCCGGGCCTGGTCTTGACCGGATTACGCCCCTAGCTGATCACGAGTCGCCGCGCGGTGTCGCCGCGGGGTGCTGAATTGCACCGCAGGTACGGTTGGTCCCCATGACGGTGGTCCGCGGCGTGCGGCAATGGCTGGTCCGACTGGCCCTGATGCTATTCATCGCAGTCGGGTTCGGGGCAACAGCGGTTCTGCTGCCCAGGCCGGCCCACGCCGAGGATGCCGATCCCCGGAAGGTGATCGTCGGGGCCTACATCAACGACATCCAGGAACTCGACACCGCTCGCGGCAGTTTCACCATCGACTTCTACATGTGGTTCCGTTGGAGAAGTCCGATCGTCGACCCGACCGATTCGATTGAGGTGATGAACTCCAACGCCATGGAGAACACCACGTCGTCCTCGGCCGGCGGGGTCAGCGGCCGGCCGTTCCCCGACCCGCCCAGCGTGATGCCCGACGGATCGAAATACCAGGGCTTCCGCTACCAGGGCGTGTTCAGCAAGAACATGGACCTGCACCGCTTCCCGTTCGACATTCAGAACCTGACCGTCCAACTCGAGGACATCGACCAGGACAGCCGCCAACTCGAGTTCGTTCCCGACGCCATCCCGGTGACCATCAGTGACCAGGTGACGATCCCGGGATTTGAGATCGGGACGCCGACCCTGACGGTGATCCCCCACCGGTACCCCACCGGTTTCGGTGACCTGACCGCCCCGGCCAATCCCACCTACTCGCGGATCGTGCTGGCGGTTCCGGTCGCCCGGGATGCCTTGCCCTACCTGGTCAAGATCATGCTCCCCATCATGATCGTCGTCCTGATCACGTCGCTGATCTACATGATTCCGGCCCGACTCGAGGATGCCCGCACCGGAATCGGGGTGACAGCGATGCTCACGATAGTGGCGTTGCAGTGGTCCACCGACGCCGATCTGCCCTCGGTGGAGTACCTGATGATGGTCGACGTCATCTACATCATCTCGATGGCCTACATCCTGGTTGCTATGGGCTACACGGTGTTCGCCAGTCGGCGGACTAACCAGGAGTCGGCCGAAGCGATGCTGACCGCGTTGGACCGACGGATGGGTATCACCTCGCTGGTGATCTACGTGGTCGTACTCGCGATCGTGGTGACCTGGTACCTCACCCACTACAAAGCGGGGGTGTTCACCTGACGCCGGGTCAGGCCGCTTTCGTCAGGTCACGTCGGCATTGGACCGCGGGAAGCCGCCACCCTGCGGGAACAGTGGGAAGACCACGTCGTCGAGTTTCTCGGCGTCCCCAGCGGTGCGGTTGACCGTCGCACCCCAAATGTTGCCGTCCGGCGAGACCGCCAGCGCCCACGCGTGCCCGCGGGTGCCCTCCCGCACCACCTCGGGCTCGCCGGTGACCGCCCCGGTGGCCTGGGCCAGTCGCACCGCGACGGTCTGCTTGGCGTTGACCAGATTCACCAGCACCGTGCCGTCCAGGGCCACACACCCGGCCACTCCCGGCCGGTTCGGCCAGGTCCACACCGTGGTGGCCTTGGCGTCCGGGCCGATCCGCTGCAACCGGTCACCGCCCGGGGTGCGGTCGGTGACGTAGAGTGACTTGTCGGCCGGATCCAGGCACATATCGCCGCCGGCACCCAGGCCGCTCAGCGCAGTCGTCGGCGGAGCCTGGCCGACGGTGGTCGGCTGCTCGATGCGGATCACCTTGCCGGCCAAGGACTTCGGGTCGTTGGCGGCACCCGGATCGCCAGCATCTCCAGTCTGCACCACCAGCGTCGTCGGGCTGGTGAAGATCAGCGAACCGGTGTTGCCGCCGGCTCCCTTGGGGATTCCGGTGAGGATGTCTTTGGGCGCATCGCCGTCGGCGATGCGGATCACCCGATTGTCAGTGGGGGTGCTGATGTAGGCGTACATCAGCCGATCCTGGGAGTAGGTGGGGGACAGCACGATGTCCATCAGCCCGCCGTCGCCGCTGCCGTCGACACCGATGACGGTCCGCACCTTCGGTTCGGCTTTGACCGAGACCTCCTTGACCACACCGGTGACACGCTCGGCCACCAGGGCGGTCGTTCCGTCCGAACCCATGATCAGACCGCTGGTGCTCTCCAGGCAGCCCTGCATCACCCCCTGCGCGGGGCATTCCTTCGGGAACGGTTTGGGCGGCAGCGGCGGTGGAGGCGGCGGAGTCGATGGCGGCCCGGGCCGGAAATCCGGCGGGGTGGTGAACGGCTGGGAGACCGCGTTGTCGAAGCGTGCGCAGCCCGGCACCAGCACCATCGCCACGCAGAGGGCGGCCACAGCAGATCGGGTCGCATGCATTGGCATGAGGTCAGATTACGGATCGCGCGACGGTGTTCGCCACGCTGCCCGGCAGCGTCGCGTCGCGTCGGACGGCGCAATCGGTTCGACGTGCCCGGCAAATCCGCTGCAATACCCGGCACAACACTTACTCTGGCCAGTGTGACGAGCCAAAACCCCGACCCCGGCTGGCAGCGACCTGAGGACGCGCCGGTCCGGCCAGCGTCGGCCCGGCTGGTCGATCCCGAGGATGACCTGGCGGCCGGCAACACCGCAAGTGACCTCGAAACCACCCGACTGCGCGCGCCCTACGGCGGTGCGCCCACCCCGCCGGCACCTGGACCCTCAACCGGGTACGGGCTGCTCAACGACCCCGAACCGCTGCCCTACGTGCAACCGGCCCCGCCGCCGAGCACCGCCACCGCAACGGCTGCCGGCCCCGCGGAGATCACCCCGGGCGACGCCGAACAGCGGGCCAAAGCCGCCGGCCGCCGCGGCACCCAGGATCTCGGGCTGCTGGTTCTGCGGGTGGCGCTGGGTGCGTGGTTGGTCTCCCGCGGCCTGCAGAAGGCCTTCGGCTGGTGGGGCGGGCCGGGGTTGCAGGGCTTCAAGGAGGAACTGACCGCGGCCGGCTACCAGCACGCCGACCTGCTGACCTACCTGGGCGCCGGGGCGCAGATCGCCGCGGGCGCGCTGCTGGTGCTGGGTCTGTTCACCCCGGTCGCCGGTGCTGTTGCGTTGGCGATTTTGGTCAACGGCGCGCTGACGGCCTTCAACGGGCAGAACGAAAAGGGCCTGGTGCTCGGGTCGGAGGCGGAAACACTGCTGATGCTGGCGGCCGCGACGACGGCGGTCATCCTGGCCGGCCCGGGCCGCTACGGCTTCGACGGTGGGCGGGGATGGGCCCGCCGGCCGTTCGTCGGCTCATTCGTGGCGCTGTTGGTGGGGGTCGGCGGGGGCGTCGCGGCCTGGCTGTTCCTGCGGGGCAACAACCCGTTCGTCTGATCGAGGGCCCACCGGCCGTTGTCGCAGCTGAAGTTCAGCGCCGGTACGGATCGGGCACCCGGCCACCGCTGGCCGCGGTCAGCCGCGGCAGCGTCACGAACGTCACCGCCGGCAGCAGCATCTCGGACCCGTCGGTTAGGCACGCCCGCCCCCACCGGCCGCGATCGAATTTCAGCCCCTCGATCTGAGGCCAGCCGACCGTGCGGCTGGCGAACAGTCCGCGGGCGGTGACGGTGTCCGCGTCGGCCACCGTACGCAGCCGTTCGATGGCCACCGACACCAGCAGCGGGATCAGCAGCAGCGCCAGACCCGCCTTGCCGAATGCCGGCCCGATGGTCAGCAGGGCCAGCGTCAGGAAGGCGGAGGCGAAGTGCGCGATGGGGGAGATCCTGATCACCGTGCTGTCGGATCCGCGGGGCATGGTTCATGAAATCAGATTTGGGAACGTCGGGCGAACATCGGTGGGGAATCAACCCCGGTGCGGATCGCCTCCACCGGCCCGGATTTGACGCTGACCTGTGCTGGGGCTAGCCTTCGGGAGTATGTCGACCGGCGGAGAGCACGTAGTAGTAGGTCAGCGCGTTGGTGCCGCGCTTGCCCGCCGCCGGGTTTAGCCACACGCACCAGCGCGCAACCCTCGTACAGCCGCCATGCTGACGGGGGTTTTTTCTTGCCCCACAACCGAAAACGACCAGAACGACGAATGAGGACAGCCAGTGAGCGCACCCACAACGCGAGCACCCGAGTCGGGCGACGCCGCCCCGACCAACGGCCACCATGCCTCGCACCCCGCCAAAAACGGCCACCGCATAGCCCCGCAGCAGCTCACCGGCGCCGAGGCGGTGGTGAGGTCGCTGGAGGAACTCGGTGTCGACCTCATCTTCGGCATCCCCGGCGGGGCCGTGCTGCCGGTCTATGACCCCCTGTTCGACTCCCAGCAGCTTCGGCACGTCCTGGTTCGCCACGAACAGGGCGCCGGGCACGCCGCCAGCGGCTACGCGCATGCCACCGGCCGGGTGGGCGTCATGATGGCCACCTCCGGCCCGGGCGCCACCAACCTGGTCACCCCACTGGCCGACGCCCAGATGGACTCCGTCCCGGTCGTCGCCATCACCGGTCAGGTCGGCCGCAGCCTGATCGGCACCGACGCCTTCCAGGAATCCGACATCACCGGCATCACCATGCCGATCACCAAGCACAACATCCTGGTCCGCGACGGCGACGACATCGCCCGCTCGATCGCCGAGGCCTTCCACATCGCCGGCACCGGCCGCCCGGGCGCGGTGCTCGTCGACATCCCCAAAGACGTCCTGCAGGGGCAGTGCACCTTCTCCTGGCCGCCGCAGCTGGAACTGCCCGGCTACAAACCCAACACCAAACCGCACGGCCGCCAGATCAAGGAAGCCGCCAAACTGATCACCGCCGCGCGCAAGCCGGTCCTCTACGTCGGCGGCGGCGTCATCCGCGGCGAGGCATGCGACGAGCTCAAAGAACTGGCCGAGCTCACAGGCATCCCGGTCGTCACCACGCTGATGGCCCGCGGCGCGTTCCCGGACAGCCACCGGCAGAACCTGCGCATGCCGGGGATGCACGGCACGGTCGCCGCGGTCGCCGCGCTGCAGAAAAGCGATCTGCTGATCACCCTCGGCGCCCGGTTCGACGACCGGGTCACCGGCAAACTGTCCACCTTCGCCCCCGACGCCAAGGTCATCCACGCCGACATCGACCCGGCTGAAATCGGCAAGAACCGGCACGCCGACGTGCCGATCGTGGGCGACATCAAGGCCGTCATCCGCGAACTGGTCGACATGCTGCGCCGCCGGCCCGCGGGGGACGACCGGATCGGCAACGAGGGGGTGTCCGATCCCGACCTGGCCGACTGGTGGTCCTACCTCGACGGTGTTCGGGAAAAGTACCCGCTGAGCTACGGCCCGCAGAGTGACGGCAGCCTGTCCCCGGAATACGTCATCGAGCAGTTGGGCCGCATCGCCGGTCCGGACGCCATCTACGTCGCCGGGGTCGGGCAGCATCAGATGTGGGCGGCGCAGTTCATCTCCTATGAGAAGCCGCGCACCTGGCTGAACTCCGGCGGTCTGGGCACCATGGGCTACGCCATCCCGGCGGCGATGGGCGCCAAGATGGCCTGCCCGGACACCGAGGTGTGGGCCATCGACGGCGACGGTTGCTTCCAGATGACCAACCAGGAACTGGCCACCTGCGCGGTGGAAGGGGTGCCGATCAAGGTGGCGCTGATCAACAACGGCAACCTCGGCATGGTGCGGCAGTGGCAGACGCTGTTCTACGGCGAGCGCTACTCCAACACCGACCTGTCCACCCACAGCCAGCGCATCCCCGATTTCGTCAAGCTCGCCGAGGCGATGGGGTGTGTTGGATTGCGTTGCGAGTGCGAGGAAGACGTCATCGACGTGATCAACCAGGCCCGCGCCATCAACGACCGGCCGGTGGTGATCGACTTCATCGTCGGTGCCGACGCGCAGGTGTGGCCTATGGTCGCGGCCGGCACCGGCAATGACGAGATCATGGCGGCCCGCAATATCCGGCCGCTGTTCGACGAGGACAACTCCGAGGGGCGTGCCTGATGGCCCAGTCGTCTGCTTCCGGTTCTTCCAGGACGGTCACCCACACGTTGTCGGTGCTCGTCGAGGACAAGCCCGGCGTGCTGGCCCGGGTGGCGGCGCTGTTCTCCCGGCGCGGGTTCAACATCCAGTCCCTGGCCGTCGGCCCGACCGACATCAAGGACATGTCCCGGATGACCATCGTCGTCACCGCCGAGGAGACCCCGCTCGAACAGATCACCAAGCAGCTCAACAAGCTGATCAACGTGATAAAGATCGTCGAGCAGGACGACGACGCCATGGTCGCCCGCCAACTGGCGCTGATCAAGGTCCGCACGGATGCCGGCAACCGCAGTCAGGTGATTGAGGCGGTTAACCTGTTCCGCGCCAAGGTCATTGACGTCTCCACCGAGTCGTTGACCATTGAGGCGACCGGTACCGAGGAGAAGCTGGAAGCCCTCCTGCGGGTTCTTGAGCCTTATGGCATCCGCGAGACAGTGCAATCCGGTGTGGTAGCACTGTCGCGCGGACCCCGCGGTATGACGAACTCCAAGTAACACAACCCAAAAGAAGGAACCCCAGTGGCAATCGAGATGTTCTACGACGACGACGCCGACCTGTCGATCATTCAGGGCCGCAAGGTCGGTGTGATCGGCTACGGCAGCCAGGGCCACGCTCACTCGCTGAGCCTGCGCGACTCCGGCGTCGCGGTGAAGGTGGGCCTCAAAGAAGGCTCCAAGTCCCGCGCCAAGGTCGAAGAGCAGGGCCTGGAGGTCGACACCCCGGCTGAGGTCGCCAAATGGGCGGACGTGATCATGCTGCTCGCCCCGGACACCGCGCAGGCCGAGATCTTCTCCAGCGACATCGAGCCCAACCTCAACCCCGGTGACGCACTGTTCTTCGGCCACGGCCTGAACATCCACTTCGGTCTGATCAAGCCGCCCGCCGACGTCACCATCGGAATGGTCGCGCCCAAGGGCCCCGGCCACCTGGTGCGCCGCCAGTTCGTCGACGGCAAGGGGGTGCCCTGCCTGGTCGCCATCGAGCAGGACCCCACCGGCGATGGTCTGGCCCTGGCCCTGTCCTACGCCAAGGCCATCGGCGGCACCCGCGCCGGGGTTATCAAGACCACCTTCAAGGACGAGACCGAGACCGACCTGTTCGGTGAGCAGGCCGTGTTGTGCGGCGGCACCGAGGAATTGGTGAAGACCGGCTTCGAGGTGATGGTCGAGGCCGGTTATGCCCCGGAGTTGGCCTACTTCGAGGTGCTGCACGAGCTCAAGCTGATCGTCGACCTGATGTACGAAGGCGGCATCGCCCGGATGAACTACTCGGTGTCCGACACCGCCGAGTTCGGCGGATACCTGTCCGGACCGCGGGTCATCGACGCCGACACCAAGAAGCGGATGGAGCAGATCCTCGCCGAGATCCAGGACGGCACCTTCGTCAAGCGCCTGGTGGCCAACGTCGAGGGCGGCAACAAGGAGTTGGAGGGTCTGCGCAAGAAGAACGCCGAGCACCCGATCGAGGTCACCGGCGCCAAGCTGCGCAAGCTGATGAGCTGGGTGGATCGGCCGATCACCGAGACGGCCTAGCAGGCCCCGCCGCCGTCGGCGGCGAAACTGCAGCCACGCAGGGGAAATTCAAGGGAATCCCTGTGTGGCTGCAGTTTCGGTGGATTGGGAGTTCAGACGGTCGGCGCGGTTCGTTGTAGCGTCGTGGCTCTCAGCCCATTACTTCACCCGGGAGCATCCATGCCTGTGGGAGACGCCGTCGCGCGAAACCCGAACCGTCGCCGTACGGCCTTAGATCACGCCCGCTACGTGGGCCGCGTCGGCGCCCTGGCGGTTGCGTTGGGCATCGGCGCCGCCGTGGTTTCGGTGCCGATCGCGTGGGCCGACACCGAGTCTGCCGCGGCTACCGGCGACGGTTCAGTCGGGACGACGGGATCGGATGCGCGGGGATCGGGGCACGCCGGTGCTGCCACCGAGCGCCCACGGGTGCGAGAGGGGGGCCCCAGGCGCACAGCGCTATCCAAGCCGGGTTCCTCGACTGAGGAGTCGCGGCCAACTCGAAGCTCTGCTGCGCAAAGTTCAAAGCCCCGTCCTGCTGAACCCCATCCTGTCGAATCGGCGGAAGTTGCGATCGACTCGTCGGAAGCGGTCGAACCGACCACCGAGCCAGTAGCATCCGCTCCCACGCACCAGAGGGAGCCGGTAGTTCGAGAGCCGTGGGCGCCAGTGCCGGTGAGCCCACTGATCCCGACCGTTTCGACGGTGGCGGCGCAGCCGGCGGCAGCTGTACCGACAGCTGCGCCGGCACTGACCCCGGCCGCTGCCGGGTCGGTCTCGGGTGTTGGCGGCGACCTGCGGGTAGGGCTGGCATCCGGTGGCGGCAACGCACCGGCAGCGGCCGCGGTGGCGTGGACCGCTCTGGCGGCAAGCCGTCGTGAACTCGACGCCCAGCCGGCGGCGGCTGCCCCCGCCGCGACCACCACGACAACCCAGCCGACATCCCAGCCGACGGCCAAGGCGGTCACCCCCGCGTCCACCCCGATCCAGGACTTCATCGGCATCTTCATCGGAAACGGCACTGCTGCCAATCCCAATGCCGGCCTGCTGATCGGCAACGGCTATTCGTGGACCGGGGACACCTGCAATCAGGGCAAGCGGTGCAACGGCGGCCGGTCCGGATTGCTCGTCGGCAACGGCGGCAATGGTTTCGGCGGCGGTAACGGCGGCTCAGCGGGGCTGTTTGGCGATGGCGGGGCCGGGGGCGCGGGGCTCAGCGGCGGCGACGGCGGTAACGGCGGCGATGGCGGGCTGATCGCCGGCAGCGGCGGCGCCGGAGGAGCGGGGGGTTCGAGTTCCGTGGCAGGTGCGACCGCCGGGTCGGGCGGCAAAGGCGGCAACGCAGGTCTCTTCGCGGTAGGTGGTTACGGCGGGCCGGGGGGTGCCGGCGGGATCGCCGCGGGCACCGGCGGGACGGGCGGGGCAGGGGGCGCCGGCGGCAATACCGGACTGCTGACCTTCGTCGGCAATGCCGGTGACGGAGGGGACGGTGGCTGGGCGACCGGCAAGCAGGGCTCCGGCGGTTCCGGTGGTAACGGCGGGAACGCCGGGTTGCTCGCATTCATCGGCGACGGTGGTGCGGGTGGAGCAGCCGGAGCGGGCAGCAGGGCCGCTGGGAAGGCCGGTTCGGGTGGCGCGGCAGCCTTCATCGGGACCGGCGGCACCGGGGGAACCGGTTCCTGGGACCAGCCCGGTGGGTCCGGCGGGCGCGGAGGGCTACTGTCCGGGTCCGGCGGGACGGGAGGAGACGGCGGTCCTCTTGGTGTCGGTGGCATGGGAGGATCCGCAGGCTTGTTCGGCACGGGCGGGGCCGGAGGGACGGGCGGCACACTGGCCGCCGGTGGAACCGGCGGCGCGGGCGGTCTTTTCGGCGCCGGTGGCGCCGGCGGGGCCGGCGGGGTTTCCGCAGCCGGCGGCGCCGGCGGCGCGGCCGGCCGCTGGGGTACTGCCGGGGCTGCGGGTGCCGCCGGGGGCGCGCCCACGATCCCACTGAACTACGACCCGGCCGCGAACTACGCCACAGCGCAAGTTTCCGTCTTCGGCAAGACCCTCGACATCGAGGTCGATACCGGCGCGCCCGGACTGGTCATTCCGTTCACCGAACTAGCCGGCGTCGATCTTGGACCTACGACCGGTATCACCGGCAGGATCGAATACGGCGTCGCACCGACGTATCAGCGCAACTATTACGACGTGTATCTGGTTCCGGTGAACTTCGACAACGGAATCGCGACCGCCTCGATGCCCATCGGGGTGATCACCACGGTCGAGTACAAAGACCCGAACGATCCGAAAGCCCAGTGGGAAATCGTTCCGGTTTCGAAGTGGTCGGACCCGAAGTACGGCGTCGGCTCTGACATGGGTGTCGGCGTCGGCAGCGTTACGGGCGGTGTCGCCAGCCCGGTCTATCACCTTCCAGGAAGCCTTGCCCGGGGACTGCTCATCGACATGTCGGCGACGGCGCGCTCGATCACCTTCGGGGGCAGTCCGCCCGAAGGGGACGGCTCGGTGTCCAACTGGCAGGGCAGCAGTCTCGGTTACGAGGTGATCAGCCCGGCCGGCAATTCATCAGGTCGGCGAAAAGCTACCGACGGCTACATCGACAGTGGCGGTCTCGGCGGCGGGGTGACGAACACCTATCTTCCCGACGATCTCAAGAACCTGGGAACCCTTCCGGTGGGCACCGTCGTCAAGGTCTTCACCCCCGACTTGTCGACGCTGCTCTACCAGACGACAGTCACCGAGGAAGAAACCAACACCGCTACCTACGTGTACTCGAACAGCCCGGATTACATCAACACCGGGACTGCACCATTCTTGCTGGGCCCCATCTACTTCGAATACCTCACCGCCGACACCGGCAATGCGATCTGGGGTTACCAACCAGCCTGACCGGTCGATTACCGCGACGGGCTGAGCTGCTGGCCGCCGACTTCGGGCTATGGGGAATCCAAGACCGCGCCGAGGCCCTTGGGGTGCCGCCCCGGTGGTGCTGAACGCATCCCACCGCGAGTGCAGGGCGCCGCCCCGCACCGACAACACCCAGGCAACAACCAAGAGTGCAAGAACATTTGCTATGCAGAGAGCCGTCATGGGAAATGCAAGGCTAGGCTATGCGGCGAGCGCGCCAGCGAGTTGTCAAAACGCGTGCCCTCGGGAATAGTCTGGAAAGGCGGACTGGCAGATTGTATATTCGCGATCGCGGCGGATTGGGACGCGTTACCAGCAGACCGCCAGTATGTTTGTCGCACGTACAAGCCGACGGCACGTGAGTAATGCACGTGAGGAATACTGAGTCGCACCACAGCACAGAGGGGTTGATCACCGTGAGTTCGTTCTCGCGCAATGGTTCATCGGATTTCGGACGCGTGAGGAACGGTTACGACCCGGCCGCCGTGGACGAGCTCATCGGCGAGATGTCCTACGTCCAGCAGGGCCTCCAGCAGGAGGTCGAAAGCCTGCGGTCGCAACTCGACCAGTCCTCGGCCCAGGTAGCCGAACTGCACCAGCAATTGAACGACACCTCCGCCCAGGTGGCCCAACTCAATCACGAGCGGGCCACGCTGACCGAATCCTCGCAGGCACCGCAGGCAATGACTGACCGCATCGCGAAGATGCTCCGGGTGGCCGTCGACGAAGTCTCGGAGATGCAGTACGAGGCGCGACTGGAAGCCGAGTCGATGATCGCCAACGCGCAAGCCGAGGCAGAGGCGGCCCGGACACAGGCCCGCCAGAACCTGGCCGAACTGGCGGCACGCCAGCGTGCGATGGAGACCGAGTACGCCGAGGTGATGAGCCGCGCCCGCGATGAGGCCGCCCGCATCATCGCCCAGGCGGTCAGTGAGTCGGAGCGGATGCGGGAGGTGGAGGCCCTTCGCCGTCAGCAGGCCGAGGAGGAACTCACTACTGAACTGTCCCGGCTGCGCCGGGAGACCGAGGCCAGGGTCGAGGAGCAGATCCGCACCACCGCCCAGGAGTGCGAGATCCGGGTTCTCGACGCCAAGGCCGAAGCCGAGCGCAGGCTGCGGGTGGTCAACGAGCAGATCGACCGTCGACTCCAGGAGACCCGCCGATCCCTCGAGGAGATCAGCGAGAAGCGCATCGCCGTGCTCGAACAACTCGCGGAGGTGCACAGCAGCCTCGAGTCGATCCCGGCGATCCTGCAGAACGCCTATCACGAGGTGAACGTCAGCCCGGAGTCTGGTCTGGTACTGACCAGCCGGGTCGATGACCAACTCCACTACAGCCACGCCAGCGGGCAGGATGACGAACTCGTCGTCCGGTTCGAAGACGCCGAGACCGTCGAGTCAGCGTCGGACTGAGCTGCCGGCTCAGTCGCCGGCCAGAACGCGCAGCAGGAGGGTCATATCGGGGCTCAGTGTGACGGCCGCAGCGAGGGAACCTCAAGTCCGAACTCCTTCTTGAGCACCGCTCGGGCGGCGTAGTACCCGCTCATGCCGTGCACCCCGCCGCCTGGCGGGGTGGCCGACGAACACAGGTAAGCCCGGGGGATCGGCGTCGACCACGGATTGACCCGCGGGGTGGGGCCCAGAACGGCCCGCAGCACCGAGTTGCCGCCCACGCCGATGTCTCCGCCGACGTAGTTGGCGTTGTGCTGTGCCATATTCGAGGCCGGGATGCTGCGGGTCGTCACGACGGTGTCGGAGAAGCCGGGGGCGAAGCGTTCCACGACGGCGGTCACGGTCGCCGCCTGGTCGACCGGGGACCCGGCCGGCACGTGCGCATAGGTCCAGAACGGTCGGTAGCCCTGGGCGCCGATCCGACTCGGGTCGGCCACCCACGGCTGGGCCCCCAGGATCATCGGCCACTCGGCGTGCCGGCCGCGGGCCACATCGCGTTCGGCCTGCGCCATCTGGCTGCGACTGCCGCCCAGATGCAGCGTCGGCGCTGCCGCCAACCGCTGGTCGGTCCACGGGATATCCTCGGACAGAACGAAATCCACCTTCGCCACGCCGGGGCCGAAGGAGTAGCTGCGCAGGGCGCGGGCGTACTTGATCGGCAGGGCTGGGCCGTAGATCGTCAGCAACGCCGTCGGGGCGGTGTCGTAGAGCACCACACCCGGCGGGGGAGAAGTGATCTCGGTGCCGGCGTGCAGGATCCCGCCGTGCGCCCGCAGGTCGTCCATCAGCGCATCGGCGATGGCCTGGCTGCCGCCGACCGGGACCGGCCACCCGCAGGTGTGCCCCAGCGTCGCCAACAACAGCCCGGCCCCCGCCGCTACCAGTGAGGGCATCGGGGCGATCGTGTGCGCGGCCACCCCGGTGAACAGCGCGCGGGCGTCCTCACCGCGCAACCGGTTCCAGGCCCCGGTGCCCTGCTCGAGCATCCGTTGCCCCAGCAACGCTGCCGCCGGAATGCCCGGCGGCAGCGAACGCTTGTCACCGATGAGCAGACCCACCACATCCTCGCCGTGACCGACCAAGGGGCCCAGCAGATGCCGCCAGGATGCGCCGTCGGACAGTCCGGCGCAGGTGCGCTCCAGATCCTGATAGGCCAGCGCCGCGGGCCGGTCCGGCAACGGGTTGGCGTAGGCCACCTCCGGGACGGCCAGTTGCACGCCGCGGGCCCGCAGGTCGAACTCGGCGAAGAACGGCGACGCCAACGCCAGGGGATGAATCGCCGAGCAGATGTCGTGGGCGACGTCGCCGAACTCCGGGTCGGGCAGGGTCCGTGCACCGCCACCGAGGGTGGGTTGCGCCTCGAACACCTGCACCTTCAGGCCGGCCCGGGCGCAGAGGACGGCGGCAGCCAGTCCGTTGGGTCCGCTGCCGACGATGGTGACGTCCATATCCCTATCTTGGTCCCCGAAACGTCGGGCAGGCCGAATTATTGGGCAGGACCGCAGCACCTTTAGGCTGTCCGGCGTGAGCCTGCCTGCCAAGAAACCCGTCGTGCTGATCGCCGACAAACTCGCCGAGTCCACCGTCGCCGCCCTCGGCGATCAGGTGGAGGTCCGCTGGGTCGACGGCCCGGACCGACCCAAACTGCTCGAGGCCGTCGCCGACGCCGACGCCCTGCTGGTTCGCTCGGCCACCACCGTCGACGCCGAGGTGATCGCCGCCGCCCCCAAGCTCAAGATCGTCGCCCGCGCCGGGGTGGGACTGGACAACGTCGACGTCGACGCCGCCACCGCCGCCGGGGTGCTGGTGGTCAACGCACCCACCTCCAACATCCACAGCGCCGCCGAGCATGCGCTGGCGCTGCTGCTGTCGGCCGCACGGCAGATCCCGGCCGCCGACGCCACCCTGCGCGAACACACCTGGAAGCGCTCGGCGTTCAACGGCACCGAGATCTACGGCAAGACCGTCGGGGTGGTCGGCCTGGGCCGCATCGGTCAACTCGTCGCCCAGCGACTGGCCGCGTTCGGCACCCACGTCATCGCCTATGACCCCTACGTTCCGGCGGCCCGCGCCGGGCAACTGGGCATCGAACTGCTGCCCCTCGACGAGGTGCTGGCCCGGGCGGATTTCATCTCGGTGCACCTGCCCAAGACCAAGGAGACCGCCGGACTGCTCGGCGCGGAGGCGTTGGCCAAGACCAAACCGGGCGTCATCATCGTCAACGCCGCCCGCGGCGGGTTGATCGACGAGCAGGCGCTGGCCGACGCCATCCGCAGCGGCCAGGTCCGCGCCGCCGGCCTGGACGTGTTCGCCACCGAGCCGTGCACCGACAGCCCGCTGTTCGACCTGCCCGAGGTCGTCGTCACCCCGCACCTGGGGGCATCCACGTCAGAAGCGCAGGACCGGGCCGGTACCGACGTGGCCGCCAGCGTCCGACTCGCCCTGGCCGGGGAGTTCGTCCCGGACGCGGTCAACGTCGGAGCCGGGGCGGTCAGCGAGGAGGTCGCCCCGTGGCTGGACCTGGTCCGCAAACTCGGGGTGCTGGTCGGGGTCCTGGGCACCGAGGCGCCGGAGGGACTGTCGGTGCGGGTGTGCGGTGAGTTGGCCGCCGACGACGTCGAAGTACTCAAGCTCTCGGCGCTGCGCGGGCTGTTCTCCACCATGACCGATCAGCAGGTGACCTTCGTCAACGCCCCCGCGCTGGCCGCCGACCGCGGCCTGGACACCGATCTGAGCACCGTTTCGGAGAGCCCCAATCACCGCAGTCTGGTCGATGTGCGGGTGGTCTCCGCCGACGGTTCGTCGGTCAACGTCGCCGGCACGCTGTCCGGGCCGCAGCAGGTGCAGAAGGTGGTCGGCATCAACGGCCGCAGTTTCGACCTGCGCGCCGAGGGGGTGAACCTGATCCTGCATTACGACGACAAGCCCGGTGCGCTGGGCAAGATCGGCATGGTGCTCGGCGAGGCCGGGGTCAACATCGAGGCCGCGCAACTGAGCCAGGACGCCAGCGGCGGGGGAGCGACGATCATGTTGCGGCTGGACCGCGACGTGCCCGCCGAGGTCCGCGCCGCGATCCGCGACGCGGTGCACGCCTCCACGCTGGAAGTGGTTGACCTGTCGTGACATCCGCACTGAAACTGGCGGTGATCCCCGGCGACGGGATCGGCCCGGAGGTGATCGGCGAGGCGCTCACCGTGCTGGACGCGGTGCTGCCCGGTGTGCAGAAGACCGAGTACGACCTCGGTGCGCGGCGCTACCACGCCAGCGGAGAAGTGTTGCCGCCCAGCGTGTTAGACGAACTGCGCGGTTACGACGCTATCCTGCTCGGCGCGATCGGCGATCCGTCGGTGCCCAGCGGTGTGCTCGAACGCGGCCTGCTGCTCAAGATCCGCTTCGAACTCGACCACCACATCAACCTGCGGCCCAGCCGACTCTACGACGGTGTGGCCAGCCCGTTGGCCGGCAATCCCGAGATCGACTTCGTGGTGGTTCGCGAGGGCACCGAAGGCCCCTACACCGGCACCGGCGGGTCGATCCGCACCGGCACCGTCCACGAGGTGGCCACCGAGGTCAGCCTGAACACCGCCTTCGGGGTCACCCGGGTGGTGCGCGACGCGTTCGCCCGGGCGGCCAAGCGCCGCAAGCATCTGACCCTGGTGCACAAAACCAACGTGTTGAGCTTCGCCGGGAATCTGTGGTCGCGGGTGGTCGCCGAGGTCGGCGCGGACTACCCCGACGTCGAGGTGGCCTATCAGCACATCGACGCGGCCACCATCCACATGGTCACCGACCCGGGACGCTTCGACGTCATCGTCACCGACAACCTCTTCGGCGACATCATCACCGACCTCGCCGCCGCGGTGTCGGGTGGAATCGGGTTGGCCGCCAGCGGCAACATCGACGCCACCGGCACCAACCCGTCGATGTTCGAACCGGTGCACGGCAGCGCCCCCGACATCGCCGGCAAGGGGATCGCCGATCCGACCGCCGCGGTGATGAGTGTGGCGCTGATGCTGTCCCACCTGGGGCAGGACGCCGCGGCCGCGCGGGTGGACAAGGCCGTCGCCGACCACCTGGCCACCCGCGAGGGCGCGCTGTCGACCGCAGCGGTCGGCGAGCGCATCCGGGCTCGGCTCTAAGCCCGTCTGGGTCTCAGCACGCGGCCGTCAGCGCGAAGCTACCTCGCGCAGAACGGTTTCCATCCGCTCGTCGAACGATCCGTCGACGGTGAGCACCGGAAGTTCGGGATGATCGGCGAAGATCGCCGCGAGGATCCGCTGGGACGTTGAACGGGCGTCCGAACCGTCGCGTTGCGGGTCGGGTTGCCAGGGGAAGTCGTCCTGGCACCACAGCACCGAGGTGCTCTGCGCCGTCAACTCCAGCGCCCGGGGCAGCAGCGAGTGATCGTCGTAGTACTGGATGCTGTACACCGCGGTCATCAGCGGGCCGCTGTCGGAAACCGCCCAGCCCAGGCCGCTGCGTGCCGCGTCGCGTAGAGCGGCGATCTCCGCGTCGCGGTGTGCGGCCATCACCGCCGCCTGTTCGGCGGGCGACGGAACCCGGCCCTGCTGATCGACCCAGTCCCGCAGGAACTCTCCGACGACGACCGCCGGTAACGCCGACCCCAGGGCGGTGCTCAGGGTCGACTTGCCGGTGCACTCGCCGCCGACGATGGAGATCAGTTCAGCCACGGGCCACGGCCGGGGCGGCCACCTCGGGTTCGGCCGCCCGGCGTGACCAGGCCCGCCATCCGGTGATCGCCATGCCGATCAGGACGGCGTAGAACAGCGACGTGAAGTACAGACCCTGGCTGGCGTAGAGCACCGTGCCGACGGTGTTCACCGCGATCCACACCGCCCAGGTCTCGATCTTCTTCGCCACCATCAGCAACTGGCCGGCCAGCGACCCCACCAGCATGAAGGCATCTCCCCAGGTGGCTGCCCCGCCGATGCGCTGCAGCAGCGGCGCCACCAGCGCCCACAGGGCCACCACCGCGGCGACGCCGACCGCCCGCCGCACCGGGTCCAGACGGCCCGGCACCTCGACGCCTTCCCGCCCCCAGGAGAACCAACCCCAGATCGCCGCGGCCATGAAGATCAGCTGCATGGCCGCCGAGGCGAACAGGTCGAACTCCACGAACAGCCAGCCGTAGAGCAGGCTCGACAGGAAATACAGCGGCCACGCCCAGCGGGTCCCCCGGATGCCCAGGGCGATGGCCAGGAAAGCCAGGATCACCGAGGCGAATTCGATGACGGTGACGTCGTAACCCCACACCGTGAACAGAACAGTCATGACGCTCCCTGCCCGGCATTACCCGGACGGTTGGGCGGTCGGTGACGCCGTATGCCACCTTCTCAGACCGGTTGCCCCGGACTCCCGCGGTTGGTAACTCTGCATACCAGGTTAGCCGGGATCTCTGGGCACCAACGGCATTGCCGCCATTCCGAACAGCGCGCAGACCGCGAACGCCACCGGATACCCGGCCGCCCCGATCAGCGCACCGAACAACGGCGGGGTGAGACCGGTCATCAACAGCTGACTGGTGTTCTGTGCCCCCAGCGCCCTTCCGCCCCAGAACGGGCCGGCGGTCTCGGCGATCGCGGTGAACGCCAGGCCGTTATCGCTGACGGTCACCACCGAGGCGACGATCAATATCGTCACACTCCAGGGTGAGTCGACCGCGGCGGTCAGCGCCAACAGCAGCATCGACGCCGCCGCTGCCGCGGCGATGATCCGGATCGGCCGCAACCGGGAACCCACCCGATCCGACCAGGCACCCGCCGCGATACGGCCGACGGCGCCGAGGATCTGGGAGACCATCACCAGTACACCCGCCGCGGCGGGTGACCATCCGCGTTCACTCATCAGCCACACCAGCGCGAAGGTCCACACCAGCGCCTGCGGGACCACCAGCAGCACCGACACGGCGTGGATACGCCACAGCAGGTCCGAGCCGCGGTACGGGTTGGCCAGATCCTCGGCCGGGGCCTGCGCCCGCGGCGGCCGCGGCGGGTCGATCACCGCGACGGCGCAGACCACCGCGGCCAACGCGCACACCGCCGCCGGGAACATCAGCGCCGGCCCCAGCCCGTGCTGGGCGGCGATCTGCGGCATCACCAGCGCGCCCAGACCCACCCCCAACGGTTGTGCGGTCTGGCGAATCCCCATCGCCAGGCCGCGCTGTTCGGCCGGAAACCAGCCGACCACCAGACGTCCGCTGGCCGAGTTGCTGCTCGCCGCCGCCATCCCGCCGATCACCAGGAGCACCGCCACCAGCAGCAGCGATGGCGACGGTCGTCCCGCGCTGAGGGCGGCCGCCAACGCCGCCGCGGCGGTCAGCGCCGACCCTGCCCACAGCACGAAGCGTTCCCCGGCCCGGTCCACCAGATAACCCCAGGGGATCAAGGTGGGCACCATCCCGAATTTGGGCATCGCCGAGATCAGCCCGGCCAGCGCCAGGCTCACCCCGAAGTCGTCCTGCAAGGTGGGGATCAGGAATGCCACCCCGTTGATGAAGACGTTGGCGAACAACGTCGCCATCAGCGCAAGGGACAGCAACCACCAGCGCCGGAGGGTGCTGATCGAGTCGGTGTCCACGCTGATTACGCTGTCACGAATGCGCCTGGGTCGTATCGCCAGCCCCGACGGGGTGGCCTTCGTCAGCATCGAGGGTCCGCCGGATGACGAAATCGCCCGGGAGATCGCCGAACACCCGTTCGGCACGCCCACCTTCACCGGGCGGTCCTGGCCGCTGCGCGACGTCCGACTGCTCGCACCCATCCTGGCCAGCAAGGTGGTCTGCATGGGCAAGAACTACGCCGCCCACATCGAGGAGATGGCCGGTGTCACCGGTCCGGCCCCGGAGGATCCGGTGATCTTCCTCAAACCCAACACCGCCATTATCGGACCGGACGTGCCGATCCAACTGCCCGCCAACGCATCTCCGGTTCACCACGAGGGCGAGTTGGCCGCGGTGATCGGCCGGCCCTGCAAGGACGTCTCCGCTGCGCGGGCCGGTGAGGTGATCCTCGGCTACACCATCGCCAACGACGTCTCGGCCCGCGATCAGCAGCAGGCCGACGGCCAGTGGATCCGCGCCAAGGGCCACGACACCTTCTGCCCGGTCGGGCCGTGGATCGTCACCGACCTCGACCCGTCGGACCTCGAGATCCGCACCGAAGTCAATGGTCAAGTGCGCCAACGCAGCCGAACTTCGCTGATGATCCACGACATCGGTGCCATCATCGAGTGGATGTCGGCGGTGATGACCCTGCTGCCGGGAGACCTCATCCTGACCGGCACACCCGAGGGCGTCGGCCCGATCGAGGATGGCGACACCGTCAGCGTCAGCGTCGAGGGCATCGGAACCCTGACCAACCCCGTCATCCGGAAAGGTACGAAATGACCGCCCCGAAACGCGATCCGGCTGTGCGCGTGCGGTTCTGCCCGTCACCCACCGGGACCCCGCACGTCGGTCTGGTGCGCACCGCGTTGCTCAACTGGGCCTACGCCCGACACACCGGCGGCACCTTCGTCTTCCGCATCGAGGACACCGACGCCGCCCGCGACTCCGAGGACAGCTACAACGCCATCCTGGAGGCGTTGCGCTGGCTCGGCTTGGATTGGGATGAGGGCCCGGAGGTCGGTGGGCCGCATGCCCCCTACCGGCAGTCCCAGCGGGGGGACCTCTACCGCGATGTGATCGCGCGCCTGCTGGACTCCGGTGAGGCCTACCTGGCCTACTCGACTCCCGAGGAGGTCGAAGCCCGTCACCTGGCCGCCGGCCGCAACCCCAAACTCGGCTACGACAACTTCGACCGCGACCTGACCGTCGAGCAGCGCGCCGATTACGAGGCGCAGGGCCGCAAGCCGGTGCTGCGACTGCGGATGCCCGATGAGGACATCAGCTGGCACGACCTCGTCCGCGGGGAGACGACGTTCGCCGCCGGTACCGTCCCCGACTTCGCGCTGACCCGCGCCTCCGGGGATCCGCTGTACACGCTGGTCAACCCCGTCGATGATGCGCTGATGAAGGTCACCCACGTGCTGCGCGGTGAAGATCTGCTGCCGTCGACCCCCCGGCAGATCGCACTGCACCGCGCGCTGATCCGCGTCGGGGTGGGGGAGCGTGTCCCGGAATTCGCCCATTTGCCAACGGTTCTGGGTGAGGGCACCAAGAAACTTTCCAAACGTGATCCGCAGTCAGACCTCTTCCTGCACCGCGACCGCGGGTTCATTCCGGAAGGCCTGCTGAACTACCTGGCCCTGCTCGGGTGGGGGATCGCCGAGGACCGTGACGTGTTCACCCTCGATGAGATGGTGGCCGCCTTCGACGTCATCGACGTCAACTCCAACCCGGCGCGGTTCGATCAGAAGAAGGCCGACGCGATCAACGCCGAGCACATCCGTCGGCTCTCCCCGCACGAGTTCGCCGAACGGTTGCGGGCGTTCTTCACCGCGCACGGCCACGACACCGGACTCGACGAAACCGGCTTCGCCACCGCCGCGGAGTTGGTGCAGACCCGGGTCGTGGTGCTCTCCGACGGCTGGGAGTTGTTGAAATTCCTCAACGACGACGTCTACGCGATCGACCCGAAAGCCGGTGCCAAGGAACTCACCGGCGATGCGGTCGCGGTGCTCGATTCCGCCCTGGGCGCCCTCGACGGTGTCGGCGACTGGACTGCCGCCGCGATCGAGGAGGCCCTCAAGGCGGCCTTGATCGACGGTTTGGGCCTCAAGCCGCGCAAGGCGTTCGGACCCATCCGGGTCGCGGTGACCGGTGCGACGGTCAGTCCGCCGCTGTACGAGTCCATGGAACTGCTTGGCCGCGAGCGCAGTATGCGGCGACTGCGGGAGGCCCGCGACGGCGCCGCCGGAAATCTTTGGTAGTCTTCTCAGGCGTTGTTCGCGGTCCCGGAATAGTTGGTTCTGACCAGCTGTTATGGGTGCCAATGGGGTATGGTGTAATTGGCAACACAGCTGATTCTGGTTCAGCCATTCTAGGTTCGAGTCCTGGTACCCCAGCCAATCCGGCAGCCTGGCGAAAGCCGATCGGCTGACCCTCCCCGACTGTCGTGGAGCAGTGTCGAGCAATTATGTGGGCACTAGCCGTTCGGCTATGCTGACTGACGTTCTAGCCCCCGTCGTCTAGCGGCCTAGGACGCCGCCCTCTCACGGCGGTAGCGTGGGTTCGAATCCCATCGGGGGTACTCGGTCCTTTCCCGCGAGCAGACGCAAACTCCCCATTTTTCCCGGCATTTCGGGACATTTTGTGTCTGCTCGCGGGGGGAGTTACGGGGTAGGGCGGGGCGGCGTCAGGGGGCCGTCGATCCGGCCACCGGCATCGGCGGAAGTCCGAGCTTGCGGTGATCCCAGGACCGCACCCGGTGGGTGACGATGCGCACCGCGACGCGCTTGTTCATCATCATGTCCACGGCGGACTTGAGGTCCTCGGTGTAGGGGCCGTTGTAACGCTCCCACACGCTGACGCCGATCTTGAAGATGGTGTCGGGGTCGTCGTGGATCTCGGCCACCCCTTCGAAGGACACCCCGACCAGCGAGTCGTAGGTCATGCCGTCCTCGATCATGAAACTGACGCGGGGATTGCGGCGCAGGTTGACCACCTTCTGGGATTTCACCTTGGTCTCCAGCCAGATCTCGCCGTCGACGACGCCGTACCACATCGCCACCAGGTGCGGTTGGCCCTCCGGCCCGATGGTGGCCACGGTGCCGGTCCGGCTGCGCGCGACGAAGTCGGCGATCTCGGCCTCGCTCATCACGATCTGGCTGCGCTGTTTACTTCCCATGGCGGTCAGTGTCGCAGCAGACGTCATCGACTCTGCATACAGATCGCGTTTTCGGCGATCCCGGCGATCCAGGCGCAGTCCCGATGACGCTAGAGCCGCGCGGTCAGGTCCTCGGCGGCGGCCAGCAGGTCGGCCGCCCAGCGTTCGCCGGGACGCCGGCCCATCCGGTCGATCGGGCCGGACACCGACACCGCGGCCACCACCGCGCCGATGCGGTCGCGGACCGGGGCCGACACACTGGCTACGCCCGGTTCGCGTTCGGCCGCGCTCTGTGCCCAGCCCCGGCGGCGGACCTCGGCGAGTGCGCGTTCGGTGAACGCCGCGACGGGCAGTAAGTCCTGCCGGGTGGCGTCGTCGCTGTAGGCCAGCAGCACCCGAGCGGCCGATCCGGCCGTCATCGGGAACCGCGAACCCACCGGCACGGTATCGCGAAGTCCGGCAGGCGGTTCCAGCGCTGCGACGCACACCCGCGTGGCACCCTCCCGCCGGTAGAGCTGGACGCTTTCGCCGGTGATCTCCCGCAGTCCGGGCAACACCTCGGCGGCGGCGCCGATCAACGGGTCACCCACAGCCGCGGACAGTTCGCTCAGCGCCGGCCCGAGTCGCCATCGCCCCGCGGCGTCGCGGGCCAGCAGCCGATGAGTTTCCAGGCCGGCCGCGAGTCGATGGGCGGTGGCCCGAGGCAGGCCGGTCCGCGCGCACAACTCGGCCAGCCCGCACGGGGTCTCGGCCACCGCGTGCAGGACCCCCACGGCTTTGTCCAGCACGCCGATGCCGCTATCCTGTCCCATATCCAGATACTAGCGTCCCAGAATGTGAGATGTCGAATGGCTGACCAGCCCCGGACCCTCGCCGAGAAGGTGTGGGCCGATCACGTCGTGGTGGCCGGAACCGGGACCGGCGCGGCCCGCGAACCCGACCTGATCTACATCGATCTGCACCTGATCCACGAGGTGACCAGTCCGCAGGCTTTCGACGGTCTGCGTTTGGCCGGCCGACCGGTGCACCGGCCGGATCTGACGTTGGCCACCGAGGACCACAACGTACCAACGGTGGACATCGACAAGCCGATCGCCGACCCGGTGTCGCGCACCCAGGTGGAGACGTTGCGCCGCAACTGCGCGGAGTTCGGCATTCGACTGCATCCGATGGGCGATCCGGAGCAGGGGATCGTGCACGTGGTGGGTCCGCAACTGGGTCTGACCCAGCCCGGCATGACGATCGTCTGCGGCGACAGCCACACCTCCACCCACGGCGCCTTCGGAGCGCTGGCCATGGGCATCGGCACCTCCGAGGTGGAGCACGTGCTCGCCACCCAGACGCTGCCGTTGCGTCCGTTCAAGACGATGGCGGTCAACGTCGACGGCCCCCTGCCACCCGGGGTCACCGCCAAAGACATCATCCTGGCCGTGATCGCCAAGATCGGGACCGGCGGCGGTCAGGGCCACGTCATCGAATACCGAGGCAGCACCATCGAATCGCTGTCCATGGAATCGCGGATGACGATCTGCAACATGAGCATCGAGGCCGGCGCGCGGGCGGGCATGGTCGCCCCCGATCAGACCACCTACGACTTCCTGCGCGGTCGGCCGTATGCGCCCAGCGGAGCCGACTGGGACCACGCGGTGGCCGCCTGGGAGCAGTTGCGGACCGATCCGGGTGCGCAGTTCGACACCGAGGTCTACATCGACGCCACGACACTGAGCCCATTCGTCACCTGGGGTACCAACCCCGGCCAGGGGGTGCCGCTGTCCGAGGCGGTGCCCGACCCCGACCTGATGGGCAGCGACGCCGAGCGCCAGGCCGCCGAGAAGGCGTTGGCGTACATGGACCTTCGGCCCGGTACGCCGATGCGCGACATCGCCGTGGACGCGGTGTTCGTCGGCTCGTGCACCAACGGCCGGATCGAGGATCTGCGCGTGGTCGCCGACGTGCTGCGCGGCCGCCATGTCGCCGAAGGGGTCCGGATGTTGATCGTTCCCGGTTCGATGAAGGTCCGCGCCCAAGCCGAAGCTGAGGGTCTCGGTGGGGTTTTCACCGCGGCGGGCGCCGAATGGCGGCTTGCGGGGTGCTCGATGTGCCTCGGAATGAATCCCGATCAGTTGTCGCCCGGGCAACGCTGTGCCTCGACGTCCAACCGCAATTTCGAAGGCAGGCAGGGCAAAGGCGGTCGCACCCATCTGGTCTCCCCGGCTGTGGCTGCTGCGACCGCGGTCCGGGGCACCCTGTCCGCACCCGCCGACCTGCACTGAAAACTCGAAGGAGAACTCAGGCCATGGAAGCATTTCGCACCCACACCGGGATCGGTGTGCCGCTGCGCCGATCCAATGTCGACACCGACCAGATCATCCCCGCGGAGTACCTCAAACGGGTCTCCCGAACGGGTTTCGAAGACGGTTTGTTCGCCGCGTGGCGCTCAGACCCGTCGTTCATCCTCAATCTCTCGCCCTTCGACCGGGGTTCGGTGTTGGTGGCCGGGCCCGACTTCGGGACGGGTTCCTCCCGCGAGCACGCGGTGTGGGCACTGATGGACTACGGCTTCCGGGTCGTCATCTCGTCACGCTTCGCCGATATTTTCCGCGGAAACGCGGGCAAGGCGGGTTTGTTGGCCGCTGAGGTCGGCCAGGACGACGTCGAACTGCTCTGGAAGCTGATCGAGCAGCATCCCGGGCTGGAAATCACTGTCAATCTTGAGGATCGGACCATCTCCGCCGCAACGGCGGTGGTGCCGTTCACTATTGACGACTACACCGCCTGGCGGCTGCTCGAGGGACTCGACGATATCGGCCTTACGCTGCGCAAACACGCCGAAATCGAGGCTTTCGAATCGGTTCGCCCGGCCTGGAAACCGCGAATCACCGCTGCCCCCTAGGGCGGGCGGCAAGGCCGAGACACTGTGCTCGCGGCAGGGCCGGACGGCCTTCGCGCGGTCACTAATCAGCCCCGAAGCGCCGCAACCCGATTGACGCGACACGGGCAACATTTTGCTGAAATTACGCGTGGCGCATGGATATCTGTGCTTCCAGGGTTTAGCGTGATCCCCAGTCGGCCCAGAGTGGGCCACTGTCGCGGAGGATTTGAATGAACAAAGCAGAGTTGATCGAAGTTCTCACGGAAAAGCTTGGCACCGATCGTCGCCAGGCGAACGACGCCGTGGAGCATTTGATCGACGCCATCGTGCGCGCTGTCCAGAAGGGCGACAGCGTCACCATCACGGGCTTTGGCGTCTTCGAGCGTCGCCGCCGGGCCGCACGCGTCGCCCGCAACCCGCGTACCGGTGAGACGGTTCGGGTCAAGCCCACCTCTGTCCCCGCGTTCCGTCCCGGGGCTCAGTTCAAGGCAATTGTCTCTGGTGCGCAAAAACTCCCGGCTGAAGGGCCCGCTGTCAAACGAGGCGCCGTTGGCGGCGCAGTGAGGAAGGCTGCTGTGAAGAAAGCTGTCGCCAAGAAGGTCGTCAAGAAGGCGGTCGTGAAGAAGGCTGTGGCGAAGAAGGTCGTGAAGAAGGCTCCGGCGAAGAAGGTCGTCAAGAAGGTAGTCGTCAAGAAGGCCCCCGCCAAGAAGGTCGTCAAGAAGGCTCCGGCGAAGAAGGTAGCCGTCAAGAAGGTCGTCAAGAAGGCGCCCGCTCAGAAGGTCGTCAAGAAGGCCCCGGTGAAGAAGGTCGTGAAGAAGGCTCCGGCGAAGAAGGTCGTCGCCAAGAAGGTCGTCAAGAAGGCTCCGGCTCGCAAGGCTCCGGCCAAGCGCGGCCGCCGCTAAGCGCCAACCCTTCGCGAGTGCGCCGCGGACCCCTCGGGGTTCGCGGCGTATTCGCGTTCCGGGACCGGCAGCGACTTGAGCCGGGACGGAAAAGAGTCTCGGCGGCTAGGTTTTGGGCATGCTGGCCAGCGGGCTGGGCATGTGATCGGCGGCGATGAGCCGGTCCTGCGCCAGTGTCAGCACCCAGGTGCTGCCCTTGCGGTTGCGGGACTTGTCCGGCTTGACCCCGTCGCGCTGGCACCACCAGTCGATCACGTAAGGGATCACCTTGCCCTGGGAGCAGACCGCCGGAGTGCCGCCCAGGGCGGCGATCTCCAGGATCCGCTTGTGGGCGGCCTCGGGGTTCTCGGCGTAGGCCTCTTCGGTCAGGGCCGCCTCGACGGCGATCGGCACGTCCAATTTCCGGGCCAGCGGTTCGACGGTCTGGACGCAGCGGGTCCGGTCGGCGGCGTAGACAACATCGGCCCCGAACGCCAGCAGTTGGGGCACCAGCGATTTCGCCTGAGCGCGGCCCTTGCGGTCCAACGGCCGCTTGCGGTCGTCGCCGTGGTAGCGGGCTTTGCGACCGGCCGTACCGTGCCGGATGATCAGCACGGTCTGGGTTTCGATCGGCTTCTTGGCGAACCGCTTGAGCACCTTGCGGTCATGCGGGTAGGTCAGTTGTGTGGCGGCCTCCGGCAGCGGCATCCACGTCAGCGTGTCGACTTCGCCGTTCGGGGTGAATTCGCCACCGTGGGCTCGGGCCGCCCAGTAGTGGACTACCTTGGTGCCGGCCGGAATCGGGTATTCGATCTGACCCAGCCGACGGCCCAGATGCGCCCGCTGTCCGGTCTCCTCCAGGATCTCCCGCACCGCCGCAACCGGTTCGACTTCGCCGGGGTCCAGCTTTCCCTTCGGCAACGACCAGTCGTCGTAGCGTGGCCGGTGGATCAGCGCGATCTCGGGTTGCCCCGACTGCTCGTCGGGTCGCCACAACACGGCACCGGCCGCCGGCACCCTGATGGGGCGCGCCATCGACTTCTTGCTGGATTCCCTGTTCTGGGCCATGGCGTTTCGGTCAGCCTTGACGCTGCTGTTCCATCAGCCACACCTGGTGGTCGCGGACCTCCTGGCCATCGGCGGGCGCGGCGGTCCAACCGCCGTCGGACCCCAGTTCCCAGCATCGCGTAGCGGGGTGCATGGCGGACTCGAAGACCTCGTCGAGTTGGGCGGTCAACCGGCGGTCCTTGACCTGAGCCATCACCTCCACCCGGCGGTCGAGGTTGCGGTGCATCATGTCGGCGCTGCCGATCCAGAATTCGTCGATGGCGCGAAAATGCATCACCCGGGAATGCTCCAGGAACCGGCCGAGGATGGAGCGCACCGCGATGTTCCCCGAGAATCCCTCCACCCCGGGTCGCAGGGCGCAGATTCCGCGAACCACGACCTCCACGCGCACCCCCGCCTGGGAGGCGCGGTAGAGCCCGTCGATGACCTGCTCGTCGACGATTGCGTTGGCCTTGATACGGATTCGGCCGTTCCCGGTCCTCTCGTGCGTGGCGATCTCCCGTTCGATGCGCTCGAGGATGCCGGTCCGCACGCCGTGCGGCGCCACCAACAGGTTGCGGTAACTGAGTTTGCGGGAGTAGCCGGTCAGCGAGTTGAACAGATCGGTGAGGTCCGCGCCGATGTCCTGGGCGGCGGTCAGCAGGCCCACGTCCTCATACAGTCGTGCGGTTTTCGGGTTGTAGTTGCCGGTGCCGACATGGCAGTAACGCCGGATGGTGGAGCCTTCCCGGCGTACCACCAGGCAGGTCTTGCAGTGCGTCTTTAGTCCGACCAGGCCGTACACCACATGCACGCCGGCGTCTTCGAGTGCTCGTGCCCACTTGATGTTGGCCTGCTCGTCGAAGCGGGCCTTCAGTTCCACCAGGGCAACCACCTGCTTGCCGGCGTCGGCGGCCTCGATCAGCGCGTTGACGATCGGCGAGTCACCGGAGGTGCGGTACAGAGTTTGCTTGATGGCCAACACATCCGGATCGGCGGCGGCCTGCTCGACGAACCGTTGCACGCTGGTGGAAAACGACTGATAGGGATGGTGCAGCAGAACGTCGCCCTCGCGCAGGGTGGCGAAGATGCTCTTGCCGGTCTCGCCGAAGGCGGGGTGGGTGGCCGGCACGAAGGGAGGATCCTTCAGCGTCGGCCGGTCGACGGCGTACACCTGCCACAGGGCGGACAGATCAAGCAGACCAGGCACCTGAACCACGTCGCCGGGGTGAACGTCGAGTTCCCGCAGGAGCAGGCCGAGCATGTGCTCGGACATGTCGTCGGAAACCTCAAGGCGCACCGGCGGACCGAAGCGGCGCCGGGCCAGTTCCCGTTCCAGAGCCTGCAGCAGATCCTCGTCGCGGTCCTCGACGTCCATATCGGCGTTGCGGGTGATCCGGAACGCGTGACGCTCGGCGATTTCCATACCGGGGAACAGCACCGGCAGAAACGCCGCGATGAGATCTTCCATCGGCAGGAACCGGGCGGTCTTGACTTCCGGATCGGTTTCTTTGAGGCGGACGAACCGGTCGACGTTGTCGGGCACCTTGACCCGCGCGAACCGTTCGGCCCCGTCGCCGGGAGAGCGCACGGCCACGGCCAGGTTCAGGCTCAGTCCGCTGACGAAGGGGAAGGGGTGCGCCGGATCGACGGCCAACGGCGTCAGCACCGGGAAAACCTGCTCGGAGAAGTAGACCGACAACTCGCTGCGCTCGGCGTCGGTGAGTTCGTACCAACTGACGATGTGGATGCCTTCCCCGGCCAACGCGGGCCGGACGGACTCCAAGAAGACCTTGGCGTGCCGGATGGCCAACTGCTGGGTGCGTTCGCCGATCAACCGGAGTTGCTCGCGCGGGGACAGCCCGTCGGCGGAGCGCACCGACAACTGCATCTCGTCGCGGCGTTTGAGTCCGGCGACCCGCACCATGTAGAACTCGTCGAGGTTGGAGGCGAAGATGGCCAGGAACTTCGCCCGCTCCAGCAGCGGCAGGGAGGTGTCGGCCGCCAGTGTCAGCACCCGGTTGTTAAAGTCCAGCCAACTCAGTTCCCGGTTGAGGTACCGGTCCGGCGGCAGCGGATTGTCGACCGGGGCCGGGGTGGCCGCCGGAGGTGCGGTGGGAGAGGTATCCGGACCCGGGCGGGCGCCCTCCGCTGCCGGGGAATGGGTTTGAGCCTCGGTCATGGGGTCATCATCCCCCATCAACGGCGCGTCGGGGTCGGCTGGCGGGAATCGGCCGCCACCGGTTAACCGGCGGGCGGCAGCACCGAGAGTGCGGCGGCGGTGGCCGCTCCGACGCCCAGGGCGCGGGCCGCAGCCAGATCTGCCGGGGTGTCGATGTCACAGCGCAGACCGGGCCAGTCCCCGATGAGTTCGGCCGCGCCGGACTCGCGATGCCGGCGCGCCGAATCGGCACCGAAGAGGGGCTGCAGCGGCACCCCGAAGGCGAACAGCGCCGCGGTACCGGTGCCTTGGCGGTCGGCGACGAAGCTGCGTGGGTGCGCCTGCGCCGCTGCCAGTGCGGCGCTGAATTCGTTGGTCTGCAAGGCGGGTAGATCACCCTGCAGCACAACGAGATCAGGCGCCCCCGTAGTGGACACCCCGGGGTGCGACTCATCAGCGGACGCCAGGCAGGCGGCCAGGATCGCGTTGTTGAGCGGGTCGTGGTGGCCGGTCGGGGTCGGGTCGGTCAGCACGGCCGCACCCAAACCGGATACCGCCGCCGCGACCATCGGGTCCGGTGTCACCACGGTGATGGACCCGACGGCCGGCACGGCCCGGGCGGCGGTGATGGTGTCCACCAGCATGGCAAGCACGACGCGTTCGCGTACCTGTGCGCCGAACAGCGCCGCGAGCCGGCTCTTGGCGGCGTCGAGGCGTTTGACCGCGATGATCAGACCGACGCCCACGGCCGCCATCCTGCCAGCGCCGGGCGTGATTAGGTTGAGGGGCGGCCGGGGGGCGACGGGCCGGCAGAGGAGGAGCGCAGCCGATGACGCTGGGGACCGCCGCGGTGATGGGTGCCGGCGCGTGGGGGACCGCGGTGGCCAAGGTGCTCGCTGACGCCGGTAGCGACGTCCGACTCTGGGCGCGCAGCACCGCGATCGCCGACGAGGTCAACACCGGGCACACCAACCAGCGCTACCTGCCTGGGATCGTCCTGCCGACCCGGATCCGGGCCACTTCCGATCCGGCCGAAGCCCTCAACGGGGTCACCACCGTGCTGCTCGGCGTCCCGTCCCAGACGCTGCGCACCAACCTCGAGTCCTGGCGGGATCATCTGGATCCCGACGCGACGCTGGTCAGCCTGGCCAAGGGCATCGAGTTGAGCACCTGCATGCGGATGAGCCAGGTGATCGTCGCAGTCACCGGCTGCCACTCCGGGCAAGTTGCGGTGATCTCCGGTCCCAACCTGGCCGACGAGATCGCCGATGAACAGCCCGCGGCCACCGTGGTGGCCTGCCAGGACTCCGGACGCGCGGTGGCGCTGCAGCGGGCGCTGAGCACCGGCTATCTGCGGCCCTACACCAACTCCGATGTGGTGGGCACCGAGATCGGCGGGGCGTGCAAGAACGTCATCGCACTGGCCTGCGGGATGGCCGCCGGGGTGGGGTTGGGGGAGAACACCGCCGCGGCGATCATCACCCGCGGCCTGGCCGAGATCATCCGGCTGGGAATTGCGCTGGGCGCCAACATCACCACGCTGGCCGGCCTGGCCGGAGTGGGGGACCTGGTCGCCACCTGCACCTCGGCGCACTCCCGCAACCGCAGCTTCGGGGAGCGCCTCGGCCGGGGTGACACGCTGGCGCAGGCCGAGCGGGCCGGCCAAGGTCACGTCGCCGAGGGCGTCACCTCCTGCACCTCCATCCTGGCGTTGGCATCCAGTTACGACGTGGAGATGCCGCTCACCGATGCGGTGCATCGCGTGTGCCACAAGGGACTGTCCGTCGACGAGGCCGTCGTGCTGCTGCTCGGCCGCAGCACCAAACCGGAGTAATTGACATGACCGAGCGCTACGGCGATTCCACCCGCACCGTCAAGGCGGTGGACTCCGAGCCCGTCGCAGGCCAACCGGTGGCCCACCCACCGGTGCCGGCCTCGGCGTTCCACCTGTCAGCCGACGAGGGCACCGAGGCGCACGTCTACGGGCGCTATTCCAATCCGGCCTGGGGTCATCTGGAATCGGCGTTGGCGCAGTTGGAGGAAGCCACGACGGCCCTGACGTTCGGCTCCGGGATGGCCGCGATCACCGCCACCCTGCGGGTGCTGACCCGACCCGGTTCGGTGCTGGTGGTCCCCGCCGACGGCTACTACCAGGTGCGCCGCTACGCCCGGGAGTGCCTGGCCGCCACCGGTGTCACGGTCCGGGAGGCGACGGCCGCGGAGTTGTGCGGGGCCGCCGAGGAGGCCGATGTGGTGCTGGCCGAGACGCCGACGAACCCGGCCCTGGATGTTGTCGACCTGCATCGGCTGGCGGGGATCTGCCGCCGCCGCGGCGCCCGGCTGGTGGTGGACAACACCACCGCGACCCCGCTGGGTCAGCAACCGCTGTCGCTGGGCGCGGACCTGGTGGTGGCCAGCGCCACCAAATCCCTAGCCGGACATAGTGATCTGGTGGCCGGCTACGTCGCCGGCAGCCAGCCCGAGCTGATGGGGGCCGTCGAACGGGAGCGTCTGTTGGCCGGGCCGATCCTGGGTGCGCTGGAATCCTGGTTGTTGCTGCGCAGCATCGGAAGCTTCGGTCTGCGCTTCGAGCGCCAGTGCCAGAACGCCCAGGCGCTGGCCACCGCGCTGCACGGCCACTCGAAGGTGCGGGCCCTGCGCTATCCCGGACTGCCCGACGATCCCTCGCACCCGGTGGCGCTGAGCCAGATGCGGCACTTCGGTGCGCTGTTGTCGGTCGAACTCGCCGACGCCGAGGCGGTGCATGCCCTGGTGGCACGCAGCGAGTTGCTGGTGGCGGCCACCAGTTTCGGCGGCATCCACACCTCGGTGGACCGGCGGGCGCGCTGGGGTGACGCGGTGCCGGACGGCTTCGCCCGGATCTCGGCGGGCCTTGAGGACACCGATGACCTGGTCACCGATATGCTGGCCGCGCTCGATGCCTGAGCGTCCACGGGGCAGCCGACGGGGTGGCTGTAACCTCTCTAACTTGTGACTTCCCGCTCGGGCTCCCGAATCCGTGTCGCCGTCGTCTACGGCGGGCGCAGTTCCGAGCACGCGATCTCCTGCGTCTCGGCGGGCAGCATCCTGCGCAACCTCGACCCGAACCGCTTCGAGGTGGTGCCGGTCGGGATCGCCCGGGACGGCTCGTGGGTGCGCGCCGACGTCGACCCCGACGACCTGACCATCGCCGACGGGAAACTGCCCGAAGTCAGCGGCCAGTCGGTCTCCCCGCTGGACGGTGTCGGGGAGATCCTGGCGGGGGTGGACGTCGTCTTCCCGATCCTGCACGGCCCCTACGGCGAGGACGGCACCATTCAGGGTCTGCTGGAACTGGCCGGTCTGCCCTACGTCGGCGCGGGGGTGCTGGCCAGCGCCGCCGGGATGGACAAGGAGTTCGCCAAGAAACTGATGGCCGCCGAGGGCCTGCCGATCGGCGACTATGTGGTTCTGCGCCCCGGCCGCAGCGAGCCCGCCGCCGAAGACATTGCCCGCCTTGGCTTCCCGTTGTTCGTCAAACCCGCCCGCGGCGGCTCCTCGATAGGGGTCAGCCGGGTCACCGATCCGGCCGGGTTGCCCGCCGCGATCGCCGAGGCGCGCCGGCACGACCCGAAGGTCATCATCGAAGCGGCCATCAACGGCCGGGAGTTGGAGTGCGGCGTCCTGGAGTTCCCGGACGGTGCGGTGCGGGCCAGCACGATCGGCGAGATCCGGGTGGCCGGCGGCCGCGACTGTGACTCGTCGGGCTTCTACGACTTCGCGACCAAGTATCTCGATGACGCCGCCGAACTCGACGTCCCCGCCAGTGTCGATGACGCGACCCGGAAATTGTTGCAGGACTTGTCGATCCGCACGTTCACCGCACTGGACTGCCAGGGTCTGGCCCGGGTGGACTTCTTCCTCACCGAGGGCGGTCCGGTGATCAACGAGATCAACACCATGCCCGGGTTCACCACCATCTCGATGTATCCCCGGATGTGGGGCGCCAGCGGGGTGGACTACCAGAGCCTGGTCGGAACGATGGTCGACACCGCGCTTGCCCGCGGGACCGGCCTGCGCTGAGATCAGGGCCGGGCGGGCCGGATCGGGATGGCGGGCATGGTCCGTTCGATCACCTCGGAGAGGGTTTGGATCGGTGACGGCCCGGACCCGTCCGGCAACGTCAGCGCCACATACGCCGGACGGTCGACACACAGCCACGTGCTGCGGCGGGATTCGGTGTCCTCGATGCGGAACCACTGCACGTTATTGACCATCTGGATGGGTGAGCCGACGACGAACTCCGCGGGCCGGTCCAGTCCGCAGCGCATGATGACGGCCTCGGAACCGGACTCCTCGGTGCGCCAGGCCGCGGCGCCGGCCGGGGTCGGCTGGACGGTCTGGGCCCGGCGGTAGTCGCCGAGTCGGTCCGGAAGGGTGGCCAGCAGCGCCCGACATTCGGGGCCGTCGGCCGCCGGCGCGGGTACCGCGGCGATGACCACCGGTGCGACCGGCGGGCGACGGACCGCTGCGACGGCCAGAACGGCGCCGATCGCCAACACCGCCACCAGCAGGGCGGTGATCATCAAGGCCCGGGGCGGACCGTCGGGGTCGACGGCAGAGTCGTCTCGTGGGACCCGATCCGTACCGCCCTGCACGTCTGTCACCTCGCCGGGTTGGCCCTACACTGACGTGCTCAAGGTACCGCGTGCTCGAGGAGCTGTATGGGTGGGCCGGCGAGGCCGGTGAGGGAGGGCAGACGTGGCTACCGAGTCCCCGGACGGCGGGCCTGATGCGACCCTGCACGAGGAGGGGGAGTTCGCGGTCATCGACCGGTTGGTCCGCGGCCGCCGCCAGTCCGCCGACGTGGCCGTGGGTCCCGGCGACGACGCCGCGGTCCTAGACGCCCCGGACCGGCGGGTCGCGGTGAGCACCGACATGCTCGTCGAGGGCAGCCATTTCCGATTGGACTGGTCCACCCCGAATGAGGTGGGCCGCAAGGCCATCGCCCAGAACGCCGCCGACATCGAGGCGATGGGGGCCCGGGTCACCGGCTTCGTCGTCGCGTTCGGGGCGCCGCCGGGCACACCGGCGGCCCAGGCGGTTGAACTGGCCGACGGCATGTGGGCGGAGGCGGCGCGGTGCGGGGTCGGCATCGTTGGCGGGGATCTCGTCGCCAGCCCGCAGTGGGTGGTCTCGGTCACCGCACTCGGGGACCTGCAGGGGCGCCAACCGGTGCTGCGCAGCGGTGCGCGCGCCGGATCGGTGATTGCCGTCGCCGGGGACCTCGGCTGCTCAGCGGCCGGACTTGCGTTGCTGGGCAACACCATTGGCACGGCAGGCGACGACTTCGAAGATCTGCGGGCCCGGCACCGGGTCCCGCAACCGCCGTACGGCCAGGGCCGGGCCGCCGCCGAGGCGGGCGCCCAGGCGATGACCGATGTCTCCGACGGACTGCTCGCCGACCTGGGCCACCTGGCGGATTCCTCCGGTGTGCTGATGGATTTGCGGGCCGCGACGCTGCGCACCGACGTCGATGCGGTGGCCGCGGCCGCCGAGGCGGCCGGGGTCGACCCCTGGTCGCTGGTGCTTGGGGGCGGTGAGGACCACGCCCTGGTGGCCTGCTTCCCGGATTACCCGCCGCATGGTTGGCGGGTGATCGGCTCGGTCCTTCCCGGTTCACCCGGGGTGCTGCTCGACGGCCGGCCCTGGGACGGGCGGGCGGGGTGGCAGTCCTACGAGTGACTCGTGGGGTTAAGTTGTCACCTCGTGACGGCCCACCCGCTGAGCGAACTCGTCGACGACGGGTGGGCGCACGCCCTGGCCCCGGTGGCCGACCAGGTCGGCCGGATGGGGGAGTTTCTGCGCGCGGAACTGGCGGCCGGTCACCGCTATCTGCCGGCCGGGCCGAATGTCCTGCGGGCGTTCAGTTTTCCGTTCGACGCGGTGCGGGTGCTGATCGTCGGCCAGGATCCCTACCCCACGCCGGGGCATGCGGTGGGCCTGAGTTTTTCGGTGGCCCCCGATGTTCGGCCGCTGCCGCGCAGCCTGGCCAACATCTTCACCGAGTACCGCGCCGATCTGGGTTACCCCGACCCGTCCAACGGTGACCTGACCCCGTGGGCGCAGCGCGGCGTGATGCTGCTCAACCGGGTCCTGACCGTCCGGCCGGGCACCCCGGCCTCGCACCGCGGCAAGGGCTGGGAGACGGTCACCGAATGCGCGATCCGGGCATTGGTGGCCAGAGAGCAGCCGATGGTGGCGATCCTGTGGGGCCGTGACGCGGCGACACTCACCCCGATGCTGACCGGTAACCACTGCGTATCCATCGAGTCCGCGCACCCGTCGCCGCTGTCGGCGAGCAGGGGGTTCTTCGGGTCCCGGCCGTTCAGTCGGGCCAACGAACTGCTGGTCGGGATGGGCGCCGAACCGCTGGACTGGCGGCTGCCCTGAGACGATGCGGGTCGCCCCGCGACCCGAGGAGGATCAGGGCGATCAGACCCTGCCCTGAGACGATGCGGCTCGTCTTAGCCGCGGGAGACCTTGCCGGCCTTCAGGCAGGACGTGCAGACGTTGACGCGCTGCTTGTTGCCGCCGGGGCGGGTCGCGGCGTGCACGGTCTGGATGTTCGGGTTCCACCGGCGGTTGGTGCGGCGATGCGAATGCGACACCGCTTTGCCGAACCCGGGGCCCTTCCCGCAGATATCGCAGACGGCAGCCATGTCAGAACTCCTCAAGTCTTGTGGGGGCCGGACTCTTCTGCGGTTTCCCGCGAAGCCACGTGGATGGCCCGACTCCTCAGGATACCGGCGGGTCGAACCGAACGCCAAAATGGGGCCGGTGCGCGCCGGACCGGCGATGTCGGCGGTGCTGGTTAGGCTGACCCCGAGGCTGGGATCGGAGGTGCGGATGGTCGAGCGGCGGCTGGACGCGACCGCCCTGCACGACTGGGCACACACCGGCGTCGACGCCCTGATCCGGCACACCGACGAGATCAACCGGCTCAACGTCTTCCCCGTCGCCGACGCCGACACCGGCACCAACATGCTGTTCACCATGCGAGCCGGGCTCGCCGAGGCCGCGCCCGCAGTCCAGACCGGCGACGTGGGCGCGGTGGCGGCGGCACTGGCGCGGGGCGCGTCGGCGGGGGCGCGGGGCAACTCGGGGGTGATCCTGTCCCAGATCCTGCGGGCGGTGGCCGAGGTGACCGCCGAGGCCGCGGCAGACCGCGACCTCGCCGACATCGACGTCGTCCTGCTCAGTGCAGCGTTGCGGCACGCGCTGGCGCTGGTGGTGGCCGCGATGGGCGGACAGGTAGTCCCCGGCACGGTGGTGTCGGTGCTGCAGGCCGCCGCGGACTCCGTCGAGCACAGCGCCGATGAGCGCGCCGGGCTGGGCACCGCCCTGGCCAGTGCGGGCGAGGCGGCCACCGAGGCCCTGGAGCGCACCCCCGAGCAGTTGGCGGTGCTGGCCCGGGCAGGGGTGGTCGACGCCGGGGGGCGGGGCCTGCTGGTGCTGCTCGACGCACTGACCGCCACAGTGACCGGGCAAGCCGCCCACCGTCGCACCTACCGGCCGGCCTCCCCGCCGGAGACCGTCCCGGAAACCCAGCCTGCCCGCCCCGACGTAACCGCCGATATCAGCACCGTGCCCGCCCCGCAGTTCGAGGTCATGTACCTGGTGGGTGGGTGCGAGACCGCTGCGCTGGACCGGCTGTGGGCCGCCCTGGATGACCTGGGTGACTCGGTGGCGCTGGCGCCGGCCGCCGACGGCCGCCAGTCCGTCCACGTCCACACCGACGACGCCGGAGCGGCCATCGAAGCCGGGATGGCGGCCGGAGCGGTCAGCCGGATCCGAGTCTCCGCGCTGGACACCGGCCGGGTGGCCCCCGGCGGCTGGACCCGGCAGCGGGCGGTGCTGGCCCTCGTCGACGGTGATGGCGCCGCCGGGCTGTTCGGCGACGAGGGGGCGTGCCTGGCCCGTCCGGACCCCGAACTGGTCGACCCGGCCGACGGTGTCAGCGCCGACGCGTTGTTGCGCGCCCTGGTTGACACCGGCGCATCCCAGGTGATGGTGCTGCCCAACGGATACATCGCCGCCGAGGATCTGGTGGCCGGCTGCACCGCGGCGATCGGCTGGGGCATCGACGTGGTGCCGCTGCCGTGCGCCTCGATGGTGCAGGGTCTGGCCGCGCTGGCCGTCCATGACCCGGGCCGCCAGGCCGTCGACGACGGCTACACCATGGCCCAGGCGGCGGCCGGCTGCCGGCACGGGTCGGTGCGCATCGCCACCGAGCAGGCGCTGACCTGGGCCGGAGCCTGCCTGCCCGGCGACGGCCTGGGACTCTCCGGCGGGGAGGTCGTGGTCGTCGACCCCGACCCGGTGGCCGCTGCCGCCCGGCTGATCGACCTGCTGCTGGGCTCGGGTGGCGAACTGGTGACCGTCCTGCTCGGCGCGGGAACCGATCCCGACGGCGAGAGCGTCGCCGAGCGGCTCGCCGCGCACGTGCGCCGCCGTCACCCCGGCACCGAGTTCAGCAGCTTCCGCACCGGCCACCGCGGCGACGTCGTGCTCATCGGGGTGGAGTAGCCATGGTGTCGCTGCCCGACCGCCTGGACGCCGTGCTGGGGGCCAAAGCCGCCCGCAGCCTCGACGAGGTGTTCGGCATCCGGACCGTCGAGGACCTGCTGCGGCACTACCCCCGCAAATACAGCCAGGGCATGACGGTGCGCGGGGAGGACGACGCCCCGCCCGAGGAGGGCGAGCACATCACCTTCGTCGGGGAGATCGAGAAGGCCGACGTGCGCTGGACCAACCGGACCCCGCGCCGGGAATACGTCGTCATCACCTTGAGTAACCGGCGCCCGAAGGTGACCGCCACGTTCTTCAACGCGAAGTACATCAAGAAGCAATTGGTCGCCGGTGTGCGGTTGATGCTCTCCGGGGAGGTGGGCTACTACAAGGGCACCCTGCAACTCACCCACCCCGGGTACCTGATCCTGAACTCGCCCTCGGGCCGGCTGGGCGGCAGCAAGTCGCTGAAGACCATCGCCGAGACCGGTCGCGACGGGGACGGCGAACTCGACATGTCGGTCTTCGAACGCGATTACTTCCCGATCTACCCGGCCAGCGCCAAACTGCAGAGCTGGGACATCTACGCCTGCGTCCGCCAGGTGCTCAACGTCCTCGATCCGATCCCCGAGCCGCTGCCGGAAGCCGTTGTCCGCCAACGCGATCTGGTCAGTGAGGACACCGCGCTGCGCGGCATCCATCTTGCTGAGAAGGAGGCCGACCGGGAACGCGCCCGCCAACGCCTGACCTTCGACGAGGCGGTGGGCCTGCAGTGGGCGCTGGTGCAGCGCCGCGACGGCGAACTCGCCGAGTCCGGCCCGCCCGCGCCGTACCGGCCCGACGGGCTGGCCGCGGCACTGGCCGGGCGGCTGCCGTTCGAGTTGACCGGCGGGCAACAGGAGGTGCTCGAGGCCATCCGCGCCGAACTGGCCGCCAGCAAGCCGATGCACCGCCTGCTGCAGGGCGAGGTCGGCTCGGGCAAGACGATCGTCGCAGCGCTGGCGATGCTGCAGATGGTCGACGCCGGATACCAGTGCGCGCTGCTGGTCCCCACCGAAGTCCTTGCCGCCCAACATGCCCGCTCGATCCGCGACGTGCTGGGTCCACTGGCGATGGCCGGCCAACTGGGTGGCGCCGAGCAGGCCACCGGGGTGGCGCTGCTGACCGGGTCGCTGTACCCGGCCCAGAAGCGTGAGGTGCGCGACGACGTCGCCTCCGGTGCGGCCGGCATCGTGATCGGCACCCACGCCCTGCTGCAGGACGCCGTCGAGTTCCACCGGCTGGGCATGGTGGTCGTCGACGAGCAGCACCGCTTCGGCGTCGAACAGCGAGACCGCCTGCGCGCCAAGGCTCCCGACGGGCTGACCCCGCATCTGCTGGTGATGACCGCCACCCCGATCCCGCGCACCGTCGCGCTGACCGTCTACGGCGACCTGGAGACCTCCACGCTGCGCGAACTGCCCCGCGGCCGCCAGCCCATCACCACCACCGTGATCTTCGTCAACGAAAAGCCGGGGTGGTTGGAGCGGGCCTGGCAGCGGATCGGTGAGGAGGTCGCCGCCGGGCGGCAGGCCTACGTGGTGGCCTCCCGGATCGACGAGACCGATCCCACCGGCGAGCAGGAATGGAACAACGGGAACCTCGGGCCGCCGATCACCGTCGTCACTCTGTATGAGCGGTTGCGAACCGGCCCGTTGGCCGGACTTCGGCTGGGCCTGATGCACGGTCGGTTGTCCGCCGAGGAGAAGGACGCGGTGATGGCCGCGTTCCGGGCCGGGGCGGTCGACGTGCTGGTCTGCACCACCGTCATCGAGGTGGGTGTGGACGTGCCCAACGCCACCGTCATGGTGGTGATGGACGCCGACCGGTTCGGCATCAGCCAACTGCATCAACTGCGCGGCCGCGTCGGCCGCGGCGCCCACCCCGGTCTGTGCCTGCTGGCAACGCGGCTGCCGCACGGGTCGAAGGCCGGCGCGCGCCTGGCGGCGGTCGCGGGCACCCAGGACGGCTTCACGTTGGCCGATCTGGACCTGCTGGAACGCCGCGAAGGGGACGTGCTGGGCGACAACCAGTCCGGCCGGCCGTTGACCCTGAGATTCCTGTCGCTGGTGGAACACCTCGAGGTGATAGAGGCGGCGCGACGGATCTGTGAATCGGTGTATGCCGCCGACCCCGATAACCCCGGGATGGCCTTTCTGGCAGCACGATTCACCGCGTCGGACCGCATCGACTACCTGGACAAGGCGTGAGCCGCCGCACCCTGCTGTGGCTGGCGGCGACCGCGCTGGTGGCCGTGCTGGTCGCCGCCCAGACGTTGCTGGCCGCCGGCCGGACGGACCCGACCGCCGCAAGGCCGCCGAGCCTGGCAGCCGGAGTCGACGTTCTCGCCGGCATCGACGTGGTGCCGCAACGCATCCGGGGATACGACTACCATCGCCGCTCCTTCGGGGACGCCTGGGATGACGACAACGGGGCACTGGGTGGGGGTAACCGGTGTGACACCCGCAACGACATCCTGCACCGCGATCTGGTGGACAAGACCTACGTCACCACCAAACGCTGCCCGCAGGCGGTGGCCACCGGAACCCTGCGCGACCCGTACACCAACGAGGCGGTGGCGTTCCAGCGCGGCAACCAGATCGGGGCCTCGGTGCAGATCGACCACATCGTGCCGTTGGCCTTCGCCTGGGACATGGGGGCGCGGGACTGGACCGATGCGACGCGCAAACGCTTCGCCAACGACCCGGCGAACCTGCTGGCGGTGGCCGGCAACGCCAACCAGGACAAGGGGGATCTGCCACCCGGGGAGTGGATGCCACCTAACACCGCGTTCTGGTGTCAGTACGCGGTGGCGTTCACCGAGGTGCTGCGCGGTTACCGGCTTATGGTCGATGAGGCTTCGGCCCGCCAACTGCGAAACGCGGCGGCCAGCTGCCCCACCAGCTGACCGCCGCGCTCGGTGACTTCACATTCAGTCGGCGGAGCCTGCTCCGCGGCGGGAATCGCTGGCCCGCGAACGGCTGTCGCCGGAGTCGTCGGCATCGTCAGAGCCGACGCTGGCGGCCGGCTCCGGATCGTCGGCGACCTCTGCGACCTCAGCGGTTGCTTCCACCTCGGGAATGTCGACGACGACCGAGTCGGACTCGTCTGCCACCTCAGCGACGACCACCGGGGCGGCCTCCTCTGCCGGGGCCGGGACGTCGACCACGACCGGGGCGGCCTCGTCGGCGGGTGCCTCCAGCGCCAGCGGCGTGACGTCGACCGGAGCGGCAGGCGCGACGGCTTCAGCCTCAGCAACCGTGGGCGGCGTCAGCGGGGTCACCACCAACTGATCGCCGAGGAACTGACCCAGCCCGATCACCGAACCGAACCAGCTGACTGGCAGGCCCGGGGACGTGACCTCGACCTTGAATCCCAAGTCGACCTCGGCATCAATGGCAATGTTGTCGAAGAGCGTGCCGCCGTTGAGCGCCGTGGGATTTTCGAGGGTGCCCTCGACGGGGACCGGGGGACTGACCAGGCCACCCAGGTTGAGCCCGATGGCCTTGATGGTGTCGGGCAGTGGCTGGATGGCGTTGACCACCCCGGTCAGGTCCAGGTAACCCGCACCGTTCATCACCCCGTTGAACAGGTTGGCCGGGATGTTGATCAGCTCGAAAATCGCGCTCTGGACGTCGCCGGCCTCGAAGTACTCGCCAATCGCGGTGAAGCTTCGGGTCAACACCGCCAATGGCGCCAACAACGGGCCGATCAGACCCGACAGTTGTCCGCTGTAAATGGTCGCGGCGAAGCCCAGTAACGGCGCCAAGGTGGTCAGCAGATCAGGGTCATCAGCGAGCGCCAACGGCAAGGTCTGGTACAGCTGCTGCTGACTGAATTTGCCGACGAAGGGAAGCTCGTTCGTAATCGGGACGTTGGAGATGTAGTCGCCGTCATAGAACGCGGGATCGCCGCACGGATCCGTCGCACACGTGCCCGGGTCCCACGGCGCCAGGAAGAACTTCTCGACGTTGCCCCAGATCTGCTCCGGGATGGCGCCGGCGTTGCCATTGCCGAGTTCCTCGAAGTAGGTGCCGATGTTGGCGCCGATGGTCTGCAGAATCGGGAACGGCTTCTCCAGATAGAACTCGAACAGCTTGCCGATGTTGGCACCCGTGGTCTGCAGCGTTTCCACCCACAGGGTGATCGGGTCGACCGCCGCGGTGAGATCGACCGCCAGGTTCTCGACGACCCGTTGCGGCGCGAGTGCGATCTGGCTGGGGATCGGCTGGACCGGCGCGAGGGCGACGGCGCCCACGCCGAGAACTGCCAGACCAGCGGTGAGATACGAGCGAGATGAGATGTGCATGATGTCAGGCCCCTTCCTGTGATTTACCTGAGCGGATCTGAGGCTAGCTCAGAAAGATCCGAAAAGTGGCGGAAGTGCCAAATTGGTTTTCGTGTCGTAAGTGACAGGAAAAACGCGGCGGTCAGCTGCCCAAACAGCTGCCCAAACAGCTGACCGCCGCGCTCGGTGACTTACCGGGGGAAATGAACTCAGTCGGCGCTACCAGCCCCGCGGCGGGAATCGCTGGACCGTGTGCCGGTGTCGCCCGCATCGTCGGAGTCGTTCGACCCGATACTGGCGGCCGGCTTGGTTGCCGGGTCGTCGGCGGCGTCCGTCGCCTCCGCGGGGGCTTCCACCTCGGGGATGTCGTCACCGGTTGCGGCTGCCGCCTTGGGTGCGGTAACCGGCTCGGATGCGGTAATCGGCTCGGAAGCCGCGACAGGTGCCGGCGCGGGTTCCGCCAGATCTTCATCGGCAATGGCGGGAACAGATTCCTCCACCACCGCAGCGGCGGGCGCCGGAGCGACGGCGGCGGCAGGCGCAGTCGCGGCCACCTCCGGATCGGGCGGTGTCACGAGCAGTTTCTCTGCGAGGAACTGGCCCAACCCGATGTTCGCACCGAGCAAACCATTGGGGATACCGGCGGCGTAGGCGAGGGCACCTGGCTCTCCGACGGAGAGGCTGTCGATGCCTACCCCGCCGGACCACATCGTAGGCTCAGGGTCTACCACCGTACCTCCGTTCTGCGGCATGACGTTGAGCAGCCCGCCCAGGTTGATCCCCACTTTGTCGAGCGGGGAGTCCGGCACGATCGCGCTGACGATCCCGGTCAGGTCGAGGAAGCCCGCGCCGTTGAGGAACGCATTGGTCATGTTGGCCGGGATATTGATGAGTTCGTAGACCGCGTCGAGCACCTTGCCCTCCTGGAAGTACTGGCCGACCGCGGTGAAACTGTTAACCAACTGGACAGCCGGCGAGATCAGCGTCCCGACCAGGGCAATCAGTTGCCCGCTGTAGGGGGCGTCGAGGAACCTGACGACGGGGAGCAAAGCCTTGTAAGAGCAGCTGTCGTCCGTGTCGCAGCCATCGATAAATTCTTGCAGGGCCTCCAAGGCGATAAAACCTGCCACAGCCACGGGTGATTGTGATTGGCCCCCCGGCGGGAGGTGGCCCGATGCATACTCGCCTTGGGGCACAAACTGTGGACCATCGCTGTAGGGGAGTTCATCGCTGTAGGGGAGTTCGAAGCCGGTACCCGGATCCCAGGGCGCAGTGAAGAAGGTCTGGACGTTGTTCCAGATCTGCCCGGGGATGAGTGCGCCCTGGCCGTTGCCGAGTTCCTCGACGTAGGTGGCGATGTTGGCGTCGATGGTCTGCAGCAGCGGGAACGGCTTCTGCATGTAGAACTCGCCGAGGATCCCGAGGTTGGCCCCGGCGGCTTCGAAGGTGTTGACCCAGGCCTGGATGGGGTCGACCGTGGCGGCCAGGTCAACCGCGAGGTTCTCGACCACCCGTTGCGGGGCGAGGGCGACCTGGTGAGGTAGCGGCTGGACCGACGCGAGGGCCAGTGCCCCCACCCCGAGGGCGGCGATTCCGGCGGTGAGGTTCGGGCGGGCTGTGACGTGCATGGCCAGATCCTCTTCCTGTGTTTTACCTGAGTGGTGTTGGACCGTAAGTCAGCAAACTCAAGAAAGTGACAGAAACGGCAATTAATCTTTTGGTCGCATCTGTGACGGCAAAAAACGCGGCGGTCAGCTGTGTGAACAGCTGACCGCCGCGCCCAGTGACGTAACTCAGTCGGCGACTGACGCGCTTAGTCGGCGTCGCGTCCCCCGCGACGGGAGTCGCTGGCCCGGGAGCCGCTGTCGTCGCCGGTGTCGGCCCCGACGCTGGCGGCCGGTTCCGGTGCCGGATCGTCGGCGACCGCGGCGGGCGCGGGTGCGTCCACCTCGGCGATGTCGAGGTCGGCCGGCTCCTCGGCGAGTGCCTCCGCGATGTCCGCCACCGCGGCCTCTTCTACGGGATCGGGCAGGTCGGCGACCGCTGGGGCCTCATCAGCCACCGCGGGAGCCTCGACAGGTGCCGGGGCCTCGGTGGCTGCGGCCGTGGTCGGCGGCGGCGGCGGGGTCACCACCATCTGGTCACCGAGGAACTGGCCCAGCCCGACAGCCGCACCGATCCAGCTCACCGGGATGCCCGGGTCGTTGACCTTGGCGACGGGCCCGACGGGAGACAGCTTGTAGTCGATCTCGGCTGCCACCGTGTCGAACAGCACACCACCGTTGAAGGTGGTCGGCGGGTCGTTGGGGTCGATCAGCGATCCGTCCTGCGGAACCGGCGGGCTGATCAGGCCGCCCAGGTTCAGCCCGATGCTCTTGACCTCTTCCGGGAGCGGCTGGATGGCGTTGACCACACCAGTCAGGTCCAGGACTCCACCGCCGTTGAGCACGGCGTTGGTGACATTGGCCGGGATGTTGATCAACTCGTTGATCGCCCCAATGACGTCGCCGGCTTCGAAGAACTCACCGATGGCGGTGAAGCTGCGGGTCAGCTCGATCAGCGGTGCGAATACCGGCCCGAGCAGGCCGACCAGCTGGCCGCTGTAGTAGGTCGCAGTGAAGTCGACGATCGGCTTGAGTTGTTCGAAGGAGTCACCCAAGACCGCCGGGAGCAACTGGAAGGCGAACTGCTGGTTGACCGGCAGCACCGGAGCCCCAGCGATGGTCGCGTTCGTCACGACGGTCTGCGAGACGTACTCACCGACGTAGTTTCCGCTGTCAGGATCGACCGCACCTGGATCCCACGGAGCGAGGAAGAAGGTCTGGACGTTGTTCCAGATCTGTTCGGGAATCAGTCCGATGTTGCCGGACGTGGCTTCCTCGAAGTAGGTGATCTGGTTGGCGATGATGGTCTGCAGCAACGGGAAGACCGCTGAGAAGGGTCCGTCAAGGCCCAGCGGGCTGGTGTAGTTCGGGTTGCTCGCATAGAAGTTGAACAGTGCCTCGATGTTGGCGATCGAGGTCTCGATGGTGTCGACCCACGGGGTGATGGGGTCGATCGAGGAGGCGAGCAGTTCGATCCCCAGATCGCTGACGACCCGTTGGGGAGCGAGCGCGATCTGGTTAGGGGTGGGCTGAACCGGCGACAGGGCGATGGCGCCCACGCCGAGCGCAGCGATACCGGCGGTGAGATACGAGCGAGATGTTACGTGCATGAGATCAGGTCCCTTCCTGTGAATTTCCTGACAGGTTGGGACAATACCTTAAAAAATCCTGAGTGTCACTCAGGTTCCGGCAATGCGGGCAAAACTCGTCATTCGGCGGTCTGGGACCCGGGGTTCGGGCGCAGGCGCGTGCCGTCGTCGAGGCCGTTCAGTGTGTGCATCTGCTCGTCGGACAACTCGAAGCCGAACACGTCGATGTACTCGGCGAGGCGTTCGGGACTCGACGCCTGCGGGATCACCACATTGCCGAGTTGGATGCTCCAGCGGATGAGCACCTGGGCCGGTGACTTCCCTTGGGCTGCAGCAACTTCGGCGACCGCGGGATGAGTAAGGAGCGTCTCCGGCCCCAGCGGGCAGGAGGCTTCGGTGCGGATCGAATGCTGAGCGTGGATGCCGCGCAACTCGGCCTGATTGAGCGATGGGTGCAACTCGATCTGGTTGACCGCCGGGATGAAGAACGACAGGTCGATGATGTTCGACAGATGGTCGGGGGTGAAGTTGCTGACCCCGATCGAGCGGGTGTCACCGACCTCCTTGGACTTCATGATCCCGCCCCACGCGTCGATGTACTTGCCGTTCTCCTCAGCCGGCCAGTCGATCAGGTAGAGGTCCAGGTAGTCCAGGCCGAGTCGGGCCAGGCTGGCCTTGCAGGCATCCTGCGAGGACTGAAAGCCCTGATCAGCGGTCGCCAGTTTGGCGGTGACCAACAATTCCTCGCGGGGGATCCCCGAGGCGGCGATGGCCCGTCCGACCGCAGCCTCGGTGTCGCCGGGGGCGGTGTCGATGAGGCGGTAACCGGCGGCCAGGCCGGCGGCGACGGCCGCTTCGGCTTCGGCGGGGGGCAGTTCGGCCACGCTCAGACCCAGCACCGGGATGGCGTGATCGTCATTGAGCGTGACGGTGGGAATGGCGGCCGCCGGTGTCATGTACCTGCCCTGTGCGTCGTCGAATGGTTTTTGGGGTTCCGCGAGATCGGATTGGCTGAGGATAGTACCGAGGTGCGCGGGGGGTTGAGGCACACCGACATTCGGGTGAAACTCCGGGTCGCGGGGCGGGGCAGCGCCCAGAGACTGCCGCCACGGCTGCGGGCGTAGGCTGCGGCCATGACAACCGCCAAGGAACGGGCGCTGGCCGTGGGCAACCGACTGGGCGTGAAGGTGATTCCGCGGCTGCCCGACAGCGCCAAGCGACTGCTCTCCGGCGGGCGGGCGGTCACCATCGACGGCAACACCCTGGATCCGTCCCTGCAGATGCTGCTCGCCGCACAGCGGGCCGCGGGCATCACCGGCCTGGTGGTCGACGACGACCCGATCAAAACCCGGGCCAGCAACACCGCGCTGACCAAAACCCTCGACGAGCCCAACGTGCGGGTGGCCGACACCCGGGCGGTGTCGATCCCGGGGCCGACCGGTGTCATCCCGGCGCGGCACTACCGCCCGACAACCGGCGGGAACCCGGCCCCGCTGCTGGTCTTTTACCACGGCGGCGGATGGGTGTTCGGCGACCTCGACACCCACGATTCGGCCTGCCGGCTGATCTGCCGCGACGCCGGGATCCACGTCCTGGCCGTCGACTACCGGCTGGCCCCCGAACACCGCGCCCCGGCAGCGGTCGACGACGCCTACGCCGCCTACCGGTGGGCCCGCGAGCAGGCCGTCGACCTCGGTGCCGATCCGAGGCGGGTGGCGGTCGGCGGCGACAGCGCCGGCGGCAACCTGGCCGCCGTGGTCACCAGGCTGGTCCGCGACGCCGGCGACCCGCTTCCGGCGCTGCAGTGGCTGATCTACCCGGTGACCGACCTGCGTGGGCAGACCCGGTCGCGCACGCTGCTGGGGGAGGGCTTCCTATTGACCAAACACGACATCGACTGGTTCCAGGACACCTACGTCAAAGGCTCCGGCCTGGACTTCGCCGACCCGTTGGTCTCGCCCCTGCTCGCGCCGGACTTGTCCGGACTGTCCCCGGCACTGGTGGTCACCGCGGGCTTCGACCCGCTGCGCGACGAGGGCGAGCAGTACGCCGACCGGTTGCGGGAGGCCGGGGTCGCCGTCGACTACCGGCGCATGCCCTCGATGATCCACGCGTTCCTCAATCTCAACGTGCTCGGCGGCGGCGTGGCGCGGGCCAACGCCGAGATCATCTCCGCGCTACGGGCGCATCTGGCCCGGATCTGACCCCGTCTGACCCGAGTCGAAAAACAACCTGGCCGCCGCCGGTACTCTGGAGAGGCCGAAACACCCGAACAGCGAGGACCTCACCGACCGTGGCAACCAACAAGAAAAGCTCACCCCGCTACGACCTCAAGGCCCAGGACCGCAAGCGTGACCTGGCCGTCAAGGTGGGACTGACCGCCCTGGTGGTGCTCTTCGCCGTTGGGTTGGTGCTCTACATCGTGATGGGCAGCGACAAGAAGGGCGGCAGCACCCAGGCCGTGCGGATCGCCTCGGAGTCGGTGGTCAAGAAGGAGGGCACCGACGAACCCAAAGCGGTGCTGTCCATCTATGAGGACTTCCAGTGCCCGCACTGCCGTGACTTCGAGAAAGCCTTCGGGCCCACGATCGCCAAGATGATCGACAGCGGCGCCGTCGCCGTCGACTATTACATGATGGCGATCCTCAACCGCACCAACGGCGGCTTCTCCGCCCGCGCCGCCAACGCCGCGTACTGCGTCGCCGACGAGGACAAGAACGCCTTCAAACGCTTCCACTCTGCGCTGTTCGCCCAGCAACCGCAGGAGGGCACCGGCACCGGACCCGACAACGCGGCCCTGATCGAGACCGCCCGTCAGGCCGGGGTCACCGGCGGAGTGCCCGACTGCATTAAGAAGGGCTCCTACGAGAAGATGAGCAAGGGCTTGGCCGCGGCGACCAAGGTGTCGTCCACCCCGACCATCCGACTCAACGGTGAGGACATCAACCCCGCCACCCCCGATGAGTTGCTGGCCAAGGTGCGCGCCGTGGTCGGTCCGCTGCCCGCGTTGATGCCGACGCCCGCCCCCGCCTCTCCGGCACCGGCGCCGGCGGCGCCGTGACCGTGACCGCGCCGGTTGCGGTGGAGGCCGCACCGGCGGAGGTGCCCACCCGGTCCGGGGTGGCGGTCAGCCGGGCCAGCGCTTGGGCGGTGCTGATCACCGGCGTCGTGGGCCTGATCTCGGCCACGACGCTGATGATCGAGAAGGTCGAGATGCTGGTCAACCCGGCCTACGTGCCGACCTGCAGCATCAACCCGGTGCTGTCCTGCGGGTCGGTGATGGTGACCCCGCAGGCCTCGGTGTTCGGACCGCCCAACCCGCTGTTCGGGGTGATCGGCTTCACCGTGGTCGTCGTCACCGGGGTACTGGCGCTGGCGAAGATCCGGCTGCCGCGCTGGTACTGGCTGGGGCTGCTGGCCGGGACCGTGGCCGCGACGGCATTCGTGCACTGGCTGATCTTCCAGACCATGTACCGCATCGGCGCGCTGTGCCCGTACTGCATGGTGGTCTGGGCGGTGACCATTCCGCTGCTGGTGGTGGTCGCCTCCATCGCGTTGCGCCCGCTGGCATCCAACCCGGTGATGCACGGGCTCTACCAGTGGCGCTGGCCGCTGGTGGTGTTGTGGTTCACCGCGGTGCTGCTGCTCATCCTGGTCCGGTTCTGGGACTACTGGTCCACCCTGCTCTGACCTGCGTGGCCCGGACGGTCAGCTGGAACGGTTCAGGACGGTGACCCGCATCGTCGCCGGCGCTGCCGGTGGCCGTCGGCTGGTGGTGCCGCCCAGCGCCCGGCCGACCACCGACCGGGTGCGCGAAGCGCTGTTCAATGCCCTGGCCGCCCGGTTGGACCTCGACGGTCTGGCTGTCCTGGACCTCTACGCGGGCTCCGGAGCGCTGGGCCTGGAAGCGCTGTCCCGCGGGGCGGCGACGGTGGTCTTCGTCGACAGCGACCGGCGCGCCGCCGACGTCATCACCCGCAACATCGCCGCCGTCGGACTGACCGGCGCCAGCGTGCGCCGCGGCCCGGTCGCCGCGGTGCTGGCCGGCGGGGCCCCGCAGCCGTTAGACCTGGTGCTCGCCGACCCGCCCTACGACCTGCCCGACGCGCAGATCGACGCCATGCTGGCCGGGCTGGTCGACCACGGCTGGGTGGGCCCCGGCAGTGTGGTGGTGGTGGAGCGGCCGGTGTCGGCGGCGCCGCTGACCTGGCCGTCGGGAGCGACGGCCTGGCCGGTGCGCCGCTACGGCGACACCCGGTTGGAGGCCGCCGAGATCGGTTGAGCGGCTTGCGGTGCTGCTAGCGTCAGCCACCATGAGTGGCGCGGTCTGTCCGGGATCCTTCGACCCGGTGACTCTCGGGCACCTCGACGTCTTCGAACGGGCCGCCGCGCAGTTCGACGAGGTGATCGTCGCGGTCCTGGTCAACCCCAACAAGGCCGGCATGTTCACCGCCGCAGAGCGCATCGCGATGATCGAGGAGGCCTGCGCCCATCTGCCGAACCTGCGGGTGGAGGCCGGTCAGGGGTTGGTGGTGGACTTCGTCAAAGCCCGCGGATTCACCGCCATCGTCAAGGGTCTGCGCACCGGCACCGACTTCGAGTACGAACTGCAGATGGCGCAGATGAACAAGCACATCGCCGGGGTGGACACCTTCTTCGTCGCGACCACCCCGCAGTACTCGTTCGTGTCCTCGTCGCTGGCCAAGGAGGTGGCGGGTCTCGGTGGGGACGTATCGCACCTGCTGCCCGAAGCGGTCAACCGCCGGCTGCGGGCCAAGCTGGGCCCCGGCTGACCGCCCCGGTGAATTCGGGTGGGTCAGTTTGCGACACACCGCGTCACCAGCGCAGTCACAGCTGTAACACCAGGCACACTGGTCACTACCAATGCGACAGCTTGAAGGGTGGCACCGTGTACCGAGTTTTTGAAGCGCTGGACGAGCTGGGTGCGATCGTCGAGGAAGCCCGCGGCGTGCCGATGACGGCCGGCTGCGTGGTCCCGCGGGGCGACGTGCTGGAACTTATCGACGACATCAAGGACGCGATCCCCGGCGAACTCGACGACGCCCAGGATGTGCTCGATGCCCGCGACACCATGCTGCGGGAGGCCGCCGAGCACGCCGAGTCCACCGTGGCCAACGCCAACGCCGAAGCCGACTCGCTGCTCAGCCACGCCCGCGCCGAGGCCGACCGGTTGCTCGCCGACGCCAAGTCCCAGGCCGACCGGATGGTCGCCGAGGCCCGTGGGCACAGCGACGCCATGGTGACCGAGGCCCGCGAGGAGGCGGCGCGCCTGGCCGCGGCGGCCAAACGCGACTACGAGGCGGCCACCACCCGGGCCAAGGCCGAGGCCGACCGCCTGGTGGAGAACGGCAACATCTCCTACGACAACGCCGTACAGGAAGGCATCAAGGAGCAGCAACGGCTGGTGTCGGCCACCGAGGTGGTCCAGTCGGCCAACGCCGAGGCCACCCGCCTGATCGACTCCGCCCACGCCGAGGCTGATCGACTGCGCGGCGAGTGCGACATCTACGTGGACAACAAACTCGCCCAGTTCGAGGAGTACCTCAACGGCACGCTGCGCTCGGTCAGCCGGGGCCGCCACCAGTTGCGCACCGCGGCCGGCACCCACGACTACGTGCAGCACTGAGCCAATTCCGGTAGCTAGACGGCACGGCCCGGGCGGGCAAACCGCCGTCAACCATGACATAGGGCTCCCCGCTGCGTTTGCCAACCGACCCCGGTGCAACTAAATTCGGGGGCGGCCCGTCGCGGACACGGGCGCTGACCCCAACGACAGGGAGCCCCCCGTGAAGTGGAAGATCGCGACCGCATCGGTAGTCACCGCGGCTCTCCTGTCGGCCCCGGTTGCCGGTGCCGCCCCGTCCGACAACGCCAACGATGTGGCCAACAACGTCGTCGGGCAGGTCATCGGGCAGGCCACCGGCACCAACCCCGCCCTGATCATCAACGCCCTTGGTGGTCTGCAGGGACTGCTGGGCAAGCTGGGTCTCGGCGGTAAGGAACGCGGCAACGGCAACGGTGCCGCCCTGCAACAAGCCACCCTGGACAACATCGGCAAGACGCTGAAAAAGCAGCCGTAAGATCGCCGCTATGGCACCCCGGGGTCACGAGGCTTCCCGCGAGACACCCGATCCGCGCTCGCCGCTGGTGCTCGACGTCTCCCGCCTCGGTCGCCGACCCGGCGCCATGCAGGAGATCCGGCGCAGCGTCGCCAGCCCGGCCCGAATTGGCTTGGACCTCATCGCAATCGAGGCCGGAGCGCCGCTGGACCTCGACTTGCGACTGGAGTCGGTGTCGGAGGGGGTGCTGGTCACCGGAACGGTGCACGGACCGACCCGGGGTGAGTGTTCCCGGTGTCTGGAACCGGTCAGCGGTGACATCGACATCTCGCTGACGGAGTTGTTCGCCTACCCCGACAGCCTCACCGAATCCACCACCGAGTGCGACGAGGTCGGCCACGTCATCGACTCATGCGTGGATCTGGAGCAGCCGATCATCGACGCGGTCGGTCTGGCCTTGCCGTTCACCCCGCTGTGCCGGCCGGACTGCCCCGGACTGTGCCCGCAGTGCGGGATCGCGTTGGCCACCGACCCGGACCATCACCATGACCAGATCGACCCGCGCTGGGCCAAACTGGCCGCACTGCTGCCCCCGGACGGTGAGCAGCAGTGACCCGTCAGCACTTGCTCGACGCCCTCGGCGTCGATCTGCCCGAAGACCTGCTCACCCTGGCCCTGACCCACCGCAGCTACGCCTACGAGAACGGCGGCCTGCCCACCAACGAGCGCCTCGAACTGCTCGGCGACGCGGTGCTGGGTCTGGTCATCGTCGAGGAACTGTTCCGACGGCACCCGGAGAACTCCGAGGGTGATCTGGCCAAACTGCGCAACAGCATCGTCAACAGCCAGGCGTTGGCCGGGGTGGCCCGCGACCTCACCGAGGAGGGTTTGGGGGAGTATCTGCTGCTGGGCCGCGGTGAGATCAACACCGGAGGTCCGGCCAAGGCCAGCATCCTGGCAGACACCCTGGAGTCCCTGCTGGGTGCGGTGTACCTGCACCACGGACTGGAGAGCGCCCGGGGGGTCATCCTGCGCCTTTTCGACGAACTGCTCGACACCGCACCGACATTGGGCGCTGCGTTGGAGTGGAAGTCGAGTCTGCAGGAATTGACCGCGTCGCGCGGCCTGGGGGTGCCGCGCTACGAGGTGACCTCCGAGGGCCCCGACCACGACCGCCGGTTCTCGGCGATCGTCTACGTCAACGGGGAGGCCTACGGCAGCGGGGCCGGCCGGTCGAAAAAGGCGGCCGAGACCGACGCCGCCGCCGAGGCGTGGACGGCGTTGGACGCCGAACCAGACCCGGCTGAGGCGCACGGGGATCACGGGGATCTAGCCGCCGACCTGGATGCCTGAACTTCCCGAGGTCGAGGTGGTGCGCCGCGGCCTGCAGGCGCACGTCGCGGGCAAGGCCATCACTACCGTCCGGGTGCAGCACCCGCGGGCGGTGCGCCGCCACGAGGCCGGGGCCGCGGATTTGACCACACGCCTGGTCGGCGCGCGGATCCTGCGGACCGACCGGCGCGGGAAATATCTGTGGCTGGTGCTCGACGACGAGGCGACGGCCCTGGTGGTGCATCTGGGCATGAGCGGGCAGATGCTGCTCGGGCCCGTTCCCAACGAGAACCACCTGCGGATCGCTACCATCCTCGACGATGGCAGTGCGCTGAGCTTCGTCGACCAGCGGACCTTCGGCGGTTGGCAGCTGGCCGATCTGGTCGACGTGGACGGCAGCCGGGTGCCGGCTCCGGTCGCCCATATCGCCCGCGACCCAATGGACCCCCGCTTCGACCCCGACGCGGTGGTGAGAGTATTGCGGCGCAAGCACTCTGAGATTAAGCGTCAACTGCTCGACCAGACGGTGGTCTCCGGGATCGGCAACATCTACGCCGACGAGGCGCTATGGCGGGCCGAAGTCAACGGCGCGCGGATCGCCAAGAAGCTGACTCGCCGGCAACTCGGGCAGGTGCTCGACTCCGCCGCGGAGGTCATGGGCGAGGCGCTGGCGCAGGGCGGCACGTCCTTCGACTCGCTCTACGTCAACGTCAACGGGCAGTCCGGCTACTTCGACCGCTCGCTGAACGTCTACGGCCGCGTCGACCGGGCCTGCCGGCGGTGCGGGGCGGTGATCCGCCGGGAGAAGTTCATGAACCGCTCGTCGTTCTACTGCCCGGTCTGCCAGCCGAGGCCGCGCCGGTAATCTCTGGCGAAACTGAACTTGTGGCGGGAATTGCGGCGATTGCCCGCCCAGGATTCCGTCTCGGCGAGAAGCAGGATGGGCAGATGACCGAACCGCGGGCGCAGAGCCCGGCAACGACCCCGCCGGCAACAGCACTCTGGGTGGAACGCACCGGCATCCGCCGCTACACCGGGCGCAGCAGTCGAGGGGCGCAGGTCCTGATCGGCTCGGAGACCGACGAGGGGGTGTTCACCCCCGGTGAGCTGCTCAAGATCGCCCTGGCCGGCTGCAGTGGGCTGTCCAGCGACCAACCGCTGCGCCGCCGCCTCGGCGATGACTACCCGGCGGTCATCCGGGTCTCCGGGCCAGCCGACCGGGAGCAGGAGCGCTATCCGCTGCTGGCCGAAACCCTCGAGATCGACCTCTCCGCGCTGACCGAACAGGAGCGCGAGCGCCTCATGCTGGTCGTCAGCCGGGCCATCGAGCAGGTCTGCACGGTGGGGCGAACCCTGAAGTCGGGCACCCAGATCACCTTCGAGGTGGCCTCGCCGTGAGCGCCGAGGTGCGGCTGACCGCGTGGGTGCACGGCTACGTCCAGGGTGTGGGATTCCGTTGGTGGACCCGTTCGCGGGCACTGGAACTGGGGCTGACCGGCTACGCGGCCAACCAGCCAGACGGGCGCGTGCTGGTCGTCGCGCAAGGTCCGCGAACGGCCTGCGATCGGCTTCTGGAACTGCTGCGCGGACCGGAAACACCGGGGTCGGTGGACACCGTCGTCGCCGACATCGGCGAGGCCGGGGAGCCGATGGCGGGGTTCCGCGAACGGTAAACCCCCGGGGGTATATAGTGGGAGTCGGAACAACCGATTTCGCGCTTTGGAGGGACCCCCATGAAAGACACCGCAGCGCCCCACGTCATCCCCCTGGATTCCAGTGGACTGGGCGATCGCAGCTATATCGCGCACGACGGATCGAGCGCACTCGTCGTCGACCCGCAGCGTGACTACGACCGCATCGAGGGACTCCTCGCCGAGCATGGCCTGACCCTGACCCACGTCGCGGAGACCCACATCCACAACGACTACGTCACCGGGGGACTGGAACTGGCCCGCCGGCACGGGGCCACCTACGTCGTGCCCGGCGACGTCGAACTGTCCTACCAGGCCACCCCCGTGCGTGACGGCGACTCGTTCACCGTCGGCGAGATGACGGTCGATGTCATCCACACCCCGGGCCACACCCCGCACCACGTGTCCTTCGCGGTCCGCAAGGGCGATCACCTCGGCGCGGTGTTCACCGGCGGATCCCTGCTGTACGGCAGCGTCGGCCGCCCCGACTTGGTGGCCCCGGACATGGCCGTCAAACAGGCTCACGACCAGTGGCATTCGGTGCGCCGCCTGGCCGACACCCTCGACGATGCGACCCCGATTTATCCCACCCACGGGTTCGGGTCGTTCTGCGCGGCCACCCAGGCCCAGGGGCTGTCCTCGACAATCGGCAACGAGAAGGCGATCAACCCGGCCCTGACCGAGGCCGAGGAGCAGTTCGTCACCAATCTGCTGGCCGGTCTGGACGTCTTCCCGGCGTACTACGCCCACATGGGTCCGGCCAACGCCGCCGGTCCGCGCGACGTCGACCTGTCGATGCCCGAGCAGGCCGACCCGGCTGTGCTGCGCGAGCGGATCAACCGCGGGGAGTGGGTCGTCGACCTGCGCTCCCGCAGCGTCTTCGCCGCCGGGCACGTCCCCGGCGCGCTGAACTTCGACCTCGACGGTGCCTTCATCAACTACCTGGCCTGGATGATGCCCTGGGGCACCCCGGTGACTCTGCTGGGGTCCACCCCCGAGCAGGTCGCGGCCGCCCACCGGGAACTGGTGCGGGTCGGCATCGACAACGCCGTCGGCCAGTCCTCCGGTGGTCCGGAGAACTGGTTGGAGAATCCGGCCGCGGCCCAGCGCCTCGAGCAGGTCGACTTCCACGGCCTCGCCGCCGCCCTGGCCGCCGACAAGGACGCCTTCGTCATCGACACCCGCCAGATCCTGGAGTGGGAAGCGGGCCACGTCGCTGAGGCGGTCTTCATGCCGTTCTACGAGATCCCCGACCGGCTGGCCGAGATACCGCAGGACAAGCCGGTTTACGTGTACTGCGGGTCGGGTTACCGGGCCGCGGCGGTGGCCTCGCTGCTGCAGCACAACGGGTTCACCAACATCGTGCACGTCGACGACGACTTCCCCAACGCTGCCACTGCGGGGCTGACCGTCGTCGCCGGGGATGCCCCGGCGCGGGAACCGGGGTGGACCTGGATCGCCTCGCGGGCCTCGGTCCGCGAGTTCAGCCCGCGCTCGGCGGCCGATACCCGGAGCTGACCCCTGGGTGTTGAACCTGGGGGCCGGCCGGTCGGGGGAGCGACAACCCCGGCCGGCCCGCCGGTACGCTGACCCGACGTGTACCTCAAGAGTCTGACGCTGAAGGGCTTCAAATCCTTCGCTTCACCCACGACTCTGCGCTTCGAACCGGGGATCACCTGCGTGGTCGGGCCCAACGGGTCCGGCAAATCCAACGTCGTCGACGCGCTGGCCTGGGTGATGGGCGAGCAGGGCGCCAAGACCCTGCGCGGCGGCAAGATGGAGGACGTCATTTTCGCGGGCACGTCCTCGCGCGCCCCGCTGGGCCGCGCCGAGGTCACCCTGACCATCGACAACTCCGACAACGCGCTGCCGATCGAGTACGCCGAGGTGTCCATCACCCGGCGGATGTTCCGCGACGGGGCCGGCGAGTACGAGATCAACGGCAACAGCTGTCGGCTGCTCGACATCCAGGAATTACTCAGCGACTCCGGTATCGGCCGGGAGATGCACGTCATCGTCGGGCAGGGCCGGCTGGCCCAGATCCTGGAATCCCGCCCCGAGGATCGCCGCGCCTTCATCGAGGAAGCCGCCGGGGTGCTCAAGCACCGCAAGCGCAAGGAAAAGGCGCTGCGCAAACTAGACGCCACCGCCGCCAACCTGGCCCGGCTGACCGACCTGACCACCGAACTGCGCCGCCAACTCAAGCCGCTGGGCCGGCAGGCCGAGGTGGCCCGCCGCGCGGCGACCATTCAGGCCGACCTGCGCGACGCCCGCCTGCGACTGGCCGCCGACGACCTGGTGGCCCGCCGCGCCGAGTTCGCCGGCGCCGATGACATCGAGACCACCCTGCGCCGTGAACACGACGCGGCGGCGGCCCGACTGGCCGAGGCGTCCGCCCAGTTGGCCGCCCACGAGAGCGCGGTGGCGTCGCTGTCCGAGCGCACCGACCACGCCCAGCAGACCTGGTTCCGGCTGTCGGCGCTGGCCGAGCGGGTCAGCGCCACCGTCCGGATCGCCAGCGAGCGGGCCCAGCACCTGGACACCGAACCGGCGGCCAGCACCGGTCCCGATCCTGAGGAACTTGAAGCCCAGGCCGCCGAGGTCGCCGAGCAGGAGCAGGCCCTGCTGGCGGAGTTGGAGACGGCGCGGACCCGGATGGAGTCGGCCCGCGCCGAACTCGCCGAAAAGGAAAGGGCCGCAACCGAAGCCGAGCGGGCGCATCTGGCCGCGGTGCGCGCCGAAGCTGACCGCAGGGAGGGTCTGGCCCGCCTGGCCGGGCAGGTGGAGACCGGCAGGGCCCGGGTGGAATCCATCGACGAGGGAGTGGCCCGGTTGTCGGCCGCCATCGAAGAGGCCGCGGCCCGCACCGAGACCGCCAAGGCGGAGTTCGAGACGGTGCAGGGCCGGGTCGGTGAACTCGACCAGGGCGAGGTGGGCCTGGACGAGCACCACGACCGGACCATCGCCGCGTTGCGACTCGCCGATGAACGGGTCGCTGAACTGCAGACCGCCGAACGTGCCGCCGAACGTGAGGTGGCCTCGCTGCAAGCCCGCATCGACGCCCTCGCCGTCGGCCTGGAGCGCAAAGACGGCGCCGCCTGGCTGGCGGAAAACCGCAGCGGCACAGGACTTCTGGGCACGGTGGCGAAACTGGTCCGGGTTCATCACGGGTATGAGACACCGCTGGCGGCGGTGCTCGGCGCGGCCGCCGACGCGGTGGCCGCCGACGGTTTCTCCGCAGCCCGCGCGGCGGTGCAGGCGCTCAAGGACGCCGACGGCGGGCGGGCGGCGATCGTGCTGGCGGACTGGCCGGCCGGCCCCCGTCAGGACGGCGGGCCGCTGCCCGACGGCGCCCGGTGGGCGATCGACCTCGTCGAGGCGCCCGAGCGACTGCGGGGCGCGTTGACGGCGATGCTGGCTGGGGTCGCCGTCGTCGAGGACCTCGCCGCGGCGTTGGACCTGGTGGCCGCCCGCCCGGCGCTGCGCGCGGTCACCGCCGACGGCGACCTGGTCGGCGCCGGTTGGGTGGACGGCGGATCGGACCGTAAACCCAGCACCCTGGAGATCGCCGGCGCCATCGAGCAGGCCCGCACCGAACTGGCCGCCGCCGAGACCCGGGTCGCCGAGTTGACCGCCGCGCTGGCCGGTGCGCTGGCTGAACAGGCAGGCCGACAGGATGCCGCCGAGCAGGCCCTGGCCGCGCTCAACGAGTCCGACGCGGCGATCTCGGCGATCTACGAGCAGTTGGGCCGGCTCGGGCAGGAAGTCCGCACCGCCGAGGAGGAGTGGCGCCGGCTCAGCGCCCAGCGCGACGAACTCGAAGCCGGCCGCGCCCAGGCGGTCGAGGAACTCAGCGGCCTGGAATCCCGACTGCACGCCGCGCAGGAAACCCAGACCGTCGTGGAAGCCTCACCAGGGGAGCGTCAGCAGATCCAGGCCGACGCCGAGGCCGCCCGCGCCACCGAGGTGGAGTCCCGGCTGGCCGTGCGAACCGCCGAGGAGCGCGCGAATGCCGTTCGGGGACGGGCGGAGTCGCTGCGCCGCGCCGCGGCCGCCGAACGCGAGGCGCGGGTGCGCGCGCAGCAGGCCCGCGCCGCCCGCCAGCACGCGGCCGAAGTCGCCGCGGCCGTCGCGCAGAGCGGCCGGCGGGTGGCTGAACATCTGGCCGGTGTGGTGGCCGCGGCGTCGCGGTCACGCGACCGGTTGGCCGCCGAACGCCAGCAGCGCGCCACCGCGATGGCCGCCGCCCGCGACGAGGTGACCGCGCTCAACGCCCGGATCGCCGAACTGACCGACTCGCTGCACCGCGACGAGGTGGCCAAGGCCCAGGCAGCGATGCGGATCGAGCAGCTTGAGCAAACCGTCCTGGACCAGTTCGGGACGGTCGGTGACGATCTGATCGCCGAGTACGGGCCGCAGGTCACCCTGCCCCCGTCCGAGCTGGAGATGGCCGAGTACGAACAGGCCCGGGAGCGCGGCGAGCAGGTTACCGCCCCGGCGCCGATGCCCTTCGACCGGCCGACCCAGGAGCGTCGCGCCAAACGCGCCGAGCGTGAACTGGCCGAACTCGGCCGGGTCAACCCGCTGGCTCTGGAGGAGTTCGCCGCCCTGGAGGAGCGCTACACCTTCCTGTCCACCCAACTCGAGGACGTCAAGGCGGCCCGCAAGGACCTGCTCGACGTGATCGCCGGCGTCGACGAACGCATCCTTCAGGTGTTCACCGAGGCCTACGCCGACGTCGAACGGGAGTTCTCCCAGGTGTTCGCCGCGCTGTTCCCGGGCGGGGAGGGGCGGCTGCTGCTCACCGATCCCAGCGACATGCTCACCACCGGGGTGGAGGTGGAGGCCCGCCCGCCCGGCAAGAAGGTCAAGCGGCTCTCGCTGCTCTCCGGCGGGGAGAAGTCACTGACCGCGGTGGCCATGCTGGTGGCCATCTTCCGGGCCCGGCCCTCGCCGTTCTACGTCATGGACGAGGTGGAGGCCGCCCTCGACGATGTCAACCTGCGTCGTCTGATCGGGTTGTTCGAGCAGTTGCGGTCCCAGTCGCAGCTGATCGTCATCACCCACCAGAAGCCGACCATGGAGATCGCCGACGCGCTGTACGGGGTGTCGATGCAGGGCGACGGGATCACCGCGGTGATCTCCCAGCGGATGCGCGGGGAGAACCTGGTCGGCAGCGGGCAGGGCGGCTGACGACGTTACGTCGGCACCAGGTCTGTCACGTCGCGGTGCAGTTCGGCCAGTCCGTGATCGAAGGTGGCAAGTCAACGGGACAGCCAGTCCTCGGCCGGGTCGTGGTGGACGTGGTCAGCGACGACCAGGGCGACGAGCACGTTGGCGTCGAGCAGAGTGGTCACGCGTCGTCGTCGAGGGCGCGGACGTCTTCGGTGGTGATCACGGTGCCCAGGGTGACGACGGGCAGGCCGGTTCGCCGACTCCGGGAGACCGCCGCGGCCTGTTTCGTCCCCAATCCGCGTCGCATCAGATCAGCGACGGTTTCGCTGAGACTCCGATGGGTGTCGCGCGCGATGGCCTGCACCTGGCGATGCAGATCGTCGGGGAGATCGACAGTGGTGCGCATGGGATGCATCATATCGTCAGTGCATCATGATGACGAGATGCCGCCAAGTCAGCCCCGATCCGAGTTGGCCAGCGAATCACGCGGGTGCGAGCTGATCCATCGGCGGGAACAACGACCGCACCGGTTCGACCCACTCGGCGAGGCGATCCGCCGCAGCGGAGTTCACCCCGCCACAGGCCAGGCCCCGCAACGTGAAGTGCACCGTCCCGTCCTCGGCCACCGTCGCGGCGAATCCCGTGCCTCCAGTACAGGCGTCCTCGGGCTGGGCCAGGACCAGCCCACGCACCGCGGGAAATCCCTCAGCCACCAGGTTCCACGCCTCCGGGGTCATCGGTGCGGTCCGTTCGGCGAGGATGTCGCCGTAGCTGTCGACGACGATCCGGGCCTGGGAGCGGTCGAAGACCAGAACGAAGCTCCGGTGGAACGGAGGCGGGACGGAGGCATCCCGGAACTCGTAGGTCACCGTCGCCGACGGGGGCAGGTCACCATCGCTCATCGGGAGTCCCCTTTCCGCACCTGCGATAGCCTCGACCCTACTGCGGTCGATCCCGGGAGCGGGTCACCGCCCGCGGCGGTCGAACGGACACTGATCAGATGGGGACCGGATCCAGCGCCTGGCCGGATGTTCCGCCATGGTCCCAGCAGGTCGTCGCGGCCCGAAATGCCAATGAGGCAAGGCTTTTCGTGCAGTGCCAGGGCGGCACTGAGGTCGAGTCGCGGGCCGTGGAGACCCAACTGCACATCCTCGCCGAGCATCCCGAAGGCCGGCGGGTGCACCGGTTCACCCTCGGTGGCGGCGCGCCCTGGGAACCCACGGACTTCGGCGACGGCCCCAGCGCCATCCTGGACCCGGCTGAGTTGCTCTTCTTCGCCGATCGCGTCGTGCGCGAGCTCCCCGGTCCCGATGATCCGGTTCACCCGCGCGCGGTGATTCGCCGACTGCGGCTGGCATCGGCCGCGCTGAGGGAGGCGATCAAACTCCTACCACCCGGCGGCGTGGGCGGGGCTCGGTTCTTCACCCACGCCGCGCACTCCTACGCGCAGGCCCACCCCGAGCGGTTCAGCACCGACGCGCTCCAGCGCTACACCCAGTCCATCGACGCGCACGCCGACGAGTGGCAACACCGCTGATGACGCAGGACATCGTCGAGACACTGGCCGGCTTCCGCGAAGGCACCGTCTCCCAGGAGTTCTTCCTGCGGTCAGTGCTGCGGCACCCGTCCTGGCATGTCCCGGTCGACGAGGCCGACCATCCGGCACTGTGGATCCTGGGCGATCGCAGCTTCGTGGCCGCCCAGTCGAGGCCGGCGAGTCCGGACGGTTCGGCCACCTGCTGGTTGGAGACGGACGGCAGGCATCTGATCCGCAACCTTCCGTCGGACTGCGCCGGGGTGGTCTTCGAGTTGGGCACTGCGGCGGCCTGCGTGATCGAACTCGACGGATCCGCCGAGACCCTCAGATATTGGCTCAGCGTGCTCGACGTGGAGGATGCGCTGCGCGATCCTGGCCCAGGACAGACAGATTCGCTTCTCCGGCACGAATGGTTCCTGCTCCGAAACGCTCAGGGTGAGCCGCTCGTCGAGGAGGAGGCGTCGACGCGCGTTGTTCGGGCGTTTGCCGCACCCGACCGGCTGCGTGAGTTCATCCAGAGCCGGCCCGCCTACCGGCAGTCCAGCATCGTCAGCGTCGCCGGGCACGAGCTGTTTTCGCAGTTGAGCACCCGGCCGGACTACGACGCGGTTCACCTGCTCTACGGCGCCGGGGCCACCGAGGTGCTCGGCCCGCAAGGCCCCGCATTGTTCACCGCGGGGATCGACGGCCGGTCCACGGCGCGCGTGCTGCCCGCACGGACGATCGCCGAGATTCACCTGTTCCTCGACCTGGAAGGGGTCAGCCGGGAGGGCCGCATCCACCAACTCGAATACGTGGGCGAGCAACTGGTGGCCCGCTACACCGGCACGGTCGCCGGGTCCCGGCGTTCCTGGTGTTTCCGACCGGTCACCCCGACCGATGATCCCCGTGACCTGGGCCCCGGCCCGTCGGCGATCCTGTGTGCCGGCCAACTGGCAGACCTGGTGCGGCGGCGTCTGCGGGCCTTGCCCGACGCCCCGGGCCGTCTGGATGCCGACGACAGAGAGTTGGCGGCCGGGGCGGCGCGGTGGGCGCGCGAGTTGGAGAAGATGCTGGCCGGCGACTCACTTCCACGCTCGGCGGCCCGAACACCCGACGGCTCGCGCTACTTGCGGGATATTCCGGAAATGACTGCAGGACAATGGATTCGAGATGCGCGGCGCCGCGCCGAAGCACTGATCCTCAGTTGACGACCGTCAGGGTGACATCAGCCATGCTCAAATATCCGGTGCCGTCGGTCGCTCGGTCCAGTGTTCCGCTGATCTGGACTGTGCAGAACCCCGAGCAGCCGTCCACTACCGCCTTGGACTGGGGGCTCAGATCGGCCTGCTTGATGAAAATGTCGACGGGCAGGTCGTTGGCATCCTTGAGGTCGGCCCCATCGTTGTCCAGAACCCGGCAGGGCAGGGTGCCGTCGCTGCCCGGAGTGGTCAGCAGGGAGCACCGTCCGAGGGTGACCGTGCTGCCGGACAGGCTCTCGGCGCGGCTGAGGAAGTCCTCACCACTGAGTCCGGTGGGAGCGGCGCTGCCAGTGGCTGCAGACGCGGCAGTCGTCGCCGGCGCGGACTCCCTGGTCGATTCGGCGGCCCGGCAGGCACTGAGATTCGTGACCGCCGCCAGCATGCTGGCGACGACGGCGAGGCGATGGAAACGGCTCATGATCGGTCCTTCTGTCACAACGCGGCACTAGCCGGCCGCCAGCACCTGAAAACCCTCCAGGATCGTTTGCGCGTCCTGGGCGTAGCTTCCCTTCTCGGGGTCGACGGCCTGGACGGTCACCGTGGCGACGTAGGTGGCGTCGTCGGTCGGGTAGACGACCACCCGGGTGGCGGCAGTGCGGGGCGGAACCGTGCCGGCAGCCGGCGCGGTGTAGGTACTCGTCATTGCAGGAAGCCCGCAGACCTCGTCGGCTCGGGTCTTCAGATCCGTCGCACCGGCCTTTCCGACGAGCACCTCGTTCTGTACGTCGAGGACTCGTTGGACGTCACCCGCGGCGGGGACGATCTTCGTCAGGGCGACGACCGCATTCGGAGTGAAACCCTCGGTCGACAGCGCCGGACTCAGGATCGCCAGCCGAATCGACGCCTCCGCGGGATCCGATACCACAGGTTGCTCCCAGCCCTGCGGAGTCGGGACGCGCAGACGCGGTTCTCCAACGTCGGCGGTGGGGACGTCGATCATCGGCGCCTCGACGGTCAAGCAGGAGGCGGAGTCGTCGGGGTTGGCGACGGCGACCCCGGTGCCGGGCAATAGGACCGCCAGCGCCGCCGGTCCGATGGCACAAGACCGTGCACCCATAACTGCCCCCAGGGACTACGAGTTCTCCATGGTAGGACCGCCTGTGGACTTTCGTCAGCCGTTGACCCCGATCCGGCGCAGTTCGGCCAGGTCGTGGTCGTGTTCCGCCGGGTCGTGATGTGCGTGGTCAGCGAGTTGCCCCCCCCCGCCGCCACCGCCGAGGTCGGGGATCCCACCGCCAGGACCGGGGCCGGCGTCCATGCCGGCGGCTGCGCCGGCGTCGGGGCCGCCGCGGTCCAGCTAAAACCGTCGCGCGGCGGCCCTGGTTTCGCGGAAATGCCCCTGGAGTTGCAACAGGATCGCCACGGTTGCCGTCCATCCCGTCTGATGCATCGCCCCGCAGCCATGCCCGTCGTCACCATCGAAGTACTCGAAGAACGGGACCAAGTCCCGCCAATGCGCATCGTTTTGGAAGTAGTCGTGATCGCCGAGCACCGCTCTGCGACCATCGTCACCGCGAACGAAGATGCTGATCAACCGCAGCGCGATGTCCTCTGCCACCTCCGCCAGCGCCACCTCGGTGCCGCTGCCTGCGGGATATTCGATGGTGAAGGTGTCCCCGAAAAAGGCATCGTAGGTGAGCAGCGACTGGATGAGGAGCAGGTTGATGGGGAACCAGATCGGGCCCCGCCAGTTGGAGTTACCACCGAACATCTTGTTTCTCGACTCAGCCGGCCAGTAGGGCAATGTATGCGCCTGGTCACCTACCCAGAATGTGTAGGGCTGGTCCCGGTAGGCCGCCGACAGCGACCTGATCCCGTAGTCGGACAGCAACTCGTCCGGATCCACCATGCGTTGCAGGATGCGCCGCAGCCGGTCGGGTTTGACGGCGGTGAACAACAATGCCGAGCCATCGCCCTGGTCGGGGGTGAGGGCGACAGACCCTTTGAACTCCGGGTGGTGTTTGAGCACCTTGTCGCGCAGCAGCATCAACTCCGGGGTCATCTGATAGTCAGGATCCCCGGCGATGCCCACCGCCGGCACAGCTACGGTTGCTAGAACAGGGACCAGTGCCTGCATCGACACCACCCCGAGTTGGTTATGGCTACCGTCGGGGTGCACGATCGCATCGCAGTAGAAGCCCACATCGTCATTCCACAGGCTGACCCCGTCCCGGCCTGATTCCAGCGCACTGGACATGATCGCGAAGTCCAGCAGCAGTTTCTCGATGTCATTGAGGTAGCCGGGGTAGTAGCGACGCAGTTCCAGAGCGATCTCACCCATCTGGATCACCATCTGGGCCACCCAAGCGGTGCCGTCGGATTGCACGAGTTGCCCCCCGGTGGGCAGCGGGTGATCTCGATTGAACACACCGATGTTGTCCATGCCGAGAAAGCCACCGGCATAGAGGTTTTTGCCCAGCGGATCCTGGGTGTTGAGCCAACTGGTTAGGCATGTGAGCAGACCCCGATAGGCCGTCGCCAAGAAGTCGAAGTCAGGTTCGCCGCTACTTGCGGCATCGAGCAGATACACCTCCCACGCAGCCCATGCCAATGTCGGTGGATTGGTGTTGGAGAAGTCCCACTCGTACGCGGGCACCTCTCCGTGAGGATGTTGGTAGAGGCTGGACAGCATGTAGATGATCTGCTTTTTGGCGAACGCGGGATCCACCATCGCCAAAGTCACCGCGTGAAAGGCCAGGTCCCACGCGGCGTACCACGGGTACTCCCACGCATCGGGCATGAGCAGCACATCCTCGTTGACAATGTGCAGCCAGTCAGCGTTACGCCCCCGCCAGCGTTCCGGTGGCGGCGGCGGCATCGTCTCGTCACCTTTCATCCACCTTGTCACGTGGTAGTTGTAAAACTGCTTGCTCCACAGCAGACCGGCGATTGCTTGGCGTTGGACGAGTTTTTCGTCCTCGCTCAACGACCGGCGCTGCCAGGAGGCGTAGTACTCGTCCGCCTCGCGTTGGCGCTCGGTGAGGATCTGCTCCGCCTCGCCAAATGCATCGGGTAGCTCGGTCGGGGTAAAACGGACCGTCATGGTCCATGATCCCCCTGCGGGGATCACGGTGCTGGCCACCGCAGCTGCCTTACTGCCCCGTTCCTGGTTGACCCCATCGAGGCGTCCGTGGACGATGGCGTTATTGACGCCGTCCTTGACAAAGGGCGAGGCATTCTCGGTTCCGAAGACAACTTCGTTGTTGGTGTTGTTCTCGCAGAACATCCATCGGGTGGGGGCGCCCTCTGCTGTGGTGTAGCACCAGTAGCGCCCCAACTTGGGGTGGTCGAACGTGGCGCCCTGCGCGGTGCGTTCGATTCGCGGCGGCTCGTCACCGAACTGCCACGACCACAGGTTGCGGAACCACCATTGGGCTGCCGCTGTCAGCGGAGCGTCCCGGGGGCCTCGATTGACCGCAGTCATTCGGCACACCATGTCGTTGGGAGAGGCCTTTGCGTACTCCACCGTGATGTCGAAGTAGCGGTTTTCCCGCCACATCGATTCCAGCGCGTCGAACAGTTCGTATTCAGGTTCCTCTGTGGTGCGTGACTGGTTGACCGACAGGAGGTTGTCGTAGGGAAAGCGATCTTGGGGGTACTTGTAGACCACCGATGCGTAGGAATGGGTAGGGGTGTTGTCGGTGTAGAACCAGTAGTCCTTGACGTCCTCACCATGATTGCCCTGTTCGTTGGTCAGGCCGAAAGGACGCTCCTTGAGGTGGTCGTCGACACCGTTCCACAAGCCCCACCCGAAGCACAGGTACTGGGCCCGGTCGCACCACCCGGCGAGGCCATCCTCGTTCCAGCGGTAGGCGCGGGACCGGGCATGGTCGTACGGGAAGTAGTTCCAGGCGTCACCGTTCGCTGAATAGTCCTCCCGCACAGTGCCCCACGCCCGTTCGGAAAGGTAGGTCCCCCAGTCCTGCCACGGTTCGGTCCCGGCAGTGCATGCATCCAACCGACCCTGTTCGGCAGTCTCGCCCCTTGAGGTAGGGCCGAGCAACGGGACGTGGCGGTTGGACTGCGCTTCGGCCATCACACTGTGTCCTTTTCACGCGGGGATGCTGGAGCTCTAGTCTGACGTGGGCCGTCGCGTCCCTTCGAGTCCTGTTGCCAAAGGGTTTTCGTTTTTCCGTTGTGCCACTAGGGACTAGGAGGCCTCTACAGTACGACCGCTCGCGGACCTCACGTCAGCCGTTGACCCCGATCCGCCGCAGTTCGGCCAGGTCGGCGGCACCGGCGCCGTGCAGGCACACCCGCAGTTCCTCGATGAAGCCGCCGAGGACGTCGACCACCGCGTCGGCGGACTCGATGGCCGGAGCCAGCAGCGGACGGGCCATCGCCACCACGTCGGCGCCGAGCGCCAGGGCCTTGGCCGCGTCCATCCCGGACCGGACCCCGCCGGACGCCACCACCGGCATCTCGGGCAGTTCCCGGCGCACCTCCATCAGCGCCTGGGCGGTGGGGATGCCCCAGTCGGCGACCGCGGGGTAGCGGACCTCGCCGTAGCGCACCACCTGCTCCACCCGCGCCCACGAGGTGCCGCCGGCGCCGGCCACGTCCACCGCGGCGATCGGCATGTCGCGCAGGTGCCGCGCGGCCGCGGCGCCGATGCCGTGCCCGACCTCTTTGACAAGGACCGGATAGTCCAGGTCTGCTGCCAGCCGGGCGAGCCGTTCCAACGAGCCGGAGAAGTCGGTGTCACCGTTGTCCTGCATCGCCTCCTGAAGCGGATTGGTGTGCACGGCAACGGCATTGGCCCCGACCCGCTGCAGGGCGCGGGTCAGCCGGGGGGCCAGGGTGTCGGACACCTGGGCGAGCCCGATGTTGCCGATCAGCAGCACGTCGGGGGCGAGGTCGCGGACCTCGAAGCTGGCTGCGGCCGCGTTTCCGGCCGGGTCGTCGTCGAGCATGATCCGCTGCGAACCCAGCATCATGCCGATGCCCAGTTTCTGCGCCGCGTCGGCCAGGTTGCGGTTGATGGTGCGGGCCCGGTCGGCCCCGCCGGTCATCGCGCCGATCAACACCGGCGCCCGCAGTGGGGCTCCCAGAAACCGGGTGCTGAGGTCGACGGCGGTCAGGCTGGTCTGGGTCAGGGCGTTGTAAGGCAGGTCGAACCATTCGAAACCGGCGGTGACCCCGACATACTCGACCGGGCCGGTCAGGCAGGCGTCGATGTGGTGCAGTTTGCGGGCCGCTAAACCGTCGCTCATGGGAGCCGATTCGAGACGAGTTTGCCAGGCCCGCCGCGCCGGGACCGGAAACCCTGAAACAATGACGCGGTGTCACAGGGTCTGTGGATCGCCATCGCGGTCGTCGCCATCCTCGTCATTATCGCTCTCGTCACCGGGTCGGTGCTCTACCGGCGGCGTCAGGTCAGCCTGCGCCCGACCACCGCGGCCCCGGAGACCATCGAAACCGGCGAGATCGAGGCTCCCACACCCGTGGACCGATCGGGCGGCTACACCGCCAAATCCGGCATCTCCTTCACACAATCGTCAGCCGGTCCCGCGACGGTCGACCGGCCCAGACCGCCCCGGCTGGACACCACCGGGCTGCCCGGCGTGGGTGACGACGCGAACATCCCGCGGGACGCGCTGAAGCCGTCGATCACCCAGGTCAACCTGCCCGAACCGCCGGTCGTCGACGAGGAGGTGCTGCTTACCGAGGTCGAGGTTCCGGCCGAGATCGAGGTTCCGGCGACCCCGGAGGCCCTGGTCGTGGAGACCGCCGAGGCGGCCCTCGCCGTGCCGGCGGCCCCGGACCTGGAGTCCATCGCCCCGCCGGCCGGGCGGCTGGAGCGGCTGCGCGGCCGGCTGGCCAAATCCCAGAACGCCTTCGGTCGCAGCATGCTGGGTCTGCTCGGCGGCGGCGACCTCGACGAGGACTCCTGGGAGGAGGTCGAGGACACCCTGCTCATCGCCGATCTGGGTCCGACGACGACCACCTCAGTGGTTCAGCACCTCCGGGCCGGGATGGCCGCGGGCAGCGTGCGGACCGAAGCCCAGGCCCGCGCGGTGCTGCGGCAAGTCCTGATTGCCGAACTCAACCCCGCCTTCGACCGGTCCATCCGGGCGCTGCCGCATGACGACAAACCGTCGGTGTTGCTGGTGGTCGGGGTCAACGGCACCGGCAAGACCACCACGGTCGGCAAGCTGGCCCGGGTCCTGGTCGCCGACGGCCGGCGGGTGGTGCTCGGCGCGGCCGACACCTTCCGCGCCGCGGCCGCCGACCAGTTGCAGGCCTGGGCGGCGCGGGTCGGGGCGGAGGTGGTCCGCGGACCCGAGGGTGCCGATCCGGCCTCGGTGGCCTTCGACGCGGTCGACAAGGGCATCGAGAACGGCGCCGATGTGGTGGTCATCGACACCGCCGGGCGACTGCACACCAAGACCGGCCTGATGGACGAGTTGGGCAAGGTCAAGCGGGTGATGGAAAAACGCGCCGCCGCCGTCGACGAGGTGCTGCTGGTCCTCGACGCCACCATCGGCCAGAACGGGCTGACCCAGGCCCGGGTGTTCGCCGACGTCGTCGACATCACCGGTGTGGTGCTCACCAAGCTCGACGGAACGGCCAAGGGCGGCATCGTCTTCCGGGTCCAGCAGGAACTCGGCGTCCCGGTGAAGCTGGTCGGCCTGGGGGAGGGACCCGACGACCTGGCGCCGTTCGAACCGGCCGCGTTCGTCGACGCCCTGCTCGGCTGAGCGGGGCTATGACGGCGGATCACGCTCGGGGCCGGGCCTCGGTGTCGCCGGGCCCGGTATCGCCGGTGGTGTAACAACCCCGAAACGCGAGGCGCGGCTTCGTTCACCTCCATGAAACACCGCAGAGCGACTCCGGAAACAACTGCTGCGCAGAGTGCCTTCCGAGTCGTCGGCGATCGACCGCGGCGTCAAGGAGGAACTTCGAGTGGATCTATTCCCAGTGATGGGAGTGCCCGACACCGGTGACACCGCGTGGATGCTCATCAGCGCCGCGTTGGTTCTGCTGATGACACCGGGACTGGCATTCTTCTACGGCGGTATGGTGCGCGCCCGAGGCGTGCTCAACATGATCATGATGAGTATCAGCGCCATGGGCGTGGTGACGGTGCTCTGGGTGCTCTACGGATATTCGGTCGCCTTCGGCAACGACAAGGGCGGCCTGATCGGGGACCCCACCCAGTATTTCGGACTCAAAGGGTTGATCGGCGGCAACGCCGTCGTGGAGGTCATCGCTGACCCCGCGGCCGGTATCGAGGCGGTCGAAGCGGTCACCATCCCACTGGCGGGAACAATCCCGATGACGGTGTTCGTGGCGTTCCAGTTGATGTTCGCCATCATCACCGTCGCGCTGATCTCCGGTGCGGTCGCCGACCGACTGAAGTTCGGCGGCTGGCTGCTGTTCGCCGGCCTGTGGGCGACGTTCGTGTACTTCCCGGTCGCGCACTGGGTGTTCTCCTTCGACGAATTCACCGCCGAGACCGGTGGCTGGATCGCCAACAAACTGGGGGCGATCGACTTCGCCGGCGGCACGGCGGTGCACATCAACGCGGGTATCGCCGCGCTGGTGCTCTCCCTCATCCTGGGTAAGCGCCTGGGCTGGCCGGGCACCCCGATGCGGCCGCACAACCTGCCGTTCGTGATGCTCGGCGCGGGTCTGCTGTGGTTCGGTTGGTATGGCTTCAACGCCGGTTCGGCCATCGGCGCCGGCGGAATCGCCGGGTCGACCTTCGTCACCACCACGGTGGCCACCGCCGCCGCGATGCTGGGCTGGCTGGTCACCGAGCGGATCCGCGACGGCCGGGGCACCTCGCTGGGTGCGGCCTCGGGCATCGTCGCGGGCCTGGTCGCGATCACCCCGGCCTGCTCGGCGGTCAACGTGCTGGGGGCGCTGGCGATTGGCGCGATCTCCGGGATCCTGTGCGCGTTGGCGGTCGGGTTGAAGTACCGGTTCGGCTACGACGACTCCCTGGACGTGGTCGGGGTGCACCTGGTCGGCGGACTGGTGGGCACATTGATGGTCGGTTTGGTCGCCACCGCTGAGGCCCCCGCCGCCGTCGACGGGCTGTTCTACGGCGGCGGTCTGGATCAGATGTGGCGGCAGGCCGTCGGCGCCTTCGCGGTGCTGGGCTACTCGGCGGTCGTTACGGCTATCTTGGCCTTGATCGTGAAGTACACCATCGGATTGCGGCTCGACAACGAAGCCGAAGCCGCCGGGATCGACGAGTCTGAGCACGCCGAGACCGCGTACGATTTCGCTGCCGCCGGTGGCGGCGGCGGTGGCGGCTCGATCTTTTCCCGTCAAGGCGTGGAGGTATAAGGGATATGAAGCTGATCACCGCGATCATCAAGCCGTTCACGCTTGAAGACGTCAAGACCGGCCTGGAAGAGCTTGGTGTCCTTGGCATGACGGTCAGCGAGGTCCAAGGGTACGGCCGACAGAAAGGCCACACCGAGGTCTACCGCGGCGCCGAGTACGCCGTCGACTTCGTCCCGAAGGTCCGCGTCGAGGTCGTCGTCGACGACTCCGTCGTGGACCGGGTGGTCGACGTCATCGTCGCGGCCGCCCGTACCGGCAAGATCGGTGACGGGAAGGTCTGGGTCAGCCCGGTGGACACCATCGTCCGGGTGCGCACCGGCGAGCGGGGTTCCGACGCGCTGTAGGCGTCTGAGGATCTGGAATGGCAAATCGGACAGGTGATCCCGCGGGCTGGAGGTGGAAGCCGCCAGCCGCGGGATCCCTGCACGACGCCAAGGACCTGGCCGCCGCCCACCGGCAGTTACTCGACGGCGGTCAACGTCGACTCGACGCCGCCGCGCTCCGCGAGGCGCTGCTGGATCTGCACGAACTGTGGCTCACCACCAAGGCAGCCGAACTGGGTATCACCGCGAACAGTGGGTTTGCGATCGTCGCCACCGGCGGTCTGGGCCGCCGCGAGATGGTGCCGTATTCCGATCTGGACCTGATGCTGCTGCACGACAACATGCCGCCCGACACGGTCAGCCAAGTCGCCGAACTGCTGTGGTATCCACTGTGGGACGCCAACATTCGACTCGATCACAGCGTGCGGACGGTGTCAGAGGCCCTGCAGGTGGCCGGTGCGGACATCTCCGCCGGTTTGGCGATGCTGGAGAGCCGATTCATCGCCGGCGACGAGGAACTGTCGGCCCGACTGACCGGCGGCGCACGGCGGCAGTGGCGCGCCGGAATCGTCTCCCGCTTCGATGAATTGATCGAACAGACCCGGGCGCGCTGGCAGCGGGCCGGCCAGATCGCGCACCGGGCCGAACCCGACCTCAAATCCGGTTCGGGTGGCCTGCGGGACATCCAGTTGCTCAACGCACTGGCGGTCGCCCAACTGGCCGACGTCTATCCCAGTCTGGCGCCGGACTCGCCGGCCGGGTCGCTCAGCGCGGCCCACCTGACCCTGCTCAACGTTCGGACCGAACTGCACCGCGCCTCCCGGCGCGGACGCGATCAACTTCTGGCGCAGTACGCCGACGAAATCGGTGCGGCCCTGCGCATCGGGGACCGGTTCGACCTAGCCCGGGCGCTGTCCGACGCCGCCCGGACCGTCAGCTACTACGTCGACGCCGGTGTGCGCACGGCCGCCAATGCGCTGCCGCGCCGCGGTCTGTCGGTGCTGCGCAGGCCGGTTCGTCGCCCACTGGACGAGGGCGTCGTGGAGTACGGCGGGGAGGTGATCCTCGCCCGTGACGCCAGACCGCACCGCGACCCGGGCCTGACGTTGCGGGTGGCCGCCGCGGCGGCGACCACCGGCCTGCCGATCGCCGCCGCCACGCTCGGGCGCCTGGCCGACACCGCCCCGGAGTTGCGCGCGCCGTGGCCGCGGGAGGCGTTGGAGAACCTGCTGGTGCTGCTCTCGGCCGGTCCCACCACGGTCAGCACCATCGAAGCACTGGACCGCACCGGGTTGTGGGGCCGGCTGTTCCCGGAGTGGGGGATGGTGCGGGATCTGCCGCCCCGCGATGCGGTGCACATCTGGACCGCCGACCGGCACCTGGTGGAAACCGTGACGTGCGCAAGCGCTTTGAGCACCCGGGTGTCGCGGCCGGATCTGTTGATGTTGGGTGCGCTGCTGCACGATCTGGGCAAGGGTCGCGGTGGTGACCACAGTGTCATCGGCGCCGAACTGGCGACCCGGATAGGACAGCGACTGGGACTGTGGCCCTCCGACGTCAGGCTGCTGGCCGCGATGGTGCGGCACCACCTGTTGTTGCCGACGGTGGCCACCCGACGCGACCTGAAGGATCCCGCCACCATCGCCGCGGTCATCGAGGCCCTCGACGGCGACTCGGTGCTGCTGGAGTTGCTCGACGTCCTGGCCGAGGCGGACGCGCTCGCGACCGGCCCGGGGGTCTGGGGTGACTGGAAGGCCGCGCTGATCGGCGATCTCGTCCGCCGGTGCCGCGTCCGGATGGCCGGGGAGCCTGAGCCGCATCCCGAACCTATTGCGGCGGAGTATATTTCGCTGGCCGAAGACGGTGCGGTCCACGTCGAGTTGGCACCCGGCCCCTCGCCGCACACTTATGCGGTCACCATGATCGCCCCGGATCGTCGCGGTCTGCTCTCCAAGGCCGCCGGCGTGCTCGCGCTCAACGGGCTCAGTGTGCACTCGGCAGCGGTGAACAGCGCCCCGATCGCCGGCCGGACCCCCGTCGTCAACACGGCGATCAACACCTTCCTGGTCTCGCCGCACTTCGGCGCCCCGCCCGCCGCGGAATTGCTCCGCCAGCAGTTCGCCTTGGCTCTCGACGGCCAGTACGACGTCATCGCAGCCCTGCAGAAACGCGACGGCGAGTCCACCGACATGATCCGGGCCGGACATCCCAAGCCCGCGGTGCCCGCGGCCGTCCCGGCACCCCCGCGGATCCTGTGGCACGACCCCGACCGGGCCGGCGGAGGGCAACTGGTGGAGGTCCGCGCGGTGGACCGCACCGGTCTGCTGGCGGTGCTGACCGCCGTGTTCGAGCGCTCCGGGGTGGACATCGAGTGGGCCAAGATCACCACGTTCGGTTCCACAGTGATCGACGTGTTCGCGATCTCCGCACCGGCCTCCGGGCACGCCCGGGAGGCGTTGGAACACGAGTTGTACGCGGCCTTGCCCGCGCCGCCGCCCAGGCCCGCCGCCGAAGCCGGGTGATGCCGCCGTGCCCGCCGGTTTGCCCGGCGGCACGCTCAGTCCGGCTAGGCTTGCCAGGTGTTTGAATCCCTCTCCGACCGGTTGACCAGTGCGCTCTCCGGTCTGCGCGGCAAAGGTCGGCTCACTGACGCCGACATCGACGCCACCGCCCGGGAGATCCGGCTTGCGCTGCTGGAAGCCGACGTCTCGCTGCCGGTGGTCCGGGCGTTCATCAACCGGGTCAAGGAGCGGGCCCGCGGCGCCGAGGTCTCCGGTGCGCTGAACCCGGCGCAACAGGTCGTCAAGATCGTCAACGACGAACTCGTCGGCATCCTCGGCGGTGAGACCCGGCAATTGGCCTTCGCCAAGACCCCGCCCACCGTGATCATGCTGGCCGGCCTGCAGGGCGCCGGTAAGACCACTTTGGCCGGCAAGCTGGCCAACTGGCTGCGCGGTCAGGGCCACACCCCGCTACTGGTGGCCTGTGACCTGCAGCGGCCCGGTGCCGTGACCCAGCTTCAGGTGGTCGGCCAGCGGGCCGGCGTCAGCGTCTTCGCCCCGCACCCCGGCACCTCCGCGGAGTCGATGGAGTCCGACGGCTACGGTCCAGGCGACCCGGTCGCCGTCGCCGCGGCGGGCCTGGCCGAGGCCCAGGCCAAGTACTTCGACGTCGTCATCATTGACACCGCCGGCCGTCTCGGTATCGACGACGTCCTGATGGCCCAAGCCGCCGCCATCCGCGACGCCGTGCAGCCCGACGAAACCCTGTTCGTCCTGGACGCGATGATCGGCCAGGACGCCGTCGCGACCGCCGAGGCGTTCGGTCAGGGCGTCGGGTTCACCGGTGTGGTGCTGACCAAGCTCGACGGCGACGCCCGCGGTGGTGCCGCGCTGTCGGTGCGCGAGATCACCGGCGTGCCGATCCTGTTCGCCTCCACCGGGGAGAAACTGGACGACTTCGACGTCTTCCACCCCGACCGGATGGCCAGCCGGATCCTGGGCATGGGCGACGTGCTTTCGCTCATCGAGCAGGCCGAACAGGTCTTCGACGCCCAGAAGGCCGAGGAGGCCGCCGCCAAGATCGGCTCCGGTGAGCTTACTTTGGAGGATTTCCTCGAGCAGATGCTGATGATCCGCAAGATGGGTCCGATCGGGAACCTGCTGGGCATGCTGCCCGGCGCGGCCGGCATGAAAGATGCGCTGGCCGCCGTCGACGACAGCCACCTGGACCGGCTGCAGGCCATCATCCGCGGTATGACGCCCGAGGAGCGGGCCGACCCCAAGATCATCAACGCCTCCCGGCGGCTGCGGATCGCCAACGGTTCGGGGGTGACGGTCTCGGAGGTCAACCAACTCGTCGACCGGTTCTTCGAAGCGCGAAAGATGATGTCGCAGATGGCCGGTGCCATGGGGATGGGTTTCGGTAAGCGGTCGAGCAAGCGCAGTTCCAAGAACAGCAAGAAAAAGGGCAAGAGCAAGGGACGCGGCCCGACGCCGGCCAAGGCCCGCAACCCGTTGATGGGTGGCCTGGCGGACCTACCCGGGGGCTTCCCGGATCTGTCCCAGATGCCCGAAGGCCTCAACGAACTGCCTCCCGGTCTGGCCGGTATCGACCTGTCCAAGCTGAAGTTCCCCGGCCAGCGATAACGCGTGCCGCCCGCCCGCACGACCCTGCATGTCCGGGGTCGCGGCCTGCCTGACGGCGAACCGGTGCAGTGGTGGATCGCGGACGGATTTCTGCGCGCCGAACCGGTCGCGGACGCCCAGACCGTGTTCGACGGCGGCTGGATTCTTCCCGGCCTGGTCGACGCGCACTGCCACGTCGGACTCGGCCCGGACGGTGCGGTCGACCTCGATGAGGCGGTCCTGCAGGCCCGCAGCGATCGCGATGCCGGGGCGCTGCTGTTGCGCGACTGCGGGTCGCCGATCGACACCCGAAGCCTCGACGGCCACCACGACCTTCCCCGGATCATCAGGGCTGGAAGGCATCTGGCCAGACCGAGGCGTTATATCCAGGGCTACGCGCTGGAACTGGACGACGAGTCGCAGCTGCCGCGCGCGGTGGCCGAGCAGGCCCGCCGCGGTGACGGGTGGGTCAAACTCGTCGGCGACTGGATCGACCGGTCCGTCGGCGACCTGGCCCCGCTGTGGTCCGACGAGGTGCTGACGGCGGCGGTGGCCGCCGCGCACGCCGAAGGCGCCAGGGTCACCGCGCATGTGTTCGGCGAGGACGCCCTGCCCGGGCTGATCGCCTCCGGGATCGACTGTATCGAGCACGGCACCGGTCTGACCGAGGACACCGTCGCGATGATGGCCCAGCGCGGTACCGCGCTGGTGCCGACGCTGATCAACATTGGGAACTTCCCGGTATTCGCCGACGCCGCGACCCGATTCCCCCGCTACGCCGCCCATATGCGCGATCTGCACGCCAAGGCGGGGCAGCGCATCGCGGCGGCCCGGGAGGCCGGGGTGCCGATCTTCGCCGGCAGCGACGCGGGCGGAAACCTCCCGCACGGGCTGATCGCCCGGGAGGTCGAGGCGCTCAAGGGCATCGGGATGACGCCCACCGAGGCGGTCGGTGCGGCTTGCTGGCACGCCCGCGACTGGCTGGGCCGGCCCGCGCTGGCTGACGGTGCACCCGCGGATCTGGTGTGCTTCGCCGAGGACCCGCGATCCGGCCCGCAGGTGCTGGCTCGACCGGACCGGATCATTCTGCGCGGCGTTCTCTACTGAGGAGGCCCGCCCCTCGGCCAGCGAAAAAATCCGCCCGAAATCGCGCTACGCCTGGCTGAAGCCCCAGTCGAGCAGCGCCCGGCCCTGGTCCCACAACTCCTCGCTGCCGTACATCATCACCGCGACTAAGAACTTTCCGTTGCGCTGGGCGATCGCCACATAGGTCTCGCGGGCCAGGTTCGTGTAGCCGGTCTTGCCGCCGATGAAGCCCGGATAACCGGTCAGCAGCGGGTCATGGCTGGCGATCTGCTTGAAACCTCCGTCGCCGTCGGGGAACGCCGCGACGGACTGGTGCAGGATCTGGGCGAACAGCGGGTAGTTCAGGGCCGCACGGTAGATCACCGCCAGGTCGTGCGGGGTGCTCACTGACTCCCAACCGGGCCCGTCGAGCCCGGACGGTGAGTTGGCGCGGGTGCTGACGGCCCCGACCTGCTGGGCCTTGGCGTTCATTTTCGCGATCGCGGCCGGGGTCCCGCCGAGCATGTCGGCCAGCATGTCGGCGGCGTCGTTGCCCGACACCATCAGCAGGGCGTCGAGCAGTTGCCGGGCGGTGTAGACCTGACCGGGCACCAGCCCCACACACGAACACACCACATCGGCCTGAGCCGGGGTCGCCCTCGCCGCGGCATCCATCGGCAGTTGGTCGAACACCACCATGGCCAGCAGCGCCTTGATGGTGCTGGCGGGAGCGTACTGGCCGTAGGCGTCTCGGGCGCCGATCAGCCGACCGCTGACCATGTCGGCGACCAGCCAGGCTTGCGCCGGACCGGCGGGTGCGGACGCACTGGGGGGCTGACCCGGATCAGCCCCGGCTGCCGGCACCACCACGGCCCCCAGCAGGGTCATCGTCATCACTGCCGCGGCGGACCGCAGTCGGCGCACCTTAGACACGGGCGCCGACGCTACCTGCACCAGACGTCGGTTTGGATTCGGAGCGATCACCGATTGATCCCGACGAAAGCCGCCCCGGCATGCGCGAGGGGGCTGGTTCCCGATACCATTTGGCGCGAGCCATTAGAGTTTGCGAGAGAGCATCCGTCGAGCGAGGGGCCACGATGACAAGGACCAAGCTAGCAGCGGCGGCCGCCGCCGTCACGATCGCGCTCGGTGCCGGGGTAGGGATTGCCCCTCCGGCGTCAGCAGCCGACAACATCAAGGTCTTCGGTGAGCAGGAGCGATTGAACGGCCCGAACGGGTTCCCCTACATCGGGTACGTAGTCGACGACTTCGGTCCGAGCGACGACCCGGTTCCGCATCGCGGGAAGCTGTTTGCGGCCAACCTGTGGATTGACGGATTCGGCACCAATACCAACCCGATGATCGAGCGGTTCGGCGCCCGCACCATAAAGGGCATCTTCTACCCGGCAATCCCGGGCGCCTCGAACGGGAGCAGGTTGTACTTCGACGTCACCGGGCCAGAACCCAACAGCGTGGTCTGGAACGACGGGATTCGCGACATCCTGGCCTGGGTTCCGGGTGAGGTGCCGCTGGAAGGTTTCTGGGAGAAGCCGCCGCCACCGCCACCACCGCCAGCACCCCTGGGGGTGGAGAACTCCGAAGTGATTTCGGCCGACCCGGGTGCAATGCCCGCGGAGTCGGATCCGGCAATCGTCGCGACGCCGGACATCATCGCGCCGCCGCCGTTCCAGCTCAATGAAGCCATCGTTTCCGAGCCGGGCTTCAACCGCTAGGACAGGATCGACCCGGCAGGGCTCCGTCGAATCGGCGGGGCCCTGTTGGTTTATTCGGCCACACCGCACCGCCCCGCCGCGCCGGCCGCGGGCAGGGGAGATCTCAGAGCGTGGCGACAGCGGCCGCGGGATTCTGGGCGAAACCCCAGTCCAGAAGCGTGGCGGCCTGGTCCCAGTAGGTCGGCCCGCCCTCGGTGACCAAGCCGTACATCATGGCGATGACCAGCCGTCGGCCATTGCGGTCGGCGGCGCCGATGAAGGTCTTGCGGGCTGCGTTGGTGTAGCCGGTCTTGCCGCCGATCGCGCCGGGATAGCGCACCAGAAGCTCATTCTGGCTGATGAGCGGCTTCTCGCCGGCCGGGGTGGGGAACATCGCCGTGGGTTGCGCGGTGATCTGGGCGAACACCGGGTTGGCCATCGCGGCGCGGAAGATGGCAGCCAGATCATGCGGGGTGGACCATCCTGATCCGCCGGGACCGTCCAACCCCGACGGTGAGGTGGCGTGAGTATTGGTGGCGCCGATCGACACCGCCTTGATGTTCATCTTGTCCACGGCGACGTCGTACCCGCCGAGCATGTCGGCCAGGGTGTTGGCGGCGTCGTTGCCGGAGACCAGCAGCAGTCCGTCGAGTAGTTGGCGGACGGTGTAGGTCTGGCCGGCTTTGATCCCGGCGCAGTTGCACTCCACCCGGGCGTTGGCCGGACTGGCCACCACCGTGGAGTCCAGGTTCAGCTCGTCGAGGGCGGTCAGGGCCAGCAGCACTTTGATGGTGCTCGCCGGGGGGTAGGCCCCGTACATGTCGCGGCCGGCGAGCACCTGGCCGGAGTTCAGATCGGCGATGATCCAGGCCGGTGACGGGCCGTCCGGGATCGGCATCGATCCGGCCGGTTGGACGTTGGGCTCCGCGGCGGCCGGTGCGGCGAGGTCGGTGACGGCGGCGGATGCGAACAGCGTGAGGGACGCCGCAACAGCGGCGAAGAGCTTGCCCATGGTCGATCAGACTAACCCGTGACCGCCTGCCCGGAATTTCAAACCCGCGACCGGCGGTGTTGAATTTGGGCATGCTTAGCCTGGCGGAAATCTCTGATCGGCTGGAGATCCAGCAGCTGTTGACCGATTACGCGACCGCCATCGACCAGCGTCGTTTCGCCGACCTGGACCGGATCTTCACGGCCGACGCCTATATCGACTACCGCGCGATGGGCGGCATCGACGGGCCCTACCCGCAGGTGAAGGCCTGGCTGGCGGAGGTACTGCCCAACTTCCCCGCTTACTACCACCTGATCGGCAACTTCGACATCAGACTGGCTGGGGACACTGCCACCGGACGCACGATGTGCTTCAACCCGATGAAACTCAACGGCGACGGCCAGATCCTGTTCTGTGCGCTGTGGTACGACGACGAGTTCGTCCGGACTCCCGACGGTTGGCGGGTGACCCGACGGGTCGAGACCAAGTGCCTGGACAAGCTGGTGTGAGGATCAGTCGATTACCGGCGTGGGCTGCTGATCTGGCACAATTAGCCGCTGGCCACGCGAGGCAAAACCGGGTTCCGGCATCCCGCCGGTGATCGCAGAATTGCAGCGTGCGACTAGAGGAGTAATTCGCATATGGCTGTCAAGATCAAGTTGACCAGGCTTGGCAAGATCCGCAATCCCCAGTACCGCATCGCCGTCGCCGACGCCCGCAACCGGCGCGACGGCCGTGCCATCGAGGTCATCGGCCGCTACCACCCCAAGGAGGAGCCGAGCCTGATCGAGGTCGACTCCGAGCGCGCCCAGTACTGGTTGTCGGTTGGTGCCCAGCCCACCGAACCCGTGCTTAAGCTGCTCAAGATCACCGGCGACTGGCAGAAGTTCAAAGGTCTGCCGGGCGCGGAGGGCACGCTGAAGGTCAAGGAACCCAAGCCCTCCAAGCTGGAACTGTTCAACGCCGCCCTGGCCGGTGCCGACGGCGCTCCTACCGGCGAAGCGGTCCAGTTGAAGAAGAAGAAGGCGCCGGCCAAGAAGGCTGAGGAAACCCCGGCTGAGGCTGAGGAATCCCCGGCTGAGGCGACTGCTGACGCTCCGGCCGAGGCCGCCGTCGAAGCCCCGGCCGAAGCGGCTGATGAGGCCCCCGCCGAGGCTGCCGCTGAAGCCCCCGCTGAGGCTGAGACTGCTGAGCCGGCTGCGGAATGAGTTCCGTCGTCGTCGACGCCGTCGAGCACCTGGTCCGCGGGATCGTGGACAACCCCGATGACGTCCGCGTCGACATGGTGACCAGTCGCCGGGGTCGGACCGTCGAGGTGCATGTGCACCCCGACGACCTGGGCAAGGTGATCGGCCGTGGCGGCCGGACCGCCACCGCGCTGCGGACCCTGGTCGCCGGTATCGGCGGCCGCGGCCTCCGCGTCGACGTGGTGGACACCGACCAGTAGCTTCCGGCGGGTAGGAACCAACCCCTCATGGAGCTGGTGGTCGGCCGGGTGGTCAAACCCCACGGCGTCACCGGGGAACTCGTCGTCGACGTCCGCACCGACGACCCGCAGGAGCGTTTCGCCACGGGTAACCGCCTGGCGCTCAAGCCGTCCCGAGGCCAGGGCGCATCCCGGGAGGTCGAGGTGGAGTCCTCCCGTCCGCACGGCGCCCGACTGCTGGTTCGGCTGGTCGGTGTTGGTGACCGTGATGCTGCCGACGCCTTGCGCGGCACTCTTTTCGTCGTCGATTCCGCCGAACTCCCACCCCTGGACGACCCTGACGAGTTCTACGACCACGAACTGGAAGGTCTGGCGGTTCGTACCGTCGGCGGAGACCCGGTCGGTCAAGTGGCCGAGGTGTTGCACACCGCGGCAGGGGAGTTGCTCTCAGTGCACACTCCCGACGGACGGGAAGTGCTGGTCCCCTTCGTCAGCGCAATCGTCACATCGGTGTCGCGGGAGACCGGCGTCGTCACGATTGACCCACCCGAGGGCCTGCTGGACGTGGAATCGCTGTGACGCCAACGGACTCCGCGCTGCGGATCGACGTCATCACGATCTTTCCCGACTATCTGCAACCGGTGTGGCAATCCCTGCCGGGCAGGGCGATTGGTTCGGGCATCGTCGATTTCGCCGTGCATGATCTGCGGCGCTGGACCCATGATGTGCATCACTCAGTCGACGACGCGCCCTACGGCGGCGGCCCGGGCATGGTGATGAAGGCGCCGATATGGGGTACGGCACTCGACGAGATCTGCACCGCTGAAACGCTTTTGGTGGTGCCCACCCCGGCGGGACGGTTGTTCGGTCAGGCCGACGCCCAGCGCTGGACCTCCGAGCGGCACCTGGTGTTCGCCTGCGGCCGCTACGAAGGTATCGACCAACGGGTTGCCGAGGACGCGGCCACCCGGATGCGGGTCGAGGAGGTTTCCATCGGGGATTACGTGCTGGCCGGGGGAGAGGCGGCGGCGCTGGTGATGATCGAGGCGGTCGTGCGACTGCTGCCCGACGTGATCGGCAATCCGCTTTCCCATCAGGACGATTCCCACTCCGATGGTCTACTCGAGGGCCCCAGCTACACCCGGCCGCCGCTGTGGCGTGGCCTGCAGGTTCCGGAGATCCTGCTCTCCGGTGACCACGCCAAAATCGCCGCCTGGCGACGTGGGCAGGCGTTGCAGCGCACGCGTGAGCGTCGTCCCGACCTGCTGGGTTGACGGCGCGCGCATTGCAGTGCTGCTAGATTCGCCCGCCCGGGAACATGGTCTTGACGATCCGGGTGAGGGTATTGCGTGCGGTCTTCTCGTCCGCGGATTGCATCGAGGCCACCGCGATCACATACCGGCGGTCCGATCCCACCACCCCGGTGGACAGATGCACTTGTTTGTCGGGGGCCCAGCAGCACATCCAGCCCTGTTTGACGGCGACGGGTTCGGCGTGCAGCGCGTCGGGGATGCCGAACTGTTGCGGGTAGCCGTCGGCGGCGACCGGTGTCGACGCGGCGAGGTCGCCGAGAATGACCGCGGCTTGCGGGGCGGGCAGCCCGCCGGCATTGTCGAGCAGCAACTCGTAGTACCGCACCAGGTTTGAGGTCGTGCTCATGGTGTTCCACCACTCGCCGTCATAGGGCACGATGGTGTTGCCCAGTTTGTAACGCTCGGCAACCCGTTTGATGATCGCGTTGCCCCCGCCGCGTTTCCAGAACTCACCCGCCGGAAAGTCGGCGGAGGATCGCAGCATGACGTCAAGTCCCCGCCGGTCGGTGACGCTGAGCTGGGTGTTGCGCCGGACCGCCTGGGCCAGCAGGTCGTCGGCGATGAAGAGCTTGGACACCGAGGCGATCGGGAACGGCGACGGGTCACCGGTGGAGATCACCCGGCCGGTGCTGCGGTCCAGCAGCGTCAAGCTGATGGTGGCACCGAGTTTCCGGGCCTCGGAGGTGGCCCGTTTGGCCAACATCTCCAGTTTGTCGTCCTCGTCGGTCTGCGCCGCGAGCTGGGCGCTGCCCGGTGGGTCGGCGTCGCGATCGTGATAGGCGTACACCGCCGATGTCCCCGCCACCACAACCACGGTTGCCGCCGCGGCCGCAGCCGTGAGCAGCACCGAGGGTCGGGTTCGCACGATCCCTCCTCGCCGGCCGAAGACGTGTCACTTCATGCAGGGTTTCCCCTCTGAACCCGGCTGCACCAGGGTAATCGCAGTCCGGTTGATCGTGGGATGGTGCCCGCCCGAGCCGCGATTTCGCCCCCTGCGGCTGGTCTGGCACAATTGAGCAGTTGCCCGCGCGGGCCGGCTTTCCCTCGCCTGCTGCGACACACACTCTGACCACCAGCTCAGCGATTCCAGGCGCACGCGCCAGGGACACCGCACCGAGCCCGACCGCAAGGGACCACCAGGAGATGAACACTCTCGACTTCGTCGATCAGGCGTCGCTGCGCGACGACATCCCTGCCTTCAGCCCGGGCGACACCGTCAACGTCCACGTCAAGGTCATCGAAGGCAACAAGCAGCGCATCCAGGTCTTCAAGGGTGTGGTGCTGCGCCGTTCCGGCGGCGGCGTCCGGGAAACCTTCACCGTCCGCAAAGAGAGCTACGGCGTCGGCGTTGAGCGCACCTTCCCGGTGCATTCGCCCAACATCGACCACATCGAGCTCGTCACCCGCGGCGACGTGCGTCGGGCGAAGCTGTACTACCTGCGCGAGCTGCGCGGCAAGAAGGCCAAGATCAAGGAGAAGCGCTGAGCTTCGACATCGGGTCCGTAGAAGCGCTGAGTTTCGACATCGGGTCCGCTGACGGGGATTCGAGCGTCAAGATGACTACGCTGATCCCGTGACCCGCACCCCCGATCCCACCGACTCGACATCCGGCCAGCCGGATCCTGATGGCTCGCTGGCCACCCCTGAGCCGGAAACCAAGAAGCGGTCTGCTTTGCGCGAGGGTGCAATCCTGGTGGGTACGGCGGTCCTGCTCTACTACGTGATGCTGACCTTCGTGGCACGTCCGTATCTGATTCCTTCGGAGTCGATGGAGCCGACCCTGCACGGGTGCAAGGGCTGTGTGGGTGACCGGATCATGGTGGACAAGGTGACCTACCGGTTCAGCGAACCCGGCCCCGGGGACGTGATCGTGTTCAAGGGTCCGCCGAACTGGAACGTCGGCTACAAGTCGATCCGGTCGGACAACACCGCACTGCGCTGGGTGCAGAATGCGTTGTCGTTCATCGGATTCGTCCCGCCGGACCAGAATGACCTGGTCAAGAGGGTGATCGCGGTCGGTGGCCAGACCGTGCAGTGCCGTGCCGATACCGGCTTGACTGTCGACAACAAGCCACTCGACGAGCCCTACCTCGATCCGGCGACGATGATGGCCGATCCGGCGGTGTACCCGTGCCTGGGTAATGAGTTCGGGCCGGTGACCGTGCCCGCGGACCGGTTGTGGGTGATGGGCGACAACCGCACCCACTCGGCGGACTCCCGAGCGCACTGCACCAGTACCCCGGCCGAGGCGCAGAAGGGCCTGATCTGCACCGGCGATCCGGTCACCGGAACGGTGCCGGTAGACAACGTCATCGGCAAGGCGCGGTTCATCGCCTGGCCGCCGGGCCGCTGGGGTGGTGTCTCGTCGTTCGACCCGCAGCAGGGTTGAGATGGCGGCCAGGAAGGCCGGCGTGACGTGGCCGCCACGCACCGTCATCCGCCGGTCGTCGGGATTGCGGACGCTGGAGTCCGCGCTCTACCGCAGCGGTCTGGGTCCGGTGGCCGGTGTCGACGAGGTGGGCCGCGGGGCCTGCGCCGGGCCGCTTGTTGTCGCGGCCTGCGTGCTGGGTCCGAACCGGTTCGAGAGCATGGCCGCCCTGGACGACTCCAAGAAACTCACCGCCAAGACCCGCGAGGAGTTGTTTCCGTTGATTCGGCGGTACGCGCTGGCCTACCACGTGGTCTGCATCCCGCCCGCCGAGGTTGACCGGCGTGGGGTGCATGCGGCCAACATCGAAGGGATGCGACGGGCGGTTGCCGGGCTGGCGGTCCGGCCGGGCTACGTGCTCTCCGACGGCTTTCGGGTACCTGGCCTGCCGATGCCGTCGCTGCCGGTGGTCGGCGGCGACGCCGCGGCCGCATGCATCGCCGCGGCCAGTGTGTTGGCCAAAGTCATCCGCGACCGGCTCATGATCGCGATGGAAAATGAGCATCCGGGCTACGGGTTCGCCGACCACAAGGGCTACAGCACCGCCGGGCACAGCGCGGCGCTGGCCGAGCACGGGCCCTGCAGCCAACACCGGCAGTCGTTCATCAACGTCCGGCGGGTCAGCGGCGCCGGTGGCAGCGAACTGGTTGCCGAGTTCGCTGAAGTGGCCCCGATGGAACCTGACGGCGGGGAACCTGACGACATGGTGACCGCGGGTGCGACAAGATGGAACACCACAGACGTTCGAGAGGACCGCTGAGCTGATGAGTGCCGAGGATCTCGAGAAGTACGAAACCGAGATGGAACTCTCGCTGTATCGCGAGTACAAGGACATCGTCGGACAGTTCAGCTACGTCGTGGAGACTGAGCGCCGCTTCTACCTGGCCAACAGCGTCGAGTTGATGCCGCGCAACACCGAGGGCGAGGTGTACTTCGAACTTCGCCTGGCCGATGCCTGGGTGTGGGACATGTACCGGCCGGCCAGGTTCGTCAAGCAGGTCCGCGTGATCACCTTCAAGGACGTCAACATCGAAGAGGTCGAGAAGCCGGAGCTGCGCCTGCCGGAGTGATGCCGGCCCCTGGGTGGGCTGTGCATGGCCGGTGTTCTGGGGATAACCGGGTTGTTCGGTGCGTGGTCGGGAGGATCGAGTCGGTGCCCGGACCCATCCTGGGCCGGTGAGGTCAAACAGTCGACAGGAACTCGGAGCGCGCGGCGAGCAGATGGCCGTCGACCACCTGCGCGGGCTGGGTTTCCGGATCGTGGCGCGCAACTGGCGGTGCCGGTACGGCGAACTGGACGTGATCGCCGATGACCAGGGCGCGGTGGTGTTCGTCGAGGTCAAAACCCGAACCGGGGACGGCTTCGGGGGAATCCCCGAGGCGGTCACCCCGCATAAGGTGCGCCGGATCCGCCGACTTGCGGGAATCTGGCTGGCCGGGCAGGACACCCGGTGGTGCGGTGTGCGGATTGACGTCGTCGGGGTCCGCGTCGACGGAGACGGCCCACCTGAGGTGACGCACCTGCGGGGAGTGGGCTGATGGCGCTCGGGCGGGCGTTCTCGGTCGCGGTCCGCGGCGTGGATGGACAGATCGTCGAGATTGAGGCCGACATCACCCCCGGGCTTCCCGGCTTCCACCTGGTGGGACTGCCGGACACCGCATTGCAGGAGTCCCGCGACCGGGTCCGCGCCGCCATCACCAACTGCGGCAACTCCTGGCCGATGTCCCGGCTGACGCTGGCCTTGTCGCCGGCCACCCTGCCCAAGACCGGGTCGCTGTACGACATTGCCCTGGCCTGCGCGGTGCTGTCGGCCGACCTAAGGAGACCGTGGTTCCGGTTGGCGAAGAGCGTGCTGCTGGGAGAGTTGGCTCTGGACGGCCGGATCAGGCCGGTGCAGGGTGTGTTGCCGGCGGTGCTGGCGGCCAAGAGGCAGGGTTGGCCTGCCATCGTGGTCCCGGTCGCCAACCTCGCCGAGGCCAGCCTAGTCGACGGCATCGAGGTCTACGGGGCCGGGACGCTGCGCCAACTCCAGCAGTGGCTCGATAGCGGGACGGGCCTGGAACCGCGGGTGGCGGACCCCGGCCCGGACGCTGAGCCGCTCGCCGACCTGGCCGACGTCATCGGGCAGACCCAAGCACGCTTCGCCGTTGAGGTGGCCGCCGCGGGGGCCCACCACCTGATGCTGACCGGACCGCCCGGGGTCGGCAAAACAATGTTGGCCCAGCGACTTCCGAGCCTGCTTCCGGACCTGACCGACGACGAGGCGCTGGAGGTCACCGCCGTGCATTCGGTGGCAGGCCTGCTCTCCCCGGACACCCCGCTGATCACCCGGCCGCCGTTCGTCGCTCCGCACCACTCCGCGAGCGTGGCCGCCCTCGTCGGCGGCGGCTCCGGGCTGGCCCGCCCGGGTGCCATCAGTCGTGCCCACCGCGGGGTGCTGTTTCTCGACGAGTGCGCCGAGATTCGGCTCAGTGCTCTCGAAGCGCTGCGAACCCCGTTGGAGGACGGGGAGATCCGACTGGCGCGCAAAGACGGCGTGGTGTGTTACCCCGCCCGATTTCAGCTCGTTCTGGCGGCCAATCCGTGCCCATGTGCCCCGGCCGATGCCAGCAACTGCATCTGCTCGGCGATGCAGAAACGCCGTTATCTGGCCAAGCTGTCCGGTCCGCTGCTGGATCGAGTCGACCTGCGGATACCGATGCACTCGGTGCGGGCCGGGGCGTTCGCCGCCGAACAGTCCGAGAGCAGTGCCGCGGTCCGGACCAGGGTCCGACAGGCCCGCGCCGCCGCTACAGAGCGTTGGCGCTCCCATGGATTCACCACCAACGCGGAGGTCAGTGGGGCGGCGCTGCGCCGGGGATTCCGACCCGGGACAGCCGCGATGGCACCGCTGCGGACCGCCCTGGACCGCGGACTGCTCAGCATTCGCGGTGCCCACAGGTTAATGCGGGTGGCTTGGACGCTGGCTGATCTGGCGGGGCGAACCAGCCCCAGCACCGACGACGTCTCCCTCGCACTGAGCTTTCGGCAGCCGGAGATCAAACCGTGAACGACTCAGCCGAGACGCTGGCCTGGGCCTATTTGTCCAGGGTCGCCGAGGCGCCGTGCCCGGGGATGGCCGAACTCATCGGCGACGTGGGTCCGGTAGAAGCCGCCGACCGGATTCGGCGCGGTGCCGTCGATCAGGCGCTGGCCGATCGCACCGAGGCGCGCCGTGACATCAACTGTGCTGCAGAGGATCTGCACATTCTTGAGCAGCGGGGTGGGCGACTGGTCACCCCGACCGATGACGAGTGGCCGGTATTGGCACTGCACTCCTTCACCGGGGTGCCACTGCGCGACAAGCCACAGGGCCGGGCTCCGCTGGCGTTGTGGGTGATCGGCCCGGTACGCATCGATCAGGTCTGTCGGCGCGCCGCCGCTGTGGTCGGCACCAGGGCTTGCACCGCCTACGGCGAGCACGTCGCTGCCGATCTTTCGGCAGGCCTGGTCGAGCACGATGTCGCCATCGTGTCGGGTGGGGCATACGGCATCGACGGGGCGGCCCACCGCGCGGCCTTGGCCGCAGAGGGGGTGACGGTGGCGGTGCTGGCCGGGGGAGTCGACGTGCTCTACCCGGCGGGCCACTCCGCACTGTTGCACCGCATCGCCCGCCACGGCCTGCTGATCAGTGAGTATCCGCCGGGAGTGCGTCCGGCCCGGCATCGGTTTCTGACCCGCAACCGGTTGGTCGCGGCGCTGTCCGGGGCGACCGTTGTCGTGGAGGCCGGCATCCGCAGCGGAACCGCCAGCACCGCGGCGTGGGCGCGGGCGCTGGGCCGGGTGGTGTGCGCGGTGCCGGGGCCGGTGACCTCCTCGACCTCGGTCGGGTGCCACGCCCTGCTGCGGGCCGGCGCCGAACTTGTCACCCGGGCCGAAGAGGTGGTCGAAATAGTAGGCAGCGCTGGAGAATTGGCTGCCGAACTGCCCCGGCCGGTCGCGCTGCTCGACGACCTCGGCGACAGCGAACGGCTGGTCTACGAAGCCATGCCGGCCCGCGGCGCCAAGACTCCCGACGAGATCGCGGTGGCCGCCGGACTGCCTGCCGCTCTGGTGCTCGGCCCGTTGGCCCTGCTGGAGCTGGCCGGGCTAGTCCAGCGACAAGAGGGCAGGTGGCGGTTGTCGCCCCGGCCCGGGTAGCGGAGGCCTGTGCAGGCTGCCATCACTGTCTTATTACCCTAGGGGGTATGGTATGCATGAGAGCTACCAACCGCAGGCGTGCGCCTGGGCTGACCTGAGGGAGGAAACGCGTATGTGTCGTGCAGTCCAATGCCGTGCCTGCGGCAAGACCACCTGGGCGGGGTGCGGCAATCACGTCGACATGGTTCGGCGGACCGTGCCGGCCGGCCAATGGTGCGGTGGAAAGCACTCCAGCGAGGAAATGGCCGTGGCGGCCCCCCGGCGCAGCTGGATGTTCTGGAAGAAGAACGGCTGACGGTAATGGCACGCGGGGCATTGGCCGCCTAGCGGCGGAGCGTCGGCGCGGCGGAGTGGTCGAGACGGCCGGACACGCCGGACCCAGATAGCCCTGCGCGCCCACGCTATCTGCCACCGTAGGTGAGTGACTACGGCGCAGGGATACTCGGCGATTCTGCACGAGTACGCCGAGTACCTGGCCCTGGAGCGCGGCCGCTCCGAACACACTCGCCGGGCCTACCTGACGGACCTGCGGTCGCTGTTGGCCTTCCTCGACGAGCGCGCCCCCGGGGCCGGGCTGGATGTCCTGGATCTGCCCCTGTTGCGCGCCTGGCTGGCCGCCCAGGCCGCCGCCGGGGCGGCGCGCACCACCCTGGCGCGGCGCACGTCGGCGGTCAAGACGTTCACCGCCTGGGCCACACGCCGGGGTCTGCTAACCGGTGATCCGGCCGTCCGGCTGCAGGTGCCCAAGGCGCGTCGCACCCTGCCGGCGGTGCTGCGTCAGGACCAGGCGTTGGCGGCGATGGCCGCCGCCGACCTCGGCGCCCAGCAGCGTGACCCCGTGGCGCTGCGCGACAAGCTCATCGTGGAACTGCTCTACGCCACCGGCATCCGGGTCAGCGAATTGTGCGGGCTGGACGTCGACGACGTCGACACCGACCGCCGGTTGCTGCGGGTGCTGGGTAAGGGCAACAAGCAGCGCACCGTTCCCTTCGGCCGGCCGGCCGGTGAGGCGATCACCGATTGGCTGGCCGACGGCCGGCCCGCACTGGCCAACGGCGACTCCGGACCTGCCCTGCTGCTCGGACCGCGCGGCCGTCGGCTCGATCCGCGGCAGGCCCGCACCGTGGTGCACCAGACCATGTCGGCGGTAGCCGGGGCCCCCGATATAGGGCCGCACGGACTGCGCCACAGTGCCGCCACCCACCTGCTGGAAGGCGGGGCCGACCTGCGGGTGGTGCAGGAACTCTTGGGTCACTCCACGCTGGCGACCACCCAGCTGTACACCCACGTCACGGTGGCCCGGCTGCGGGCGGTGCACGACCAGGCCCACCCGCGGGCGTGAGCCCTCACCCCGTCAATGGTTTGAGCCGCACCGGAGTGCTCGCCAGCAGTCCCACCGGGTCGACGTAGCGGGCCTGCTGCGCCGGGCCCCAGTAGGCGCCCCAGTGTAGGCACGCCGGCGCCGGGCAGCCCGGATGGCCTCCCAGTAGAAGGCCGATGCCGGTTCCTGCCCCGACCCGCCGGCCTGCCCGCACCGCGGCCTGTACGGGTTCGTAGCTGGTCCGCAGGCCGCCGTCATGTTCGATCGAGATCACCGGCCGGCCCGCCAGCACCCCGGCGTAGACCACGGTCCCCGGTCCGGCGGCGTACACCGGTTGACCCGGCACACCGGCCAGATCGACCCCGCGGTGGCCGCGTTGCCAGTTCGGCGTCGGCGCGTCGAAGCCGCGGGTAACCGTGGGGCCGGGTGGGGGCGGCTGCAGCGGCCACTGCAACCGCCCGGCCTCGGCCCAGCCGGGCGGGCTGAACACCAGCAACCCAGCCAGCACCGCGATCATCCGCATTCACCCAGTTCACCGCAGCCCCGGCCGGCGGTGCTGCCGGTCGCTCGCCGGTTGGGGATCAGCAGGGGACTGTGTGTAAACTCAGGGCCGCAAAACGCGCGAGCGTTTTGACTTCGCGCGCCTGTTCGGTGGTGTGACCCGGTCTGCACCGGGACTCCGCCCGCCCATGCCAGTTGGTCCCGTCCCACGGGGTGGCATGTGCGCAGGTGCCAGGGCCCGGCAGCACCCCGTCGCCGGGCGGCAACCGACAACCACAAAAGGATATGGCCGATATGGCTGTTGTAACCATGAAGCAGCTGCTGGACAGCGGCACCCACTTCGGGCATCAGACCCGGCGCTGGAACCCCAAGATGAAGCGGTTCATCTTCACCGACCGCAACGGCATCTACATCATCGACCTGCAGCAGACGCTGACCTACATCGACAAGGCCTACGAATTCGTCAAGGAGACCGTCGCCCACGGCGGCTCGGTGATGTTCGTCGGCACCAAGAAGCAGGCCCAGGAGTCCATCGCCGAAGAGGCCACCCGCGTCGGCATGCCCTATGTCAACCAGCGCTGGCTGGGCGGAATGCTCACCAACTTCTCCACCGTGCACAAGCGGCTGCAGCGCCTCAAGGAACTTGAGGCCATGGAGCAGACCGGCGGCTTCGAAGGCCGCACCAAGAAGGAAATCCTCATGCTCACCCGGGAGAAGAACAAGCTCGAGCGCAGCCTCGGCGGTATCCGGGACATGCAGAAGGTGCCCTCGGCGGTGTGGGTCGTCGACACCAACAAGGAGCACATCGCCGTCGGCGAGGCCCGCAAGCTGGGCATCCCGGTCATCGCGATCCTGGACACCAACTGCGACCCGGACGTGGTCGACTACCCGGTCCCCGGCAACGACGACGCGATCCGCTCGGCGGCACTGCTGACGAAGGTCGTCGCCTCGGCCGTCGCCGAGGGCCTGCAGGCCCGCGGCGGGGCCGGCGCGGGTCAGGCGGCCTCGGACTCTGCGGGCGAACCGCTGGCCGAGTGGGAGCAGGAACTGCTGGCCAGCGCCGCCATCGAGGCCGCCCCCACCGCGGCGGGCCCGGTTGCCTCCGAACCGGTCACCGAACCGGTCACCGAGTCGGTCACCGAGTCCGTCACCACCACCACCGTTACGGAAGGCTGAGATGGCCAACTACACCGCCGCCGACGTCAAGCGGCTCCGCGAGCTCACCGGCTCCGGGATGATGGATTGCAAGAACGCGTTGGCCGACTCCGACGGCGACTTCGACAAAGCGGTCGAGGCGCTGCGCATCAAGGGCGCCAAGGACGTCGGCAAGCGCGCCGAGCGGGCCACCGCCGAGGGGTTGGTGGCCGCCCGGGACGGCGCCCTGATCGAACTCAACTCCGAGACCGACTTCGTCGCCAAGAACGCCGAATTCCAGCAGCTCGCGGATCAGATCCTAGAGGCCGCGCTGGCCGCCAAGACCAACGACGTGGAGGCCCTCAAGGCCGCCGGCGTCGGCGGTAAGACCGTCGAGCAGGCCATCGCCGAACTTTCGGCCAAGATCGGCGAGAAGCTGGAGCTGCGCCGGGTGCAGTACTTCGACGGCAACGTCGAAACCTACTTGCACAAGCGGGCGGCTGACCTGCCGCCCGCGGTGGGCGTGCTGGTGGAGTTCGAGGGATCCGATAAGGACGCCGCGCACTCGGTGGCCCTGCAGATCGCCGCGCTGAAGGCCCGCTACCTGACCCGCGACGAGGTGCCCGAGGACGTGGTGGCCAACGAGCGCCGCATCGCCGAGGAGACCGCCAAAGCGGAGGGCAAGCCGGAGCAGGCCCTACCCAAGATCGTCGAAGGCAGGGTCACCGGATTCTTCAAGGACGTCGTGTTGCTCGACCAACCGTCGGTGGCCGACAGCAAGAAGACCGTCAAGGCCCTGCTCGACGAGGCCGGCGTCACCGTCACCCGGTTCGCCCGGTTCGAGGTCGGCCAGCAGTAGCACAGGTCCGCGGCGCTGGCGAGATCCCGCCAACTGCCTGCTAGCGTCAGCCCAATGGCCCGACACGTGCACGCCTTCCGGGACGACGCGCTCGGCGACCTCGACGCCGTCGCGATGGTCGACGCGATCCGGACCGGCAAGGTCTCCGCAGCCGAGCTTGTCGAGGCGGCCATCGCCCGCACCGAGTCGGTCAACCCCGTCCTCAACGGTCTGGCGCACGAGAACTTCCGCCAGGCCAGGACCCGGGCGGCGGCACGGCACGGCGGGTACTTCGACGGTGTGCCGACGTTCTTCAAAGACAATGTCGACGTCGAAGGTATGCCCACCATGCAGGGCACCGATGCCTGGGCGCCGCGGCCGCTGTCCGACCATGGCGACTTCGCGCGGTTCTTCCTTGGTACCGGCCTGATACCGCTGGGCAAGACCCAGCTGTCGGAGTTCGGATTCAGCGCCTCGGCCGAACACCCGCGGATCGGGGCGGTCCGCAACCCGTGGGACACCGACTACACCGCCGGCGCCTCGTCGTCGGGTGCGGGCGCCTTCGTCGCCGCCGGAGTGGTGCCGATCGCGCACGCCAACGACGGAGGCGGCTCGATCCGCATCCCGGCCGCCTGCAACGGGGTGGTGGGACTCAAACCCTCCCGCGGCCGGCTGCCTCAGGACAAGATGTCCCGGCAGATGCCGGTCCGCATCGTCAGCGACGGGGTGCTCACCCGCTCGGTGCGCGACACCGCGGCGTTCTACCGCGAGGCCGAACGGATCTGGCGCAACCGCTCCCTGACACCGATCGGGGCGGTGACCGGGCCGGGGCGGGACCGGCTGCGGATCGCCGTGGTCACCAGTTCGGTCAACCGGGACGCCAGCCCCGAGGTTCGCGGCCACACCCTCAAGACGGCCTCCCTGCTCGAGGAGGTGGGCCACCGGGTGGCCCTCCTGGACAGCAACCCGGTCCCGGAGTCCTTCGCCGACGACTTCCTGCTGTACTGGTCGTCGCTGGCCATGACCCTGGTCCGCACCGGCCGGCGTACGTTCGGCCCCAGTTTCGACCGCACCCGGCTGGACAACCTCACCTTGGGGTTGGATCGCCACGCCACCCGCAATCTGCACCGCCTGCCGGTGGCTATCACCCGGCTACGCCGACTTCGACGGTTGACGGCCAAGTTCTACCAGGACTACGACGTCCTGCTGACCCCCACCTTGGCGGAGGGGACCCCGATGATCGGCCACCTCGACCCGACCTCGGACTACCAGCAGATCATCGACCGGCTGGTCGAGTGGGTAGCGTTCACTCCGCTGCAGAACGCTACCGGTGAACCGGCGATCTCCCTTCCGATCGCGGAGTCGGGGACCGGGCTGCCGCTGGGCATGATGTTCGCAGCGCCTCTCGGCCAGGAGCGCAGGCTGCTGGAACTGGCCTATGAGTTGGAGGCGGCCACACCGTGGCCGCTGATCCGCAGTTAGACGCTCTCCGTGTAGCTGGCGACGATGTCGTCGACCATGCCGACGTAGGCGTCGGATTCCCCGGGCGGTGCCAGCAGTTCGAGGGCAAGCCGCCAGGAATACCTCAGCCAGGTCATTCGGTCGTCGCCGAGTGCCGAGGACAGCAGATGGCTGCCCAGGACGCCGACCCAGACCGCTTTGGCGACCTCGGTGGCGTCCACCCCGCGATCGTCGGCCAATGGCTGCACGGCGAGGGCGATGATCTCCACGAACTCCTCGGTCCACCGGACGTAGGTCTGCGTGGCCACACTGCTGATCTGGCTGAGCGCCTGCAGGAGTTCATGGCCGACCCGCGCGGCTTTGTCCGAGGCGATGATCGCCGCGGAGTCGCAGGTGGCTTTGATGACGCCACTGAGTTCGGGCGCGGACGGATCGAACAACGCCCGCGCCGATGTATACAGCTTTTCGGCGAAGTCCTCGATAAGCGCGGTCGCCACGGCCTCTTTGGAGTCGAAGTGGTAATAAAACGCGCCTTTACTCACTCCGGCGCGGGCCAGAATGTCGGCCAAACCTGTTTCGCCGTAACCGAGTTCGTCGAACAAGTCGATCGCCGAATCCAGAATTTTGCGACGCGTCGCTTCGGCTCTGGCTTGTAGCGCCACGGTGCCCTCCCTCGCATTTGCTTGCGATTTCGGCTTTTAGTCTAGTCACACCTGATCGGCGGTTGGTCTGAGTTGCAAATATGTGTCGACCAGCCCTGTCGGTGACCCCGAGCCATGGGGCAGGATGGCAGGGTCGCCGACTGGGTAATACGCTCGCCAGCGGCGAAACCAAGCCAGTGGTCCGGGATTAGAGGGAGTTCGATGGGCGAGGCCGCGACGAAAGGTGCTGAGGGATTGCGGCCGAAGTATTCCCGGGTGCTGCTCAAACTCGGCGGTGAGATGTTCGGCGGCGGTTCGGTGGGTCTGGATCCCGACGTCGTCGCCCAGGTGGCTCGCCAGATCGCCGAAGTGGTGCGCAGTGGAGTCCAGGTCGCGGTGGTCATCGGCGGCGGAAACTTCTTCCGTGGCGCGCAACTTCAGCAGCGCGGCATGGAGCGCACCCGCTCGGACTACATGGGCATGTTGGGCACGGTGATGAACAGCCTTGCGCTTCAGGACTTCCTGGAGAAGGAGGGCATCGTCACCCGGGTTCAGACCGCGATCACCATGGGCCAGGTGGCCGAACCGTACATCCCGCTGCGGGCCCGTCGGCACCTGGAAAAAGGACGGGTGGTCATTTTCGGCGCCGGTATGGGGTTGCCGTATTTCTCCACCGACACCACCGCCGCGCAACGTGCCCTGGAGATCGGCGCGGAGGTGGTGCTGATGGCCAAGGCCGTCGACGGAGTGTTCACCGACGATCCGCGGCAGAACCCGGACGCGACGATGCTGACCGAGATCACCCACCGCGAAGTCCTGGAACGGGAACTGCGCGTCGCCGACGCCACCGCGTTCAGCCTGTGCATGGACAACGGAATGCCAATTCTGGTTTTCAACCTGCTCACAGATGGCAATATCGCCCGAGCGGTTGCTGGTGAGAAGATCGGCACACTCGTCACCACCTGAGCGGGAGCGGTTCATGGCCCCGACGGCGACGATGCGCAGCGCAGCAATGAGAAGGAGTGGGCAGTGATAGACGAGGCTCTGTTCGATGCCGAGGAGAAGATGGAAAAGGCTGTCGCCGTTGCCCGCGACGACCTGTCCTCCATCCGCACCGGCCGCGCCAACCCGGGGATGTTCTCCCGGGTGGTCGTCGACTATTACGGCACCCCGACGCCCATCACGCAGATGTCCAGCGTCAACGTCCCCGAGGCCCGGATGGTGGTGATCAAGCCCTACGAGGCCGCCCAACTGCGGCCGATCGAGGAGGCGATCCGCAACTCCGACCTGGGTGTGAACCCGACCAACGACGGCACCATCATCCGGGTGTCGATTCCGCAGCTGACCGAGGAGCGACGGCGGGACCTGGTGAAACAAGCCAAAGCCAAAGGCGAGGACGCCAAGGTGTCGGTGCGCAACATCCGCCGTCGCGCCATGGAGGAACTGCACCGCATCAAGAAGGACGGCGAGGCCGGCGAGGACGAGGTCGGCCGGGCCGAGAAGGACCTCGACAAAGCCACCGCGCAGTACGTCCACCAGATCGACGAACTGGTCAAGCACAAGGAAGGCGAACTGCTGGAGGTCTAAAGGACCACGGCAGAAACTCCCATGGCAGACACCGACGCACCTCCGGCGAAAACTTCGCGCGCGGGCCGCGACCTGCCGGCGGCCATCGCGGTCAGCCTGTTGCTCGGCGGCACCGTCATCGCCACCCTGGTGTTCGCCCCGCGCGGATGGGTGGTGATCCTGTCGGTGGCGATGGCCGTGGCCACCCACGAGGTGGTTCGCCGGCTCCGCGAAGGCGGCTACTCCATCCCCCTGATTCCGCTTCTGGTGGGCGGTCAGGCGATGATCTGGCTGACCTGGCCGTTCGGCGCGGCAGGGGCGCTGGGCGCCTACGGTGGCACGGTACTGGTCTGCCTGATCTGGCGACTGCTCAGCCAGGGGCTGCAGAGCCAACCGATCAACTACCTGCGCGACGTGTCGGTCACCATCTTCCTGGCCACCTGGATTCCGCTGTTCGGCGCGTTCGGCGCGCTGCTGGTCTACCCCGAGGACGGGTGGGCCCGGGTGTTCACCTTCATGCTCGTGGTGGCGTTCTCCGACATCGGCGGCTACACCGCCGGGGTGCTGTTCGGCAAACACCCGATGGTTCCGGCGATCAGCCCCAAGAAGTCCTGGGAAGGCTTGGCGGGCTCGCTGGTGTCCGGCACCGTCGCGGCGATCCTCGCCGTGGTGTTCCTCATGCACGAGCCTTGGTGGGTGGGGGTGCCGCTGGGCATCATGCTGGTCATCACCGCAACTTTGGGTGATTTGGTGGAATCCCAGGTCAAACGCGATCTGGGCATCAAGGACATGGGCACGCTGCTGCCCGGCCACGGCGGGCTGATGGACCGCATCGACGGCGCGCTGCCCTCGGCGGTGGCGACCTGGATCGTGCTCAGCCTGCTGGCGAGCTGAACCGGATCTGAACCGGATACTGGAGGCGTGAAGCAGGAACTGGTCTTCGACGCACCGCGCCGGGGCCTACCGCCGCGCCATTTCGCCGACCTCGACGAGGCGGCCCGCACCGCCGCCGTCGCCGAGTTGGGTCTGCCGAAGTTCCGCGCCAAGCAGTTGGCCGCGCAGTACTACGGACGCCTGGTCGCCGACCCGCACCAGATGACGGACTTGCCGGCGGGGGTCCGGGACACGGTGTCGGAGGCCCTGTTCCCGCCGCTGCTGACGGTGGTCCGGCAGGTCGAGTGCGACGGTGGTGACACCCGAAAGACGTTGTGGCGCGGCCACCCCGGCACTCCCGGGGCTGCGACCTTCGAGTCGGTCCTGATGCGCTATCCCAACCGCAACACGGTGTGCATTTCCTCCCAGGCCGGCTGCGGGATGGCCTGCCCGTTCTGCGCCACCGGCCAGGGCGGGCTGACCCGCAACCTCAGCACCGCCGAGATCCTCGAGCAGGTTCGCGCCGCGGCGGCCACGCTGCGCGACGAGTTCGGGGATCGGCTGTCCAACGTCGTCTTCATGGGGATGGGGGAGCCTTTGGCCAACTACGACCGGGTGGTGGCTGCGGTGCGCCGGATCACCGCCGCGCCGCCGGACGGGTTCGGCATCTCGGCGCGCTCGGTCACGGTGTCCACGGTCGGGCTGGCCCCGGCAATCCGCAGACTGGCCGACGAAGGTCTCGGTGTGACGCTGGCGCTGTCATTGCACACCCCCGACGACGAACTGCGCGACACCCTGGTGCCGGTGAACCTGAGATGGAAGGTCGCCGAAGTCCTTGATGCGGCCCGCTACTACGCACAAGAGACCGGCCGACGGGTGTCCATCGAGTACGCGCTGATCCGCGACATCAACGACCAGCCGTGGCGGGCCGACCTGCTGGGCCGGACGCTGCACCGGGCGCTCGGGCCGCTGTCGCACGTCAACCTCATTCCGCTCAACCCCACACCGGGCAGCAAGTGGGATGCCAGCCCGAAACCCGTCGAGCGGGAGTTCGTTCGGCGGGTGCGGGCACAGGGGGTCTCGTGTACGGTCCGGGACACCCGCGGACGGGAGATCGCCGCGGCCTGCGGGCAATTGGCCGCCGACCAGGTCTAGCGGAGCAGTCCCTTCTTGCGCATGACGTAGTCGCGCACGATGACGAAGATGATCCCGATCGCGAAGGCGCCCAGCCACCAGTCCTCGACGCGGCCGACGTGGTTGCCGTGCAGCATCCCCAGCAGGAATATGACGATGAAGATTCCCACGCCGTACCAGACGCCGTAGTGGATCTTGCTCCAGCCCCAGTCCGCCGACGGGATGTCGGCGGGATCGACGTCCGAGTAGCGTTCCACCTCGGTGTTGGCCATTGCCGTTCCTCCTTCTGACTGTCGCCATTCTGGCACATCAGCTGGCTGCCCCGGCGGTTATCCCCGGCGCTCACCGTGCTCGCCGGTCAGCTCAACAGGCCGTACCGCCGCAACGCTTCGAGGCGTTCGGCGGCGTGGTCGACGATCGGTTCGGGATACCCGGCGGGCCGGCCGCCCTTGAGTCGGTGCGGGTCGGGGGTGTCGGCCAGTTCGGGCACCCACCGGCGCACGTAGTCGCCGTCCGGATCGAACTTCTCGCCCTGGGCGGTCGGGTTGAAAACCCGGAAGTACGGGGCGGCGTCGGTGCCGGTGCCCGCGCACCACTGCCAGCCGTGCTGGTTGCTGGCGACGTCGGCGTCGACGAGTTGTTCCATGAACCAGCGCGCCCCCCACTGCCAGGGCAGGTGTAGATCCTTGACCAGGAAGGACGCCACGATCATCCGCACCCGGTTGTGCATGAACCCGCTGTGTAGCAGTTGGCGCATCCCGGCGTCGACGATCGGGTAGCCGGTTCGACCCTGTTTCCAGGCCTCGAAGGCGGCCTGGGCGGCCGGGCCGGTGTCGACGTCGATGACGTCGAACGCGGGGTTCCAGTTTCGCCAGGCGCTGGCCGGCCACTGCTGCAGCACCGAGGCGTAGAAGTCCCGGAAGGCCAACTCGCGCAGATATGCCCCGGCCCCGGTGTGGTCGCCGCTGAGATCCAGGTCGGCCACCAGCGTCCGTGGGTGAATCGTGCCGAACTTCAGATGCGCCGACATCCTGCTGGTTCCGGGTTTGTCGGGCCGGTCCCGGTCGGCGGCGTAACCGCCCAACCCCTCGGCGCGGAATTCGTCCCACCGCCGCCGGGCCGCGGCCTCACCGGCCGGAATGTCCAGTGCGACACCCGGATCGGGGGCTTGCACCCGGTCCGGCAGACCCCCGACCCGGGCGGGGTCGACCCACCGAACGCCCTCTGGGCCGGACTGCGCGGGGCTGCGCCACCCCACTTCGCGCCAGCGTCGGAAGAACGGGGTGAACACCTTGTAGGGGCTACCGTCGTCCTTGGTGACCCGCCCCGGTGACACCAGGTAGGGCGACCCGGTCGCCACTACCGGGATTCCCTGGCCGGCAAGGATTTCCCGTACCGCCTCGTCGCGGCGCATCCCGAACGGGCTGAAGTCGGCGGAGATGTGCACCGCCGTCGCCCCGACCGCGGCGCAGATCTGCGGCAGGTGATCCTGCGGGCGGCCGCGGGTGATCAGCAACCGGCCGTCGGTCGCGGAGTCGATTTCACGCAGGCAGTCCCCGAGGAATTGCAGCCGGCGGGGCCCGGAGGCGGCTTCGAGGCGGGGATCGAGGACGAAGCAGGCCAGCACGTCGGAACCGTCGGCGGCCTCGAGCAGGGGCGGCAGGTCACGCAGGCGCAGGTCGCGGCGAAACCACAGGACGGTGGGCACGCCTCTATGTTGCCGGGTGCCGGAATGGCCATGCCCGCGGGGCGGTCGGTGCGGCCGAAAGAAGGGCCGGTCGCGGTGGCGTGAAGGAGAAGCACGCCACCGCGGCCGGCCCAGGGAGTGCCGCGCCTCGACGACCTAGCTGGCGGGAGGCAGCAGCACCGAGTCGATCAGGTACACGGTGGCATTGGTGGTGGCAATGCCCCCGCAGACGACGTTGGCGTTATTGACCATCAGGGGGTGGTCACCGCCACCGGTAACCGTCAGGTCGGCGCCGTTGACGGTCTTGTGGGTCCCCACGACCTGACCAGGGGCGGCCTGGCCGGGCACCACGTGGTAGGTCAGGATCGACGTCAGCAGGTTGGCGTCGGTCTTGAGTTGCTCGATGGTGGCCGCGTCGATCTTGGCGAACGCCTCGTTGGTCGGCGCGAAGACGGTGAACTGCCCGCCGTTGAGGGTGTCGACCAGGTTCACCTGCGGGTTCAGCCCCCCGGACAGTGCCGATGCCAGCGTGGTCAGCACCGGGCTGTTCGCCGCGGCGGTGGCGACCGGAACCTTGGCCAGTTCGCCGACCGAGCCCGGGCCCATGGGGACCGCCTGGGCGTATCCGGCGCAGCCGGGACCGACCAGTTCAGCGGAGGCGACCGGGGCCATGACCACGGCGATGCCCATTGCCGCGGCCGCCAGGCCGGCGGCTCTGGAGATGTTCTTCTTCATGATGTCCTTTCGGTTGGCCGCACCTCGTGTGAGGTGCGGTACTCACAAGTGGCCGATGGGCGCGGAACCGCCTGTTGATCGGCGGCTCCGCGTCCGGTCGGCGCCGGCGCTACGGCGTCGTGGTGGTCGTCATCGGCCCACTGGTGGTGGGCTGAGCCGGTGCCGCGGGCGGCATCAGCACGGTGTCGATGAGGTACAGGGTGCCGTTGGCGGTCTTGATCCCGCCGCAGACGACGCCGGCCTCGTTGACCTTCAGGGTGTCGCCGGAGCCGGTGACGGTGAGCGACTCGCCCTGAACCGTGGTGTGGTCGCCGACGACTGCGGTCGGGCTGGCACCCGGCCCGGAGACCACGTGGTAGGTCAGCACCGAGGTCAGCAGATCCGAGTCGGTCTTCAGCTGCTCGATGGTGGCCGGGTCGACCTTGGCGAAGGCCTCGTCGGTCGGGGCGAACACGGTGAACTCACCGCTGTTGAGCGTCTCGGTGAGATCGACGTTCGGGTTGAGCTTGCCCGACAGTGCGCCGGCCAGGGTGGTCAGCACCGGGCTGTTGGAGGCCGCGGTCGCGACCGGGTCCTTGGCCAGGCCCTCGACCGAACCGGGGCCGGTGGGCACCTGCTCGGCGTAACCGGCGCATCCCGCTCCGACCAGGCCGGCCGGGGCCGCCGCCGCCGAGGACATCGCCGAGGTGGCCGAAGACACGGCCGACGAGGCCGCCGACCCGGCTGCCGAGGCCGCCGAGGTGGCGGCTGAGGCTGCCGAACCCGCCGCCGACGTGGCGGAATCGACCGCCTCCTTGGTTCCCGTCGAGCACGCCGACAGGGTCAGTGCGGTAGCCGCAGCCAGACCTGCAGCGACGAGCGCGGAACGATGAATGGTCATATTTCTCCTTGGATCCCTCCAGTTAGGCGGCCGAGCATGATCACGGCCACGTGATGATTTCGGTGCGAGGTGCGCGCCGGATCGGTCAGTGTGACTGCCGTCACACAGAGGTTGGTCGGCGTCGTAGGTGCCAACCCCCCCACAAGGCACAATAGACCGGTGAGTTCCCGACTGCGCGTGCTGGTCCTCGGCAGCACCGGTTCGATCGGCACCCAGGCGCTCGACGTCATCGCCGCCAACCCGGACCGATTCGAGGTGGTCGGCCTCGCCGCGGGCGGTGGCAACCCGGACCTGCTGGCCCGCCAGCGCGCCGAAACCGGGGTCACCCGCATCGCCGTGGCCGACCCGGCCGCCGCGACGCGGATCGGTGAGGTCACCTTCTCCGGACCCGACGCAGCGACCCGCCTGGTGCACGACGCGGCCGAACGCGGTGTCGATGTCGTGCTCAACGCCCTGGTCGGCGCGCTCGGCCTGGAACCCACCCTGGCTGCCCTGGCCAGTGGGGCCCGGTTGGCGCTGGCCAACAAGGAATCGCTGGTCGCGGGTGGGCCGTTGGTACTCAAGGCGGCCCGGCCCGGCCAGATCGTTCCGGTGGACTCCGAGCACTCCGCCCTGGCCCAGTGCCTGCGCGCCGGCGGTGCCGACGAGGTGGCCCGACTGGTGCTGACCGCCTCGGGCGGACCGTTCCGCGGCTGGTCGGCCGACCGACTGGAGGCGGTGACACCGCAGCAGGCCGGGGCGCACCCGACCTGGGACATGGGCCCGATGAACACGCTCAACTCGGCGTCGCTGGTCAACAAGGGGTTGGAGCTGATCGAGACGCACCTGCTGTTCGGCATCCCCTACGACCGGATCGACGTGGTGGTCCACCCGCAGTCGATCGTGCACTCGATGGTGACCTTCGTCGACGGGTCCACCATCGCCCAGGCCAGCCCGCCCGACATGAAGCTGCCGATCGCGCTCGCGCTGGGCTGGCCGCAGCGCGTGCCGGGGGCCGCGGCGGCCTGCGACTTCAGCACGGCCTCCAGCTGGGAGTTCGAGCCGGTCGACGCGGCGGTCTTCCCGGCGGTCGATCTGGCCCGGCAGGCCGGTGAGGCCGGTGGGTGCATGACCGCGGTGTACAACGCGGCCAATGAAGAAGCGGCGGAGGCCTTCCTTAACGGCCGTATCCGATTCCCGGCGATCGTGCGGACAATCGCCGACGTGCTGGGCGCCGCCGGTCAGTGGGCCGCACAACCGGCTACCGTGGAGGACGTACTCGACGCCCAGCGATGGGCCCGACAACGTGCCCGCGACGCCGTCGACGCCGCGGCACAGGAGGTCGCTTCATACCGATGATGTTCGTACTCGGAATCGTGCTGTTCGCGCTCGCCATCTTGGTGTCGGTGGCGCTGCACGAGTGCGGCCACATGTGGGTGGCGCGCGCCACCGGGATGAAGGTGCGCCGCTACTTCGTCGGCTTCGGCCCGACGCTGTGGTCCACCCGGCGGCCCAACAAGCTCGGCTCCACCGAGTACGGCATCAAAGCCGTCCCGCTGGGCGGCTTCTGCGACATCGCCGGCATGACCGCCGTCGAGGACCTCCCCGCCGAGGACCGGCCGTACGCCATGTACAAGCAGAAGACCTGGAAACGGGTCGCGGTGCTGTTCGCCGGTCCGGCGATGAACTTCATCATCGGCCTGGTCCTGATCTACTCGATCGCCGTGGTGTGGGGCCTGCCCAATCTGCATCCGCCGACCAGCGCGATGGTGGGCGAAACCACCTGCGTCAAAGCCGAAGTGACCCGCGGTGAACTCGGCGACTGCCAGGGTTCTGGGCCGGCGGCGGTTGCCGGGATCCAGCCCGGGGACGTCGTGGTCAAGGTCGGCCCCACCGAGGTGAGCACCTTCGAGGAGATGGTCGCCGCGGTGCAGAAGGCCAACGGGCCGACGCCTTTCGTGATCGAGCGCACCGTCGACGGCACCACCAGCACGCTGGACACCGTCGTCGATGTTGCGACCACCAAGCGGTGGGTGCCCCCGGTCGGCGGCGGCGAGCCCGCCGGACCGTCCGACGTCGGCGCGATCGGCATCACCGCCGCGCAGTTCGGACCCACGCAGTACAACCCGCTCTCGGCGGTTCCGGCGACCTTCGCCTTCACCGGCGACCTGGCCGTGGAGATCGGCAAGGCACTGGCCAAGATCCCGTCCAAGGTCGGCGCCCTGGTGCATGCGATCGGCGGCGGTGAGCGAGACCCGGAGACCCCGATCAGCGTCGTCGGGGCGAGCATCATCGGCGGCGACACCGTCGACGCCGGGCTGTGGGTGGCCTTCTGGTTCTTCCTGGCCCAACTGAACTTCGTGCTCGGCGCGATCAACCTGGTACCGCTGCTGCCCTTCGACGGCGGCCACATCGCCGTCGCCGTCTACGAGAAACTGCGCAACATGTTCCGTGCGGCCCGCGGGCTCGTGCCGGCCGGACCGGTGGACTACGGGAAGCTGATGCCGGCGACCTACGTCATACTCGTGGTGGTGGTCGGTTACATGGCGCTCACCGTCACCGCCGATCTGGTGAACCCAATCCGCTTGTTCCAGTAGGAGATTCGCTGATGTCCACCTCCATCGGGCTCGGTATGCCGCCGGCCCCGCCCCCCGTGCTCGCGCCGCGCCGCAAAACCCGCCAGATCAAGCTCCGCGATGTGGGGGTGGGCAGCGACTACCCGATCTCGGTGCAGTCGATGTGCACCACCAAGACCCACGACGTCAACGCCACCCTGCAGCAGATCGCCGAACTGACCGCCTCCGGGTGTGACATCGTGCGGGTGGCCTGCCCCCGTCAGGAGGACGCCGACGCACTGGCCGAGATCGCCCGCAAGAGCAACATTCCGGTGGTCGCCGACATCCACTTCCAGCCCAAGTACATCTTCGCCGCCATCGACGCCGGATGCGCCGGGGTCCGGGTCAACCCGGGCAACATCAAGGAGTTCGACGGCCGAGTGGCCGAAGTCGCCAAAGCCGCAGGCGCGGCCGGGATCCCGATCCGCATCGGCGTCAACGCCGGATCGCTGGACAAGCGTTTCCTGGAGAAGTACGGCAAAGCCACCCCGGAGGCACTGGTCGAGTCCGCGCTGTGGGAGGCCTCGCTGTTCGAGGATCACGGCTTCGGTGACATCAAGATCAGCGTCAAGCACAACGACCCGGTCGTGATGGTGGCGGCCTACCGGTTGTTGGCCGAGAAGTGTGACTACCCTCTCCACCTCGGCGTGACCGAGGCCGGGCCGGCCTTCCAGGGCACCATCAAGTCCGCCGTCGCGTTCGGGGCCCTGCTCGCCGAGGGCATCGGGGACACCATCCGGGTGTCGCTGTCGGCGCCGCCGGTCGAGGAGGTCAAGGTCGGCAACCAGGTTCTGGAGTCGCTGAATCTGCGGCCCCGCGGCCTGGAGATCGTGTCCTGCCCCTCCTGCGGTCGCGCCCAGGTTGACGTCTACACCCTGGCCAACGAGGTCACCGCAGGTCTGGAAGGCCTCGATGTTCCGTTGCGCGTGGCGGTGATGGGGTGTGTCGTCAACGGGCCTGGGGAGGCCCGGGAGGCCGACCTCGGGGTCGCCTCCGGCAACGGCAAGGGCCAGATCTTCGTCAAGGGCGAGGTGATCAAGACCGTGCCCGAGGCCAAGATCGTCGAAACCCTCATCGAGGAGGCGCTCCGGTTGGCCTCGGAGATGAAAGACGAACACGGCACGGATGCGGCTGCCGGTGGTTCGCCCGTCGTCACCGTAAGCTGATGGGATAGGTCGCCTGCACTCGAGTCTGACGGGTGGCCCGCATCGGCAAAAGGACTCCCCATGTCGGCTCCGTCACTGTCCCGCCCGGTCACCGGGCGCCGGGTGTCGGTCACGCGCGACGCGGGGGCGGTCGCCCGGGTGTTGGCCGCCGACCCGGTCGGTGGGTGCATGGTCGACGCGCGGGTCAGCGACCACGGGGTGGATCCGGTCGCCATCGGGGGCGAGTTGTGGACCCGGCAGCGGGTCGAGGACTCGCTGTGCTACGCCGGGGCCAACCTGATTCCGTTGCGCGGCTCGGCGGTTGATCTGCGGGCCTTCGCCGAGCAGGCGTTGAGCACTCCGCGGCGCTGCTCCTCGCTGGTCGGCCGGACCGAACTGGTCATGCCGATGTGGGGATGGCTCGAACAGGGCTGGGGGCCCGCCCGCGACGTCCGCGAGCGCCAGCCGCTGATGGCGCTTCGGTCACGGCCCCTGTCGGTGATCGACCGGGCGGTGCGACGGGTCCGGGTCGACGAGTTGGACGCCTATCTGGTTGCCGCGGTCGACATGTTCATCGGTGAGGTCGGCGTCGACCCCCGAGCCGGTGACGGTGGCCGCGGGTATCGCCGCCGGGTCGCCAACCTCATCGCCGCGGGCCGGGCGTTCGCCCGCTTCGAGCACGGCAAAGTGGTGTTCAAGGCCGAGATCGGTTCGCAGTCCCCGGCGGTCGGGCAGATCCAGGGGGTGTGGGTGCACCCGGAGTGGCGCGGCCGCGGATTCGGCACGGCCGGAACCGCGGCCGTGGCGGCGGCGGTGATCCACACCGGTCGAATCGCCAGCCTGTACGTCAACAGTTACAACACCGTCGCCCGGGCCGCCTACGCCCGGGTGGGCTTCCGCGAGGTTGGCACGTTCGCCACCGTGCTGCTCGACTGACTCGGCTCCCGCTTGGCTGGGCCCCGACCGGCTGGGTTCGCTTTGGCTGGGCCCCGCCGCCGAGACTGAACCCAGGGCGACGACACGCCGGGGGAGCCGCCACAGCTTCAGTCTCGACGGGTTTCGTCAGCTGACCCGGCAGCGGCGGGATGTCCGAGCGGGATGTCCCAGCGCGCGCCTCCGCCCATTCCCGGTCTCAAACTCATAACATCAGCCCCAATGGCAACACTGGTATCAAGAGTCACAGGAATCGCACTCGCGGCGGCGGTGGTGGGCGGCATCCTGTCAGGCTGCACCCCACGGCCGGAGGGCCCCGCCCCGGCGGCCGCGCAGTTCCTGGCCGACCTCGGCCGTGGTGACACCGGCGCGGCCGCCGCCCGCAGCGACCGGCCCTCCGAGGCGCACGCCGCGCTCAACGAGGCCTGGTCCCGGCTGCAGGCCACCAAGCTGGACACCACCATCCTGGGTTCGCGCTACACCGAGGACACCGGCAGCGTGAACTACCGGTTCACCTGGGCGCTGCCCAAGGACCGGACCTGGACCTACGACGGTGTGCTCAACATGATCCGCGACGAGGGCAACTGGCGGGTGCGCTGGACGGCCAGCGCACTGCATCCCCGGTTGGGGGATAACCAGACCCTCGAACTGCGCGCCGATCCGCCGCGGCGGGCCTCGGTCAACGAATTGGGCGGCACCGAGGTCTTGGTTCCGGGCAGCCTGTACCGCTATCAACTCGACGCGACCCGCGCCGCGGGCAACCTGATGTCGACCGCCCGGGTGGTCGCCGACGTGTTGCGGCAGTTCGACAACACCCTCAACCCGCAACGGCTGGCTGAGCAGGCCAGCTCGTCCAAGGGCCCGCTCGACGTCATCACCCTTCGGCCGTCCGATCACGACAAGGTCGCCGGGGCGCTCGACGCGCTGCCCGGGGTCGTCGTCACCCCGCAGGCCGAAATGCTGCCCACCGACCGGGGTTTCGCGCCGGCCGTCGTCAACGAGGTGAAGAAGGCCGTCCAAGACGAGTTGGACGGCGAACCCGGCTGGCGGGTGGTCAGCGTCAACCAGAACAGCGCAGACGTCGACGTCCTCACCGAGGTCGCGCCCAAGCCCGCGCCGTCGGTGTCGCTCACCCTGGACCGGTTGGTGCAGAACGCCGCCCAGCACGCGGTGGACACCCAGTGGCGCAAGGCCATGCTGGTCGTTATCAAGCCGTCCACCGGCGAGATCCTCGCCGTCGCCCAGAACGCGGCCGCCGACGCCGACGGGCCCGCCGCCACGACCGGCCTGTACCCGCCGGGATCGACGTTCAAGATCGTCACCGCCGGGGCGGCGATGTCGGCGGATATGGCCACTCCCAACACGCCCGTGGGCTGTCCCGGCCAGATCGAGATCGGCCACCGCGTCATCCCGAACTACAACAAGTTCGACCTGGGTGTGGTGCCGCTGGCCCGGGCCTTCGCCGACTCCTGCAACACCACGTTCGCCGAACTGGCCAGCCGAATGACCCCGACGTCGCTGACGGTGGCGGCCTCGCAGTACGGGATCGGCCCGGACTACACCATCGAGGGTCTGACCACCGTCACCGGGACGGTGCCCCCGACGGTGGACTTGGCCGAGATGACCGAAGACGGGTTCGGGCAGGGCCGGGTGCTGGTGACGCCGTTCGGGATGGCGTTGGCGGCGGCCACGGTGGCCGCCGGCCGGACTCCGACGCCGTTTTTGATCGCCGGCCGTCCCACCGTCGAGACCGGGGTGCACCCGCCGGCGGAACCCGCGGTCCTGGAGGGGCTGCGGTCGATGATGCGGATGGCTGTGACCAACGGCACAGCCAGGGAGATCGACGGACTCGGCGAGGTCTACGGCAAGACCGGGGAAGCAGAGTTCCAGGGCGGATCGCACGCCTGGTTCACCGGATATCGCGGGGATCTGGCCTTCTCCGCGCTCATCGTCGGCGGCGGCAGTTCGAACTATGCGGTGCGGATGGTGCGCCAGATGCTGGAGGAACTCCCGCCGGCCTTCCTGGCCTGAGACCTAGTCGGCGACGATCTCCGTACCGCGGACGGTGACCGGCCGGGTCTTCAAGGGTTCGGCCGCCGGCCCTCGGGTGACCGCGCCGTCAAGACCGAATTTGCTTCCGTGGCAGGGGCATTCGATTCCGCCGTCCTTGATCGCCAACGCGCAACCGGCGTGCGTGCAGCGGGCCACGAAACCTTTGAACACCCCCGGGCTGGGTTGGGTCACCACCGTGCCGTCGACGATCTTGGCTTCACCGACTCCGATGTCGGCGGCCGCCGACAGCGCCTGTCCGGCGGTCGGCGGCGGGGAAACGGGGGCCTGTCCGGCTTTTCCGCAGCCGGCCAGCGGAACGGCCAGCGGGCTCAGGGCGGCCCCGATCAACACCGAACGTCGCGGCATGTCAGACATGAATGAGGAGCCTAGCCGAGCGGCGATGGCCCGCGGGGTCCGCGGACCGGGGGCCAACGCCGTAAATTGGAGGGGTCATGACTGAGACAGAGAGCAGGTACGACCCGGGGTTCGACACCAGGGCGGTCGTCAGGTACGACAGCGTGCCCGCCGTGCGGGTGTCCGACGCCGATCGAAACGGAACACTGCGGCGGCTGCACACCGCCGTCGCACAGGGGCTGATCGACATCGGGGAGTTCGAGGAGCGCTCGGCGCAGGTCGCGCTGGCCCGTCAACCCGCCGATCTGGAATCGCTCGTCGAGGACCTACCCCGAGCGGCGATCGCCTCCTCCTCGGCCGATCGGCTGGAGCTACGCGGCTGGATGGGTTCGCTGCGCCGGCACGGGGAGTGGACCGTCCCGACCCGGCTGTCGCTGGTGCGCCGGGTGGGGTCGGTCGACCTCGACCTGACCACGGCACGCTTCGCCGGGCCGGTGGTGGTGATCGAGTTGGACCTGGTGCGCGGATCGCTGGACCTGCGGCTTCCCGACGGGGCCAGCGCGTCCCTCGACGACGTCACCGTCTACGGCGGCAGCGCCCGCGACCGCCGCAAGAACCCGCCGGCCGAAGGCAAGCCGCACGTGGTGCTCACCGGGCGGGTGGTGCTGGGATCGGTGACCATCCGCGGACCCAAACGGCGGCAGGTGCCCACGTTGCCGATCCTGCGGCGTCGCTGAGATGGCGGTGCGCCGCGCGCTGAGTGCAGGGGTGGTGTCCCCGACGCTTCCGGTGCCCAAGTCGATCGAACGCCCCGAGTACGTCGGCCGCACCGAGGTCGCCGAGGGCAGCGAACCGTGGGTTCAGACCCCGGAGGTCATCGAGAAGATGCGCATCGCCGGCCGGATCGCCGCGCAGGCGCTTGCCGAAGCCGGCAAGGCCGTCGCACCCGGGGTGACCACCGACGAACTCGACCGCATCGCCCACGAGTACATGGTCGATCACGGCGCCTACCCCTCGACGCTGGGTTACAAGGGCTACCCGAAGTCCTGCTGCACCTCGCTCAACGAGATCATCTGCCACGGCATCCCCGACTCGACGGTCATCGAGGAAGGCGACATCGTCAACATCGACGTCACCGCCTATATCAACGGGGTGCACGGTGACACCAATGCCACCTTCCTGGCCGGCGAGGTCGCCGAGGAGTATCGACTGCTCGTCGAGCGCACCGAGGAAGCCACCATGCGGGCGATCAAGGCCGTCAAGCCGGGCCGGGCGCTGTCGGTGGTGGGCAGGGTCATCGAGTCCTACGCAAACCGGTTCGGCTACAACGTCGTTCGTGATTTCACCGGCCACGGTATCGGTACCACGTTCCACAACGGACTGGTGGTGCTGCACTACGACCAGCCCAGTGTGGAGACCGTCCTGGAACCCGGAATGACGTTCACCATCGAACCGATGATCAATCTCGGGTCGCTGGACTACGAGATCTGGTCGGACGGTTGGACGGTGGCCACCCGGGACCGCAAGTGGACGGCCCAGTTCGAGCACACCATCGTGGTGACCGACGACGGCGCCGAAATCCTGACCCTGCCGTGATCCCTTCCCCGCGAGCAGACGGAAAAACCTCCGACACGCCGCGGGTTCCGGACCGTTTGTGTCTGCTCGGCGCGCGGGCGTGAGGGGAGCACTGCTGGTCGCCGGCACAACCTCCGACGCCGGCAAGTCGATGGTCGTCGCCGGTCTGTGCCGACTGCTGGCCCGCAACGGCGTCCGGGTGGCGCCGTTCAAAGCCCAGAACATGAGCAACAACTCGGTCGTCGCCCTCGACGCGGACGGCGGCGGCGGCGAGATCGGCCGCGCCCAGGGCATGCAGGCCCGCGCCGCCGGCCTGGCGCCCAGTGTGCGGTTCAACCCGATCCTGCTCAAACCCGGCAGCGACCGGACCTCCCAACTGGTGGTGCGCGGGCATGCCGTCGGCACGGTGGGTGCGCGGGACTACTTCACCCACCGCGACAAGTTGGCCGGGATCATCGCCGAGGACCTCGCCGGTCTGCGGGCCGACTTCGACGTGGTGCTCTGCGAGGGTGCCGGCTCACCAGCCGAAATCAACCTGCGGGCAACCGATTTGGCCAATATGGGGCTTGCCCGATCGGCGGGTCTGCCGGTCGTCGTCGTCGGTGACATCGACCGTGGCGGGGTGCTGGCGCACCTGTTCGGCACCGTCGCGGTGCTCGCACCGCAGGATCAGGCCCTCATCGCCGGCTTCATCGTCAACAAGTTCCGCGGCGACCCGGCATTGCTGGCGCCGGGGCTGGATCAGCTCGCCGCGCTCACCGGCCGCCCCACCTACGGTGTGCTGCCCTACAGCGACCAGTTGTGGTTGGACGCCGAGGATTCGCTGGCGGCGGCGCCCGGCGACATCATGGGCCGGCCGTCCCCGCCGCACGGCAGCCAGTGGTTGCAGGTGGCGGCGATCCGGTTGCCGCGAATCTCCAACACCACCGACGTCGAGGCACTGGCCTGCGAGCCGGGGGTGACGGTGCGCTGGGTCACCGAGGCGGCCCAGATCGGCGACGCCGACGTGGTGGTGCTGCCCGGCAGCAAGGCCACCGTCGCCGATCTGGGGTGGTTGACCGATCGCGGTCTGGCCGAGGCTCTGGTCGCCCACGTTCGCCGCGGCCGGGCGCTGCTGGGTATCTGCGGGGGACTGCAGATGCTGTGCCGGCGGATCGACGACACTGTGGAAAGCGGCCAGGGGACGGTCGACGGCCTAGGTCTGCTCGACGCGGATATCGCCTTTTCCGCCGACAAGACCGTGCGGCGTTGGGAGGCGCCCCTGCATGGCTACGAAATCCACCATGGCCAGGTGGTCCGGTGCACCGAGGACACTTGGTTCGAGGTGGACGGCGCCGCCCAGGGCTACGTCCGCGGCACCGTCTTCGGCACCCACTGGCATGGTCTGCTCGACAACGACGAGTTCCGGCGGGAGTGGCTGACCCGGGCCGCCGACAGTGCCGGGGTGCCCGGTTTCCGGGTCGCCGCCGACGTCAAAGTCGCCGCCCGCCGCGACGCCCAACTGGACGTGATGGCCGACCTGGTGGCGGCTCACCTCGATCTCGACGCGGTCTTCGCCCTGCTCGGCGGTCCACCGGCCGCCGCCCCCGTCATCAGCAGCACGCTGCTCGGTGGCCTACCCTGAACGCCATGGTGGCTCGCACGGCGGCGGCACTCGGCGTCGCGGCGGCCGTGCTGTCCGGTTGTGCCGCAACCGTCGACGGGACTGCGACCTGGCCGGGGGCGATCCTGCAGCAGGCCCTGTTGACCGAATCCGACTTCCCGGCCGGGGTGCAGTACGGGCGAATCCGCGAACAACCCGGCCAACCTGACGGGGCAGACGGACCCGGGTCGATGCTGTCCCGCCCGAAAGGCTGCGCCAACGCCCTGACGGCGGTGATCCAGCAGTCCGCGGAACGCGGTCCGGGCAGCGCCGCGAAGTACGCGGTGTCCTACGACGGAGCCCGCATCGTGATGACCCTGCTGTCCTGGAACCTGGATCTGGACGCCCTCCAGGCCGCGGCAGACCGCTGCGCTACCTTCGAGGCGTTCTTCGATCCCGCGTCTGATCCGATCCCGATGAGCACCACCGCGATACCCGGACTGTCCGACGACGCGTTGGCCTATCAGCAGACGATGACCCTCGGCGGTTCGGCGAGCAGCGTCTACATGGGCTTCCAGAACGTCGGACGGCGAGCGGTTTTCGGTGTGGCGTTTCCCGCTGGAAACCCGACGATCGCAGCGAAAGCGACACTGCCGCAAACGTTCCTGGACGTGTTCACCAACCAGGTGGCGAAGCTCCGCGCTTCCTGAGTTCTCTCTGAGAGGACTCGGGAAACTCCCCAGCGTGTCCCGGGCGGGCATAACGTGTGCAGATGCCTGGGACGATGATGACCGTCGACGGGTTCGGCGTGCCGGTGCGTGTCACCGGGCCGGAGCGGGGGCCCTATGTCGTGCTGCTCGGCGCCGCTGCACATCCAGTCGGTGCCTACGACGCGCTGTGCAAGCGACTTCACGTCGCCGCCGCCCGCACCGTCGTGGTCGGTGCCGATCCACGCACCAACACCAAGACCGTGATGGAGATCCTCGACTCCCTGGACGTGCCTTCCGGGGTACTGGTCGGGGACCGGTTCGGAGCCGAAGTGGCCTGGGAGTCCGCGGCCGCGCGGCCGGACCGCTTCACCGGACTGGTGGTCATCGACCGGGGCCACCCCCGCGTCCCCGACCCCAACGGTGTGGTCCGAGATCCGGACTGCCCGCCGGTCGAGATCAACACCACCGTTCTGGTCAACAGCCCGGTCACCCGTGCGGTGGCCAAAGCCAGCCAGCGTTTCGTCTACAGCGACTTCCGACTCGTCGAATTCGGCGGCCGCCGCAACGTCGAGGTGGCCACCGCCCAGTTGGCTGCCGAGATCGTATTGCGCTCCAGCACCTGGTGATCAGGACGGCGCAAGCTAGCCGGTGACTTCGACCTGCCGGACCGGGCCGGTGAACCACTTTTTCACCGAGGCGTGCCAATAGAGATAGAGCAGGATCAGCACCCCACCCACCACCAGCGGCGTGTAGTTGACGAACTTCCATTCGAAGCTGGGATCCCAGGGCATGCCGCCCGTCGAGGTGGGGAACATGGCGATGACCGCGGTGATGATGATCTCGGCCAACGCGACCGGGGCGATCCAGCGGTAATGACGGCCCAACGTCCAGCTTCCGGACTGGAAAGAATCGCCGGCCTTCCAGCGGTAGTAGATCGGTACCGCGAAACACAGATAGAGACCGACGACCCCGATGGAGACCACCGCGAAGAACGCCACCGGGACCGGTGCCCCGTTGATGTCGACGGCGACGAGCGCCGGAAGGGTCAGCGCCGCGGCGATCACGGCGGTCACGATGACGGCGTTGGCCGGCACCCGGTTGGCGTTGAGCCGCGACCACAGTCGGTGGCCCGGCACCGCCCGGTCGCGACTGAACGCGAACAGCATCCGGGAGGCGCTGGTCTGACAGGCGGTGGTGCAGAACAACTGACCGGCCGTCGAGATGAACAACACCGCCGCGGCCCAGTTCGAGGTCAACGCCTGGTTGAAGATGGCGGCCACCGCGCCGCCCGCCTTGGACACCCCGTTGGCGTCCTGCACCGCGAACAGGAACGTCACCAGCAGGATCCACCCGCCGATGACGGAGTAGAAGATCGACCGCCAGATCCCCTTGGCGGCTGCGTTGGCCGCGCTTTTGGTCTCCTCGGAGAGGTGCGCCGATGCGTCGTATCCGGTGATCGTGTACTGGGTCAGGATCGCCGAGATCGGCAGCACGAACAGCAGCCACCCCCACCCGGAGGTGGATCCACCGAACATGCCGCTGTTGTTGATGGTCGTGGTGAACACCTCACCGACGCTGGCGTGCCGGTCGGGCACCAGCCACAGAATCGCGATCACCGCCGCAGCCCCGGCGACATGCCACCACACCGAGATGTTGTTGATGATGGCGAGCAGGTGGCTGGAGAAGATGTTGATCACCGCCACCACGGCCAGGATCGCCAGGAACATCACGAAAACCCGCTTCAGGCTGTAACCGGCCAGCCAACTCTCGCTGAGGGTGCCCAGCGTCAGGTCCAGGAACGTCGCACTGCCGTAGGCCACCGAGGCCAGGATCGCGATCAGGCCGATCAGATTAAGCCAGCCGGTGTAGTAGCCGGCTTTGGGTCCGCCGAGTTTAGCTGCCCACCAATAGATTCCACCTGAGGTCGGGTAGGCCGAGACCAGTTCGGACAGGCAGAAGCCGACCAGCAGAATGAACGTGCCGACGATGGGCCAGCCCCAGGCGATGGCCGCCGGGCCGCCGTTGTTCCACCCGAGGCCGAAGGAGGTGAAGCAACCGGCCAGGATCGAGATGATCGAAAACGAGATCGCGAAGTTGGAGAAGCCCGACCAGGACCGTTGCAGTTCCTGGCTGTAGCCCAGTCTGGCCAGGTGCAGTTCGTCCTCGTCGAGCAGTTCGTGACCTTCCGGCATGGCGGGGAACCCTTCGGCGACGCGGCAGTGCAGGGGACACTAGGCGCAAAATCGGCCCGGTGCCCTACTTTCTAGGTGAGACAGGTAGAGACAACGTGAGGAGTGCATGTGACAGCTGAGGGCACCGGTCGGCGTCGCGGTCTGCTGACCCCCGGTGAGCTGGACCGGCTGATGGCCGCCGGTGACATCGACACCGTGATTGTCGCGTTCGCCGACATGCAGGGCCGGCTAACCGGCAAACGGGTATCAGCCCGACTGTTCGCCGAGGAGGTCGCCGAGCACGGGGCGGAATGCTGCAACTACCTCTTGGCGGTGGACGTCGACATGAACACCGTCGCCGGGTACCGGATGTCTGGTTGGGACTCCGGCTACGGCGACATGGTGATGCGCCCCGATCTGAGCACGCTGCGGGTGCTTCCCTGGCTGCCGGGCACGGCCCTGGTGATGGCCGACTTGTGTTGGCACAACGGCGATCCGGTGGCGGCCGCGCCGCGCAGCATCCTGCGCGCCCAGACCGACCGACTGGCCCAGCGCGGGTTGGCGGCCTTCGTCGGCACCGAACTGGAGTTCATGGTGTTCGACGACACCTACCGTGCGGCCTGGGACGCCGGTTACCGCGGTCTGACCAAATCCAGCGACTACAACATCGACTACGCGATCCACGCCTCCTCCCGGATGGAGCCGTTGCTGCGCGACATCCGCCTGGGCATGGACGGTGCGGGGATGTACTGCGAGGGCGTCAAGGGCGAATGCAACCCGGGCCAGCAGGAGATCGCTTTCCGCTACGACGACGCGCAGGTGACATGCGACAACCACACGATTTACAAGAACGGTGCCAAGGAGATCGCCGACCAGCACGGCCAGAGCCTGACCTTCATGGCGAAGTTCGACGAGAGGGAGGGCAACAGTTGCCACATCCACCTGTCGCTGCGCGACACCGACGGTGCCGCGGTCTTCGCCGCCGACGGTGAGCCGTTCGGCATGTCGGGGTTGTTCCGCAGCTTTCTGGCCGGTCAGTTGGCCACGCTGCGCGAACTGACGCTGCTCTACGCCCCGAACATCAACTCCTACAAGCGATTCGCCGCAGGCAGCTTCGCCCCGACCGCGGTCGCCTGGGGGATGGACAACCGGACCTGTGCCATGCGGGTGGTCGGACACGGGCACTCCCTGCGGGTCGAGTGCCGGGCTCCCGGCGGCGACGTCAACCCCTACCTGGCGGTGGCCGCCCTGATCGCCGGCGGGCTGCACGGCATCGACCGGGGAATGGAGCTACCCGAACCGGTCACCGGCAACGCCTACGTCGGTGACGCCCCGCGACTGCCGGGAACGCTGGGCGAAGCCGTCGAGGACTTCGCCGCCTCGGCGGTGGCCCGCGAGGCCTTCGGCGGGGAGGTCGTCGAGCACTACCTCAACAACGCCGGGGTGGAACTGGCCGCGTTCAACGCCGCGATCACCGACTGGGAGCGGGTGCGTGGTTTTGAACGCTTCTGATCCCCCCGCAACTTCCCCCGCGAGCAGACACAAAAGTCCCGTCGAACCCGGCGTGTCGGAGTCTTTTGTGTCTGCTCGCGCGGAGGGCGGGCCGGCGCGCGGGAGGGGCGGGCGCGGGAGGGGTGCGCCGGGGCCGGTGATCGGGCTGACCACCTACCGTCAGCAGGCGCGCAGCGGGGCCTGGGATGTGCCGGCCAGTTTCCTGCCCGGGGTGTACCTCGACGCGGTGACGCTGGCCGGTGGCATTGCCGTCCTGCTGCCGCCGCAACCGGTGGGCCCGGCGACCGCCGACTACGTGATCGCCGCCCTGGACGGGCTGATCATCACCGGGGGCAGGGATATCGACCCCGCCGCCTACGGCCACCGGGCCCACCCGGCCACCGACGAGCCGGCCCGGGACCGCGACGACTGGGAGTTTGCGCTGCTGGCCGCAGCGCTGCGCCGCCGGGTTCCGGTGCTGGGCATCTGCCGGGGAGCCCAACTGCTCAACGTCGCCCTCGGGGGGACCCTGCACCAGCACCTGCCGGATGTCATCGGTCACAGCGGCCACCGCACCGGTGAGGCGGTGTTCGCCGACTCCGCGGTGCGCGTGGTTCCCGGCAGCAGGCTGGCCGGACTGGTGGGGGCGAACCTTGCCGTCAAGTGTTACCACCACCAGGCCATTGACCGACTGGGCGACGGCCTGGTGGCCAGTGCGGTCGACGCCGACGGGGTGATCGAGGCCGTCGAACTGCCCGGCCCGGACTTCGTGCTGGCGGTGCAGTGGCACCCCGAGGAAACCCTTGAGGACCTCAGGGTGTTGCGTGGACTGGTCGACGCGGCCCAGAACACGAAGGAACCCCGGAACACGAAGGAACCCCGGAACACGAAGGAACCCCGGAACACGAAGGAACCCCGGAACACGAAGGAACACTGATGTGGCGAGCACACACCTGATCAACCCGGCCACCGAGGAGGCGCTGCGCACCGTCGAGTTGTTCGATGCGGCCGGTGTCGACGACGCGGTGGCGCGGGCTCAAGTCGCCCAGCGGGCCTGGGCCGGGCTGCCGCCGGCCGAGCGTGCCGCGGCGCTGCGCTCCTTCGCCGCGGTCGTCGACGCCCATGTCGGCGAACTCGCCGCGCTGGAGGTGGCCAACGCCGGCCATCCGGCCTCCGCGGCCGAGTGGGAGGCCGGGCATGTTCGCGACGTGCTGCTCTACTACGCCGCCTCCCCGGAACGGTTGAGCGGCAGGCAGATCCCGGTCGCCGGTGGGCTGGACGTCACCTTCCACGAGCCCATCGGGGTGATCGGGGTGATCACCCCGTGGAACTTCCCGATGCCGATCGCTGCATGGGGCTTCGCGCCGGCGCTCGCGGCCGGAAACGCGGTGCTGCTCAAACCCGCCGAGTGGACGCCCCTGACCAGCATCCGGCTCGGCGAACTGGCGGTGCAGGCGGGCTTGCCGCCGGATCTGTTCCAGGTGCTGCCCGGCAAAGGCAGTGTGGTGGGGGAGCGGTTCATCAGCCATCCCGACGTGCGCAAGCTGGTGTTCACCGGTTCCACCCAGATCGGAACCCGGGTGATGGCCGGGGCCGCCGAACAGGTCAAACGGGTGACGCTGGAACTGGGCGGCAAAAGTGCCAACATCATCTTCGACGACTGCGACCTGCAACGCGCCGCCGCCACCGCCCCCTACGGTGTGTTCGACAACGCCGGCCAGGACTGCTGCGCCAGAAGCCGGATCCTGGTTCAGCGCAACGTTTTCGAGAAGTTCATGGAACTGTTCGAGCCGGCGGTCCAGGGCGTCGTGGTGGGTGATCCCGCGCAACGGGACACCGAGATGGGGCCGTTGGTGTCCCGGCCCCACTGGGAGTCGGTGGCCTCCTATGTGCCCGACGGCGCTCCGGTCGCCTTCCGCGGGACCGCGCCGCGGGGCCCCGGATACTGGTTTGCGCCAACGGTTCTCACACCGGAACGCGGAGACCGGACCGTCACCGAGGAGATCTTCGGGCCGGTGGTCGCGGTGCTGCCGTTCGAGGACGAGGCCGATGCGATCGCCCTGGCCAACGCCACCGACTACGGCCTGTCCGGGTCGATTTGGACCGACAACCTGTCCCGGGCGATGCGGGTGTCGCGGGCGGTGGAATCGGGCAACCTCAGCGTCAACTCGCACTCCTCGGTGCGGTACAACACGCCGTTCGGCGGGTTCAAGCGGTCGGGTCTGGGCCGCGAACTCGGGCCCGACGCCCCAGAGCATTTCACCGAGACCAAGAATGTGTTCTTCGCGATTGGAGAAACCCCGTGACCGTCGACCTGACCCAACGACTGGCCGGCAGGGTGGCCGTCATCACCGGTGGAGCCAGCGGTATCGGGCTGGCATCGGCCCGGCGGATGCGCGCCGAAGGCGCCACCATCGTGATCGGCGACATCGACCCGGACGCCGGCGGGGCGGTGGCCGAGGAACTCGGCGGAACCTTCGTCGCGGTCGACGTCTCCGACCAGGCGCAGGTGGACAACCTGTTCGACACCGCCGCTGCCGCCCACGGTTCGGTGGACATCGCCTTCAACAACGCCGGAATTTCCCCGCCCGATGACGATCTCATCGAGACCACCGAACTGCCCGCCTGGCAGCGGGTGCAGGACATCAACCTGACCAGCGTCTACCTGTGTTGCCGGGCCGCACTGCGACATATGGTGCCGGCCGGGCGGGGTTCGATCATCAACACCGCATCCTTTGTGGCGGTCATGGGTTCGGCCACCTCGCAAATCTCCTACACCGCGTCCAAGGGCGGTGTGCTGGCGATGTCACGGGAACTCGGCGTGCAGTTCGCCCGGCAGGGCATCCGGGTCAACGCGCTGTGCCCCGGACCGGTGAACACCCCGTTGCTGCAGGAACTGTTCGCCAAGGATCCCGAACGCGCGGCCCGGCGCCTGGTACACATCCCGCTCGGCCGATTCGCCGAGGCCGAGGAACTGGCCGCCGCGGTGGCGTTCCTGGCCAGCGACGACGCGTCATTCATCACCGCGTCGACCTTTCTGGTCGACGGCGGCATCAGTTCGGCCTACGTCACACCCCTCTAGATGCCACACCGCTTCGGACACGGCGGCTAGATTCAGGGTCTTACCGCAATGAAGGAGGAGTAGTGGCGCCTCGCACGTCATCGCGTCGATCGGCCTCATCGCGTCGATCGGCCTCCCGACAAGCCGTGCTGGACCGGCCGGAACTGCCGGCGCTGGGTGCCTACCTGGACTCCCTCAACGAGGACGAGCGCGCCGCGGCGAACGCCCGGATGGTCGCTATCGGTGACGCCGACTTCCGCAGCCTCGGGGTCAGCGAACCCCAGCACACCGAGTACGACTACGACATCCCCGCCGGGGACGTGGTCGGCCGAATTCCGGCCGAGTTGAACGGCACCCTGTACCGCAACGGTCCGGGCCGCTGGCAGGACCACACCGGCCGGCCACTGCACCACCTCTTCGACGGCGACGGGATGGTCTCGGCCTTCACCATCGACGGCGCCGCCGCAGGCGGCAGGGTCCACTACCGCAACCGCTATGTCCGCACCCAGCATTACCGCGGCAAGTCCGGCACCCGGCACATGGGCACCGACGCACTCGGGGGTTTCCTGGCCAACGTGGGTCGACTGCCGACCAACCTGGCCAACACCAACGTCGTCGAGCACGCCGGACGCCTCTATGCGCTCTGGGAGGGCGGACCGCCCTACGAACTCGACCCGGCCACCCTGGAGACCAAGGGAGTCCGCCGATTCGGCGGCCAATTACGGTGGATCGGAAGCTATTCGGCGCACCCGTGCTTCTGTCCGAGCAGCGGCGACATGTTCAACTTCGGTGTCGAATTCCTCCCCACGCCGCATCTGCGGGTCTACCGAACCGACCGGCAGGGCAGGCTCAAGCACTACCGGTCGCTGTCGCTGCCCTATGTGGCCATGGTGCACGACTTCGCCATCACCGAACGCTATCTGGTCTTCCTGGTCTCACCGATCATCCCGGACGGAATCCCGATCGCGTTGGGCCTGAAGTCATTCGGGGATGGAATGAAGTACCACCCCGAACGGGGAAGCTCGTTTGTCCTGATCCCGCGCGACGGCGGCAAGATCCGTCGAATCGAGTACGACGCGGTGCTGCAGTTCCATCTCAGCAACGCCTACGACGATCGCGGTGATGTCGTCCTGGACGTCGTGACCTATCACGGCGGAGAACTGTTGGAGTGCATCGCCCGGTTCCGGACCAGCCCGTTGACCGAAGCCACCTCCGAGTTCACCCGGTTCCGCCTCACCGCCTCCGGTCGGGTGATCCGGGAGCAACTCAATGACCGGTCCTGTGAGTTCCCCCGGCACCACCCCGACCGCGAGGGCAGGCCGCACCGCTACGCCTACGTCAACACCCGACGCCGGCTCGACACCATGTTCGACGAGATCACCAAACTGGACCTGGCCGAGGGCACCGAGACCGGCTACGCCGCCCAGACTCCGGGCAACAGCTTCTGCGAACCGGTGTTCGTCCCCCGGCCCGGGGTCACCGAGGAGGACGACGGCTGGCTGCTGTCGGTGGAATATCGCGCCGACAGCCACACCTCGCGGCTCGTTATCCTCGACGCGCGCGACCCCAGCCGGGGGCCGATCGCCACCGCCGGGTTGACCCACCACGTGCCGCAGGGCTTCCACGGCAGCTTCGTCAGCAGGTGATCTCCCGGGCCAGCCAGCGCCCCAGTTCGTCGTAGGCCGCCTCCCGCGGTCCCGGCAGCGACAGAAAGACATCGTGTTTGGCGTCAGGAACCGGCACAACCGTCTGCCGGTTCCCGAGACAACCCGCCCACCGGGCGATGTGGTCGACGTTGAGCACCGCGTCCCCGCGTTGCATCTCCTCGGTCCCGACGGCCTCGCCGACGCTGTGGTCGGACCGCAGGATGAGATTGGGCACGCCGACGTCCAGGCCGCGATGCAGCCGGGCCTGACTGCGCCGGACCGCGTGCACCCAACCCGCGGTGACTGGGAACCCGCCGACCGGCTTCCACTCCAGGTTGTAGTCGAACTCGCCGTGGTAGTCGCGGTGCAGGGTCAGGCCGTACCCGCCTCTGCCGGCGGCGCGCACCACCCGGGTTTTCTGCACCCGCGACACCGCCCCCAACGCCCCGGAGGTCATCCGGGTGCGCAGGACCGCCGGACCGTTCAGGTCGAAAAACGGGCTGTTGAGTACCAGGCCGGCCAGTCCGAGAGCGGCGGTCTCGCCGCGCCGCCGCACCCGGTCCAACCACAGTGAGACCACCAGTCCGCCGGTGGAGTGGCCGTACACCAGCATCTGTGACTGCGGGTTGTCCGCGCGGGCGATCGCCAGGGCGATTTCCAGGTCGCGGTCATAGCGCGACAGGTCGGTGCTGAAGTGCGGGGTCTGGCCGTCCCGCCACGACCGTCCGCACTTGTGCAGATCCACGCCGTACGTCCGGAAGCCCCGGTCGGCGAAGAAGTCCACGAGTTGGGTGTTGAAGAAGTAGTCGGTGAAACCGTGGACCGCCAGAACGGTGCGCTCGGCGGGCGCGTTGTCGGCCCGGCGAACCACGGTGGCGACCAACGCGCCCTCACCGTCGGGGTCCGGGCCCAAGTCCAGGGTGGTCTGCCGGTAGCCGGGAAGGACGTCGTCAACCCACGGGGTGCGCGGCGCCGTCACGCCCCAAACTGTAATGAGTGCCCGGCCCCCCGGCCGGTAGCGGCGACGCCGGGATGCTCGTGCCGTCATACGCCGCCCGCCTGAACAACCTCGCCGGGATAACCTAACGGTATCGCCGCACCCGATCCGCGGGAGCGGACCGCCGGAAGGACGTGCCCGTGTCTGACACCACCAAGTCCGACGCCAGGACCGACGTCGTCCTGGTCGGTGCGGGAATCATGAGCGCCACCCTCGGTGCGCTGCTGCGCCTGGTCGAGCCCAACTGGTCGATCACCCTGGTCGAACGCCTCGACGCCGCCGCCGCGGAGAGCAGCGACCCGTGGAACAACGCCGGCACCGGCCACTCGGCGCTGTGCGAACTGAACTACACCCCGGCCAAGCCGGACGGGACCATCGACATCGCCAAGGCGATCACGGTCAACGAACAATTCCAGGTGACCCGCCAGTTCTGGGCCTACGCCGTGGAGAACGGTCTGCTCACCGACGTCCGCAGCTTCCTCAATCAGGTTCCGCACGTCAGCTTCGTGACCGGTGCGGACAACGTCGACTATCTGCGTCGCCGCTACGAAACCCTGGTCCGCAACCCGCTGTTCTCCTCGATGGAGTTCATCGACGACCCCGCCGAATTCGCCCGCCGGTTGCCGCTGATGTCGGTGGGCCGGGACTTCACCGAACCGGTGGGGCTGAACTGGACTGAGGCCGGCACCGACGTCGACTTCGGCTCGCTGTCGCGGCAACTGTTGGCCTTCGGCACCGAACGCGGCATGAACACCCTGTTCGGTCATGAGGTCCGCGACCTCGACCAGCAGTCCGACGGCAGCTGGGTGGTCAAAATCGTCAACCGCCGCACCGGTGAAAAGCTGCGTATCAGAAGCAAATTCGTCTTCATCGGGGCCGGCGGCGGCGCGCTGCCGCTGCTGCAGAAGGCCGGCATCAAAGAGGTCAAGGGCTTCGGGGGGTTCCCGGTCAGCGGTCAATGGCTGCGCACCGACATACCCGCCCTGACCGAGGCGCACCACGCCAAGGTGTACGGACTGCCGCCGCTGGGCGCCCCGCCGATGTCGATGCCGCACCTGGACACCCGCGTCATCAGCGGCAAGGACTGGCTGCTGTTCGGTCCGTTCGCCGGCTGGTCGCCGAAATTCCTGAAGGCCGGCAGCGTCACCGACCTGCCGCTGTCGGTCAAACCCGACAATCTGATGTCCATGATCGGCGTCGGTCTCACCGAGTTGCCGCTGGTGAAATACCTGGTCGGGGAGTTGTTGCAGTCCTTCGAGGGCCGGGTGGACACGCTGCGAAAATTCGCCCCCACCGCCAAGAGCAACGACTGGGAGCTCGACATCGCCGGCCAGCGTGTGCAGGTGATCCGCCGGGACGCCAAGAAGATGGGCATCCTGGAATTCGGGACCACCGTGCTCGCGGCCGCCGACGGGTCCATCGCCGGACTCCTCGGCGCCTCCCCGGGTGCCTCCACCGCCGTGCCGGCCATGCTGGAAGTCATGCAGCGCTGCTTCCCCGATGAGTACCGCGGCTGGGAGCCCAAGATCAAGGAAATGGTGCCCTCGCTGGGTTCCAAGCTCTCCGACGAGCCACGGCTGTTCACCGAGATCTGGGATCACGGCAGCAGGGTTCTCGGCCTGGAGCGGCGGGCTCCCGGCCAGGCCACCCCTGCGGGAGTGGTGTGACCCTCGCGCTGCACCGGCGCGCGGGACAGGAGCTGGAGGCGGCGACCCTCTATGAGTTGCTTCGGCTTCGGGTTGAGGTGTTCGTCGTCGAACAGTCCTGCGCCTACCGCGAACTCGACGGCCTCGACCTGCTTGACGCAACACAACACTTCTGGTTGGAAAACACCGGCGGAGAGATCGTTTCGACCCTCAGGCTGCTCCAGGAGGGCGCGCCTGCAACGCCGATCTTCCGCATCGGCCGGGTCTGCACCAAGGTCGGTGAGCGGGGCCGCGGACACGCCGACCGGCTGATGCGGGCCGCACTTGCCGAAGTCGGCACCCACCCCTGCCGGATCAGCGCCCAGACCTACCTGACCGACATGTACGCCCGCTTCGGCTTCACCGTCGCCGGTGAGGAATTCGCCGAGGACGGCATCGCCCACGTGCCGATGCTGCGCGCCCCGATGTTGGCGGTGGAACCCCGGTGAGCCCGGCCTACCCGTTCAGCGCCATCGTCGGACACGACCGGCTGCGGCTGGCGCTGCTGCTGTGCGCGGTACGGCCCGAGATCGGCGGCGTGCTGATCCGCGGGGAGAAGGGCACCGCCAAGTCCACGGCGGTGCGGGCGCTGGCCGCGGTGCTCACGCAGGCCGACCCGGCGGCGGCCCTGGTGGAGCTTCCGATCGGCGCCACCGAGGACCGCGTCGTCGGCTCCCTGGATCTGCGAAAGGTGTTGCAGGACGGCGAACATGCCTTCTCACCCGGACTGCTGGCCCGGGCGCACGGCGGTGTGCTCTACGTCGACGAGGTCAACCTGCTGCCCGACCACCTCGTCGACGTTCTGCTCGACGCCGCAGCGATGGGCCGGGTGCACATCGAACGCGACGGGGTGTCGCACTCCCATGAGGCGCGCTTCGTGCTGATCGGCACGATGAATCCCGAGGAGGGCGAACTGCGCCCGCAACTGCTGGACCGGTTCGGCTTGGCGGTGGATGTCGCAGCCTCCCGCGACGTCACGGTGCGCGCCGAGGTGATCCGGGCCCGACTGGACTACGAGGCCGACCCGGCCGGCTTCGCCGCCCGCCACGCCGAGGCCGACGCCGCACTGGCCCGCCGGGTGGCGGCGGCACGCGACCTGGTCGACCGGGTCCGACTCGACGACGCCGAACTACGGCGGATCGCCGCGGTGTGCGCGGCCTTCGACGTCGACGGGATGCGTGCCGATCTGGTGGTGGCCCGCACCGCCGTCGCCCACGCTGCCTGGCGCGGCGCCGAGGTCGTCACCGAGGAGGACATCAGGGCCGCCGCGGAACTGGCGCTGCCGCACCGGCGCCGTCGCGACCCCTTCGACGAACCCGGCATCGACCCGGCCCAACTCGACGAAGCGCTGTCCGCCGCGGCCGACGGCCACCACCCCGAGAACCCCGAGGACGACCCCCCGAACCCCGGCGGCGGGCAGTCCCCAACTGATCCACCGGAATCGTCAGCACCGCAGCGTAGTTCAGCCGCGACCAGACCTGCCGCCCCGCCCGCGCCGACTTTCCGGACCCGAGCCCTGACGGTACCGGGAATCGGCGAGGGTCACGCCGGACGGCGCTCGGCGGCCCGCAACTCCGCCGGAGCGGCGGTCCGGTCTGCGGCCGCCGAGGAACCCGGGCACGGGGTGCACCTGTTCGGCACCGTGCTCGCCGCCGCCGAGCACCGCCACCTGCCCGGGCCGATCCGCCCGGCCGCCGGGGACATCCGCCGCGCCGTGCGGATCGGCCGGGAGGGCAACCTGGTCATCTTCGTCGTCGACGCCTCCGGGTCGATGGCCGCGCGGGACCGGATGGCCGCGGTCAGCGGTGCGGCGCTGTCTCTGCTGCGCGACGCCTACCAACGCCGCGACAAGGTGGCGGTCATCACCTTCCGGGCGGATCGGGCCCGAATCGTGTTGCCGCCGACCACCTCGACGCACACCGCGGTCCGCCGCCTGGCCGGGATGGACACCGGCGGTACCACGCCACTGGCCGAAGGGCTGGTGGCCGCCCGCGACGTCGTGCTGCGGGAACGCGCGCGCGCCGATGCGCGCCGACCGCTGGTCGTGGTCCTCACCGACGGCCGGGCGACGGCGGGTACGGACCCGTTGCGCCGCAGCCGGCTGGCCGCCGCCACCCTGGCCGCCGAGGGCGTGGCCGCGGTGGTGGTGGACTGCGAAACCTCCTATGTCAGGCTGGGGCTTGCCGTTGATCTGGCCCAGCGACTGCGGGCGACGCTGGTGCGCCTGGAGCAGTTGCGGGCCGACTGCCTGGCCCAGGCCGTGCGCCGCGCGGCCTGACCGCACCGAGAGGGGAGCCCCCGATGCCACAGGGCCGACCGGTGGCCGTTCCCGACGACGGACTGACCACCAGGGCGCGACGATCCCTGCCGGTGCTGGCCGTGCACACCGGCGCGGGCAAGGGAAAGTCCACCGCCGCATTCGGGATGGCCCTGCGGGCCTGGAACGCCGGGATGAGCGTCGCGGTCTTCCAGTTCGTCAAGAGCGCCAAGTGGAAGGTCGGGGAGGAGTCGGCGTTCGCCCACCTGGGCCGATTGCACGCCGAACAGGGCATCGGTGGGGCGTTGGAATGGCACAAGATGGGCGCGGGCTGGTCCTGGGTCCGCAAAGACGGCTCCGAGGACGATCACGCCGCCGCCGCTGCGCAGGGGTGGGCCGAGATCGCCCGCCGCCTCGACCAGGAACGCCACGACTTCTACGTTCTCGACGAGTTCACCTACCCACTGAAGTGGGGTTGGGTGCCGGTGGCCGAGGTGGTGGAGGTGCTGCGCACCCGACCCGGCCGCCAACACGTCGTCATCACCGGCCGGGACGCTCCCGAACCCCTCGTGGCGGCTGCTGACCTGGTGACCGAGATGGCCTGCGTCAAACATCCGATGGATGCCGGCCGCAAGGGGCAGCGGGGCCTGGAGTGGTGAGCGTGGTGAGCGTGGTGAGCGCGTGAGCGTCCCCGCCGTCGTCATCGCCGCGCCGAGTTCCGGCAGCGGAAAGACCACCATCGCCACGGGTCTGATCGGGGCGCTTCGTCGGGCCGGTGACCGGGTGGCTCCGTTCAAGGTGGGTCCGGACTTCATCGACCCGGGTTATCACGGGTTGGCCGCCGGGCGGCCCGGCCGCAACCTCGACCCCGTGCTCGTCGGAGCGGACCTCATCGGGCCGCTGTACCGGCACGGATCCGCCGGCGCCGACGTCGCCGTGGTGGAGGGGGTGATGGGGCTTTTCGACGGCCGCATCGAGGAGCCCTTCCGGCTGCCGGCCCGCGGATCCACCGGACAGGTGGCCCAACTCCTGGGTGCCCCGGTGATCCTGGTGGTCGACGGTCGCGGTCAAAGCCACACCATCGCCGCTGTGCTGCATGGCTTTTCAACGATCCAGCCCGGGGTGCGGATCGGCGGGGTGATTCTCAACCGGGTCGGCTCGCCCCGTCACGAACACGTACTGCGGCAGGCCTGCGAGTCAGTCGGTGTCCCGGTGCTCGGCGTGCTGCCCAGATGTGCGGAGTTGGCGGTGCCGTCGCGTCACCTCGGTCTGGTGACCGCCACCGAACACGGCGATCAGGCCCGGGCGGCGGTCGCGGCGATGACCGATCTGGTGACCCGGCATGTCGACGTCGCCGCCCTGCGGGCGCTGGCCGGATCGTCGGTGGCCGCCGAGACATGGTCGCCCCACGACGAGGTGGGGGAACCGGTGGCCGGGCGCCCGGTGGTGGCGGTAGCCGCCGGACTGGCCTTCACCTTCGGCTACCCCGAGCACACCGAACTGTTGCAGGCCGCCGGCGCTCAGGTGGTGGCGTTCGACCCGATGGCCGACACCTTGCCCGAGGGATGTGCCGCCCTGGTCCTGCCGGGCGGGTTCCCCGAGCAGTACCCCGAGCAGCTCTCGGCCAACACCGAACTGCACCAACAGATCCGGGTGCTGGCCGCGCAGGCCCCGGTGCATGCCGAGTGCGGCGGCCTGACCTATCTGATGTCCGATCTGGACGGCCATCCGATGTGCGGTGTGCTGGCCGGATCGGCCCGCTTCACCCCGCGGCTGACCCTGGGTTACCGGGACGCGGTCGCCGCCGCCGACTCCCCGTTACACCCGGCGGGTCGACGACTCAGCGGGCACGAATTCCACCGCACCACAGTGGAATTCGGGAACCCGGTCCAGCCGGCCTGGCTGCTGACCGACGGCGGCGCCGGTGAGGGCGTCATCCATGGCGCAGTGCACGCCTCCTATCTGCACACCCACGCCGCGGCTCATCCCGGCTCGGTCCGCCGGTTCGTCGACCATGCGGCGGCCGTCCGCGCGCACTGATCAACCCGTATCTCGTTAGGCTCTGCCGGTGTCCGAGAACGCCTATCTGGTCGGCCTGCGACTGGCCGGCAAGAAAGTCGTCGTCATCGGCGGCGGCACGGTCGCCCAGCGCCGCGCGCCGGTGCTGATCGCCAACGGCGCGCGGGTTCACGTCGTCGCGCGGGCCGCCACCCCGGCGGTGGAGGCGTTGTCCCAGCAGCAACCCGGCATCACCCTGGAACTGCGGGACTACCGCGACGGCGACCTCGACGGCGCCTGGTACGCGATCGCCGCCACCGACGACCCGGCGGTCAACGCAGCGGTTGTCGCCGAAGCCGAGCGGCGTCGGATCTTCTGTGTCCGTGCCGATTCGGGCCGTGACGGCACCGCGGTCACCCCGGCCTCCTTCGACTACGAGGGCTTGTTGGTGGGGGTTTTGGCCAGCGGGGAGCACCGGCGCTCGGCGGCCGTCCGCTCGGCCATCCGGGAGGCCTTCCAACAGGGCCGCATCGTCCCGGACATCGTCGCCAGCACCGCCTCGGACGTGGTGCCCGGCGGGGTGGCCCTGGTCGGGGGCGGCCCGGGCGACCCGGAACTGATCACGGTGCGCGGCCGCCGACTGCTGGCCCACGCCGACGTGGTCGTGGCCGACCGGTTGGCCCCGCCGGAACTGCTGGCCGAACTGTCGCCCAACGTCGAGGTCATTGACGCCGCCAAGATCCCGTACGGCCGGGCGATGGCGCAGGAGGCGATCAACGCCGTCCTGATCGAACGCGCCCGGGCCGGCCAGTTCGTGGTCCGTCTCAAAGGCGGGGACCCGTTCGTCTTCGCCCGCGGGTATGAGGAAGTCCTGGCCTGCGCGGAGGCTGGGATCCCGGTCACAGTCGTGCCGGGGGTGAGCAGCGCGATCGGGGTGCCCGCCCTGGCCGGGGTGCCGGTCACCCACCGCGCGGTCAACCACGAGTTCGTCGTGGTCAGCGGGCATTTATCGCCGGAGGACCCGGAGTCGCTGGTGAACTGGGACGCGGTGGCGGCGCTGAGCGGGACCGTGGTGCTGCTGATGGCGGTGGAGCGGATCGAACTGTTCGCCGACATCCTGATCAAGGGTGGGCGGCCTGCCCACACCCCGGTTCTGGTCGTCCAGCACGGCACCACGTCCGCCGAACGGGTCCTCCGCGCCACCCTCGCTGACGTGCCCGAACGGATCAGAGCCGAGGGTATCCGGCCGCCGGCGATCATCGTGATAGGCCCGGTGGCGGGATTCGAGACGGTATCGAGACTTTAAAGTCTTCTTAATTTTGGGGTAGGGTAGTTCGCTATGACGGCCCTCGACGACGCCGAGCGCACCGCCCCGTTCCAACGGGTCGGCCGCGGCTCCGCCGATCGCACCGCCACCGGCCGGCCCGCCCCGGACCGGCTGCCCGCCACCACCGGCCACGGGCCGCTCGTGCCGGGTACGCCCACCAAGGGCTTCGCCCTGACGCCCCGGTTCATCGCCGCGGTGGTCGCCATCGGCGGAATGCAGTTGCTGGCCACCATGGACAGCACCATCGCGATCGTGGCTCTGCCGAAGATCCAGGACGAACTGGGCCTTTCCGATGCCGGCCGCAGCTGGGTGATCACCGCCTACGTGCTCACCTTCGGTGGTCTGATGCTGCTCGGTGGGCGACTCGGCGACACGATCGGACGCAAACGCACCTTCATCGTCGGCGTGACGCTGTTCATCATCGCCTCGGTGCTGTGCGGAATCGCCTGGGACGAAGCAACTCTGGTCATCGCCCGGCTGCTGCAGGGCGTCGGCGCGGCGATCGCCTCACCGACCGGCCTGGCGCTGGTCGCCACCACCTTCGCCAAAGGTCCGGCCCGCAACGCCGCCACCGCGGTGTTCGCCGCGATGACCGGCATCGGCTCGGTGATGGGCCTGGTGGTCGGCGGGGCGCTGGCCGAGGTGTCCTGGCGGCTGGCATTCCTGGTCAACGTTCCGATCGGCCTGCTGGTCATCTACCTCGCGCACACGACCCTGCAGGAAACCAGCCGGGAGCGGTTGAAGTTGGACGCGGCCGGCGCCCTGCTGGCGACGGTGGCGTGCACCGCCGCGGTCTTCGGGTTCACCCAGGCCCCCGAGAACGGCTGGATGGCGCCGTCCACCCTGGCGGCCGGCCTGACCGCGGTGCTGGCGTTCGTGGCGTTCGTCGCGGTCGAACGCACCGCCGTCAACCCCGTCGTCCCGTTCAGCCTGTTCCGTGACCGCAACCGGCTGGCCACCTTCGCCGCGATCTTCCTGGCCGGCGGGGTGATGTTCACCCTGACCGTGCTGATCGGCCTGTACGTGCAGGACATCATGGGTTACAGCGCGCTGCGCGCCGGCGTCGGGTTCATCCCGTTCGTCATCGCCCTCGGTGTCGGTCTGGGCGCCTCGTCCCAACTGGTCTCCCACTTCGCCCCGCGGGTGCTGGTCATCGCCGGCGGCGTGCTGGTGCTCGGCGCGATGATCTACGGCTCGACCCTCAACGCCGGGATCCCGTACTTCCCGAACCTGGTGCTGCCCATTGTGATCGGCGGCTTCGGCATCGGCATGATCGTGGTGCCGCTGACGGTGTCGGCGATCGCCGGGGTGGGTTCGGATCAGATCGGACCGGTGTCGGCGATCGCCCTGATGCTGCAGAACCTCGGCGGCCCGGTGGTGCTGGCCATCATCCAGGCCGTCATCACCTCCCGCACCCTGTACCTGGGCGGCACCACCGGACCGGTCAAGCGGATGAGTCCCGAACAACTGCATGCCCTGGACCAGGGCTACACCTACGGCCTGCTCTGGGTCGCCGGGGTGGCGGTCATCGTCGGCGCGGTGGCGCTGTTCATCGGGTACACCGCATCGCAGGTCGCGCACGCGCAGGAAGTCAAGGAAGCCCTCGACGCCGGCGACCTCTGAGGCCATCACCAAACCCACGTCACCGCCCTGGTGATGTCAGGCTCAACCCCGGCAGACCCCCGACGGGCGTAGGTAGGGTTACTACCCATGGCCGGCGCGAGCGTTCCTGAACCGCCGGCCCGAACACTTGCCTCCAGCGTGCTGGGTGTCGCGATTTTCGCGATCACCGGGATGCAGTTGATGTCCACCCTGGACGGCACCATCGTCATCGTCGCCCTCCCGCGGATGCAGGCCGACCTCGACCTGTCTGAGGCGGCCAAGAGTTGGGTGATCACTGCCTACGTGCTGACCTTCGGCGGGCTGCTGCTGCTCGGCGGCCGGGTGGGTGACGCCATCGGCCACAAACGGGCGTTCATCTCCGGAGTCGGTGTCTTCACGATCGCCTCGGTGGCGTGCGGACTGGCCACCGACGGAACGCTGCTGATCGGGGCGCGGGCGGTGCAGGGCATGGGCGCGGCGGTAGCCGCTCCGACCGGTCTGGCGCTGATCGCCACCACCTACGCCGTCGGGCACGCCCGCAACCAGGCGATGGCCATGTCGGCGGCCATGCAGGGCCTGGGTTCGGTGCTGGGCCTGGTGGTCGGCGGTGCGCTGACCGTCATCTCCTGGCGGCTGGCCTTCCTGATCAACCTGCCGATCGGCGCGCTGATCATCTGGATCGCCCTCACCCGCCTGGAGGAGACCCGCCACGAACGGCTCAAACTGGACGTCACCGGCGCACTGCTGGCCACCCTGGGGTGTACGGCTGCGGTGCTGGTGTTCACCCAGGGGCCGGCCCGCGGTTGGTCGGACCCCTGGGTGATCGGAGCCGGGATGGCCGCGATCGGGCTGTTCCTCACCTTCTTCCTCGTCGAACGCAAAGCCGACCATCCGCTGGTCCCGCTGTGGTTGTTCCGGGACCGCAACCGGGTGGCGACGTTCGTCTCGCTGTTCCTGGCCGGCGGGGTGCTGCTGACGCTGACCGTGATGATCGGTCTCTACGTCCAGGACGTGCTGGGGTACTCCGCGCTGCAAGCCGGGATCGGATTCATTCCGTTCGCCCTGGCGCTGGGCCTGGGCAACCTGCTCACCGCCCGGCTGGCACCGCATATCGCCCCGCGCTGGCTGATCATCGGCGGTGGGATCTTCGTCCTGGGCGCGATGATCTTCGGGTCCACCCTGACCCGGTCCATCCCCTATTTCCCGGACCTGCTCCTGCCCATCCTGATCGGCGGCTTCGGGATCGGGGTGATCTCGGTGGTCCTGCCGCTGTGCGCGCTGGCCAATGTCGGGCCGCGCGAGATCGGCCCGATCAGCGCCATCACCCTGATGGCCCAAAACCTCGGCGGCCCAATGGTTCTGGTGGTCATCCAGGCGGTGCAGATCTCCCGCACCCTCTACCTCGGGGGCACCACGGGCCCGGTGGCCGATATGACTCCCGCTCAACTCGACGCCCTCGACGCCGGCTACACCTACTCGCTACTGTGGATCGCGGCGGTGGCGGTTCTGGTGGGCGCCAGCGCGCTGTTCATCGGCTACTCCGCCAAGCAAATCGCCGCCGCGCAGCACACTCGCGAAGCAGTGGAGGCAGGCGAACTCTGATGGGTGCCCAGTCGATCCTCACGGCCGCCTCGGTCATCACCATGGACCCGTCCCAGCCCAGGGCCGAAGCCGTCGCCGTGGACCACGACACCGGGACCATCCTCGCGGTCGGGTCGGTGGAGCACTGCCGTGCGCAGGCGCCGGATGCAGGCGTGGCGGACCTCGGCGCACAAGTGTTGATGCCCGGTTTCATCCAGGCCCACGACCACCCGGTCCCGGCGGCGCTGCTGTGCCAGCAGCCTTCGCACTGGATCGCCCCGTTCGTGGGATACCCGACCTGGCAGCACGTCGAGGCCCTGTTCGCCCGCCTGCGACGCGAGACGTCGGCCGGTCAGCCGCTGCTGTTCAACGGTCTGGACCGGTTGCTGCTGTCCATCCCGATGCCCGACCGCACCAGTTTGGACACGTACTTTCCGGACAACCCGGTGCTCATCTTCGACATCACCGGCCACGCCCTGTATTTCAATTCCGCGGCCACGGTGTTGTTCGGTTGGCGCAACGCCACCCCGCCGCCGGACACCCCCGATGCGCGGTGGACCCGCCGGCCCGACGGGACCGCCGCCGGGGTCGGCTACGAGACCCAGGCGACGCTGACCGCCATGGCCGCCTTCCTGCCCGGAGTGGTGCCCTCCCCGTTGGTCAATCTCGGTGCCTGGTATTCGACGTTGGCCCGCAACGGATTCACCGCGGTAGGCGACCTCGGGTTCATCAGCAAATTGCGGGCGCCGATGGAGGAGTTGGCGGCGTTGCCGGGGTGCCCGGTTCGATACTCGCTGTATCAGACGACCTATGACCCCGGCGCCGGATCGGCTCTGGATTTCGGTGAGCTGTCCGGCATGATCCGCCGCGTCGGCTACAAGATCTGGATGGACGGCAGCCCCTCGATCGGCACGGCCGCGATCAGCGTGCCGTACCTGGACTCCGAACGGGCCCGTATCGCCGGCGTTCCGGTCGGCACTGCGCCGGGGTGCTCGGTCCTGAACTACACGCCGGATCAATTCCTCAGTCTGATCGAGCGTTTCGCCAATGCGGACACCCAGATCGCCACCCACATCAACGGGGATGCCGGCATCGACGTCGTGCTCGACGGCTATGAGCAGGCGTTGAGCAGGCTGGGCTTGTCCGGTTCGGACCACCGCTGGCGCGTCGAGCATTTCGCCACCCCCAGCGCGGAGCAGTGCATCCGGACCGGAGCCCTGGGCATCACCGCGTCGATGTCGCCGTTCCAGGCGCTGTATTGGGGCGACCTCTACGACGGGGTCATCTTCGAGCCGTCCTACGGCGCGCGCTGGCAGCCCTACCGGGACGCCTACGACGGCGGGGTGCGGCCCACCTTCCACAACGACGGCTATCTCTCGCCGCCGCTGCCGTGGCTGAACATCCAGAACGCGGTCACCCGGCGCAGTGCTTCCGGCGTCGTGCACGCCCCCGAGCAGGCGCTGTCGCTCGACGAAGCCTTGCAGGCGCACACCATCAATGCCGCCTGGCAGCAGAAACGCGACCATGAGATCGGCTCCATCGAAGCGGGCAAGCTTGCCGATTTCGTGCTGCTCAACACCGACCCCTACACCGTCGATCCGGTACAGCTGCAGGACACCATGGAAGTGCTGGGCACCTGGGTGTCGGGCCGCCGGGTGGACCTGGAGGGCTTCATGACGTCGGTCAGCGGCCTGGCACATCGCCATGACCTGGCGTTGCGCAGCGGGTCCCAGCCGCACGAGTGCTGAGCCATCGCCGAGCTCAGCACCGTCCAGCACGTGAAACGGTAGATTTGCTGCCATGAGATCTGCCATCGACGCGGCGGGGCGTTTGGTGATTCCGAAGCGGATTCGGGACCGTCTTGGACTTCGTGGTGATGACCAGGTGGAAATCACCGAGCGTGACGGCAGAATCGAGATCGAACTGGCGCCGACCGACGTCGAACTGGTCCGGGCCGGCTCAGTGCTGGTGGCTCGCCCCGCTCAGGAGTTGCCGCCGCTGACCGATGACATCGTGCGGGAGACGCTTGACCGAGTGCGCAGGTGATTTCGCCCGATACCAGTGTGTTGGTGGCTGGATTCGCGAACTGGCATGAGGGCCATGAGGTTTCCCTGCGCGCCCTAAACCGGGGTGTGGTTCTGGTCGCGCACACGGCGTTGGAGACCTACTCGGTGTTGACGCGGCTGCCTCCGCCGCATCGGGTAGCCCCGGGTGTAGTTCAGGGGTATCTGGCAGGTGTCACTTCTGCGGACTTTCTCACCCTCGAAGGCGGGGCATACCGAGATTTGATCGGAGCCTTGGCCGAGGGCAACGTCTCCGGCGGGGCCGCCTGCGACGCACTGGTCGCGTCGACCGCGAGCGCTGCCGGAGCCACGCCGGTGACTCGTGACCTTCGCGCGATGCGCACCGACGAATTGTTGGGCGTCGACTACGAACTCATCCGGTGAGCACCGCTGCGCAGTGCGGCCGACTCAGGCCCCGGCGGTCCCGCACCGTGACCTGGATAAGCTAGCCCGCTGTGATCACCCGCATGTCCGAGCTCTTCCTGCGTACCCTGCGCGACGACCCCGCCGACGCCGAGGTGCCCAGCCACAAACTGTTGATCCGGGCCGGATACGTCCGCCCGATCGGGCCGGGGCTGTACAGCTGGTTGCCGCTGGGACTGCGGGTGCTGCGCCGCATCGAGACCATCGTGCGTGAGGAGATGGTGGCCATCGGTGGCCAGGAGATCCTGTTCCCGGCGCTGCTGCCCCGCGCGCCCTACGAGACCACCAACCGCTGGACCGAGTACGGTGACGGCGTCTTCCGGCTGAAAGACCGCCGGATGAACGACTACCTGCTCGGCCCCACCCACGAAGAGCTGTTCACCCTCACCGTCAAAGGCGAGTACAGCTCCTACAAAGACTTCCCGCTGCTGCTGTTCCAGATCCAGACCAAGTACCGCGACGAGGCCCGGCCGCGGGCGGGCATCCTGCGCGGACGCGAGTTCATCATGAAGGACTCCTACTCCTTCGACGTCGACGACGACGGCCTGCGCACGGTCTACCTGGCCCACCGAGACGCCTACCAGAAGATGTTCTCCCGGATGGCGATTCGCTACGTGATCGTCTCGGCGGTGTCCGGGGCGATGGGCGGCAGCGCCTCCGAGGAGTTCCTCGCCGAGAGCGAGGTCGGCGAGGACACCTTCGTGCGCTGCCTGGAGTCGGGCTACGCGGCCAACGTCGAGGCCGTCACCACCGCCGTCGTCGACCCGCTGCCCACCGACGGCCTGCCCGATGCCGTTGTGCACGCCACCGGCGACACCCCGACCATCGCCACGCTCGTCGACTGGGCCAACAGTGCCGGACTCGGGCGCACGATCACCGCCGCCGACACCCTCAAGAACGTGATGGTCAAGGTCCGCGCCCCCGACGGGGAGTGGGAACTGCTCGGTATCGGCATCCCCGGCGATCGGGAAGTCGACGACAAACGCCTCGGCGCCGCGCTGGACCCGGCCGAATACGCACTGCTCGATGAGGCGGACTTCGCCCGGTATCCGTTCCTCAAGAAGGGCTACATCGGACCGAAAGCTCTGCGGGACAACGGAGTTCGCTACCTCGTCGACCCCCGGGTGTCGACCGGGACGGCCTGGATCACCGGTGCCGACGAAGCCGGCAAGCATGTGGTCGGCCTGGTGGCGGGACGAGACTTCACCCCCGACGGGGTGATCGAGGCGGCCGAGGTGCGCGACGGCGACCCGTCCCCGGACGGGGCGGGACCGCTGGTCAGTGCCCGCGGGATCGAGATCGGGCACATCTTCCAGTTGGGCCGCAAGTACACCGATGCGTTCACTGTGGACGTGCTCGGTGAGGACGGGAAGCCGGTCCGATTGACCATGGGGTCCTACGGAATCGGGGTGTCCCGCCTGGTGGCGGTGATCGCCGAACAGCATCACGACGAACTCGGCCTGCGCTGGCCGGCCTCGGTGTCCCCGTTCGACGTCCACGTGGTGATCGCGAACAAGGATCCCGAGGCCCGGGCCGGGGCAGAGGAACTGGCCGCCGACCTGGATCGCCGGGGCATCGAGGTGTTGCTCGACGACCGGACGGCCTCACCGGGGGTCAAGTTCAAGGACGCCGAACTGCTGGGCGTGCCGTGGATCGTGGTGGTCGGCCGCGGGTGGGCCGACGGCACCGCCGAACTGCGCAACCGGTTCGGCGGCGACACCCGGGAGATCCCGATCGCCAGCGCGGCCGAGGACATCGCGGCGGCGCTGGCGTCGAACTGACCGCTACTCCGTGCCGCCGGGGAACGCCTCGGTCACCGGCCACGCGCTCAGCGCCGACCGCCAGCGCGCACCCATCACCGCGCACTGCGTCAGCGCGGTCACCGCGAAGGCCCGGTCCTGCTCGGCGGTGTCTCCCGAGGCCTGCTCCAGCACGGCCCGCCAGGCCACGGCGCAGTCGCTTTCGATCCGGACTGCCAACTTGGCGGCGTCCACCGGCGTCTCCACCGTCATCGGCAGTTGGTAGCCCACCGCCGCTAGTGGCACCGCGATGGAGCGCTCGGTCAGCAGGTCCACCATTGCGTCGCGGCGGTCGCGATGCTCTGCCACCGCCTCGGACACCAACTCGTTCCGGGTCGGCAGCGTGTGCGCCGACACCAGTCCGTACCCGTAGATCGCGGCATGCTCAGCGGCCAGGGCGTCGAACAGGGCGCCGGGTCCTGGCTCGGCGGGGCGGTTCGGATCCGGGGTCACCTCCAGCGACGACGGGGACGACTCGGGGGAGGGGGACGGGGAGGGGGACGGGGACGTCACCGTTTCTTCCTCTCGATCTTCAGCCCGACCGTGAACGCGGCGGTGCATGATGCGGCGATCGAGCCCATCAGACCGGCCCGATAGCCCGACAAGGAGGGCACCAGTGCGGTGGCGCTCTCAGCCGATTTGCGCAGCGCCGCAACGACATCGGCCACGGTCGGGGGCGGGGTCGGACTGCCCGACGGCGTCGAGGTCGCGGTGCTGGTCGCGGTGGTCTCGGTCGGGATGGGTTCGCCGGCGGCGCGCGCCAACTCCTCCACCAGCACCTCGGCGTGCCGTGCCCGCTGGGCGGCGACCTCGCGCAGCGCCGCCGCCATCTGGGGTGTCGCGGCCTTGGCGGCCTCGGTGGCCAGTTCACTGTCCTGGCGGGCGGCTTGCAGTTCGGCCTCCAGCGGGTCCGGTCCCGGCGGCTTGGAGGGGCCGCAGGCCACCGTGGCGGTGCCGAGCAGAGCCAGCGCCGCCAGGCCGCGCCCGCCGTCGGCGAGCAGGCGTCGGCGGCTGAGGACGGGCATCCGGACAGGCGCCGGGGCGGAGCCGGTTTCGCGGTCGAGCACGCCCACATCCTGCCATTGCCGCCCCGATTGCTGGCGTATCGTTGACCCCTAGCCAGAACAACTCAAGATGAGGAGCTCGCCGTGACGCAGCGGACCCCGAGTTCTTCGGCGGCACTGCCCTCCCCAGGATTGCCCACGCCGGAGCAGGTGACCTCGCTGCTGACCGACGAATTCGCCAGCCTCGGCTACGAGATCGACCACGTCGTCGTGGACACTCACCGCACGCCCGCGCTCATCCGGGTGATCGCTGACGGGGACACGCCGCTGGATCTCGACGCAGTTGCCGAATTGTCCCGGTGCGCCTCGGCGCTGTTGGACAGCCTCGATACCGGTCAGGCCCCGTACCTGCTGGAGGTCAGTTCCCCGGGCGTGGACCGGCCGCTGACCGCCGAGAAGCACTTCCGCCGGGCTCAGGGGCGGCGTGTCCTCGTGTCGCTGAATGACGGCACCGACCTGACCGGGCGGCTTGGCGCCACCGCCGACGGGGTCGCCGAGATCGTCGTCCGCAGCGGTCGGGACTGGCAGGTCCGCCGATTGCCGCTGGCCGAAATCCGCAACGCGGTTGTCGAAGTGGAGTTCTCACCGCCCAGCGCCCGGGAACTCGAACTGGCCGGCGCCGCTCGTCCTAAGGAGGCCGGGGCATGAACATCGACATGGCCGCACTGCACGCCATCGAGGTCGACCGCGGTATCTCGGTCGAGGAACTGCTCGAGACGATCAAGTCGGCGTTGTTGACCGCCTATCGGCACACCGAGGGCCATCAGCCCGACGCCCGCATCGACATCGACCGCAAGAGTGGTGCCGTCCAGGTGATCGCCCGGGAGACCGACGACGACGGCAACGTCATCAGCGAATGGGACGACACCCCGGAAGGGTTCGGCCGAGTCGCCGCCACCACCGCGCGCCAAGTCATGCTGCAGCGGTTCCGCGACGCCGAGAACGAACGGGTCTTCGGCGAGTTCTCCGCCCGGGAGGGCGACATCGTCGCCGGGATGGTGCAACGCGACGCCCGGGAGAACGCCCGCGGCAACGTGGTCGTGCACCTTGGCACCGAGACCAAAGGCTCCGACGGCATGATCCGGCCCGCCGAGCAGGTGCCCGGGGAAGCCTACGAGCACGGCGACCGGCTGCGGTGTTACGTCGTCGGGGTGACCCGGGGGATGCGGGAACCGCGGATCGAGCTGTCCCGCACCCACCCGAACCTGGTGCGCAAATTGTTCTCCCTGGAAGTCCCCGAGATCGCCGAGGGATCGGTGGAGATCGTCGCGGTCGCCCGGGAAGCCGGGCACCGCTCCAAGATCGCGGTGCGCTCCAAAGTCGCCGGCCTCAACGCCAAGGGGGCCTGCATCGGGCCGATGGGCCAGCGAGTGCGCAACGTGATGAGCGAGTTGTCCGGCGAGAAGATCGACATCATCGATTACGACGACGATCCGGCCCGGTTCGTCGCCAACGCGCTGTCCCCGGCCAAGGTGGTATCGGTGCAGGTCGTCGATGCCACCGCGCGGGCGGCCCGGGTCATCGTGCCGGACTACCAACTGTCGCTGGCCATCGGCAAGGAGGGCCAGAACGCCCGACTGGCCGCCCGACTGACCGGCTGGCGAATCGACATCCGCAGTGACGCCGCCGCCGACAGCCCGGAGGCCGCCGGCCGTCAGCCCTGAGACGGCCACTGGTTCGCGGCCGCTTCGCGGTGACGTAGACTGACCTGTGATCCAGCGCGAGATTCCGGCTTCCGGCGCACGACGCACTCCGGTGCGCATGTGCATCGGTTGCCGGAAGCGAGAACTGGCCGTCGAACTGCTCCGAGTGGTGGCCGTGTCGATGGGTGGTGGCCCCGGTGCCGTCGCCGTCGACACAACAGGCTCACACCCGGGCCGGGGAGCGTGGTTGCACCCCGACGATCGCTGCTTGTCGGCAGCGATCCGGCGGCGGTCCTTCGGTCGAGCGTTGCGCATCGCCGGTACACCGGATACAGCCGCGGTGGTCGAGCATTTCGCGATGTTCGTGCCGCCCGGGAGAGAACAGGTAGCGAAGAACATGAGCACACCGTGAAGTCCCGATGACCATGCGTCATAGCTAAACCCGAGGCGCGGCCCACCCACCGCTGTCGCCTCTAGAGATGGAGATGTAGTGGCAGGTAAGGCCCGCGTACACGAGTTGGCTAAGGAACTCGGTGTCACGAGCAAGGAAGTTCTCGCTCGCCTGAGCGAACAGGGCGAGTTCGTCAAGTCGGCGTCCTCGACCGTCGAGGCGCCCGTCGCGCGCCGCCTGCGCGAGTCCTTCGGCGGTGTCAAAGCACCCGAGAAGGCCGCGCCGGCGAAAGCCCCAGCGAAAGCCCCCGCCCCGAAGCCCGCGCCCGTCCCGGCCGCCGCCGACGCCGGTGCGGTGACAGCAGCGGCGCCGGCGCCTGTGGTGGCCACGCCCCCGGCCCCGGCCCCGGCTCCGGCCGCCCCGGCGGCGCCTCCGGTGGCCGCCCCCGCGCCCGGGCCTCGTCCCGGTCCGGCCGGCCCCAAGCCCGGTGGGGCGCGCCCCCCGCGGGTGGGCAACAACCCGTTCTCCTCGGCCCAGCCGGTGGAGCGCCCGATCCCTCGTCCGCAGGGTCCCGGCGGCCCGCGTCCCGGTCCCGGTGGCATGCCGCCCCGTCCCGGTGGCGGTCCCCGCCCGGGCGGCGCCTCGCCCGGCAACATGCCGCCCCGTCCTCCCGGCGCCCGCCCCGGCGCCCCGGGGCGTCCCGGCGGCCCGCGTCCCGGCGGCGGTCCCCGACCCGGTCCCGGCCAGGGCGCCCGCCCCGGCGGCGCCGGCGGCTACCGCACCGGCGGACCCGGTGGCCCCGGCGGCGGTGCCGGCGGAGCAGCCGCCGGTGGTTTCCGCGGTCGTCCCGGTGGTGGCGGTGGCGGTGGTGGCCGTCCCGGTCAGCGCGGCGGTGCCGCCGGTGCCTTCGGCCGTCCCGGCGGGGCGCCGCGGCGTGGCCGCAAGTCCAAGCGGGCCAAACGCGCCGAGTACGAGAACATGCAGGCCCCCGTCGTCGGTGGCGTGCGCCTTCCGCACGGCAACGGTGAGATCATCCGGTTGGCCCGCGGTGCGTCGCTGAGCGATTTCGCCGAGAAAATCGATGCCAACCCGGCGGCCCTGGTGCAGGCGCTGTTCAACCTCGGGGAGATGGTGACCGCCACCCAGTCGGTCGGCGATGAGACCCTCGAGCTGCTGGGCAGCGAGATGAACTTCGTCGTCCAGGTGGTCTCTCCGGAGGACGAGGACCGCGAACTGCTGGAGTCCTTCGACCTCACCTACGGCGAAGACGAGGGCAGCGAAGAGGACCTTGAGCAGCGGCCGCCGGTCGTCACCGTCATGGGTCACGTCGACCACGGCAAGACCCGACTCCTGGACACCATCCGGCAGGCATCGGTGCGCGAGGGCGAGGCCGGCGGCATCACCCAGCACATCGGCGCCTACCAGGTCAGCGTCGAGCACGACGGCGTCGAACGGCTGATCACCTTCATCGACACCCCGGGCCACGAGGCGTTCACCGCCATGCGTGCCCGCGGTGCCAAGGCCACCGACATCGCCATCCTGGTGGTCGCCGCCGACGACGGCGTGATGCCGCAGACGGTCGAGGCGATCAACCACGCGCAGGCCGCCGACGTGCCGATCGTGGTGGCGGTCAACAAGATCGACAAGGAGGGCGCCGACCCGGCCAAGATCCGGGCGCAGCTCACCGAGTACGGTCTGGTCGCCGAGGACTTCGGCGGAGAGACCATGTTCGTCGACATCTCCGCCAAGAACGCCACCAACATCAAGGCGCTCGAGGAAGCGGTGCTGCTGACCGCCGACGCGGCGCTGGATCTGCGGGCCAACCCGGACATGGAGGCCCAGGGCGTGGCCATCGAGGCGCACCTGGACCGCGGTCGTGGCCCGGTGGCCACCGTGCTGATCCAGCGCGGCACGCTGCGCGTCGGTGACTCCGTGGTGGCCGGCGATGCCTACGGCCGGGTCCGCCGGATGGTCGACGAGCACGGCGAGGACGTCACCGAGGCGACCCCGTCGCGGCCCGTTCAGGTCATCGGGTTCACCTCGGTGCCCGGCGCCGGCGACAACTTCCTCGTCGTCGACGAGGACCGCATCGCCCGCCAGATCGCCGACCGGCGCAGCGCGCGCAAACGCAACGCGCTGGCGGCCCGGGCCCGCAAGCGGATCAGCCTGGAGGACCTGGAGTCGGCACTCAAGGAGACCAGCCAACTCAACCTGATCCTCAAGGGCGACAACGCCGGCACCGTCGAGGCGCTCGAGGAGGCCCTGCTGGGCATCCAGGTCGACGAGGAGGTGGAACTGCGGGTCATCGACCGCGGCGTCGGTGGCATCACCGAGACCAACGTCAACCTGGCGTCGGCCTCGGATGCGATCATCATCGGCTTCAATGTTCGCGCCGAGGGCAAGGCCACCGAACTGGCCAACCGCGAAGGTGTGGAGATCCGCTACTACTCGGTGATCTACCAGGCCATCGACGAGATCGAGAAAGCCCTCAAGGGCATGCTCAAGCCGATCTACGAGGAGCGCGAACTCGGCCGGGCCGAGATCCGGGCGCTGTTCCGGTCCTCCAAGGTGGGCAACATCGCGGGTTGCATGGTGCAGTCCGGGATCATGCGCCGCAACGCCAAAGCACGCCTGCTGCGCGACAACGTTGTGGTGGCCGACAACCTCACCATCTCGTCGCTGCGCCGGGAGAAGGACGACGTGACCGAGGTCCGCGAAGGCTTCGAATGCGGTCTGACGGTCACCTACTCCGACATCAAAGAGGGCGACATCATCGAGACCTACGAGCTCGTCGAGAAGGAACGTGTCTAGTCCGCTGATCACCGGGGCCGGTCGTGGCTGACCCCGCACGGGCCAAACGGCTGGCCAAGCGGATCTCCACCATCGTCGCCTCGGCGATCGAGTACGAAATCAAGGATCCGCGGCTGGCTGGGGTCACCATCACCGACGCGAAGGTGACCGGCGACCTGCACGACGCCACGCTGTACTACACGGTGATGGGTCGTGCGATCGACGAGGAGCCCGACTACGCGGGTGTCGCAACGGCTTTGGAGAAGGCCAAGGGGGTGCTGCGCACCAAGGTCGGCGCGGCGACCGGGGTGCGGTTCACCCCAACGCTGTCGTTCGTGCGTGACACCGTGCCCGAGGTCGCGCACCGGATGGAGGAACTGCTCGCCCGGGCCCGCGCGGCCGACGCAGACGTGGCCCGGATCCGGGCCGGTGCTACCCCCGCTGGTGATGCCGATCCCTACCGGGCGGCCCCCGAAGAGGAGCGGGAGTCCAGTGACCGCGATCGAGCCGACGACTGACCGCGACGGCAGGCGGGTCGACGCCTCCGGCGCGGTGCGGATGCTGGAGTCCGCCCAATCGGTGCTCATCCTGTGCCATGTGCAACCCGACGCCGACACGATCGGCGCGGCGCTGGCGCTGGGTTTGACCCTGGTTCGCCGCGGCGTTGCGGTCCAGGTCAGTTTCACCGCCGCCGACACGCTGCCGGAGTCCCTTCGCGACCTGCCGGGCTGCGATCTCCTGGTAGCTCCGGGGCGACTGCACCGCGATGTCGACCTTGTCGTCGCGGTGGACGCCTCCAGCCCCAACCGCCTGGGCGAGCTTGCTCGGCTCACCGTCGCTCGCGCCGGCCGCGACGTCCTGGTGATCGACCACCACAAGTCGAACACGATGTACGGATCCGCGAACTTCGTTGATCCGCAAAGTGATTCGACCACGATGATGATCGCCGAACTGTTCGACACCTGGGGTGAGGGTCTCGACGGCGACGTGGCGCGGTGTCTGTACGCCGGTCTGAGCATCGACACCGGATCCTTTCGGTGGGCCTCCGCGGCGGCGCTGCGGTTGGCGGCCCGACTCGTCGACGCCGGCATCGACAACGCCGAGATGAGCCGCCTGCTGCATGACACCCACCAGTTCGGCTGGCTGACCCTGTTGTCCCGGGTGCTGGGCACCGCCGAACTACTGCCGGAGGCGGTAGGCGGGGCCGGGTTGGTCTACGTGGTGGTCGGCCACGCCGACTGGTCCTCGCACCGCTCCGAAGAGGTCGAGTCCATCATCGACCTGGTCCGAACGACCAAGGAGGCCGAAGTCGCTGCGGTGCTCAAAGAGGTTCGCCCGCAGCAGTGGTCGGTGTCCCTGCGCGCCAAGACCATCGACCTGACGGCGGTGGCCGCGGGCTTCGGCGGTGGTGGGCACGCCCTGGCGGCGGGGTATCCGGCCGCTGGATCGGCCGATGAGGTGGTGGCCGATCTCGTCGCGGCCCTGGGGTAGCCGGGGCAGGCGTCCAAGGCAGGTGTCGCGAGACTGAATCCTTGGCGTCGAATCGGGGGAATCCCCGCCAGTGTTTCAGTCTCGACGTCCTCAGTTGACCTGCGCCCGGCCTCTCTCCATGACCGAGGCCCTACTGGCGGCGATGTCGTCGCCAGTAGCGGACCGCATCCACGCCCGTGCCGCCTCGGCTTCCAGCCACAGCCCGGAACCGCAGGTGTCCTCGTCGATGCGGCGATAGCTCTCCAACAGGGCCCGCACCGCCTTCTGGTTGTTGCCGACGATGGACGCCGCGACTGCCCGCGCCGCCGGCATCAACTGCTCATGCGGCACGACCTCGGTCACCAGACCTGTTCGCAGCGCCTCCGATGCCGACAGGTAGTCGCCGGTCAGGCTCATCCGTCGCGCCATTCCGACGCCGACCTTCTGCGGCAGCCGAACGCTCAGACCCCAGGTGGGCAGCAGACCGACCCGGGCGTGGGTGTCGGCGAACCGGGCGTGCTCCGAGGCGATCAGGATGTCGCAGTACAGCGCCAGTTCCAGGCCGCCGGTCACCGCGGCGCCGTTTATGGCGCCGATCACCGGCTTGGTCATCGGCGGCCACTTCGGTGAGATGTCCGGCAGTTCGGTGGTGTTGCCGAGTTCTTTGAGGTCCAGTCCGGCGCAGAACACCGGGTCGGCTCCGGTCACGATCACCACGTCGACGGCGTCGTCGGCCTCAGCGTCGCGCAGCGCGGCGAAGAACTGACTGCGCAGCGCCGCTGACAGCGCATTGCGTGCCTCGGGCCGATTCAGGGTGAGGGTGCGGACCCGGTCGGTGGAGTCGACGAGCAGGACTGCAGAAACCTCGTTAGCCATAGCGACACCGTACCGGCGGGCTCAGAGTCCAACGCCGCTGGCGTCGACACCGCAGATGCTGCATGCTGCACCCGTGGACAACACACGGGCGGCCAATCCGAAGGTGCTGCTGGCGGTGGCCGCATTGGTGGGTTTCGTGTTGTCGGCCATCGCGATTTTCGTCGCGGTCAGCTACCAGCCCGACTCCGGTTCCAGCGAGTTCACCACCACCTCGACCGTCCCGGCGCCGCAGACTTAGAGCGGTTCGCCGGCCGGCAGCGACAACCAGGACGCCGGCCCGTGTCGCACGGTGTGGGTCGACGGCACCATCCGGTGGCCACTGATCGCGGGTTCACCGGTGCCCAGGTTGCGGGCGAAGCGAGGATGGCATCCGCCGCCGAGCAGCACCCGGATCCGCGACCCGGCGGCGAACCGGTGCGCGATCGGATCCAACTCCAGCCGGATCGGCCGCGCGGGAGCAGTGTCGAACCGTCGGAAACCGTCGCTGACATTGCGGGAGCGTCCCCGCTCATCGACCTCGCTGACCCGGACGAAGACGTCGAAGTGCGGGTTGTCGGTCTGGTAGTCCAGCTCGACGACCGGGTGGCCGTAGACGAAGAGTGCGGCCGCCAGTGGCGTGGTAGTGAAGCTCAGCACGTCGCTGCGCTGTGCCAGGGCGCTGTCGTCGGTGTAGCCGGAGGCCCGGGAGAGCAGTCGTCCGCCTATCGTCGGCGTCGGGTGGGCCGGGTCGTAGCGGAAGCTGGAGGCGGCGGTCCCCGTGCGACCCGACGCCGCGTTGGTCCCCAGAACGCCACCCGGTGCAAGGTAGAACTGCCGGTCGGTGGTCGGCGGTGGCCAGTCGGGCAGCTCAACCCAGCCACGCCCGGGTCGGCCGGTGACATACACCCGGACCGGCTGGCTGCGGGGCGTGACCGGCTGGCGTGCCAGGTGGGCTCCCAGCCAGGTCAGCGTCTGGGCGACCGTGCTGGCGGTGGCCTTGGTGACCATCTCATCGTGGGTCCAGGGCCCGACCGTCAACGCCACGTCCATGCCGCGCCGGTGCAGGTGCTGGTATTGGGTGATGGTCTGGTCGATGAAGATGTCCTGCCAACCGCTGATCAGCAGCACCGGCACCGCGCAGCGGTCCAGGGCGTGCGTCATCCGCATCGGCTCCCAGAACGGGTCGTCGACGTCGGGGTGCTCGATCCAGGACTCGTACCACGGCGAGCGTTCGCCGAGCAGGTTTCGGCCCGCGAAGCCCAGCGGGACGTGGTGCACGGTCGAGGCCAGTCGGCGGGCCGCCCGGAACTGTTGGGTCAGCCGGTGGAAATGCGAGCGCTCCTGGTGGGCCATCATGTCCGACCAGCCCAGGAAGTCGCTGAGCGCGAATGACCCGGTGCCCCAGGACGTCCCATGGAAGTCGTGCGGACCGACGCTGATGACCGCCGCGGCCAGTTCCGGCGGCGGATCCGACAGCAGGGCCCACTGGGTGAAGCCCAGATAGGACAGCCCGATAGTGCCGAACGTTCCGGTGAACCAGGGCTGTTCACGCAGCCACACCACGGTGTCGGCGGCGTCGTCGGCCTCGTGCACCATCGGCACGAAGTCCCCGCCGGAGCCGAAGGTGCCCCGAACGCTCTGCAGCACCACGTGATACCCGCGAGCGGCGTACAGCTGGGCGTAGACGAAGGAGAACGGAAACCCCCGGCCGTAGGGGCAGCGCACCAGGATGGTGCCCAGCGGCTGATCGGCCAGTGGCGCGTAGTGGTCGGCGAGCAACCGCACCCCGTCGCGCATCGGGACCGCCAACCGCCGGTGGACCCGGTAGCCGGTGGTGGGAGCGGGAAGGCGCAGCGCGCGGCTCACCGCCCGATCGCTGAACCTGGTGCTCGTCACGAGATCAGAATATGGGCCGCAAGTTAGGGTGGGCGCCGAGAGAGGACCAACACTGTGGCACCCACGCTCTGGGCGATCAGCGACCTGCACACCGGGCACGCCGGCAACAAGCCGGTGACCGAGTCGCTGTACCCGGCGACCCCGGAGGACTGGCTGATCGTCGCTGGCGACGTCGCCGAGCGGACCGACGACATCCGCTGGTCGCTGGAACTGTTGCGGGGGCGGTTCGCCACGGTGATTTGGGTGCCGGGCAACCACGAACTGTGGACCACCGGCAAGGACCCGATGCAGGTTTTCGGCCGGGCGCGTTATGACTACCTGGTGCAGATGTGCGATGAGATGGGCATCATCAGCCCTGAGCACCCCTATCCGGTGTGGACCGGTCCGGGCGGTCCGGCCACCATCGTGCCGATGTTCCTGCTCTACGACTACAGCTTCCTGCCCCGGGGTGCGACCACCAAAGCCGAGGGACTTGCGATCGCCCGGGACAACAATGTGCTCGCCACCGACGAGTTCCTGTTGTCCTGCGAACCCTATGCGACCCGCGACGCCTGGTGCGCCGACCGGCTGCGCTACACCCGGTCGCGGTTGGACGAGCTGGACTGGATGGTTCCCACGGTGTTGGTCAATCACTTCCCACTGGTGCGGGAACCTTGCGAAATGCTGTTCTATCCGGAGTTCTCGCTGTGGTGCGGAACCACGCAGACCGCCGATTGGCACACCCGTTACAACGCGCTCTGCTCGGTCTACGGCCACCTGCACATCCCGCGCACCACCTGGTATGACGGGGTGCGGTTCGAGGAGGTGTCGGTGGGCTATCCGCGAGAGTGGCGGCGGCGCAGGCCTTATCGGTGGCTGCGCCAGGTGCTGCCCGACCCGGACTATGCCCCCGGCTACCTCAACGAGTTCGGCGGACACTTCATGCTCACTCCTGAGATGCGCGCCCAGGCCGAGGCTTTCCGGGAGAAGTTGAAGAGCCGGCGCCGATGAGTGATCTGATCGGGGCGGTGCTGCCCGACCTGGTCGGCCTGGTCTACGCCGAGGTCTACCACGATCCGCCGGATCTGTCTCCGCTGCCGGAGGAGGAGCCGCTGATCGCCCGGTCGGTACCCAAGCGGCGCAACGAGTTCGTCACTGTGCGGCACTGCGCCCGGTTGGCGATGGGGCAGTTGGGGGTGCCGCAGGCGCCGATCCTCAAGGGCGAGAAGGGCGAGCCCCGCTGGCCCGAAGGTGTGGTGGGCAGCCTGACCCACTGTGAGGGTTATCGCGGCGCGGTGGTCGGTCGCGCCTCGGTAGTGCGTTCGGTGGGTATCGACGCCGAACCGCACGGGGTGCTGCCCGACGGGGTGCTCGACGCCATCAGCCTGCCCGTTGAACGCCAGCAGATCGCCGCGCTGCCCGACGGGCTGCATTGGGACCGGATTCTGTTCTGCGCCAAGGAAGCCACCTATAAGGCCTGGTTCCCCCTGACGCAGCGGTGGCTCGGTTTCGAGGATGCGCATATCAGTCTCGAGGTCGACAGGTCCGGTACCGCAGGCACCTTCGTCTCGCGGATACTGATCGACCCTGCCGCGCGCTCCGGACCGCCACTGCGCGAACTCGAAGGTCGCTGGTCGGTGGCGGGCGGCCTGGCGCTGACGGCGATCGTGCTGTGACGGCGGGCATCGTCATCGTGGACAAACCGGCCGGGATGACGAGTCACGACGTGGTGGGACAGTGCCGGCGGTTCTTCGGCACCCGCAAGGTCGGCCACGCCGGGACCCTGGACCCGATGGCCACCGGCGTTCTGGTGATCGGTATCGAGCGCGCCACCAAAATCCTCGGGCTGCTGACCCTGACGTCTAAGTCGTATTCGGCCACCATCCGGTTGGGCCGCACGACCACGACCGACGATGCTGAAGGTGAAGCGCTGCAGGATGTCTCGGCGGCGGACATCGCCGACGAGACGATCCACGCCGGCGTGGCCGCGCTGCGCGGCGAGATCTTCCAGCGCCCGTCTGCGGTCAGCGCGGTGAAGGTCGGCGGGAAGCGCGCCTATCAACTCGTGCGTGAGGGCCGCGACGTCGAACTCCCGGAGCGTCGCGTACGCATCGATCGTATCGACGTGCTGGCTATCCGCCGTGATGGCCCGTTCACCGATGTCGACGTCGACGTGGACTGCTCCTCGGGGACCTACATCCGGGCGCTGGCCCGCGACCTGGGTGCGGCCCTCGGCGTCGGCGGCCATCTGACGGCGTTGCGGCGCACCAGGGTCGGCGGCTACGGACTCGACCACGCCCGGACCCTTGAGCAACTGGCCGGCCACCAGACGCTGAGCTACGACCTCGACGCGGCCTGCCTGGCGGTCTTCCCACGCCGCGATATCACCGCGGAACAGGCCGCCGACGCCAGCCACGGCCGCCCACTGCCTGCAGGCGGAATCGAGGGCATCTGTGCGGCAACCGATCCGGAGGGGCGGGTCGTTGCCCTGGTGGAGGATCGGGGTGACCGGACCAAGTCCGTGGTGGTGATCCGTCCCGCGACGCTGTCCTGAGCATTGACCGACTTGGAATCACAATAACGTCGGGGTGACATGAACGGGGAATATGCGGGGGATGACCTGAGTGCGGCCACTGGCGCAACCGGCAGCAAGCCGACCGGGGCGGAGCCTGCCGCCGGCCGCGGACCATTGTCGGTATCCGGCAGTTTGAGAGCCGGATATCCAACGAATTACGTCAGGCCGAAGGAGTATGAGACGGTCCGGCCGGGCGGCGGATGCACACATTAGTCTTGGCGGCGTGGAACGCTGGCGCGGGCAGGATGACATCCCGTCGGACTGGGGTCGCTGCGTGCTCACCATCGGGGTGTTCGACGGTGTGCATCGCGGCCACGCCGAACTGATCGCCCGCGCGGTCAAGGCCGGCCTGGCCCGCGGCGTGCCGACGGTCTTGATGACCTTCGACCCGCACCCCATGGAGGTCGTCTTCCCGGGCAGCCACCCTGCCCAACTGACCACCCTGCCGCGGCGCGCCGAACTCGTCGAGGAACTGGGCATCGACGTGTTCCTGGTGATGCCGTTCACCGCCGACTTCATGAAGCTGACCCCGGAGCGCTACATCCACGAGTTGCTCGTCGAGCGTCTGCACGTGCTCGACGTCGTGGTGGGGGAGAACTTCACCTTCGGCAAGAAGGCGGCCGGAAACGTCGCGACCCTGCGCAAGGTCGGCGAACGGTTGGGATTCGCCGTGGAGTCCGTCTCGCTGGTCGCCGAACAGCACCAGAGTGAAACGGTCACGTTCTCCTCGACCTATATCCGGGCCTGCGTCGACGCCGGGGATGTGGTGGCCGCCGCCGAGGCGCTCGGCCGTCCGCACCGGGTCGAGGGCGTCGTCGTGCGCGGTGAGGGCCGCGGCCGCGATCTGGGATATCCGACCGCCAACGTCGCACCTCCGATGTACTCGGCGATCCCGGCCGACGGGGTCTACGCGGCCTGGTTCACCGTGCTGGGCCCTGGACCGGCAACCGGTCCGGCGCTGGCCGGCCAGCGGCATCCCGCGGCGGTGTCGATCGGCACCAACCCGACCTTCTCCGGGCGCACCCGCACCGTGGAGGCCTTTGTGCTGGACACGAACGCGGATCTGTACGGGCAGCACGTCGCAGTGGATTTCGTCGCCCGGCTGCGGGGCCAGCGCAAGTTCGACTCGGTGGACAAGCTCATTGAGGCGATGGGCCGCGACACCGACAAGGCCAGGACCATCCTGGCCGCTGAAAGCTGAGCCGACGATTTCCGGGTCGGCGTCCGGCGTTGCTAAGCTTCGACCTCGCGTGAGCTGCAGTCCGCGGCGGCCACGAACGAACACTTACTTTCGCGGTACTGCAACAGATGGAGTTCCCCCATGGCGCTGACCGCCGAACAGAAGAAGGAAATCCTGGGCTCCTACGGTCTGCACGGAACCGACACCGGCTCCCCGGAAGCCCAGGTTGCGCTGCTGACCAAGCGCATCTCCGACCTCACCGAGCACCTCAAGACCCACAAGCACGACCACCACTCCCGGCGGGGTCTGCTGCTGCTGGTTGGCCGTCGCCGCCGGTTGCTCAAGTACGTCGCCCAGGTCGACGTCGAGCGCTACCGCTCGCTGATCGAACGGCTTGGCCTGCGCCGCTAACCGCGGCCGGGTTGACCCGGCGCCGGTGTACCATGAAAACGTTGTCGGCCGCGCCGCGGCGATAACGTGCGTCTCCCAGCGAGGCTTGGCCCGATCGGGCGGTCCTCGGTAGTGGTTGCCGGGAGGACATCCACCCGGCAGCTTCGATCGACGACCGCAGCCAATCGTCAGCCAATGCATCGAGCCACAGTGGTGGCGCGAATTCAACAGTGAACGAAAGGCTGCACGGACGTATGTCTGTCGCTGAAATTGACGAAGGCGTGTACGAAGCGACCGCCACCATCGACAACGGGAGCTACGGCACCCGCACCATCCGATTCGAGACCGGCCGGTTGGCCCAACAGGCCGCCGGGGCGGTGGTCGCTTACCTCGACGACGAAACCATGCTGCTGTCGGCGACCACCGCCAGCAAGGCCCCCAAAGAGCACTTCGACTTCTTCCCGTTGACCATCGACGTCGAAGAGCGGATGTACGCCGCCGGCCGCATCCCCGGCTCGTTCTTCCGCCGCGAGGGCCGCCCGTCGACCGACGCCATCCTGACCTGCCGCCTGATCGACCGGCCGCTGCGCCCGACGTTCGTCTCCGGTCTGCGCAACGAGATCCAGGTCGTGGTCACCATCCTGAGCCTGGATCCCAACGATCTCTATGACGTGCTGGCGATCAACGCCGCGTCGGCGTCCACCCAGATCGCCGGTCTGCCGTTCGCCGGCCCGGTCGGCGGTGTGCGGGTCGCCCTCATCAAGAACCAGTGGGTGGCGTTCCCGACCGTCGAGCAGCTTGAGGACGCTGTCTTCGACATGGTCGTCGCGGGCCGCAAGGCCGGCGACGACGTCGCGATCATGATGGTCGAGGCGGAGGCCACCGACAAGGTCATCGACCTGGTCGCCGGCGGTGCTCAGGCCCCCACCGAGACCGTGGTCGCCGCAGGCCTGGAGGCCGCCAAACCGTTCATCGCGGCGCTGTGCGACGCGCAGCGCGAACTGGCCGAGCGGGCCGCCAAGCCGGTCGCCGACTACCCGCTGTTCCCGGACTACGCCGACGATGTCTACACCGCGGTGTCCGACGCCGCGGGCGAGTCGCTGGCGCAGGCGCTGACGATGGCCGGGAAGCAGGAGCGCAACGACCGCACCGACGAGATCAAGAACGAGGTGCTCGGCAGGCTCGGTGAGGCCTTCGCCGGCCGGGAGAAGGAGATCGGCGCGGCGTACCGTTCGTTGACCAAAAAGCTTGTCCGCCAACGCATCCTGACCGATCACTTCCGCATCGACGGCCGCGGCATCACCGACATCCGCGCGCTGTCGGCTGAGGTGGCCGTCATCCCCCGGGCGCACGGCAGCGCGCTGTTCGAGCGGGGCGAGACCCAGATCATGGGCGTCACCACCCTGGACATGGTCAAGATGGCCCAGCAGATCGACTCACTGGGTCCGGAGAAGTCCAAGCGCTACATGCACCACTACAACTTCCCGCCGTACTCGACCGGTGAGACCGGCCGGGTGGGCTCGCCCAAGCGCCGCGAGATCGGCCACGGTGCGCTCGCCGAGCGGGCGCTGATGCCGGTGCTGCCCAGCGTTGAGGAATTCCCCTACGCCATCCGCCAGGTCTCAGAAGCCTTGGGCTCCAACGGTTCGACCTCGATGGGTTCGGTGTGCGCCGCCACCCTGTCGCTGCTGAACGCCGGTGTGCCGCTCAAGGCGCCGGTGGCGGGCATCGCGATGGGCCTGGTGTCCGATGAGGTGAACGGCGAAACTCGCTACGTCGCGCTGACCGACATCCTCGGCGCCGAGGACGCCTTCGGTGACATGGACTTCAAGGTCGCCGGCACCAAGGAGTTCGTCACCGCCTTGCAGTTGGACACCAAGCTCGACGGCATCCCGTCGAAGGTGCTCGCCGACGCCCTGGCCCAGGCCAAGGACGCCCGGATGACCATCCTGGAGGTGATGGCCGAGGCCATCGACGCCCCCGACGAGATGAGCCCGTACGCCCCGCGCGTCACCGCGATCAAGATCCCGGTGGACAAGATCGGCGAGGTCATCGGGCCCAAGGGCAAGATGATCAACGCGATCACCGAGGAAACGGGTGCGTCGATCTCCATCGAGGACGACGGCACGGTGTTCGTCGGCGCCACCGACGGCCCCTCGGCCCAGGCGGCCATCGACCGGATCAACGCGATCGCCAACCCGCAGCTGCCCAAGGTCGGGGAGCGGTTCCTCGGAACCGTTGTCAAGACCACCGATTTCGGTGCGTTCGTCTCGCTGCTGCCCGGTCGCGACGGCCTGGTGCACATCTCCAAGCTGGGTTCCGGTAAGCGGGTCGCCAAGGTGGAGGACGTGGTCAAGGTCGGCGACAAGCTGCGGGTGGAGATCGCCGACATCGACAACCGCGGCAAGATCTCGCTGATCCCGGTCGCCGAGGACGCTGCTGCGGAAGCCGCACCGGCTGATGCCGCGACCGTCGGCAACTAGGGCCACCGGCCCCACCGACCGCTCGGCCGTCCGGCGCACCGTGCTGCCGGGCGGCCTGCGGGTCGTCACCGAGCAGGTTCGGTCGGTTCGGTCGGCCTCGGTCGGTTTGTGGGTGAACGTGGGTTCCCGCGACGAGGGGCCCACCGTCGCCGGCGCCGCCCACTTCCTGGAGCATCTGCTGTTCAAGGCCACCCCGACTCGGACGTCGGTGCAGATCGCCCAATCGGTCGACGCCGTCGGCGGGGAGTTGAACGCGTTCACCTCGAAGGAGCACACCTGCTACTACGCCCACGTCCTCGACGACGACCTGGAAATGGCCGTCGACATGGTCGCCGACGTGGTGCTCAACGGGGTCTGTGCAGCCGAGGACGTCGAACTCGAGCGCGACGTGGTGCTCGAGGAGATCGCCATGCGCGACGACGACCCCGAGGACACCCTCGGCGATGTGTTCCTGTCAGCGATGTTCGGTGAGCATCCCGTCGGCCGGCCGGTGATCGGCAGCGTCGAGTCGGTATCGGCCATGACCCGCAATCAGCTGCGGTCGTTCCATCTGCGTCACTACATTCCCGAGCGAATGGTCCTCGCCGTCGCCGGCAACGTCGACCACGACCATGTGGTGGCATTGGCGCGGGAGTTCTTCGGCCACCGCCTGGTCCGGGGTCGCAAGCCGCAGCCGATGCGAAAAGGCAACGGCCGGTTGACCGTTGGGCCGGAGTTGACGCTGGTCAGCCGGGACTGTGAGCAGACCCACCTCGCCCTCGGGGTGCGGGTTCCGGGTCGGCACTGGGCGGACCGCTGGGCCCTTTCGGTGCTCAACACCGCACTCGGCGGGGGCCTGAGTTCGCGGCTGTTCCAGGAGATCCGGGAGACCCGCGGGTTGGCCTACTCCGTCTACTCCGCGGTGGACACCTTCGCCGACAGCGGGGCGTTCTCGGTGTATGCCGGATGTCTGCCGGAGCGATTCGACGAGGTGGTCCGGCTCACCGCGGAGGTGCTCGAGACGGTGGCCCGGGACGGGATCACCGAGGCCGAATGCCGGATCGCCAAGGGGTCACTGCGCGGCGGACTGCTGCTGGGCCTGGAGGATTCGGCCTCCCGGATGAACCGCCTGGGCCGCACCGAACTGAACTACGGCCGCTACCGCACGTTGTCCAGCACGCTGCGCAGTATCGAGCAGGTGACGGTCGAGGACGTCAACGCCGCGGCGGCTAAGGTGCTGACTGGCCGGTTCGGTGCGGCGGTGCTGGGTCCGCACCGGTCCAAACGAGTTCTGCCGCGGCGGCTTCGGGCGCTGGCCGGTTAGGCCAGCAGGCCCGCCGGGTCGGTGTAGGACAACCCCAGATCGTGGGCGACCTGTTCGTTGAGCAGGTGGCCCTCGTGAGTCGAAAGGCCTTTCGCCAGAGCCGGATCCGCCGCGCAGGCGGCTTGCCATCCTTTGTCGGCCAGCTTGAGCACGTACGGCAGGGTCGCGTTGGTCAGCGCGAAGGTGGACGTCCGCGGAACCGAGCCGGGCATGTTCGCGACGCAGTAAAACACCGAGTTGTGGACCTTGAACGTCGGATCATCGTGGGTCGTCGGCCGCGAGTCCTCGAAGCAGCCGCCCTGGTCGATCGCGATGTCGACCAGGACCGAACCCGGCTTCATCTGGGCCACCGTGGCATTGGTGACCAACTTGGGTGCCCTGGCGCCGGGCACCAGAACCGCGCCGATCACCAGGTCGGCCTGCTTGACCGCGTTCTCGAGGTCCAGTCGCGAGGAGTAACGGGTTTCGATGGCACCGCCGTACTCGGCGTCGATCTTGCGCAAGGTGGTGACGTTGAGGTCGAACACCGTCACGTGCGCGCCCATGCCCCAGGCCACGGCGGCGGCGTTGTCGCCGGCCATGCCGCCTCCGATCACGACCACCACGGCCGGTGCCACCCCGGGGACACCACCCATCAGAACGCCCCGACCGCCCATGGTGCGCATCAGGTGGTAGGCCCCGACGTGGGCGGAAAGGCGCCCGGCCACCTCGCTCATCGGCGCCAGCAGCGGCAGTGCACCGTCGGCGGTCTGCACGGTCTCGTAGGCGATCGACGTGGTGCCCGAGGCCAGCAAGGCGTCGGTGCACGGTTTGGAGGCCGCCAGATGCAGATAGGTGAACAACACCTGGCCCCTGCGCATCCGGCTGTACTCCGGCTCGATGGGCTCCTTGACCTTCAGCAGCAGGTCGGCCTGCTCCCACACCTGCTCGGCGGTCGGCACCATCGTCGCCCCGGCGGCGGCGAAGTCGGGGTCGTGGATCGCCGAGCCCTCACCGGCGCCGACCTGAACCAGCACCTCGTGGCCGTGGTGGACCAGTTCGGCCACACCCGCCGGGGTGATGGCGACGCGGTACTCGTTGTTCTTGATCTCAGTCGGGATGCCGACGCGCACATTCGCTCCTTGGTCAGGGATTGGCAGCTTCCAGTGTGAAGAAAGATCGCTTCGACAGCAGTCATACCGGCAGATCGGACAAACTTCCCACGTCCTCGCCCGTGCCACCGATCGACCGGCGCGCCCGACTAGGCTGCCCCCATGCGAGTCGGAGTCCTGGGCGCCAAGGGCAAAGTCGGAACCGCGATGTGCGCGGCGGTGCGCGACGCCGCCGATCTCACCTTGACTGCCCAGGTCGACGCCGACGAGGCGCTGGCGACGTTGACCGACTCCGGCACCGAGGCGGTCATCGACTTCACCCACCCCGATGTGGTGATGGACAACCTGAAGTTCCTGATCGACAACGGTATTCACGCCGTCGTCGGAACCACCGGCTTCACCGAAGGCCGACTGGACCAGGTGCGCGCCTGGCTGGCGGCGAAACCGGATACCGGCGTGCTGATCGCGCCGAACTTCGCGATCGGCGCCGTGCTCTCGATGTACTTCGCGCAGAAGGCCGCCCCGTACTTCGAGTCCGCCGAAGTCATCGAGCTCCACCATCCGCAGAAGGCCGATGCCCCCTCAGGAACGGCGACCCGGACGGCGGCGCTGATCGCGCAGGCCCGAAAAGGCATGCCGCCCAACCCTGATGCCACCAGCACCGGTCTGCCCGGGGCCCGAGGCGCCGACGTCGACGGCATCCCGGTGCACTCGGTGCGGCTGACCGGACTGGTCGCTCATCAAGAGGTCCTCTTCGGCACCATGGGCGAGACGTTGACGATCCGCCACGACAGTCTGGACCGCACGTCCTTCGTCCCGGGCGTGCTTCTCGCAGTGCGTCAGATCGCCGGGCGGCCGGGCTTGACCCTCGGTCTCGAGCCCCTGCTGGACCTGTGATTGTGCGCGTCCAACTGCTGATCGGGTTTCTCTGCCTGGCCCTGCTGGTCTACTTCGTTCTGCTGACCCAGACCGCGATCGCGCTGATCCGAACCGGGACCCCGGCCGCCGTCGCGCTTGGTATCGGCGTGCTGTTGCTGCCCGTCGTCGGGGTGTGGGTCACGGTGTCTACCGTCCGAGCCGGGGTCGCCCACCAACGACTGGCCCGCCTGGCTGCCGAGGACGGGATGGAACTCGATGTCGCGGATCTGCCCAGAATGCCGTCGGGCCGGATCAAGCGCTACGCCGCCGACGCCCTGTTTCACACGGTGCGCGCCGAAGTGGAGGCCGACCCGGACAACTGGCGGCGGTGGTACCGGCTGGCCCGTGCCTACGACTACGCGGGGGACCGGTCCCGGGCCCGGGAGGCGATGCGCAAAGCCGTTGCGCTGCAAGCAGACGAGGCTCGTCGGTGAACGAGGCTCGACAGTGAGTAGGCGACGGTTGCTCATCGTGCACCACACCCCGTCCCCGCACTGCGCCGAGATGTTCGAGGCGGTGGTGGCGGGCAGCACCGATCCCGACATCGTCGGAGTTGAGGTGATTCGGCGGCCCGCGCTGACAGTCTCAGCGGTCGAGATGCTGGAGGCCGACGGATACCTGCTCGGAACTCCGGTCAACCTCGGTTACCTCAGCGGCGCTATCAAACACGCCTTCGACTGTTCCTACTACCAACTGCTCGACAGCAGCACAGGACGGCCGTTCGGCGCTTTTCTGCACGGCAACGAGGGCACTGAGGGTGCGAAGCGGGCTCTGGCGGCGATCACCACGGGACTCGGCTGGAAACAGGTCGCCGACACCGTCACGGTGTCCGGCAAGCCGACCAGGGCGGACCTGGAAGCGTGCTGGAATCTCGGCGCGACCCTCGCCGCGAGCCTGATGAGCTGACGTCGGGCGCCCTCGACACGGTAGGCGCGCGGTTCTGGATTACCCGGGCGGTCGGCCCTAGCGTCTGTGATCAGGCGGCGTCCTGGCCGCCGCCCCGATCGTGGGAGGTGTCATGGCCGGAATGGGTGATATGGCGTTGGGGGCGGCCCCGATCGCCGGGGGAGCATTGCTGGGTGCGTTGATGGGATCGGTCAAGGGTCCCGACTTCCGGGCCCTGATCAAATCGGACATCGAACTACTCGACAGCCTCCCCGAGGAGAGCGTCGAATTGCGGGCGGCCCTGCGGCGCAGCATCGACGAACGGGTCTGGGAACTGATTGCGACCGTGGACCGAAACCGCAGCCTTCGGGAGGCGGCCAGCGGCTACAAGGGCAACTGGCGGGACATCTTCGTCTTTCTGTGCGCGGTGATGTTCACCCTGGTCTGGTGGAACGTCCCGCACAGCCGGTCGAACTGGCTTGTCACGTTCATCGTCCTGCTGATCCTGTCGGCCGTCGTCGGGCTTTACGCCACCCGCGGCTTCATCCAGCTGTTCAAACGGTTCATGGCTCGGGGCTAACCCCGGTGAGGTGTTCGCCGAAGAAGGTTTCCATGGCCTGCCAGTGCCGTTCGGCGGCCTGCTGGTCGTAGGGCCCGTTGTCGGTCACGGCGAATCCGTGCGCGGCGGGGTACCACTCGATGACGTGATCAACGCCGGCGGCGGTGAGTGCGGCCTCCAGAGTCGCCGACTGCTCCGGGGTGTAAGACGGATCGTTCTGCGCCGCGCCGACGTACACCGCAGCCCCCATCAGGCCGGCCAGCCGATGCGGGCTGCCCGGATCGTCGTCGGCCAGACCACCGCCGTGAAACGACATCGCTGCCGCGACCCGTTCCGGCACCCGCCCGGCCACCACCAGCGACGTCCGGCCGCCCATGCAGTAGCCGGTCGTGCCGAACCGGTCCCCGGACACCTCCGGCCGGGCCGCCAGATAGTCGAAAAAGGCCCGCGCGTCACTGCCCATCACCTCCGGGGTGATCGCCTGCATCATGGCGAACAGCCGGTTCCGCTCGGCGGTGTCGGCGAAGACGTTTGCCATGTCGAACGGCTCCCACCGGCCATTGCGGTAGTACACGTCGGGCAGCAACACCACGTATCCCAGCGACGCCAGTCGGGCGGCCATGGCGTGCAGGGCCGGGCGCACTCCGCCGGCGTCGGGGTACATCACGATCCCCGGCCAGGGACCGGACCCCTCCGGGGTGGCCAGGACGACCGGGCAGGTCCCGTCCGGTGTGGTGATCGAGTCGGTGATGATCGGCATGCCTTCGTTGTACCCCGTTCGCCGGACGTAAAGTGGTCTTCCGTGCCTATCCCGACCCCGTATGAGGACCTGCTGCGGTTGGTCCTCGAGCAGGGCACCCCGAAAGCAGACCGCACCGGTACCGGAACGCGCAGCCTCTTCGGGCACCAACTCCGCTACGACCTCTCGGCGGGCTTTCCGCTGATAACCACCAAGAAGGTGCACACCAAATCGGTCATCTACGAATTGCTGTGGTTCCTGCGCGGCGACTCCAACGTCGAGTGGCTGCATCAGCACGGAGTCACCATTTGGGACGAATGGGCAAGCGAAACAGGCGATCTGGGGCCGGTCTATGGAGTGCAGTGGCGATCCTGGCCGACTCCGTCGGGTGAGCAGGTGGACCAGATCAGCGCCGCTGTCGACCTGCTGCGCACTGACCCGGACTCGCGGCGGATCATCGTGTCGGCCTGGAACGTCGCCGACATCCCCCGGATGGCACTGGCGCCCTGCCACGCGTTCTTCCAGTTCTACGTGGCCGACGGCAAGCTCAGCTGCCAGCTCTACCAGCGCAGCGCCGACATGTTCCTCGGGGTGCCGTTCAACATCGCCAGCTACGCGCTGTTGACCCACATGATGGCCGCCCAGACCGGCCTGGGAGTGGGGGACTTCGTATGGACCGGCGGGGACTGCCACATCTACGACAACCACCTCGAGCAGGTCACCGAACAGCTCAGCCGTGACCCGAGGCCCTATCCGGAACTCGTTCTCCACCAGCGGAATTCGATCTTCGACTACACCTACGACGACGTCGATATCCGCAACTACGATCCGCACCCGGCGATCAAAGCCCCGGTGGCGGTGTGAGGCCTGGCCGCCGGGCCGGGTCATCGGCGTGACCGCGCTGATCTGGGCTCAGTCCACCTCGGGGGTGATCGGCCGTGACGGCGGTATTCCCTGGCGGCTCCCCGAGGACCTGGCCCGGTTCAAGGAACTCACCATGGGCCACACCGTGGTGATGGGCCGTCGCACCTGGGACTCGCTGCCTGCCCGTTTCCGGCCGCTGCCCGGCCGACGAAACGTCGTGGTGAGCCGCAATCCGGACTACCGGGCGCCGGGTGCGGAGGTCCTCGGCTCCATCGAGGTGGCATTGGCCGAAGCGGGTCAGACCTGGGTCATCGGCGGCGCCGAGATCTACCAGCTGGCCATGCCGGCGGCCACCCGATGCGAGATCACCGAGGTGGAGATCGATCTTCGCCCCGAGGACGAGGATGTGCTTGCTCCCGTTCTGGACGGATCCTGGGTCGGCACCTCCACACCGTGGCATGACAGTTCCTCGGGATTGCGGTACCGGTTCCACAGCTTCCTGCGTCGATGACTCGACTGACGGCCGCGGCGGCTCGTCGTGTCGCGGTCGCCGCCCAGGGATTCGGCGCACGACCATTGCGGTCACCCACCCGCGCCGACCTCCGTCGCCTGATCCGCGGAATCCACGTGCTGCAACTGGATTCGGTGTCCGTCGCGGTCCGGGCGCATTACGCGCCGGTGTTCAGTCGGTTGGGTCCCTACGGCCGGGGGATGCTCGACGCCGCCGCGTGGAGCCACACCCGGCGTACCCCGCGGCTGCTGGTCGAGTACTGGGCGCACGAGGCGGCCCTGATGTCGGTGGACGACTGGCCGCTGATGCGCTGGCGGATGCGCGAGTACGTCCACGGCCGCTGGGGGGTGGAGATCGTGAAAAACAACCCGCGGCTGGTCGACGAGGTGATCGCCGCGGTGGCCGAACTCGGGCCGAGCACCGCCGGCCAGATCGAGGCGCACCTGCAGAGCGGCACCCGCCGGGGCAAGGGCGCCTGGTGGAACCGCAGCGACACCAAATGGGTGGCCGAGGCGCTGTTCGCCTCCGGGGTGCTGACCACGGCCCACCGCGTCGGGTTCGCACGGCACTACGACCTCGCCGAACGTGTCCTGCCCCCAGAGGTGCTCCGCCGCGAGGTCGACGACGCCGAGGCGCTGCGGCAGTTGACGCTGCTGGCGGCCAGCGCGCTGGGCGTCGCCACCGAAGCCGACATCCGCGACTACTTCCGTCTGCGCCCCGCCGAGGTCAAACCGGCCCTGGCCGATCTGCTGGGCGCCGGGGAACTCGAACTCGTCAACGTCGACGGCTGGCCGGTGCCGGCCTATCTGCGCGTCGGTCAGACGGTGCCGCGCGCCGACCAGGGGACCGCGTTGCTGTGCCCGTTCGACCCGCTGATCTTCTTCCGGCCACGGGTGCAGCGGCTGTTCGAGTTCGAGTACCGCGTCGAGATCTACACACCGGCCGCCAAACGCCGCTACGGCTACTACGTCTGGCCGTTCCTGCTCGACGGCGAGTTGGTCGGCCGGGTCGACCTCAAGGCCGACCGGTCCGCCGGCGCGCTGCGGGTGCTGGGCGCGTTCGCCGAGCCCGGGCGCCGGCCCGCACGGGTGGCCGGGACGCTGGCGGGGGAGTTGCAGACGATGGCGGACTGGCTCGGTTTGAGCGACGTGGCGGTGGAGGACCGGGGCGACCTGGCAGGGGCGCTGCGAGCTAGCGTTCGAGCGCTGTGATCAGCAGGTCTTTGATCTCGCTGGTGGTGTCGTCGAGGGACCGGACCCGGGAGTGGGTGTCGTCCACCTCGGTTTCGAGGCCATGTTCGGAAGTCGATGTTCGTGCCTCGCCGCTGTCAGTTCACCGGCCGATTAGGGTGATCGGGTGGCCGAGACGGCGCCGCTGCGCGTCCAACTGATCGCCCGGACCGAGTTCCTGGCGCCCCCGGACGTGCCGTGGGACACCGACGCCGAGGGCGGTGAGGCGCTCGTGGAGTTCGCCGGCCGGGCCTGTTACCAGAGCTGGTCCAAACCCAACCCGCGCACCGCCACCAACGCCCGCTACATCAAGCACATCATCGACGTCGGCCACTTCGCAGTGCTCGAGCATGCGTCGGTGAGCTTCTACATCACCGGCATTTCCCGGTCCTGCGCCCACGAACTCGTCCGGCACCGGCACTTCTCCTACTCGCAACTGTCGCAGCGCTACGTGCCCGACAACGACGCCTCGGTGGTCATCCCGCCCGGGCTGGAGGACGACCCCGACCTGCAGCAGATCGTGCTGGCCGCCGCCGATGCCAGCCGGGCCGCGTACCTGGACTTGCTGACCAAGCTGGAAGCCAAGCTGGACGACCAGCCCAACGCGGTGTTGCGCCGCAAACAGGCCCGCCAGGCCGCCCGGGCCGTCCTGCCCAATGACACCGAAACCCGGATTGTGGTGACCGGAAACTACCGGGCCTGGCGGCACTTCATCGCGATGCGGGCCAGCGAGCACGCCGACGTCGAGATCCGTCGCCTGGCCATCGTCTGCCTGCGGGAACTGGCTGACGTCGCGCCCGCGGTGTTCGCCGACTTCCAGATCAGCGTGCTGGCCGACGGCACCGAGGTGGCCACCAGCCCGCTGGCTACAGAGCTTTAGCGTCCAGCGGGTAACCTAACCGTCCGTGAGCACCGGCGGATTCGATGCGGGCGCCCGGTTGGGTACGGTCCTGACCGCGATGGTGACGCCGTTCTCCGACGGTCGCCTCGACACCGCGACCGCGGTCGCATTGGCCACCCACCTGGTGGATTCCGGCTGCGACGGTCTGGTCCTCTCGGGCACCACCGGGGAGTCGCCCACCACCACCGACGACGAGAAACGGGCATTGCTGGCCGCCGTGCTCGACGCCGTCGGCGACCGCGCCCGCATCATCGCCGGCGCCGGCAGCTACGACACCGCGCACAGCGTGCACTTGGCCAAAGCCTGCGCTGCCGAGGGTGCCCACGGCCTGCTGGTTGTCACCCCGTACTACTCACGGCCGCCGCAGAGCGGACTGGTGGCACACTTCACCGCTGTGGCCGACGCCACCGACCTGCCGGTGGTGCTCTACGACATTCCGCCCCGCTCGGTGGTGCCCATCGAATGGGACACCCTGCGGGTCCTGTCCGGTCACCCCAACATCGTTGCGGTCAAGGATGCCAAGGGTGATCTGCACGGGGCGGCCCAGATCATGGCCGAGACCGGTCTTGTCTACTACTCCGGCGACGACGCGCTCAACCTGCCGTGGCTGGCGGTCGGTGCGGCGGGCTTCGTCAGCGTCTGGGGTCATCTGGCCGCCGGTCAGCTGCGAGATATGTTCAGCGCGTTCAACTCCGGCGATCTGGCCACCGCGCGCAAAATCAGCGTGTCACTGGGCCCGCTGAACGCCGCGCAGGCCCGATTGGGTGGCGTGACGATGTCCAAAGCCGGCCTCCGGTTGCAGGGCTTCGACGTCGGCGAACCGCGCCTGCCGCAGATGCCGGCCACCCCCGAGCAGATCGACCAACTGGCCGCCGACATGCGGGCGGCGGCCGTACTCGGAATGGGGTCGCCGACCGGGCGGCCGCAGCGGTGAATCTCAGCGATCTGCGCCCACCCGGTCCCCTCGCGCCGGGCGCACTGCGGGTGACAGCCCTCGGCGGGATCAGTGAAATCGGCCGCAATATGACCGTTTTCGAGCACCTCGGCCGACTGCTCATCGTCGACTGCGGGGTGCTGTTCCCCAGCCACGACGAACCGGGCGTCGACCTCATACTTCCCGATCTGCGACACATCGAAGACCGCCTCGATGACATCGAAGCCCTCGTGCTGACGCATGCGCACGAGGACCACATCGGGGCGATCCCGTTCCTGCTCAAACTGCGCGCCGACATCCCGGTGGTGGGCTCGAAGTTCACCCTGGCGTTGGTCGCGGCCAAGTGCAGAGAGCACCGCATCAATCCCAACTTCGTCGAAGTGTTTGAGGGGCAACGCAGTAGGCACGGCGTTTTTGAGTGCCAGTATTTCGCCGTCAACCATTCCATCCCGGACGCGCTGGCCGTGGCTATCCATACCGGAGCCGGAACCGTCCTGCACACCGGCGACATCAAACTCGATCAGTTGCCTTTGGACGGGCGCCCCACCGACCTGCCGGGGATGTCGCGGCTGGGCGACGCGGGCGTGGACCTGTTCCTGTGCGATTCCACCAACGCCGAGATTCCCGGTGTTGGCCCCTCGGAGAGTGAGATCGGGCCGACGCTGCACCGGCTCATCCGCAATGCCGAGGGCAAGCGCGTGCTGGTGGCGTGCTTCGCCTCCAACGTGGATCGGGTCCAGCAGATCGTCGACGCCGCGGTGGCCCTGGGACGGCGGGTGGCGTTCGTCGGGCGCTCCATGGTCCGCAACATGGCCATTGCCCGGGAACTGGGCTTCCTGACCGTCGATGACCGCGATGTGGTGGACATCTCCGCGGCCGAGATGATGCCCCCGGACCGGCTGGTGCTGATCACAACCGGAACCCAGGGGGAGCCGCTGTCGGCGTTGTCCCGGATGTCGCGCGGGGAGCACCGCAGCATCTCCATCACCGCCGACGATCTGATCATCCTGTCCTCGTCGCTGATCCCGGGCAATGAGGAGGCGGTCTACGGGGTGATCGACGCGCTGTCGCGGGTCGGGGCCCGGGTGGTCACCAATCAGCAGGCCCGCGTTCATGTTTCCGGCCACGCCTACGCAGGGGAACTGCTGTTCCTCTACAACGCCGTCCGGCCGCGCAACGTGATGCCGGTGCACGGCTACTGGCGGCATCTGCGGGCCAATGCGAAGCTGGCCGCCCGCACCGGGGTGCCCGAGGAGAACATCATGCTGGCCGAGAACGGGGTCAGCGTCGATCTCGTCGGCGGACAGGCCAGCATCGCCGGCGCCGTCCCGGTGGGCAAGATGTTCGTCGACGGTCTGGTCAGTGGTGATGTCGGTGACTCGACACTGGGGGAGCGGCTCATCCTGAGTTCGGGATTCGTGGCGGTGACGGTGGTGATCCATCGGGGCACCGGCCGTATCGCCGCCCCGCCGCACCTGCACTCGCGTGGCTTCTCCGACGATCCCAAAGCCCTCGAGCCCGCGCTGCGAAGGGTCGAGCAGGAGATGGAGTCCCTTGCCGCCGAACGGATCACCGATCCGGTGCGCATCGCCCAAGCGGTGCGGCGCGCGGTCGGCAAGTGGGTGGGCGAGGCCTACCGGCGCCAGCCCATGATCGTGCCGACGGTGCTGGAAATCTGACCCTGCGCAGTGAGGCTGCATCCTGGGCGGTGAATCGCCGCAAAACCCGCCAGGGTTTCCGCCTCGCGGGCAGTGCTATCGCTTGTTGACGAAGCCGGCGTCCACCGGCAGAGCCACCCCGGTGATGTAGCGGGCCGAATCCGACACCAGCCACAGCACCGCGTTGGCGACGTCCTGGGCGGTCAGGGTCTGCACCGGCAGCGCGTTGGACATGTCCGGTCCGCCCATCTGTTGCTGCGCCAGGCCGTCCAGCCAGGACCGGGTGAAGTCGTTGTCGATCATCGGGGTGTCCACCCCGGCCGGGTGCACCGAGTTGACCCGGATGTTGTACTGGGCAAGGAAATTGGCGTAGGCCCGCATCAAGCCCACGATGCCGTGCTTGGCGGCGGTGTACCCCAGCGATCCGGCGATCGGTGCGCCGATTCCCACCAGTCCGGCAACCGAACTGGTCAGGACGATGGATCCCCCGTCGCCCTGCTTGATCAACGGCCGGATCGCCACGTCGACGGTGTGATACACCCCGGTCAGGTTGACGTCGATGACGTCCTGCCAGGCCGCCTCGCCCATCATCGGCGCGATCCCGGCATTGGCGATAACGATGTCGACGCGGCCGAGTTCGGTGATTCCCTCCGCCAGTGCGGCTTTCAGGGCCGTGCGGTCGCGGACGTCGGCCTGGCGGGCGACGATGCGCGAACCTTTCTCGGTGACCAATCCGACGGTGGCGGCCAGATCCTCGGGGGTCGCGAGGGGATAGGGCACGCTGGCGATGGGCTCACACAGGTCTACCGCGATGATGTCAGCACCTTCGGCAGCCATTGCGACGGCATGGGCGCGGCCTTGACCGCGGGCAGCACCGGTGATGAATGCGACCTTGCCGGCGAGGGCTCCCATGCTCAGGCGCGCAACTGGCCCTTGGCCGGGTCGCCGGCCGGGAGGGGCTCGAGCATCTTCAGATCGGGGGCGCCGGCCAAGTGATCGCCGATCTCGGCGAACAGCGCACCGACGGCAGGTGCGGTGCTGTGCACCTTGAGGGCCTCCGCATCGGCCCACTGCTCGATGAACACAAAGGTGTCACCACTCTGATGCAGCGAGTACAGGTCGCAACCGGGTTCACCGTGGACCGCCTCGATGGCGGTGATGCAGGCAGTGCGGACAGCGTCAACGGACTCCGGCTTGGCGGTGAACGATGCGACGACGACGACGGGCATGCGGGGCGCTCCTTATTTCAAGCCTCGGGGGTCTGGACCACCGTAGATTGTCCCCGACTGACGAAAGGCCAGGCATGCAGGATCCGCAGGACCGCAAGTCGCTCTACATGACGGTGCTCATGACGCCGGATATGGCGAACTTCTCCGGCAACGTGCATGGCGGCACCCTGCTCAAACTGCTCGACCAGGTGGCGTACTCCTGTGCCAGCCGGTATGCCGGCACCTATGTGGTCACCCTGTCGGTGGACCGGGTGCTGTTCCGGGACGCCATCAAGGTCGGCGAGTTGGTGGCGTTCTCGGCCTCGGTGAACCACACCGGCCGGACCTCGATGGAGGTTGGCATCCGGGTGGACACCGAGAACATTCAGGACGGCACCCGGCGGCACACCAACAGCTGTTACTTCACCATGGTGGCCGTCGATCAACAGGGCCGGCCGGTCCCGGCCCCTGAGGTGGTCCCGACCTCTGAGCGCGAACGGTCCTGGTTTGACGCGGCCGTCGCCCGGAGAGCGGCGCTGCGGGCTGCGTTCGCCGATTGATTGCGGTCTGGCAACGGCCCCTGCTGTGACCAGTGTGGCGGATGGTGCGGATGGGGTCGGGCCTACTAGTCTGCCCGCATGGCGAACAAGACGGCCGCTCGCTCTGGCGCGCGAACGACCAGGTCACAGACGGCGACGCGGCCGGTTTCCCGGTCCACCAGACCGGCGCCGCCTCGGCGCAAACCGGCGGCCAAGAAATCCGCATCCCCGATTGCCGTCGCAGCCGCGGCCACCGGGCGCGCCGTCCGTGCGACCTGGCTGTTCATAGCCCGCGGCGCCGGTTCGACGGCACGGTCAGTGGGCCGGGCCCGCGATATCGAGCCAGGCCACCGTCGCGATGCCCTGGCCTTGGGTCTGCTGGCGGTGGCGGTGGTGATCGCCGCGGCGTCCTGGTTCGACGCCGCCCGTCCGGTAGGCGCCTGGATCGACTCCGGGTTGCGGACCGTCGTCGGGGGCGCGGTCGTCCTGCTTCCCCTGCTGGTCGCCGGAATCGCAGTGGTCCTGATGCGCACCGAGCCCTACCCGCCGACCCGGCCCCGGTTGGTGCTGGGCGCGGTGCTGGTCGGCCTGCCGGTGCTGGGTCTGTGGCATCTGTGGTCGGGGTCGCCCACCGATTCGGCGGCGCGGCAGACCGCCGGCGGGTTCGTCGGCTTCGTCGTCGGCGGTCCGTTGGCAGACGGCCTCACCGCTTGGATCGCCGCGCCGTTGTTGATCGTGGCGGTGTTGTTCGGGCTGCTGCTGATCACCGGCATCACCATCCGGGAGCTTCCCGACGCCCTATACACGATGTTCGGCACCCGTGGCGGCTACGGCTACGACGCCGACGGCTACGACGAGGGTTTCCGGGATGGCTACGACGACGGCGGGTTAGGCGACTACGGCTACGGCGATTACGACGACCACGATCCCGTCGACCACGGCTCCCGCCGCACACCCGCCAGCCGGCTGCGCGGCCGGGCGGCCGGGGCGATGGCGGAGGTGACCGGAGGTTCCCAGGGCGACCCGCGCGCCTACAGCGCCGACGAGTCGCCCGACTGGGCAGGCGAATCCGGTCCGATCGGCAGCCCCTACGACAACTATCCGCTCGACGAACCGGCGCCCCCGCAATCCACGATGACCGAACCGATCAAGCCGCGACGCAAGAAGCCCGCCACGCCCAGGCAGCAGGCCACGTCGCTGGACCGCGTGGTGGAGGGCCCCTACACCCTGCCGTCACTGGATCTACTCACGCCCGGCGACCCGCCGAAGCGGCGCAGTTCGGCCAACGACCAGATGGTGGATGCGATCTCGTCGGTGCTCGAGCAGTTCAAAGTCGACGCCGCCGTCACCGGGTGCACCCGCGGCCCGACGGTGACCCGCTATGAGGTTGAACTCGGTCCGGGTGTGAAGGTCGAGAAAATCACTGCGCTGCAACGCAATATCGCCTACGCGGTGGCCACCGAGAGTGTCCGGCTGCTGGCGCCGATTCCGGGCAAGTCGGCGGTGGGCATCGAGGTACCCAACACCGACCGCGAGATGGTGCGGCTTGCCGACGTGCTCACCGCACCGTCGACCCGCAGCGATCACCACCCGTTGGTGATCGGACTCGGCAAAGACATCGAAGGCAACTTCGTCTCGGCCAACCTGGCCAAGATGCCGCACCTGTTGGTGGCCGGTTCGACCGGGTCGGGCAAGTCCAGCTTCGTCAACTCGATGCTGGTGTCCCTGTTGGCCAGAGCCACTCCGGAGGAGGTCAGGATGATCCTGATCGACCCGAAGATGGTGGAACTGACGCCGTATGAAGGCATTCCGCATCTCATCACGCCGATCATCACCCAGCCCAAGAAGGCGGCCGCGGCGTTGGCCTGGCTGGTCGAGGAGATGGAACAGCGCTACCAGGACATGCAGGCTTCCCGCGTCCGGCACATCGACGACTTCAATGCCAACGTCCGATCGGGGAAAATCACGACACCGCTGGGTAGCCAGCGCGAGTACAAGCCCTACCCCTACATCCTGGCGATCGTCGACGAGTTGGCCGACCTGATGATGACCGCACCGCGCGACGTCGAGGACGCGATCGTGCGGATCACCCAGAAGGCCCGCGCCGCGGGCATCCACCTGGTGCTGGCCACCCAGCGCCCGTCGGTCGACGTCGTCACCGGCCTGATCAAGACCAACGTGCCGTCCCGGCTGGCGTTCGCGACGTCGTCGCTGACCGACAGCCGGGTCATCCTGGACCAGCCGGGTGCGGAGAAGCTCATCGGGATGGGTGACGGGCTGTTCCTGCCGATGGGGGCCAATAAGCCGATCCGGCTGCAGGGCGCCTACATCAGCGATGAGGAGATCCACGCGGTCGTCCAGGCGTGTAAGGATCAGGCTGAGCCCGACTACACCGAGGGCGTCACCGCGGCCAAATCCTCCGGGGACCGCGCCGAGGTCGATCCTGATATCGGCGACGACATGGACGTGCTGCTGCAGGCCGTCGAATTGGTGGTGTCCAGCCAGTTCGGCTCCACCTCCATGTTGCAGCGCAAACTGCGGGTCGGCTTCGCCAAGGCCGGCCGATTGATGGATCTGATGGAGACCCGCGGCATCGTCGGACCATCGGAGGGGTCCAAGGCCCGTGAGGTTCTCGTCAAGCCGGATGAGTTGGCCGCGACGCTGGCCGCGATCCGCGGCGGGGGCGATGCCTTCAGCGGCGACGACGCGGACGCCGATGACGGCTATGCCGACGCTTAGCCGATGACACCGGGGTGCCGGAGGACCTCCCGAAGGAGTTCTAAGACCGGCCGGCCAAAACTCGTACTACAGCTGCAGCAACATTCTGGTGTTGCCCAGGATGTTCGGCTTGACGTAGCTCAGGTCGAGGAATTCGGCCACCCCGACGTCGTAGGACCGGCGCATCTCCTCGTAGACCTCAGCGGTGACGGGAGTGCCCTCGATTTCGGTGAAGCCGTGGTGGCCGAAGAAGTCGGTCTCGAAGGTCAACACGAACAGACGCCGAAGTTGAAGTTCCCGGGCCACCTCAAGCAACCGGTCTACGAGGGCATGCCCGATGCCCTGGCCCTTGAGGTCGGGGGCGACTGCGACGGTGCGGACCTCGCCCAGATCGGCCCACAACACGTGCAGGGCGCCGCATCCGACGACGCGTCCGGCTAGTTCGGCCACCCAGAACTCCTGGACCGCCTCGTATAGCGTCACCAGGTTCTTTTCCAGCAGGATCCGTCCAGCATAGGTGTCCACCAGACGCTTGATCTCGGGTACGTCGGAGGTGCGGGCGCGGCGGATGGCGACCTCGCGGGCCGGGGCGCCGACCGACGGCGGCCCGGGGCAGTGGTCGGTCACGCCAGTCACCCTAATGGGATCTGATCGGTGGCCGAGGCCAAGGCGCCGGCCAACGGGTCACTCTGCCCGATCGAACCGGAAGTCACGTCAATCACTTTCGGGTGCTCGCCGTGGTGAGGGTGTGACCGGGTGCGGGCGCGACCGGTTTAGCTTCAGCGCGCGGTAGGCGGCATCGGTAGCCGCCGATCGGGTGGGACAACCGATATTCTATTTGCCGTGACGAGCCAACCCGAGACGCCGCCGACGGTCCGGCACGACTGGATGGTTCACGTCCCCAATCTGCTGACCGGACTGCGCCTGGTTCTGGTTCCGATCTTCCTGCTGTTCCTCTTCGCCGGCGACGGACACGAAACCGCCAGCCGGATAACCGCATTCGTCGTTTTCGCCGTGGCCGTTATTACCGACCGGCTGGACGGCTCCCTGGCGCGCAGCTACGGCGTGATCAGCGAATTCGGCAAGCTGGCCGATCCGATCGCGGACAAGATGCTGATCGGGGCGGCGCTGATCGGGCTTTCGATGCTCGGTGACCTGCCGTGGTGGGTGACGGTGCTGATCCTGATCCGCGAGATCGGGGTCACGGTGCTGCGGTTCGCCGTCATCAGCCGGGGTGTCATCCCCGCCAGCCGGGGCGGCAAGCTCAAGACGCTGGTCCAGGCCGTCGCCATCGGACTGTTCATCCTGCCACTGCACAACTGGCCCCCGATCTGGACCACGGTGGCGTGGTGGGTGATGGGGGCCGCGATCGTGCTGACCGTGATCACCGGCATCGACTACGTCGTGTCGGCGGTCCGCGGCCAGCGGACCGAAGTCTGAACACGGGTCCTGCGGAGACTTCGGGAACCAACCGGGCCGGCGCTGCGTTGCACTAGTGGTTGCAACGACATTTGCAGCAAACGACTCAGGGAGGAAAACCCAATGGCGGTACTGCTGCGTGAAGTGATCGGTGACGTACTGCGCCGCGCGCGCACGTCCCAGGGCCGCACGTTGCGCGAGGTCTCCGACTCGGCGCGGGTCAGCTTGGGGTACCTCTCCGAGGTCGAACGGGGCCGCAAAGAGGCCTCCAGCGAACTTCTCAGCGCGATCTGCACGGCCCTGGATGTGCCGCTCTCCCGGGTGCTCACCGACGCCGGCGCCGAATTGGCCTGCCACGAGGGCGTCGGCCGGCTGCCCGTGAGTGGCCTCGACGTCCCGTCCGGGGTGATCCGGCACCCAGCGGCGATGGCGGTTGCCTGAGGCAGACCCGGATTTGCCAGGATATTGTCGAAAAACGGCGACCGGCCCCGCAACGTGGTGTGGTCTTCGCGCCGGAACCGATAAATTGGGCTAGAACTAGCGTGAACCAGCTCAACAAACCGACTCCTATGCGGCACTCGACTCGAAGGCGGGCAACACCTCATGGCCAATCCGTTCGTTAAGGCGTGGAAGTACCTGATGGCGCTCTTCGGCGCCAAGGTTGACGAATACGCCGACCCCAAGATCCAGATCCAGCAGGCGATCGAAGAGGAACAGCGGCGTCACCAAGGCCTCACCCAGCAGGCCGCCCAGGTCATCGGTAACCAGCGTCAGCTGGAGATGCGGCTCAACCGCCAGCTCGCCGATATCGAGAAGCTGCAGGCCAATGTGCGACAGGCCCTCACGCTGTCCGACCAGGCGGCCGCTGCTGGAGACACCGCCAAGGCCACCGAGTACACCAACGCCGCGGAGGCCTTCGCCGCCCAGCTGGTGACCGCCGAGCAGAGCGTCGAGGACCTCAAGGTGCAGCACGACGCGGCGCTGCAGGCCGCCCAGCAGGCGAAGAAACACGTCGAGCAGAGCGCCATGAATCTGCAGGCCAAGGTCGCCGAGCGCACCAAGCTGCTCGGGCAGCTGGAACAGGCCAAGATGCAGGAGAAGGTGGCCGAGTCGCTGCGCTCAATGGATGAGCTGGCCGCGCCGGGGAACACACCGAGCCTCGATGAAGTGCGCCAGAAGATCGAGCAGCGCTACGCCAACGCCATGGGCTCCGCCGAGCTGGCCGAGAACTCGGTCCAGGGCCGCATGAGGGAGGTCCAACAGGCGGGTGTGCAGATGGCCGGGCACTCCCGGCTCGAGCAGATCCGGGCCTCGATGCGCGGCGAGGCGCTGCCGTCCGGCGGTGCCGCAGCCCCGAGCACGCCGTCGACATCGGCAATCACCCCCGAACCTGAGCAACCGCTCGGCCAGTAGGGGCTACCAGCAGTGACCAGGGAGGCGAATACTCGATGACGGTGAAGGCCGGGCGCGACACGGGCTTTACATCGGGGCAGTGGCGGCGTTCGGTGTTGCAACGCAGCATCGACACCGTCAGCGAGTACGCCGACGTGGCCGCCCAGAAACTCAGTGCGGCCGCCGACCCGCGGGCCCGGCTGCTGCGGAAGCGGCGCTGGGCGCTGAGGTTCGGGTTGTTCTTCGGCTTCGCGACTGTGTTCTGGATGGCGATCACCGGATTGCTGGCCGCCTGGAGCACCCCGGTGTGGGGGTTGCTCATCACCGGTCTGATCGCCGCCGGCGCCGCTGTGCCGGCAACGTTGTGGCTGCTGCGCTACCGGTGGCTGCGCGGCGAACCGCTACCGCCGACGCGTGAGGTCAGCGGACGGCGCCTGCCGCCGCCCGGGTCGGTCGCCCGGCCCGCGATGTCGGCGCTGGCCGCCTCCGAGCGGGGACTGCACTCGTTGCTGGCCGTACTCGATCGGGGCGGGTTGCTGCCCGCGGGGGAGATCCGTGAACTGACCGCGGCCGCCGGGCGTTCGGCGGCCACCATGACCGCCACCGCCTCGGAGGTCGCGGCCATGGAACGCGCGGCGGGCGACAACCCGGAGTCCCGGGCCTATCTGGCCCCCACGATCAACGCCCTGACCGCGCAACTCAACAGCGGGGTGCGTCAGTACAACGAGATGGTGACCGCCGCCGCGCACCTGGTGTCCTCGGCCAACGCGGGGGCGGCCACGGTCGGGACCGGATTGTCCCAGCAGCGCTATCGCGACGACCTCACCAACGCGACCGACCGGTTATCCGGCTGGGCCCAGGCGTTCGAGGATCTTGGCACCACGCAGCGGATCTGACGGCTGACAGCCGGTCGGAATCTACAGCGTCGGCCGCAGCGCCGGTACCACCGCGCCGGCCAGCCCGCGCACCAGAGCCTTGGTTATATCCCACACGTCGAAGTAGTCGCGCCACAGCGTGATTCGGCCGCCTGACACCTCGAACACGCCGCACACCCAGAACTGCAGACGTACCGGGCCGAATTGCACGGCGTCGGTGCGTTCGGTCAGCACCGATGATCCGTTGACCGCGATTCGATGGAACTTGACCTCGAATTCGGCGCGGCCCTCCAGGGCGCGGAAGAGCTTCATCGCCCGGGCCCGGCCGTGGATGGTCGGAAGTCCGACGTTCTCGTACACCAGGTTCTCGTCGAGGACGGCCTCGGCGCCGTCGGCGTCCTTGGCCTGCAGGCTGTGCAGCAGAATCTCAACGGTGTGAGCGTTGTCCACCTCAGCGATCTGCTCGGTCATGGTGTTCACCCTAGACCGTTCGGGCGTGGCCGGCGGTCTGTGCAAGAGTGAGCGCGATGCGGGTCGCTGTGGTCGCCGGGCCGGAAGCCGGGCACGCCTTCCCGGCGATCGCGCTGTGCTGGCGACTGGTCGACGCCGGTGCTGACCCCGTGCTGCTGACCGGCCGGCAATGGCTTGACACCGCGCGCTCGGCCGGGATCGGGGCGACCGAATTGCTCGGCCTGGATCCTGATGACGGCGACGACGACGATGACGCCGGCGCCAAGATCCATCGCCGGGCCGCCCGGATGGCGGTGCTGAACAAACCCGTTCTGCAGCGATTGGGTCCGGATCTGGTGGTCTCCGACGTCATCACGGTCTGCGGCGGCATGGCCGCCGAATTGCTCGGCCTGCCCTGGGTCGAACTGAGCCCGCACCCGCTCTATCTGCCATCGGCGGGGTTGCCGCCGATCGGAAGCGGCCTGGCTCCCGGAACCGGAATCACCGGAGGGCTCCGTGATTCCGTCATGCGGTTCCTCACCGCTCGGTCGATCCGCGCCGGGGATCGCCAGCGCGAAGCCGCCCGTCTGGGCATCGGTTTGCCCGCGCGGGATCCCGGCCCGCGGCGCCGGCTGGTCGCCACCCTGCCGGCCCTGGAAGTAGCCCGACCGGACTGGCCCGCCGAGGCGGTCCTGGTGGGTCCGTTGCACTTCGAGCCGACCACCGCCACCCTGAGTGTTCCGCCGGGCGAGGGGCCGGTGGTCGTCGTGGCACCGTCGACCGCCGTCACCGGGACCGCCGGGCTGGCCGAGTTGGCCCTGCGGCATCTGGTGCCGGGCTCGACGCTGCCCGCCGGTTCCCGGGTGGTGGTGTCACGGCTGGACGGTGCCGATGTTGACGTGCCGTCGTGGGCGACGGTGGGCCTGGGCCGTCAGGATGATCTGCTGCGGGTGGCTGACGTGGTGGTCTGCGGCGGCGGCCACGGGATGCTGTCGAAGACCCTGCTGGCCGGTGTGCCGGTTGTCGTCGTTCCCGGTGGGGGAGACCAATGGGAGTTGGCCAATCGTGTTGTGCGCCAGGGCAGTGCACGATTGGTGCGGCCACTGAACGCCGAGGCCCTGGTTGCCGAGGTCGGTGAGGTGCTGGCCGATCCGCGCTACCGGGATGCGGCACGGCGGGCCCGGGACAGCGCGGCCGCGGTGACCGATCCGGTGCGGGTGTGCCGCGAGGCACTCGGGTAGCGACTCGGTACGTTGGTGGCCGTGCGGTTGACCGAATTCCATGAACTCGTCGAGGGACAGTTCGGTTCGGTGCGGGGGGCCTCACTGCTGGTGGACCATGTGCTGACCCGACTGGGTGGCCGCACCGCCGCGCAGGCCATCGAGGCCGGCGTCGATCCCCGCGACGTGTGGCGGGCGTTGTGCGCCGACTTCGACGTGCCCCGCGAGCAGTGGTAGCGCCGGACGCGACCACCCGGGCGGGCACTGTCGGACGACACGCCGCGCGCCACACTTGCCATCGAACACATGTTCGTTAGTCTTTTTGTCAGAGGCCCTCTCTAACGTCGCGGCTAACCGACCAACACCGGTCAGCCGAACACCACAGAAACGGAGTCACCCCCATGGCCCAGCAAGCCCCCGACCGCGAGAAGGCCCTCGAACTCGCGATCGCGCAGATCGAGAAGAATCACGGCAAAGGCGCGGTGATGCGCCTCGGCGACGAGGTTCGCCAGCCCATCTCGGTCATCCCGACCGGATCCATCGCGCTGGATGTGGCGCTGGGCATCGGCGGTCTGCCACGCGGGCGCGTCGTGGAGATCTACGGCCCGGAGTCCTCGGGTAAAACCACCGTCGCCCTGCACGCGGTGGCCAATGCTCAGGCCGCGGGTGGTATCGCGGCGTTCATCGACGCCGAGCACGCACTGGATCCCGAGTACGCCAAGAGCCTCGGGGTGGACACCGACGCGCTGCTGGTGAGCCAGCCCGACACCGGTGAGCAGGCGCTGGAGATCGCCGACATGCTGGTCCGCTCCGGTGCGATCGACATCCTGGTCATCGACTCGGTGGCCGCGCTGGTTCCCCGCGCCGAGATCGAAGGTGAGATGGGCGACAGCCACGTCGGCCTGCAGGCCCGCCTGATGAGCCAGGCGCTGCGCAAGATGACCGGTGCGCTGAACAACTCCGGCACCACCGCCATCTTCATCAACCAACTCCGCGAGAAGATCGGGGTGATGTTCGGGTGCTTCAACTACAGCACCCGGGTGCAGTTGGCCGACGGCAGCACGGAGCAGATCGGCAAGATCGTCAATCAGAAGATGGACGTCGAAGTGCTCTCCTATGACCCCGACACCGACCAGATCGTGCCGCGCAAGGTGGTCAACTGGTTCAACAATGGGCCGGCGGAGAAGTTCCTGCAGTTCACCATCGAGAAGTCCGGTGGCAACGGCAAGTCGCAGTTCGCTGCTACGCCGAACCACCTCATCCGCACGCCGGGGGGCTGGACGGAGGCTGGTGACCTGATCGCCGGTGACCGGGTTCTGGCCGCCGAACCGCATCTGCTCAGCGATCAGCAATTCCAGGTCGTGCTGGGTTCGCTGATGGGCGATGGGAATCTCTCCCCGAATCGGCACGGCCGCAACGGCGTCCGATTCCGCATGGGCCACGGTGCCAACCAGGTCGGCTATCTGCAGTGGAAAACCGAACTGCTGGGCAACATCGGCCATTCGGTGCGGGAGAACGCCAAGGGTGCGCGCTTTGTCGACTTCACGCCCCTGCCGGAACTGGCTGAACTGCAACGAGCGGTCTATCTCGGGGACGGCAAGAAGTTCCTGTCCGAGGACTACCTCAAGGCGCTTACCCCGCTGGCCTTGGCGATCTGGTACATGGACGACGGGTGCTTCACCGTCCGCTCCAAGGGTCTGCAACAACGCACCACCGGCGGAAGCGGCCGGATCGAAATCTGTGTCGAGGCCATGAGTGAGGGATCGCAGCTGCGTCTGCGGGATCACCTTTGCGACACCTATGGTTTGGACGTCCGGTTGCGGATGGCGGGAGCCGCCGGCAAGGCGGTACTGGTCTTCTCCACGGAATCCTCAGCGAGGTTCCAGGAGATCGTGGCGCCCTACATCGCGCCGACGATGGATTACAAACTGCTTCCGCGGTTCCGTGGCCAGTGCGCGGTCGCGCCAGAGTTCGTCGAGCCCAGCCAGCGACTGGTGCCCGCGAAGGTGCTCGACATCCACGTCAAACCGCACACCCGGTCGATGAACCGTTTCGATATCGAGGTCGAGGGCAACCACAACTACTTTGTCGACGGTGTAATGGTGCACAACTCGCCCGAAACAACCACCGGCGGTAAGGCTTTGAAGTTCTACGCCTCGGTGCGCTTGGACGTCCGCCGGATCGAGACCCTCAAAGACGGCACCGACGCGGTGGGCAACCGCACCCGGGTCAAGGTCGTCAAGAACAAGGTCTCGCCACCGTTCAAGCAGGCCGAGTTCGACATCCTCTACGGCAAGGGCATCAGCCGCGAAGGCTCGCTCATCGACATGGGCGTCGAACAGGGCTTCATCCGCAAATCCGGGTCCTGGTTCACCTACGAGGGGGAGCAGTTGGGCCAGGGCAAGGAGAATGCTCGCAACTTCATGATGGAGAACCCCGACGTGGCCAACGAGATCGAGAAGAAGATCAAGGAGAAGCTGGGTATCGGGGCCGTCATGACCGATGATCTCGCCGACGACGTCCTGCCCGCCCCCGTTGACTTCTAAGGCTGAGGCGACCCCGCAGAGCCGCCAGGAGCAGGCGCACGCCTTGTGTTTGCGCCTGCTCACTGTGCGGGCCAGGACCCGGACGGAACTGGCCGGCCAGTTGGCCAAACGGGGTTATCCCGCTGACGCCGCCGAAGCGGTGCTCCAGCGACTCGAGTCCGTCGGACTCGTCGACGACGAGGACTTCGCCGAGCAGTGGGTACGGTCCCGGCAGGCCAACGCGGCGAAAGGCAAGCGCGCCCTGGCGGCGGAGCTTCGGACCAAGGGGGTCGGCGAGGATCTGATCGCAGCGGCGGTCGAGGGCATCGACGCCGGGGCCGAACGTGGCCGCGCTGAAGAACTCGTCGAACGTCGTTTACGCCGCGAGGTTCTCGGCGACGGCGATGACCCGAAAGTGATGCGTCGGGTGGTCGGGATGCTGGCCCGCCGCGGCTACAGCCAGAGCATGGCCCTCGCGGTGGTTACCGACGCCCTGGCCGCCGAACGGGAGCGTCGCCGGGTCTAGGTCACCCATGTGGTTGACAATGGCCACATGACTGACGGTGTCGTCGCATGTCCGGAGTGCTCGCAACGAAACCGGCTGCCCGCCGCGGGCGCCGGCAAGCCGCGATGCGCGAAGTGCCAGACCTGGCTGCCGTGGATCGTTGACGCCGGAGACGGCGACTACGACGCAGTCGTCGCCGCCGCCCCGGTTCCGGTACTCGTCGACCTGTGGGCTCCCTGGTGCGGCCCGTGCCGCATGGTGTCTCCGGCTCTGGAACAGTTGGCCACCGAGCGGGCCGGTCGACTCAAGCTCGTGAAAGTGAACGTGGACACAGCGCCGCAGATCTCCACCAGGTTCGAAGTGAAAGCCGTACCGACGCTGCTGATCACCCAAGGTGGCGAGGTGCTGTCCCGGCAGGCCGGCGCCCTGCCTCTCAGCGGCTTACGGATGTGGCTGGACGACACTCTCCCGAGCCTCTGATCCCGGCTAGTCTCCCGGTTCCAGCCGGGTGCTGGCCGCCCCAGTCTGCTCGATCACCTCGGCCTCAAGCGGTTCGGGGGCGCGCGGGGAGCGGCGGAGCCTTCGTTCGAGCCGGGTCGCTGCGGCCGACAATGCGAAATTCAGCGCAATCATCAGCACAGCAATGACGATTAGCGCAGGGATGTAGTTGCCGTAGGTCGACCCGATCACGGTGCCCTGGCGGACCATCTCCAGATAGGTGATCTGGTATCCGATCGCGGTGTCCTTGAGGACCACAACCAGTTGGGAAACCAGCACCGGCAACATCGAGGTGATCGCCTGCGGCAGCAGGATCGACCGCATCGTCTGACCCCAACTGAGTCCCAGTGCCGCTGCGGCTTCGCTCTGCCCGCGCGGCAGTGAGTTCACCCCCGATCGTACGATCTCGGCGATCACCGCGCCGTTGTAGAGCGTCAGTCCGGTCACCACCCCCGCCAAGGCAAGCTGCTTGGAGGGGAAGACGTCATAGAGCGCGAAGAGGAAGTACGCGAAGATCATCATGATCAACACCGGCACTGCGCGGAAGAATTCGACGATCACCGCACAGGGAATGCGAACAGCGCGAAGAGGCGACAGCCTGCCCATGCCGAGCGCGAAACCGAGAATACCGGCCAACACGATCGACAGGGCCGCCGCGGTCAGGGTGCCCACAATGCCCGGCAGCACATAGGTTTTCCACAGGTCGCCGGTCAGGAAAGGTTGCCACTTCGCGGCCGTCAACTGACCCCGGTCGGCGAGCCGGGCGATCACCGCCCACACCGCCACCACCGCCAGAGCGACACTGGCCACCGAAATGATCCGGTTGCGCAAACGGCCCCGCGGGCCTGGCGCGTCGAAGAGGACCGAGGATGCCGTCACCGGGCCACCGCCCAGCGCTTGCCCAGCCAGCCGAACAGCAAGCCCATCGGCAGGGTCAGCAGGAGGAACCCGAAGGCGAAGATGCTGCCGACCACCAGCAGGGCGGCGGTGTTCTCGATCATCTCCTTCATCAGCAGCGCGGCTTCGGCCACCCCGATCGCCGAGGCGATGGTGGTGTTCTTGGTCAACGCGATCAACACCGAGCCTAGCGGGATGAGCACCGACCGAAATGCCTGCGGCAACAGAATCATTCGGAGGTTCTGGCCGAATGTCAGCCCTAGCGAGCGGGCCGCCTCGGCCTGGCCGACCGGTACGGTGTTGACCCCGGACCGCACCGTCTCACAGACGAACGCCGCCGTGTAGGCCGCCAGACCCAATACGGCCAATCGGAAATTGCTGTCCGCGATCGACGTCGGCGAGTTGGGATCGACCAGGGTGATCCCCAGTGTCTGGGCCAGACCGAATGAGCAGAACAGGATGATCAACGTCAGCGGGGTGTTGCGGACCACGTTGACATACCCGGCGCCTATCCAGTTCAGCATCGGCACCGGGGACAGCCGCATCGCCGCCAGGACGGTCCCGAGGATCAGCGCACCGATCGCGGCCAGGACCGTCAGCTTCACGGTGGTCCAGAACGCCTTGACGATCATGCCGCCGTACTGGCCGAGGATGTCGACCCGGGCCGCCGCCGCGCCGCCGGTGTCGGTGTCCAGGGGCGGGGGAGTAGGCGCGCTAATACCGGCCGGCCCGAGGTTGCGGTCGAAGGCTTCCTTCCAACTGCCGTCTTGCTGCATCTCCAGGATCGCCGCGTTGACCTTGTCGAGTAGTTCCCGGTCACCCAGGCGCAACCCGATGCCGTAACTCTCGGTCGAGAACGGCTCGCCGATGATCCGGAAAGCGCCGGGGTACTGCGCGGCGAAACCGGCCAGGATCACCTCGTCGGTGCTGACCGCGTCGATGGCCCCGTTGCGCAACGCCTCAACGCAGGCCGAATAGGTGTCGTACTGCTGCAACTGGACGCCCGGGTACTTGTCCTTGATGCGTTGGGCCGGAGTCGATCCCGACACCGAACACAGCTTCTTGGCGTTCTCCAGGGATTCCGGGCCGCTGATCTCGGTCTCCCCTGCGCGCACCAGCAGGCTCTGCCCGGTCTGCAGATACGGCCCGGCGAAGAACACCTTCTGCTTGCGCTGATCGGTGATCGAGTAGGTGGCGACGATGTAGTCCACTTGGCCGTTCTGGATCAGGGTCTCCCGTTGACCCGACGGGGCTTCCTTCCAGTCGATCTCATCCGGGGAGTAACCCAGTTTGCCGGCGACATAGGTGGCGACGTCGACGTCGAAACCGGTCATCGAGCCGTCCGGTTTCTGCACCGCCAGACCCGGTTGGTCGAACTTGGTGCCGATGGTGATCTTCCGGTCGGCGCTCGAACATCCCGCCAGCAGCAGGATCAGCGCGAAGCCGAGCAGCGCGATCACCGATAGCCGTGAACGAGACCGCATGCAGCCCGCCTAGTGGCTCAGGATCTTGCCGAGGAAGTCGCGGGCTCGCGACGACTGCGGGTTGGCGAAGAAATCCTCGGGCGCGGCGTCCTCGACCACGCTGCCGTCGGCCATGAACACCACCCGGTTGGCGGCGCGGCGGGCGAACCCCATCTCGTGGGTCACCACCACCATCGTCATGCCCTCGCCGGCCAGCGACGTCATCACGGCCAGCACCTCGTTGACCATTTCCGGATCCAACGCACTGGTGGGTTCGTCGAAGAGCATCACCTTCGGTTGCATGGCCAGCGAACGCGCGATCGCAACCCGTTGCTGCTGACCCCCGGACAACTGGGCCGGGTACTTCTCGGCCTGGCTTGCCACCCCGACCCGGTCGAGCAGCGACATTGCCCGCTCCCGCGCCTGGTCGGTGGCGACCTTGCGCACCTTGACCGGCGCGAGCATCACGTTCTCTAGGATCGTCTTGTGGGCGAAGAGGTTGAACGACTGGAAGACCATCCCCACATCGGAGCGCAACTGGGCCAGTTTGCGCCCCTCGGCGGGCAGTACCTCACCGTCGATCGCGATGGTGCCTGAGTCGATGGTCTCCAACCGGTTGATGGTGCGGCACAGCGTGGACTTCCCGGATCCGGAGGGCCCGAGCACTACGACGACCTGGCCACGGTCGACATCGAGGTTGATGTCCTTGAGCACATGCAAGGCCCCGAAGTGCTTGTTGACGCCCTTGATCGAGATCATCGGGACCGCCCCACCCACCGCCATCAGCCGACCATACCGACGACCGCCGTCCTTCGCCGGGTGAAGACGGCAATCAGCAGGCCTCGGCGCGGTGCGAACTCAGTAGCGGTCCAGCGCAGGTGGCGCCGGAGTGGGCACTCCGGCCGGGCCGAGGTTCTTCTCGAACGCCGCCTGCCATGCCCCCTCTGCCTCCATCTTGGCCAGGGCGTCATTGATCTTGGTGCGCAACTCGGTATCGCCCTTCTTCAGGCCGATCCCGTACTTCTCCTCGGAGAACGGCTTTCCGACGATCTTGAAGGCGCCGGGGGTCTGGGCGGCATAACCGGCCAGGATCACCTCGTCGGTGGTGACTGCATCGATGGCGCCGTTCTTGAGTGCCTCGATGCACGCCGAATAGGTGTCGTACTGCTGCAACTGGACGCCGGGGTACTTGTCCTTGACGCGTTGCGCCGGTGTGGATCCGGTCACCGAGCACAGTTTCTTGTTGTCCGCCAGCGACTCCGGCCCGCTGATGTCGGTGTTGTCGGCGGCAACCAGCAAGCTCTGTCCGGTGAGCAGGTAGGGGCCGGCGAAGTCGACCTTCTGCTTACGTGCGTCGGTGATCGAATACGTCGCCACGATGTAGGAGACCTGTTCGTTGGCGATCAGGTTCTCCCGCTGGGCCGACGGGGACTCCTTCCATTCAATCTGGTCCTCGGAGTAGCCGAGTTCTTTGGCGACGAACTTGGCGACGTCCACGTCGAACCCGCTCATGGTCCCGTCCGGCTTCTTCAGGCCCAGACCCGGTTGATCGAACTTCGTGCCGATGACGATGGTGTTGGCATCTTTGTTGGCGCCGCCGCAGGCGGTGGCGGTCAGGGGCAGCGCGGCGGCGATCACCGCAGCACCGATTACTCGCAGGGACAGTGCCGGCATGGCGTACTTCCTTTCGCGCTCGTTAGACGTCCGACGTTACCGCCGCCAGGAGGGGCGTCCGTACCATAATCGGGGTGACCACTGTGCTGGCCCGAGGATACGGGTATTCGCCGACCCCCCGGTCGGTGCGCACCTACCAGGTCCGCACCTACGGCTGCCAGATGAATGTGCACGACTCCGAACGTCTGGCCGGGCTGTTGGAGGCGGCCGGCTATCGGCCGGCGCAGCCGGGATCCGACGCCGACGTGGTGGTCTTCAACACCTGCGCGGTGCGCGAGAACGCCGATAACAAGCTCTACGGCAACCTCAGTCATCTGGCGCCGCGCAAGCAGGCCGACCCGGACATGCAGATCGCCGTCGGCGGATGCCTGGCCCAGAAGGACCGCCAGGCCGTGCTCGATCGCGCTCCCTGGGTCGACGTTGTCTTCGGCACCCACAACATCGGCTCCCTGCCGGTGCTCCTGGAACGCGCCCGGCACAACAGGACCGCCCAGGTGGAAATCGCCGAATCGCTGCGGGAATTCCCCTCCATGCTGCCCGCTGCTCGTGAATCCGCCTATGCGGCATGGGTTTCCATCTCAGTGGGCTGCAACAATACCTGCACGTTCTGCATCGTGCCGTCGCTACGGGGACGGGAGGTCGACCGCCCGCCCAACGAGATCCTGGCTGAGGTGCGGTCGCTGGTCGAGCAGGGTGTCCTAGAGGTCACCCTGCTCGGGCAGAACGTCAACGCCTACGGGGTGTCCTTCGGCGACGAGACCCCCCGCGACCGCGGCGCGTTCGCCGCGTTGCTGCGTTCCTGCGGCGAGATCGAGGGTCTGGAACGGGTGCGGTTCACCTCCCCGCATCCGGCCGAATTCACCGATGACGTCATCGAAGCCATGGCGGCCACCGCCAATGTCTGCCCGGCACTACACATGCCCCTGCAGTCCGGGTCGGATCGGGTGCTGAGGGCCATGCGCCGGTCCTACCGGGCCGAGAAGTACCTCGGCATCCTCGACCGGGTCCGGGCGGCGATGCCCCATGCGGCGATCACCACCGACATCATCGTCGGGTTCCCGGGCGAGACCGACGAGGATTTCGAGGCCACCCTGGAGGTGGTCCGCCGGGCCCGGTTCGCCGCGGCCTTCACGTTCCAGTACTCCCGCCGACCCGGAACCCCGGCCGCCGACCTCGACGGCCAGCTTCCCAAAGCCGTTGTGCAGGGACGTTATCAACGCTTGATCGACCTGCAGGAGGCCATCTCGCTCGACGGCAACCGGGCTCTTCTCGGCAGCCCGGTGGAGGTTCTGGTGGCCGCTGGCGAAGGTCGCAAGGATGCGGCCACCGCGCGGATGACCGGCCGCGCCCGAGACGGCCGACTGGTGCACTTCACCCCGGGATCAGCCGAGGTGCGCCCCGGCGACATCGTCACCACGACCGTGACCGCGGCGGCACCGCACCACCTGATCGCCGATGCGGACCTGATGTCGCACCGCCGGACGCCTGCCGGTGACGCCCACGCCGCGGGCCGCCGACCACGCACCATCGGACTGGGCCTGCCGACCGTCGGCGGCGCGCCGGCCCGCCCCGCCACGACGACAGGATGTGCGCAATGACGCCCGACGAATTCGACGCCTACCGGGCTGAACTCGAGGCCGCTGAGCGGCGCGTCGCCGGCGAGATCGACCCGGGTGCAAGGGCTTTGGTAGTCGCCATTCTGGTGTTCATCCTGGTGGTGTCATTCATTCTCCCGCACGCCGGCGGGGCTCGCGGGGTCGACGTTCTGCTGAGCTCCGACAAAGCCGCCCAGGTGGCGACCGCGCTGCCGTCGCGGCTGTTCAGTTGGTTCGCCCTGATCTTCGGAGTCGGATTTTCCATGCTGGCCCTGCTCACCCGGCGATGGACACTGGCCTGGATCGCGCTGGCCGGCACCGCGGTGGCCGTCCCGCTGGGCATGTTGGCAGTGTGGTCCCGGCAGACCGCCGCCGCAGGGCAGCCCGGCCCGGGCATCGGCCTGCTGCTCGCGTGGGCGACGGTGATCTTGCTGGCGTTCCACTGGGCCCGGGTGGTCTGGACCCGCACCGCCCTGCAGATGGCGGCCGAGGCCCAACGCCGTCAGGAAGCATCCGAGCGGCGAGCTACCACCCTGCTGGACGGACTCGAACCGCCAGACCGCAAGGCCAGCCCGGACGACCGTTAGGCGCGCCGCCGTTACCGCCGTTTCGCGACGGCCTGCGCCGCCGCGGTCGCCCACTCACGCCATTGGGCGGCGCTGGCGCGAGCCTCCTCGGCTTCCCGGTCGCGACCGGCCGCAGCGGCCTTCTCCGCTTGACGTTCGAACTGCTCGGCCCGGGCGCGGAACTGCTCAGCCCTGGCCTGGGCTTCGGGATCGACCCGTCCGGCGTCGGCGGCATCGCGAATCTTCTTCTCCACCGCCCGCAGTCGGCGTTCCAGTTCCGCGGAACTGTCGCGGGGCGCCTTGCCGATCGCGTCCCACCGATCGGCGACGCTGCGCAGCGCGGACTGGGCGGCCTTGACGTTGGACACGTCGATTTTCTCGGCTTCAGCCAGCAACTTTTCCTTCGCCTCCCCGTTGGCCTGGAACTCCGCGTCGCGCTCGGCGTTGAGCGCATTGCGGGCGGCGAAAAAGGTGTCCTGGGCGGCTTTGAAGCGTTGCCAGAGCGCATCGTCGACGTCTTTGGAGGCCCGTCCCGCAGCCTTCCACTCACCCAGCAGATCGCGGAACTTCGCCGCGGTCGGCGCCCAGTCGGTGGAGCCGGACAACTCCTCCGCGCGGGCACACAACCGCTCCTTGGTCTCCCGCGCGCCGGCTCGTTCCCGGTCCAGTTCGGCGAAGTGGGCGCCCCGGCGGCGGTTGAAGGTGTCTCGCGCGGCCGAGTAGCGCTTCCACAGCGCATCGTCGGTCTTGCGATCCAGTCCGGTGATGGTCCGCCACTCCTCGAGGATGGCGCGCATCCGGTCGCCGGCGGTCTTCCACTGCGTCGCGTTGGCTGCCAGATCCTCGGCTTCGGCGGCCAGGGCCTCCTTGCGGGCGGTCTGCTGGGCGCGCTGCTCATCCCGGCGGGCCCGTTCGGCGGTGGCGGTCTCCTCGGCATGGTCGGCCACCGCGGCAAGCCGGGCGGCCAGTGCGTCGACGTCGCCGAGAACACTGGCGGTCGGCAGGGATTCAGCCAGCGCCGCCGCCGCGGCCTTGATCTTGCGGGCATCGGCGGTGCCTGAAGCCAGCCGGGTCTCCATCAGGGTGACCTCGGTGGCCAGATCGTCGAACCGGCGGCCGAAGTGGGCGAACGCCGCGTCGGGTTCACCGGCCTGCCAGGAGCCGATGATCCGCTCGCCGGAGGCCGTGCTCAGGTAGACCGTCCCGTCTTGCGCGACGCGGCCGAACCGCCTGGGATCGCTGGCCGGCGGGGCGATCACCGGCTGGGCCGGCGGGTGCGGCCGAGGTACCGGCCGCGGCGGACCGGGACGGGGCGTCGGGACGGGGGCGGATCCGCGCGCTTCGTCGGCGCTGGTGTCGTCGATCGTCATGGGTTCTGCGACTCTCCTACCCTTCGCGCGGTGCTGCCGCGCCCCTGCCGCGCGGAGCGGCGCCGATGCGTTTCTGCAAAATTTCCAGGGCGACCGAATGTGCTGGCCGGCCTCCTCCGGTATTGAATCAGTTCGTCGCCGGGCATGCCGCTGGTTCGCCCCCCGTTTGCCCCGCAGGCCAGGCAGCAGGCACTCTGGCGTCGACCGAGAAAAGGGGTGTAAGTGGCCAAGGCTGACATCGCTGCGCTGCTCGCGCTGGGTGCCGCGTTCTTCATCGCCGTCGGCAATGTGATGCACCAGCGTTCGGCCCACGAGGTCACCGACGAATCGGTCGGGCATCTGCAGCTGTTCACCCGTCTGCTGCGCGACCGGCAGTGGTGGTTGGGCAGCCTGGTCGCCGCGGTCGGCTTCGGGCTTCAGGCCGCGGCCCTGGGTCTGGGGTCCGTGCTGCTGGTCCAGGCGCTGCTGGTCACCTCGCTGCTGTTCGCGTTGCCGATCAATGCCCGCCTAACCGGACGGCCGATCTCGGCCACCCAGTGGGTGTGGGCCGCCCTGCTGGCTGCGGCGGTGGCGGTCATCGTCACTGTCGGCAACCCGACTCCCGGACAGGCCCGCGGCGCCCTTGAGGTGTGGACCACCGTCATCGCGGTGCTGGGACCGGTGCTGGTGCTGTGCTTCGTCGGCGCCCGGATGATGGCCGGCCAGCCGGCCGCCGCGGTGCTGCTCGGGGTGATCTCCGGTGCGCTGTGGGGGGTGTTCGCGGTGCTCACCAAGGGGGTGGTCGAACGTCTCGGCAACGGTCTGTGGGCGGTGCTGACCGCGCCGGAACTCTATGTGTGGGCCGCGGTGGCCGTCGCGGCCACCGCCTGGCAGCAGTCGTCGTTCCGGGCCGGGTCGCTGGCCGCGTCGCTGCCGACCATGACCGTCGCCGAACCGGTGGTGGCGTCGTTGCTGGGCATTCTGGTGCTCGGCGAAACCCTGCGCCCCGGGGACCGCGGATGGGCGGTGCTGGTGGCCGCGATCGCGGTGATGGTGGCCGCCACCGTCGCGCTGGCCCGCAGCGAAGCCCAGACCTCGGCCGACGCCCAGCCGGAATCCGCATGCGCCGGGAATTCCCCGTGCTGACAGCGATCGCCCTGACCCCGTCGGCGCCGGTGCTGGTGCCCGAACTGGCCGGTGTCGCCGCCGCCGAGGTCGCCGAGTTCCGCGCCGCCGCCCTGGCCGCCGCCGCCACCTTGCCGGACCGTTGGATCGCCGTGGGGGTGAACCCAGGGGTGGGCTCCGGAGCGGCGGTCCAGATCGTCGAACCGGACAGCCGCGGCACCTTCGCCGGATACGGAGCAGACGTGGGGGTGGCGCTGTCGCCGCAGCCCGGGGCCAACCTCACCGCCTTGCCGCTGTGTGCGCTCTTCGCCGGGTGGCTGCGCGGACAGGTCCGGCCGCAAGCCCAACTGCAGGTTCGGGTCTACCCCGCCGACTGCGATCCCGAGCAGGCGCTGGTCCACGGCCGGCGATTGCGCGCCGAGATCGACGCCACCGCGGCCCCGGTCGGTGTTCTCGTCGTCGCCGACGGCGCCAACACCCTGACCCAGTCCGCCCCGGGTGGCCACAACCCGGACGCCCAACCGGTCCAGGGCGCCCTCGACGACGCCCTGGCCGCCGGCGACGCCGACGCGTTGACCCGGCTGCCCGACGGGATCGTGGGGCGGGTCGCCTACCAGGTCCTCGCCGGGCTGGCTCCCGGTCCGGTGAGCGCCACCGAGTTCCTCCGCGGTGCCCCCTACGGCGTCGGCTACTTCATCGGTGTGTGGGCGCCGGAACCGCAGTGAGCCGGCCGATCGCCCTGATCGGGCCGACCGGCACCGGGAAGTCCCAACTGGGCCTCGAACTTGCTGAGCGAGTCGGCGGCGAGATAGTCAACGCCGATGCTATGCAGCAGTACCGCGGCATGGACATCGGTACCGCCAAAGTGCCTGCGGGGCAACGCCGCGGCGTGCGCCACCACCAACTCGATGTGCTCGAGATCACCGACACCGCCACCGTCGCGCGGTATCAGCAGGCCGCCGTCGCCGACGTGGAAGCCGTCGCCGCCCGCGGTGCGGTGCCGATCATCGTCGGCGGATCGATGATGTACATCCAGGCACTGTTGGACCAGTGGGCGTTCCCGGCGACCGATCCGGCGGTGCGGTCACGCTGGGAGGCCCACCTGGCCGAGCGGGGCTCGGTCTCCCTGCACGCCGAACTGGGCCGCCTCGATCCGGCCGCCGCGGCGGCGATCCGCGACACCGACGGCCGGCGGATCGTGCGGGCGCTGGAGGTCGTCGAACTCACCGGTGCACCCTTCGCCGCCTCCGCGCCGCGCATCGGTGCACCGCGCTGGGACACCGCGATCGTTGGATTGGACTGGTCGACAACCGAATTGGACCGTCGGCTGGCTGAGCGGACCGACGCCATGTTCGACGCCGGTCTGGTCGGTGAAGTGCGTGCGCTCCTGGCGCGGGGGTTACGGGAGGGGGTCACCGCGGCGCGGGCCCTGGGGTATGCGCAGGTGATCGAGGCACTCGACGCCGGGGGGGGCGAGGCCGACCTGGCCCGGGCCCGTGAGCTGACGTTCATCGGCACCCGCCGGTATGTGCGCCGCCAGCGGTCGTGGTTTCGCCGTGACCACCGGATCCGGTGGCTCGACGGTGCGGCGGCCGGGATGGCCGACGCGGCCCTGGCGCACTGGCGAGACGTATCCTCAAGCTTGTGATTTTCACCAAGGGGCACGGCACCGAGAACGACTTCCTGGTGCTGCCCGACCCCGCCGGCCGGCTCGATCTGAACCCGGCGGCGGTCAGCGCGCTGTGCGATCGCCGGCGCGGGCTGGGCGCCGACGGGGTCCTGCGGGTGATCACCGCCGGGGCCGCGGTCGGCGCCGGCGTCCTGGACCGGTTACCGGAGGGGGTCGACGGGGCGGACTGGTACATGGACTACCGCAACGCCGACGGGTCGGTGGCCCAGATGTGCGGCAACGGGGTCCGGGTCTTCGCCCACTATCTGCGCTCCAGCGGACTGGAGGCCCGCGACGAGTTCGTCGTCGGGTCCCTGGCCGGACCCCGGCCGGTCACGATCCACTGCGCCGACGACTACCGTGCCGACGTCACCGTTGACATGGGCAAGGTCAACCTGCTCGGGCCGGGGCAGGCCACCGTCGGTGGACGGCGACTGTCCGGCATCGGCGTCGACGTCGGCAACCCGCACCTGGCCTGTCTGGTGCCCGACCTCACGGAGTTGGCGGGCCTGGACATCGGAGCGCCGGTGCATTTCGACCCCGCCCAGTTCCCCGACGGTGTCAACGTCGAGGTGCTGACCCCGATGGTCGACGGCGCAGTCCAAATGCGGGTCCACGAACGCGGTGTCGGTGAAACCCGTTCGTGCGGAACCGGAACGGTCGCGGCTGCCGTGGCCGCACTGGACCATCAGGGCGTGGCCAGTGGCGCGGTGCGGGTGCGGGTGCCGGGTGGGGAGGTGCGTGTCGAGATCACCGACACGACCAGCTTCCTGCGGGGTCCCGCCGTCCTGGTGGCGCACGGCGAAATTTCCGAACAGTGGTGGTCGGCGCACCGGTGAACCCGGCCGGGACGTTATTCGGGTGCGCGACGTTGTACTGGCGTGGCACCATCGAGAACCCGCTATGACCGATTCTGACCGTTCCGACCCCACCACCTCGGACCACCTCGCGCCCGCCGAGCCCAGCCTCGGTGAGTTGGCCCTGGAAGACCGCGCTGCCCTGCGCCGAGTCGCCGGGCTGTCCACCGAACTCGCCGACGTCACCGAGGTCGAGTACCGCCAGCTCCGGCTGGAACGTGTCGTGCTGGTCGGGGTGTGGACCGAGGGCAGCTCAGCTGACGCCGAGGCCAGCCTCGCCGAGCTTGCCGCGCTGGCCGAGACCGCCGGCTCGGAGGTACTGGAAGGCCTCATCCAACGCCGCGACAAACCCGACCCGGCGACCTACATCGGCTCCGGGAAGGCCGCTGAGTTGCGGCAATTGGTGGTGGCGACCGGGGCCGACACCGTCATCTGCGACGGCGAGCTGAGCCCGGCCCAACTGACCGCGCTGGAAAAGGTGGTCAAGGTCAAGGTCATCGACCGGACCGCACTGATCCTGGACATCTTCGCCCAGCACGCCACAAGTCGGGAAGGCAAGGCGCAGGTCGCCCTGGCGCAGATGGAGTACATGCTGCCCCGACTGCGCGGCTGGGGTGAGTCGATGTCGCGGCAGGCCGGCGGCCGGGCCGGCGGCAGTGGCGGCGGGGTGGGCCTGCGCGGGCCGGGGGAGACCAAGATCGAGACCGACCGGCGCCGCATCCGCGAGCGGATGTCGCGACTGCGTCGCGACATCAAGGACATGAAGCAGGTCCGCGACACCCAGCGCAGCCGCCGCCGGGGCAGCGATGTCCCGGCGATCGCGATCGTCGGCTACACCAACGCCGGCAAGTCCAGCCTGCTCAACGCGCTGACCGGGGCGGGCGTGCTGGTGCAGAACGCGCTGTTCGCCACCCTAGAGCCCGCCACCCGCCGCGGCCAGTTCGACGATGGCCGCCCGTTCGTGCTGACCGACACCGTCGGTTTCGTCCGGCATCTGCCGACCCAGTTGGTCGAAGCCTTCCGCTCGACCCTGGAAGAGGTGCTCGACGCCGACCTGCTCGTGCACGTCGTCGACGGCTCCGATGTGAACCCGATGGCGCAGATCGAGGCGGTGCGCCAGGTTATCGGTGAGGTCCAGAGTGAACATCACGCGCCGCCGGCGCCAGAGTTGTTGGTGGTCAACAAGATTGACGCCGCTTCTGATGTGACCCTGGCGCAGTTGCGTCGGGCTCTGCCCGGTGCGGCGTTCGTCTCGGCCCATACCGGCGAGGGTGTCGAACGGTTGCGCACCCGACTCGCGGAACTGGTGGAACCGCGTGAGGTCGCCGTCGACGTGACCATTCCCTACTCCCGGGGAGACCTCGTCACCCGGTTACATGACGAGGGCCGGGTGGATGCCACCGAGCACACCGGCGACGGCACCCGGGTCAAGGCCCGGGTGCCCGCGGCCCTGGCGGCCGCGGTCGGGCAGTACACCACCCGCTAGGCGGCCAGGCAACCAACCGTCCGGTTGGTCTATCCTCGAAAGCGGATCTGCACCCGTTGTCCGCCACAGCCGTCGTCGGAGGTCACCTCATGGGCAAAGCCGTCAAATACACCCGCACCCTGTTCGAGTCCGAGCACGAACTGTTCCGGGAGTCCTACCGAGGATTCCTGGACAAGCACGTCGCGCCGTACCACGACCAGTGGGAGAAGGAGAAGATCGTCGACCGCGGGGTCTGGTTGGAGGCCGGCAAGCAGGGCTTCCTGGGGATGGCGGTGCCGGAGGAGTACGGCGGTGGCGGGAATCCGGACTTCCGCTACAACACCATCGTCGTCGAAGAGACCGTCGCCGGTCGCTACAGCGGCCTGGGTTTCTCGCTGCACAACGACGTCGTCGCCCCGTACCTACTGGAACAGACCAACGAGGAGCAGAAGGCTCGCTGGCTGCCGCAGTTCTGCACCGGCGAAATGATCACTGCGATCGCGATGACCGAACCGGGCACCGGCAGTGACCTGCAGGGCATCAAGACGCGGGCGGTCAAAGAGGGTGACCACTATGTGCTCAACGGGTCCAAGACCTTCATCACCAACGGCATCAACGCCGACCTGGTGATCGTGGTTGCCCAGACCAACCCCGAGAAGGGCGCCGGGGGTTTCTCGCTGCTCGGCGTCGAACGCGGGATGCCGGGCTTCGAACGGGGTCGCCATCTGGACAAGATCGGTCTCGACGCCCAGGACACCGCCGAGCTGTCCTTCACAGACGTCAAGGTGCCGGTGGAAAACCTCATCGGCGAGGAGGGCATGGGCTTCATGTACCTCATGCAGAACCTGCCGCAGGAGCGGCTGTCCATCGCCATCATGGCCGCCGCCGCGATGGAGGCCGTGCTGGACGAAACACTTGACTATGTGTCGCAGCGCAAGGCTTTTGGCAAACCGATCGGGTCATTTCAGAACAGTCGATTCCTGCTCGCCGAATTGGCGACCGAGACGACGGCCGTGCGGATCATGGTCGACGAATTCATCCGTTTGCTCATGGACGGGAAACTGACGGCCGACCAAGCTGCGATGGCCAAATGGTGGACCACCGAGGCGCAGGTCAAACTCGTCGACCGGTGCCTTCAATTGCACGGGGGCTACGGCTACATGCGCGAGTACAACGTCGCCCGAGCCTTCCTCGACGCCCGGGTTCAGACGATTTACGGTGGCACCACCGAAATCATGAAAGAGATTATCGGCCGCAGCCTGGGAGTTTAAGCATCCAATCCGCGGATTACTTTTACGCCGAAGCTATATCTCAATTAGAGATCGGATTCGGCAAATATCCGCGTGTCATGGCAAGCTTTCGCGGGTACCGGCCTTTCTAGTGCGAACATCGAACCCGGTGGGATCACATGGGCGATATGTGATCTTGGGTGCAGGAGGAAGTCATGACGACGGTTGCTAACCGTTTAGGTCGGACCATCAGACGGCTCAGTCTCGGACTGGCGGCCGCCGGGGCGACTGCCGCGTTGGTCGTGCCCTCCGCGCTGGCCAGCCCGGAAAGCGACGCCGCCGACGCCATCAACCAAGCCTGGCAGTCCGCCGGCGGAGCCAACTCGGCTGTCGGCGCCAAGGATGGCGAGGTCGTCCAGGTCGGGGCAGGTTACGGGCAGGATTTCGCGAACGGGAAAATCCTGTTCACCCCGGATTCCGGAGCACATCTCATCTACGGGCCGGTCCTGGACAAGTACGAGTCGCTCGGCGGGCCGGCCGACAGTGATCTGGGGTTCCCCAACATCGACGTCGTGCCTGGGCTGGTGAGCTCCCGGAGCAGAGTCAGCACCTTCAACGCCAGCGACAGGCCGGCCATCTTCTGGGCTCCCGACACCGGTGCCTGGGCGGTGCGCGGCGCGATCAACGCCGCCTGGGACAAGCTCGGCGGTTCGGCGGGCCAACTGGGTGTGCCGGTGGAGGACGAGCGGTACGACGGCGACATCGTCAGCCAGAAGTTCAGCCGCGGCCAGCTTTCCTGGAACAGTAAGACCAACACCTTCACCTCGGACCCACCCGGCCTTGCCGACAGCCTCGCCGGCCTGGACGTCCCGCTGGACCCGGTCACCATGATCAACCTGGCCTGGCGGGCCAGCGGCGGCCTCGGTGGGCCGCTGGGCGCTCGGCAGGGCGAGCTGACGATGATCGGCGACAACTCCGCGGCGCAGGGGTACGCCGGTGGCAAGGTCTTCTACTCGCCGCAGACCGGCGCCCACGCGGTCACCGGGGCGATCTTGTCAAAGTACGAGTCGCTCGGCGGCCCGACCAGCGACCTGGGCCTGCCCACCGGACCGGAGGCCGACGGCGGCGTGCCGAACAGCCGGATCAGTTCGTTCAGCGCGCCGGACAAGCCAACCATCTTCTGGACCCCCGATACCGGTGCGGTGGTTGTGCGGGGCCCGCTCAACGCCGCATGGGCGAAACTGGGCGGCGCCACGGGCGCGTTGGGCATCCCCAGCGGGGAGCAGACCGTCAAGGGCGACACCGTCAGCCAGACCTTCAGTGGCGGTGAATTGTCCTGGAACCAGGCCACCAAAGAGTTCAGTTCCAGACCGGCTGACCTGGCCGCCGAACTATCCGGCCTGGAAATGCCCGAGGCGGTGGCCCAGACACCGGCGGCGCCGGCCGCCGAGACCGCCACCGAAGACGGCGGTTGGCAGTGGTGGTGGCTGGCAGTCATCCTGCCCCTGCTGGCCCTACTGGGTCTGATGGCAGCGGTGGCGCAGCGCAAGAACCGGCCCAGGCACGATGACGTCGCCCCCGACCGGGGTTTCTTCGGCACCGACGACGACGATGATTACTGGCCGGGCAGCAGGGCGGCGTCCGAGACTCGCAGCGACGCCGGCCGCGACTTCTGGTCGGCTCCGGTTGAGGAGACGGTCGGCTTCGACTCCGACGAAGATGCGATCGATACCGCGCCGACGCGGATCCCCACCGAATCTGAGTTGTTGCTCGTCGGTCGCCCCGCCCCTGAGGCTGCAGATGACACCAGCTTTGCTGGGCCGAGTTCGGGCACCGGTCGTCACTCGACCAGTGCTCTGGCCACCTCCACGGCGGCTTGGCGGCTGGCATTGGACGAGAAGATCGGCGCTCCCCGCCGGCGCCACGCGGTCGAGGACTCGTGGACCGAGGAGTTCGACGTCGTCGTCGAGGAGCAGGCGTATCGACCGGCGCCGTACCAGCCGATGCCCGAGGCGGATTATCAGCGCGAACCGGACTATCCGGGGGACCATGAGCAGTACAGCCAGGATCCGGTAGAGGAACCCTGGCGACCGGCCATCCATCTGCCATTGGCGGACCCCTACCAGGCCCCGGAGGGCTACTGGATCAAGGGCAACACCCATTCGGGACTGTATTACACACCGGAATCGGTGCTGTACGACAACACGATCCCGGAGGTCTGGTTCGCCAGCGAGGACGTCGCGCAGGCGAACGGGTTCATCCGGGCGCCGGAGTAACCTCAGATCTTCCGGATCACGGTGACCACTTTGCCCAGGATCGCCGCGTCGTTACCCGGAATGGGATCGAATGCCGGGTTGTGCGGCATGAGCCATACCTGACCGGCCGAGCGTTTGAACGTCTTCACCGTTGCTTCGCCGTCGATCATCGCCGCGACGATGTCGCCGTTGTCAGCGACGTTCTGCTGACGGACCACGACCCAGTCGCCGTCGCAGATAGCGGCGTCGACCATCGACTCGCCGACCACTTTGAGCAGGAACAGCGACCCTTCCCCCACCAGTTCCCGAGGTAGCGGGAAGACGTCTTCGACGGCTTCCTCGGCAAGGATGGGTCCGCCGGCGGCGATACGGCCGAGCACCGGCACGAAGGTGGGTTCGGGCAGTACATCGGAGCCGGCGACGTCGGTGGCCACCGGTGCGGCCGCATCCTCGGTCCCGCGCACGTCCACCGCTCGCGGCCGGTTGGGATCGCGGCGCAGGTAGCCCTTGCGTTCCAGCGTTCGCAGTTGGTGGGCGACCGAGGACGTTGAGGTCAGGCCCACAGCGTCACCGATCTCCCGGATGCTCGGCGGGTACCCGCGGCTGGTCACCGATGCCCGGATGACTTCGAGAATGGTGCGCTGCCGCTCGGTCAGACCGTTCCGTCCGGTGGTCTTCGTGCTGTCTGCCATAGCCCCGAATGTAACTGGAATCGTACCGATTATCAAACATGTGTTCGAGCGTGTCGGATCGGCGTCGGCGGTGGGCGCTTCTGTCAGACCGCGCTTCTATCGTCAAGACACGCTCGATCAAATGTTCGGGAGTCGAACATGTGAGCGAGTATCGTTTCGAACATAAAAGCGAATGGCGCGGGAAGGATGACTCATGACGATCCTCGACGATCGACAGTTGGCCGACTGGATCGAAGGCGCGGGCTGGGCCGAGTCCTGCCGGTCTGTCCGCAGGCCTGTGTTGCGCCAGCCGCGGCCGGTGCGCCCCGCTGTGGCGCCGGTGCGGTACCGCGGTACCGGAGTCCGGATGTCGCAGGCGGTGCATACCCGCCGGCCGGTCAGCACCGCGCTGAGCGTCGCACTGGCCGGCGTGGCCGCGTTGATCACGCTGTGGCTGGGTTTTCTGGCGCAGTTCAGCGGTGGACGTGTTCCCGCTCCAGCCCAACAGCCGGATCGGTTGGCGGTCGTGCAGGTTCAGGCCGGGGAGACCCTCCAGCAACTGGCCGGCCGGGTGGCCCCGGAATTGCCGACCGGGCAGGCTGTCCAGCGGATCCGAGAGCTGAACAAGTTGGACACGGCTGCGGTAGATGCCGGTCAGACGTTGATCGCCCCTGTCGGCTAGAGCAACGGGTTTCGTGATGGCAGGCCAGGCCCGCTCACGGGTAGGCTTCCAGTCGTTCTGTGCAGTTCGCGACGGGAGCGGAGGAGCGGCCGTGCACTGTCCCTTCTGCCGTCATCCCGACTCCCGTGTTGTTGACTCCCGGGAAACCGATGAGGGCCAGGCCATTCGTCGGCGTCGGTCCTGCCCGGAGTGCGGTCGCCGGTTCACCACGGTGGAGACTGCTGTTCTGGCGGTGGTCAAGCGCAGCGGCGTCACCGAACCGTTCAGCCGGGAGAAGGTCATCAGCGGTGTGAGACGGGCGTGCCAGGGCCGGCAGGTCGACGATGACGCACTCAATCTGCTCGCTCAGCATGTCGAGGACAGCATCCGCGCCGGGGGGTCGGCGGAGGTCCCCAGCAATGAAGTCGGCCTGGCGATCCTGGGGCCACTACGCGAACTCGACGAGGTGGCCTACCTGAGGTTTGCGTCGGTGTACCGGTCGTTTTCCTCCGCGGAAGACTTCGAGCGGGAGATCGAGGCCCTGCGCGCTCATCGCGAGGTTGGCACCACCCGCTGAGCGCAGGTCTCAGTTGCCGCCGTCGCCGGCCGAATCGTCGTTGGAGTCCTCGGCGTGCTGGGCGAGGAACCGCTCGAACTCGGCGCCCAGTTCTTCGCCGCTGGGCAGGTCCTCGTCGCGGGCCAGGAGCGAGCGGTTCTCCTGGGCGGCAACGAACGCGTCGTACTGCCGTTCCAGGGCTTCGACCACCCCGGCGATATCGGGTGAGGCCTCGACCTGCTCGTCGATCTTGCTGCGCACAGTGGCGGCGGCCTCGTTGAGGGTGCTCAGTGGCAGCTCAAGTCCAGCTGATTTGGCGACCTGGTCGAGCAGGGCCTCGGCCGCGGCGGGGTAATCGGTCTGCGCCAGGTAGTGCGGCACGTGAACGGTGTAGCCCACCGCTTCGTGTCCGTGCTGAGCCATCCGGAACTCCAGAAGGTTCGACACGCTGCTGGGCACCTGCACCTCGCCCACCCAGGGTTGATGGTCAGCGATCAGCGAGCGGTCGTTGGAGTGGGCGGTCATGGAGACCGGCCGGGTGTGCGGCACGGCCATCGGGATGGTGCCCAAGCCGATGGTGCGCCGGACCCCGAGGCGCTCCGCGAGCAGGCGCACCGCGGTGACGAACCGCTCCCACTGCAAATCCGGCTCCAGACCGGCAAGCAGCAGAAAGGGGGTGCCGGTGGAGTCCCGCAGCGCGTAGAGGTTAAGTTGCGGATCCTCGTAGTGAGTGAAGTGGTCGGTCTTGAAGGTCATCATCGGGCGCCGGGACCGATAGTCCAGTAGGTCATCGATGGCGAAGGACGCCACCAGTTCACCCGTCAGGGCCTCTTTGAGGTGTTCGGCCGCGAGTCGCACAGCGTGGCCGGCGTCGGAAAACCCTTCGAGAGCGTGGATCAGAACAGGTCCGCGGCCATCCGAGGACAACACCTGCGGCGCGGGAAACTCCAGGCGGTACATACGATCGGGTACGCGGCTGTATTCCTCAGCCATGGGGTTCCTCCTCGCCGGTGGAATCAATGCCGGGCTCACACGGTCAATGGGCCTGCCGTGTTCAACGCGTCGGCGCCCCCGGACGTTCCCCACAGCGGCTGTTTCATACACAGCCCGTGGTGACCGGTGCCACATCAACGGCCGTCCTGACAGCGCTGGCTGCAAGCCTCGCTGCCATGACCGAGTTCTCTCTTACCCGTCCTGGCGCCCTGATCGCCGCCCTGCCAGCCGTCCTGGGCTTCGTCCCGGAGAAGTCGCTGGTGCTTCTCACCCTGGAAGGAGGGGACATGGGCGCGGTCATGCGAGCCGACCTGTCCGACGACCTGGCCGACAACATTGCTCGCCTGGCTCAGATCGCCGCCACCTCAGGTGCGGAAAACGTCGTCGCCATCATCGTCGACGCCGACGGGGCGCTGTGCCCGATGTGCGACGACGATCACCGGCGGTTGGCGGCGGCGCTGTCGGAGTCGCTGCTCGACCACGGTGCGCACCTGCTCGCCGTGCACGTCGTCGATCGGGTCGAGGTAGGCGGGAACTGGCGGTGCATCGACGGATGTGGCGCCGCCGGGGCCGTGGAAGACCCGGGCGCCTCCCCGCTGGCAGCCGCGGCGGTTCTCGACGGCCGGCGACTCTATGGCACGCGCGCCGACCTGCACGCGGTCATTGCGATCGATGACCCGGTGCGCACCGCCGCGCTCGCCGAGCCGATCGCCCGGTGTGCCGCCGAGCGCGAGACGCGCTGGCGGTCGAACCCAAACAACGTGGGCCGTCGAGATGTTCAGGCGGTGATCGACATGGGGTGCCGGGTCCTTGATGGTCGCCGGCCCGGCGATGACGAACTCGTCGCGGTGGCATGCGGGCTCACCGACATCGTCGTTCGGGACACCCTTTACGCGCTGGCCGTCGGCTCAGAAGCGGCGGCGGCCGAGGCGTTGTGGGCACTGTTGTCCCGGACATTGCCGGATCCCTGGCGGGTGGAAGCGCTGGTGCTGCTGGCGTTTTCGGCGTATGCGCGCGGAGATGGACCGCTGGCCGGCATCGCCTTGGAGGCTGCGCTGCGCAGTGATCCGGAGCATCGGATGGCCGGGATGCTCGACGTTGCTCTGCAATCGGGGATGCGCCCCGAACAGATCCGGGAGTTGACCGCGACCGGCTATCGGCTGGCCAGACGGCTTGGTGTGCGCCTGCCGCCGCGCCGACTGTTCGGCAGGGCGGGTTAGACCTTCTGAACCTTCACGGCGTGGGCCATATCGTGGGGCAGTTCGACGTTCTCATGGCCGCTGACCACGATTGTCACATCGCCATGGGCGCTGGTCTGCACCAGCACCCGCGCGTTGGGAACAACGCCGGCATCTTTGAGCCGTCCGATCAGCGCGGCGTCATCCTGCACATGCTCGGTGAGTTGGCGGACCACCACGGCCACCGAATCGCCGACCGGCAGTTCGGTCAACCGAACGAGGTCGGCGTTGTCGGACTCCGCGTCGTATTCGGGCAGGCCCAGCAGCGCCAACCCGGGGATCGGGTTGCCGAACGGGGAAACGGTCGGTTGGTCGAGGACCTGAACCAGGCGGCGTTCAACTTCCTCGCTCATAACGTGTTCCCACCGGCAGGCTTCGGCGTGCACGTCTTCCCACGGCAGGCCGATGACGTCGACCAGCAGTCGTTCGGCGAGGCGGTGCTTGCGCATCACCGCGATCGCGAGCGCACGGCCTTTCTCGGTGAGTTCCAGATGCCGGTCTCCAGCCACCCGCAGCAGGCCGTCGCGCTCCATCCGCGAGACCGTCTGGCTCACCGTCGGTCCGCTCTGCTCGAGGCGTTCGGCGATCCGCGCCCGCAGCGGGACCACTCCCTCTTCCTCAAGGTCGTAGATGGTGCGCAGGTACATCTCAGTGGTGTCGACCAGGTCGTTCATAAGGGCACCCTTCTTCGCACGCGAGTCTATATGTCTAGCTGCGCGAAGAGCCGCCGATCGCCGACCGGCACGGGTCAGCTGGCGTAGGAGCGCAGTTTCTCGGCGCGGTCGCCGTTGCGAAGCTTGGTCATCACCTCACGCTCGATCTGACGGACCCGCTCCCGGGACAGCCCGAACAGCTTGCCGATCTGGTCGAGGGTGCGGGGCTGGCCGTCATCCAACCCGAAGCGCAGCCGGATGACCTGCTGCTCCCGCTCGTCGAGAGTGGCCAGCACGTGTCGGATGTCGGTGTGCAGCAGTTCGGCGATGACGGCGTTCTCCGCAGACATCGCCTCGGCGTCCTCGATGAAGTCACCCAGCGGCGCTTCCTCGTCGCTGCCGACCGGCATATCCAGACTCACCGGGTCGCGACTGTGCTCGAGAAGATCGTTGATCTTCTCGACGGGGATGCCGGACTCCTCAGCGAGTTCCTCGTCGGTGGCCTCACGGCCGAGGTTCTGGTGCAACTCCCGCTTGATTCGGGCCAGCTTGTTGACCTGCTCCACCAGGTGGACCGGAAGCCGGATGGTGCGACTCTGGTCGGCCATGCCGCGGGTGATGGCCTGCCGGATCCACCACGTCGCGTAGGTGGAGAATTTGAACCCCTTGGTGTAGTCGAATTTCTCCATCGCACGGATCAGACCGAGGTTGCCCTCCTGGATCAGGTCCAGCAGTGGCATGCCTCGCCCGGTGTAACGCTTGGCCAGTGAAACCACCAGCCGCAGATTGGCCTCCAGCAGATGCCGGCGGGCGGCCTGCCCGTCGCGCACGACCACCGCGAGCTCACGTTTGCGCTTGTCGCTCAGTCGTTTACGGCTTTCCAGCAGATGCTGGGCGTACAAACCGGCCTCGATACGCTTGGCCAGTTCGACTTCGTCCTCAGCGGTGAGCAGAGCTGTCTTCCCGATGCCGTTCAAGTACACGCGCACAAGGTCGGCAGCCGGACTCTGGGCGTCCAGATCGCTGTCAACCCGGGTGGGGGTGGCGTTCGCCATGGGTGCCTCCTGGTCGGCTCCTGCTATCGACCTGTCCAACGCGTGACTGCGGGGAAGAGTTCCCGCGAATGAGCCAGCTCACACCCTCTGAACTGCGATGATGCAGGGATGCTTTAAGAATGTGCTGAGAATGCCCGGCGCCTGGCGGTCAGTGGGAATGCTCTTCACCGGGAATGCTCTTCACCGGACCGGGCGGATTGAGGCTGGGCGGCCGAGGCGATGCGGGCCTCCAGTGCCGGTTGCTCGGCGCGCGGGAACAACGCGGTGCGTTGCGGCGCGTCCGGAAACCGGCGCGGTTCCTCGGCAGTCCGGGGCGGACGGTCGTTGGCGATCAGCACGGCCATCCACGGCAGCGGAATGGACACGGCCAAAATCGCAAGGGACAGAAGGCCGTTGTGCCAGATGCTGTAGGCAACCGCAGCGGCGATGAAAGCGGGGATTCGCCAGAACATCAGCTTGAGGTATTTGCGGACCCGGGCCCGGTGCTGTTCTTCGTAGGAGTAGGCCGCACGGGTGATGAGTACGGGCCGACCCTCGTCGTCAAAACCCAACTCTCGATCCATGTTCCCACTGTTCCACACCGGGGCGGCTAGACACGAGGGGCTTTTCTTACGGCTGTCTGACACCAAGCTTTCGGGTGGCCCCGGCTCGGGGCAGAATGGCCTCATGAAGACCGATACCCTCGAGCGCGCCGACAGCGACGAACGCGTCGACGACGGCTCCGATGACGACCGACCCAAGCACTTCCACTACGTCAAGAAAGACAGGATTGCCGAGAGTGCGGTGATGGGCACCCACGTCGTCGCGCTGTGCGGGGAGGTCTTCCCGGTCACCCGCTCACCGAAACCGGGCTCCCCGGTCTGCCCGGACTGCAAGCGCATCTACGAGTCCCTTAAGAAGGGGTGACCACCGCCGGTTGCTGGGTGTCCGTAGTCGTTGGCTCGCCTGCCGGGGTGACCTCGTTGATCGGTTGCCGACTGGCCCGCCAACGGGCGCGCCACCGCGACAGGTGCGTCTTGCCGGCGGGCCACTCCTCCTGGATCGCCGCGTTCAGTTCGGCCCCGATCATGATCGCGAAGCCGAGGAAGAACGCGAAAAGCAGGAAGGCGATCGGGGTGGCCAGCGCACCGTAGGTGTAACCGGTTCGGGTGATGTACTGCAGGTAGACCCGCAACCCCGCGGTCGCCACCACGAACACCGCGGTGGCCAGCACCGCACCCCACACCAGCCGATGGGTGGGCAGCGGTTCTGGAAGTGAGACGCGGTAGAGGGCCGTGACGGCCGCCACCAGAGCCACAATCAGCATCGGGTAATAGCCGAACCGCAGCACATGGTCCCAGCTGTCGGGGATGTATTCGGCGATCTTGCGCGGCCCCAGGGCGAGTAGTGGGGCAGTGGCGATGACTCCGAGCAGCATCACCATGTACAGGCCGAGCGCAAAAAAGCGCTGCCGAACCGGATGGCGCAGCGGGGTCTGATCGTGGGCCTCGACCACTGAGTCGACGAACGCCGAGATCGCCGAGGAACCGGCCCACAAGCTGATCACAAAGCCCAGCGAGACCACCTCTCCGCGGGCGCCCTGCACGATGTCGCGGACGGTCGGTTCGATGATCTCCGCGACGATGTTCTTCGAAAAGAAGCTGTTCGAGGTGCTGATCAGCTGGCTCTGGATGGTGCTGAGGGTGTCCGGCCCGAACAATGGCGCGATATAGGCCAGGCTGCCGAGCATGCCTAGCAGCAGCGGCGGCAGGGACAGCACCGACCAGAACCCGGCCTGCGCCGACTCGGAGAAAATCGAGTCGTCCCAACTCTTGGACAGGGTCCGCTTGGCGATCCGAAGCGCGTGGTGTCGCGTCGGGGGAGGCGGCAGGCGATCCGTGGTCGCGCCCCGGCGCGGCACGGGGGATTGGTTAGACGTCGGCCTGGCTCACTTCGATGACGGCATCGAGTTCGATCAGTTTGGCCTGGTGCTCGTTGGCGTGGTGCTGGCAGAACAGCAGTTCCGCGCCGGAGGGGAGGGTGGCCCGCACGCGTGCCGCCGCCCCGCAGCGGTCGCAGCGATCGGCCCTGGTCAGTTCCGGGCTGGTCAGGGTTGCGTTCATGGGCTCCTCCAAAGGTGCTCAGCGCCACCGCGGTGACTCGGGGTCCTTCTACTGTCTCAGACGTTCCGGGCCGGTGCGTTGTTCCCGGGGCGCAATGATGTGTCGTGTCTCACCTGTTCACATGTTTTCAGGGCGTGGCCGGCGGGTTCGGGCAGGGTGGTCGTTATGGGCGCCGACCGGCCAACGGATCATCTGCACGCTGATCATCTCCACGAGGGCCTGCTCGTCCACCTGTGCGCGGCGCCCGAGTGGCAGGCCGCGCGGACGCTGGGAGAGTTACTCCCCCAGTCCGATGTCGGGTTCGTCCACTTGTCGACGCAGCAGCAGGTCCATCTGCCCGCCAATCGGCTCTTCGGCGGCCGTGGCGACCTCGCCCTGATCTATCTCGACCCGACCATGCTGACCGCCCCGCTGCGCTGGGAACCGGGGGTGCCGACGGATCCGGAGTCGATGCTGTTTCCGCATCTCTACGGCGCGGTTCCGACCGCGGCGGTAGTCGCGGTCCGACCGTACCGACCGGGGCCGGATGGCCGATTCGCCCCGGTCATCTCCGGCCTGTGAATAGTGGTGAATCGGTTGCGGCCCGAACCGCTACGTTCGTCTGCAGTGACCGGGCGTTGGGCCTCCCGCGGGAAACCCCCATTCCGCGATAGCCGCCCAGCGCCCGGTCGCGCTGAATAGTCTTTGGCGGGTGGCAAAGACCCCGAAACTCGCTGTGCGCGATATCGCAGACGTGCCGTTGCGGGAACTGTCCGGTTTGGCGTTGTACGGCGGCAACCTGCTCGCGGTGGGCGACCGGGACCCGTCTGTGTTCACCGCCCCGCTCGACTCGTGGCCGCCGCGCTGGCGGGGGATTGACCTGTCCGACCTGAAACTGCCCGACGGTGGAACGCAATTCGAGGCGCTGGTCGCCACCGACGACCACAGTGTGCTGGTCCTGCAGGAACAGCCGGCCTACGTGCTCAACATCGACATCGCCGTACCCGCCCTGCTGGGCACCCTGCGCCTCGACCTCCCTGAGGGGCACCGGTTGCGGGAAGCGTGGCTGGGCGACCGGTCCTCCCGGGGCGAGTCCCTGGTGCTTGCCGAGGTGGGCCACCTCCTGGTGATCAAGGAGAAAGACCCTTCGGCGATCCTGGAATTCGGTCCACCGGGGGACGAACCGGTCGGCTGGCGTCGTGGCACACCCGGGGTGGCTCCGGCGCCCGGCGATAGGACATTGACCGTGCTGGCGACCTGGCAGCTGAGCAAACGGCTGAGCAAAGAGCTTCCCGACATCAGCGAAGCCACCATCGGCCCTGACGGCTGTTTGTACCTGCTGTCCGATCAGGGAAGCTCGATCGCCCGATTGCCCGATCATCTCGATCCCTCAGGCGGGACAGTTGAGGCCGAAGCGATCTGGCGCATCGACGGCAGTCCGAAGAACCCTGAGGGACTGGTCATCCTTCAAGACGGGACGCCACTGGTCGGCTTGGACACCCGCTCGCCGAAGCGAAATCTACTGCGGCTCGAGTCGCTTGAACTGAAAGACTGAAGTAGGAAAAGTTAAGCCGCCGGCCGCTTCCCATCCCGCATACCGGCCGCCGCCCGGACCGCTGGGGCTTTGGTCGTGGGGGCCTTGGTCGTGGGGAGCTTGGTCGTGGGGAGCTTGGTCGTGGGGAGCTTGATCGTGGGGAGCTTGATTGTGGGGAGCTTGACGGTCGGGACTTTCACCACCGGGGTGGTCACCACTGGAGTGGTCACCGCCGGGGGGGTCACCACTGGGGGGGTCACCACTGGGGGGGTCACCACTGGGGCCTTGACCGGATCATTCCGAACGTAGGCGGCGTCGATCTGCTGACGCAGGGAGGCCTCCTGGACCTTCAGATTCGGGTTGAGCGCAACCAACGGCAGCGTCTTGGTCGGGACGAGGTAACTCGTGGTGACACCACCCTTGGCGTTGGTTCTGGTCGTGATGTTCGACGCAGGCACCGCGCTAAGCGGACTCAACATCGACGGGATGTGGACGAGTTGGGAGCCTGCCGCGGCGTTGGCGATGGCAACAAGGTTTGGCCGATCCGGCGGATCGGCGTAACCGTCATACTGCCCCGTCACGACCTTGACGTCGTACTTCGACTCCACCGGCACCCGGTACTGGTAGCCGATGGTGGCGTCGTAGCGGTTCTTGTTGAACCCGGCTCGACTGGAGTCGGCAATCACGACGAAATCGAGCTTGTCCTTGCCAGGGGCGTCGGTCCGCGAGTCCAGCAACCGGATCTGCTCGTCGACCACGAGGGCACCCGCGGAAAGCCCGACGACGGTGACCTTCTCGCCCGGCCCGACCTCGGTCAGCGACCTGGCGATCGCCGCATCAAGGTTGGTGGTGCCGACATCGATCGACTGCGTCAGGGTGAGGCTGTTCTGCCCGGTGAGCGGTCGGGCTTGCTGCGGCCACGGCACGTTCTCGCGCTTCCAGTTGGACCCGCCGTAGACGCCACCGAGGATGTTGGCCATCGCGATGTCGGTCAGGTTTCCGGCGCCCATGCCGTTGACCATGAGGACTTTGTTGGCCGCCTCCGCGGTGGCCGACGAAACAGCCACGGCCAAGGCCGAAGCCGCAGCCGCGAGCATCAGGCCCAGGGAACGGGTCGAGGTACGCAAAGTCAGATTCTCCAGGTTCGATTTCGTTGTCTAGTCCGCGGACGACCGCTGGGCGGCTATCCGGCGGGGGGTTTGGCTGCGTGGCGAGTCAGCGTCCCCGGCAACCGTGTCACCGGCCGGTGCGCCGGCGGCCCCGCCATCAACCCCGGCATCGACCTCCGCCGCGATTTCAGCATCGATCTCGGCGACAACCTCGGCGTCACCCTCAGGAGCCACATCGGCAGCGACTTCGGGAGCCTTGTCGCGGGCCGAGGTGCTGGCAACCTCGACAGCAGCCGGCTCGTCGACAACGGGGGACACCTCGACAACCGGGGCCTCGGCGACCTCAGCGACCGAAGTGCTGACTGTAGCGGCGTCGATCGCGCTCGGGGCACTCACTGCGGGGATGTCCGCCGGGCCGCCAACCGGCTCGACGGTGGTGGCGGCAACTACGGCGGCGGCCGTGCCCTTGTTGTCGTTGCGGATGTAGGCAGAGTCGATGGTCTTCTTCAGCTCTGCTTCCTGGGGTGCCAGGAACGGCAGCAGAAGCACCAGCGGAAGGCGCTTGGCCGGAATCAGATAGCTCGTCGTCACCCCGCCCAGCGAGTTGGTGGTGACGGTGACGTTGGACTCCGGCACCGTCGACAGGTCGGTCAGCATGGTGGGCACATGCTGGACGATCGTGCCGGCCAGGGCATTGGCAATGGCCAGGAAGTTCCACCAGCGATCCGGGAAGTCCGCGAATCCGTCGTACTCGGCGAACACCGCGATGGTGTCGTACTTGGTCTCTGCCGGGACCCGGTACTGATAGCCGATGATGCCGTCGTAGCGGTTCTTGTTGAAGCCGACTCGGCTGGAGTCGGCGACGACCACGATCTTGAGCCGACTCTTGTCCGGAGCGTTGGGATCGCTGGCCAGCTTGCGCACCTCGTCGTTGACCACGAGCGCACCGGCCGACAGCCCGACGATGGTGACCGATTCACCCGGACCAAGCTGAGCCAGCGCTTTGGTTAGTTCGGTGTCGAGATTGACCACACCCTGTGCGACGGACTCGGTCAGGGTCAGGCTGTCCGGCCCGGTGACCGGGCGGGACTGTTGCGGCCACGGGATATTCTGGCGGACGTAGCCATTCCCGCCGAACATGCCGCCAAGGATGTTCGCCATAGCGATATCGCCGAGCGGGCCAGCCGCGATTCCGTTGACCATCAGCGCCTTGTTGGCGGCTTCCGCGGGAGCCGTCGAGGAAAGGGCGAGAGTGGCCGCGCAACCGGCAGAGGCCAGCACCAAGCCGATCGAGCGAGTAGTGGTCCGCACGTGAGGGTCCTTTCGCGGGCAAAAGTTTGAGGGTATCCAGCAAACTGAATCTTATACCCGTTACCCAAAGTTGCGGAAATCGAAACATCGTCAGAAATCGCAGCAATCACCGCACGCGAACGACGGAATCCGGACTCCCTAAGCCCAAGTGCGACGAAATCGCTAGTCCAGGTAGTCGCGGAGTACCTGTGATCGGCTGGGATGGCGCAGTTTGGACATCGTCTTGGACTCGATCTGGCGAATTCTCTCGCGGGTGACGCCGTACACCTGGCCGATCTCGTCGAGGGTCCGCGGTTGGCCGTCGGTGAGGCCGAAGCGCAATCGGACCACGCCGGCCTCCCGTTCGGAGAGCGTATCGAGCACCGACTGCAGTTGGTCCTGGAGCAGCGTGAACGAGACCGCATCGACGGCGACAACCGCCTCGGAGTCTTCGATGAAGTCGCCGAGTTGGCTGTCGCCCTCGTCGCCGATGGTCTGGTCCAGCGAGATGGGCTCGCGGGCGTACTGCTGAATCTCCAGAACCTTCTCCGGAGTGATGTCCATTTCCTTGGCGAGTTCCTCCGGGGTGGCCTCGCGACCCAGATCCTGGAGCAACTCACGCTGGATGCGGCCGAGTTTGTTGATGACCTCCACCATGTGCACCGGGATGCGGATCGTGCGTGCCTGGTCGGCCATCGCGCGGGTGATGGCCTGGCGGATCCACCAGGTGGCGTAGGTGGAGAACTTGTAACCCTTGGTGTAGTCGAATTTCTCGACGGCCCGGATCAGACCCAGGTTGCCTTCCTGGATCAGGTCCAGGAAGGCCATACCGCGACCGGTGTACCGCTTGGCCAGCGACACCACCAATCGAAGGTTGGCTTCCAACAGGTGGTTCTTCGCCCGTTCGCCGTCCCGGCAGATCCACTGCATGTCGCGACGCTGTTGCACCGGGAGTTTCTCGCCGCGGTCGGCCACCTCGGCCAGTTTCTGGGTGGCGTACAGACCGGCTTCGATCCGCTTGGCCAGTTCCACCTCTTCCTCGGCGTTGAGCAGGGCGACCTTGCCGATCTGCTTGAGATAGGCGCGGACCGAGTCGGCCGAAGCGGTCAGTTCGGCATCCTTGCGGGCCTGGCGAAGCGCTTCGGACTCCTCTTCGTCCCAGACGAAGTCGCCGGAAGCTTTGTCCTTGTCCGACGGTTCGGCGATGTCCTCCTCGTCGGCGACGACCTCGGCGTTGGCGGGGGCCTCGGTGGCCTCATCGTCAACGGCCACCTCGAGGTCGTCGAGATCGATGTCCTCGGCGACTTCCGCGGCCAAATCCGGTTCGACAGCCGAATCGGTGTCGGAGACTTCGACGACCGTGGTCTCTTCAACGACGGCGGTCTCTTCAATCACGGCGATGTCGACGCCGACAACGGCGACGGACTCTGCGGCGACCGGCTTCTTGGCGCGGCTGCGGGCCGGTTTGGCGGCCGGGGCTTTCACCGGCGGCGCTTTCACCGCAGCGGCTTTGGCCGGGGCGGTCTTGGTGGCTTTGGCCGGGGCGGTCTTGGTGGCTTTGGCCGGGGCGGTCTTGGTGGCTTTGGCCGGGGCGGTCTTGGTGGCCTTCGTGGGTACTGCCTTGGCGGCCTTCGCAGGTGCTGCCTTGGTGGCCTTCGCAGGTGCTGCCTTGGTGGCCTTCGCGGGTGCCGCCTTGGCTGCGGCCTTGGTGGCTTTCGCCGGGGCTGCCTTGGCGGCCTTCGCAGGTGTGGCCTTGGTGGTTGTTGCCGGCGCCGCGGGTGTTGTCTTGGCGGCCGACCGACCGGTGGCTTTGGCCGCCACCCTGGCCAGGACGCTGCGTGCGGCCTTGGCGGGTGTGCTCTTCGCGGCGGGTGCGGCGGCAGTGCGCTTGATGGGCTTAGCGGTCGCCTGGCTGGCTTTTGTCGCTGCCACGAATCACCCTTTTCGGTACTGCGGGCTCTTGTAGTCGCGGGCGTGCGCCAACAGAGCTTCGACTATTGGGAACTGTCGGCGTGATCGGGGACGATCGTCGCCGCTCAGGTCGGCGGCCGCCGGACGCCATTGTAACGACATCAGCCTGCTAGCCCGGTACTTGCTCCTCGGCCGCGGCCATCGCGGCTCCTACGATCCCGGCGGTGTTGAGCAGTTCGGCGGCGACGACCGGGGTGCGGTTCTTGAGCAGGGGGATCCACTTGTCGGCCTTCTTGCTGATCCCCCCACCAGCGATGATCAAGTCCGGCCAGATGGCGTTCTCGACGGCGACGAGCACCTTGGTGACCTGCTTGGTCCACTTTCGGTAGCTCCATCCCTTGCGTTCCATGACTGAGGACGCAGCGCGATACTCGGCCTCCTTGCCGCCCACTTCGATATGGCCGAACTCGGTGTTGGGCAACAACATTCCGTGGTGGATTACCGCCGAGCCGATGCCGGTTCCGAAGGTGAGTAGAACCACAACGCCGTCCTGATCGCGGCCCGCGCCGTACCGCTGTTCGGCAAGTCCGGCGGCGTCGGCGTCGTTGAGTACCGTCACCCGCTGGCCGCCTAGGGCGGCGCTCATCTCGTGCGCCACGTCGCGTCCGATCCAACTGCTGTCGACGTTGGCGGCGGTCTGGACCACCCCGTTGACCACGACGCCCGGGTAGGTGACCCCCAGCGGGCCGGACCAGTTGAAGTGGCGCACCACCTCGGCGACCGTCGCGGTAACTGCCTCCGGGGTGGCGGGTTGGGGGGTGTCCAGCCGGAATCGCTCCCCGACGAGTTGACCGGTGTCGAGGTCTACGATTGCGCCCTTGACGCCGCTGCCGCCGACGTCCACGCCGAGAGCCTGGCGGGTGCTGCTGGGCTGAGTCATTGCAGGTCCTCCGTGTCGTTGGCCGCAACGCCGACTGGCGGCCGGCCCTAAACACTAGTGCGTGCGAGGGCCGTCGACGCCCGGATTGGGGGCAGGGTTGCGGGGATCGGGACCGGACCTGTGCTGCCATAGAACCGTGAACGACACCCGGCCCGAGGGGCTGCGTGAGGTGGCCGAGCAACTCGTCGGCGAGGCTGCGGACTTTGTGCGCCGCCGGCGCGCCGAGTTGTTCGGCCCCGGATCGGGCGCGGGGTCGGCCGCGTGCCGCGACGCGGTGCGCAACAAGAGCACACCGACCGATCCGGTGACGCTCGCCGACACCGAGGCCGAACAGTTGATCCGGGACCGGCTGACTCAGATCCGCCCGGGTGAGGCGGTGCTCGGCGAGGAAGGCGGTCAGACGAGCGAGGACGCCGCCGTTCGGTGGGTGGTGGACCCGATCGACGGCACCGTCAACTTTCTCTACGGCATTCCTGCCTACGCGGTCTCGGTGGCCGCGCAGGTCGACGGCGTGTCAGTGGCCGGTGCGGTCGCCGACGTCGCCGGCGACCGGATCTTCTCGGCGGCAGCGGGGTTGGGCGCTGAGGTTCGCACCGGCGACGGACACCGGCGGAAACTCCGCTGCAGCCGTGTGCGCGAACTGTCGACGGCGTTGGTGGGCACCGGATTCGGCTACTCGCCGCAGCGCCGCGCCGCCCAGGCGGCCCTGGTGGCGCAGCTGCTCCCGGAAGTTCGGGATGTGCGGCGACTCGGTTCGGCGGCGCTGGACCTGTGCATGGTGGCAGCTGGGCAACTGGATGCGCATTACGAGCACGGGCTCAACGAATGGGATTGGGCCGCCGGCGGGCTCATCGCCGCCGAGGCAGGCGCAGTGGTGGTGCTTCCCGGGGCGCACGATCCCGGTGCAGGCCTGCTGCTGGCGGCCGCGCCCGGGGTCGCGGCAGCCCTGATGGAGGCGCTGGACCGGTTTGGTGGCCTGCTGCCGATGGTGTGACTCAGCAGGTGCTGCTGTGGATTTTGGTGATCAGCGCTGGGTCGGCAGGTTCGGTGGCGCCGGGCGCGAGGCTGGTCAGCACCGCAGCGATGTCATCGCTGTCGGCCAGCGAGGTGAAGTCGGTACCGATCACCAGATCCGCCGAGTCGTCCGTGCGGTCGTCCTGGTAGAGCTCGACGCACGGCGCCACCAGCCAGGCGGCCGCCGCGCTGGGCCGACCGGCCTGGCCGAACCGGATCTGGCCCTGGCAGCTCAGTCGGGTTCCGGCGTAAATCGGATCGTTGGCCGCATTAGGCGCGGCGAAGCCCAGGTCGCGCAGTGCACCGGCGACCTCGCCGGCCTGCCCGCCTTGCCCGCTGGCGTTGAGCACCCGAATTTTGGTGTCGGCAAGTTTGGCGGGGGCGACGTCGACAAACGACGAACTGGAGATCAACTGACCGAGTTTGGGTGCGCTGGGGTCGGTAGGTGAGGGTGGGGGGTTGCAGCCGGCGGCCTCGCGGATCTCCACCGGGCGGGTGAGGACGAACGTCCACGACAAGCCCGTCAGCACCAGAAGAACCACCAACGCAATGATCCCGGGGAGGTATCGCCGCCGAACGAACGGCCGGCCGTCGCGGTCGTGGGTGGAACCGGCTGTAATGTCAGAAACCACGGATGAACTGTAAAGGCAGGCGTAGCGTGACACCATCGGGCGGCGCTGGCCGAGCCAGCCGCCCATGATTCACGTGACGTAACTCACAGACGAAGTCTTGATGAACCGGGCACGATTCGGTTGGCCCAGGCGTTCGACGCTGATACAAAGCTCTGCTGAGGTACCGGAAAGAGGGGAGTTGACGATGGCGACCGACTACGACGCCCCACGGCGGACCGAAACCGACGAGGTGTCCGAGGACTCCCTCGAGGAACTGACTGCTCGGCGCAACGAAGTGCAGTCCGCGGTCGTCGACGTCGACGAAACCGAGTCTGCGGAATCCTTCGAACTTCCCGGTGCGGACCTGTCTGGGGAGGAACTCTCCGTTCGGGTGGTGCCCAAACAGGCCGATGAATTCACCTGCTCGAGTTGCTTTCTCGTCCACCACCGAAGCCGGCTCGCGCAGGAGAAGGACGGCCAGATGCTCTGCACGGACTGCGCGGCCTGAGGCCGGTTCAACCCTGAGGCCGGTTCAACTCTGCAACGCGGCCAGCACCTTCTCCGGGTGCCGACAGCTCACCATCCAATACGGCGTCGGGTCGTCCGGGTCGTCGAGCACGACCAACACCATGGGCCCGACCCAATTGCGGTGCAGCACAAAGGCCGCCGGATCAAGCTGGCGCCCCAACGCCGCAGATTTGGCGCTGTGCGGCACCACGGCCGAACGGCTGATCACCGAGGCCGGCAGATGGGCCTGCCCGGCCCACAACTCGACATCGGAATCGGTGCCGACAACCCGCACCTCGACTCGCCCGAGCCACAACAGCACTCCAACCGCCACGACGGCCATCGCCGCATAGGGCAGCCAGTCCGGCAGATTGCGGACGCCCATATTCACCTGGGCGGCCATCACCGCCGACAGGCCGAACCCGATCGGCCACCACCACCACGGCACCCACAGCCGCTCGCGGTACCGCACGGTTTGCGTGGCGACGCGCGAACCAGACACGCGGTCAAGGGTAGTCTTTGGCATCGTGTCCACCAGTGTGGCGGTGGTCCGGTTGGACCGCGACCTACCCCTTCCCGCGCGCGCCCATGACGGCGATGCCGGCGTGGACCTCTACAGCGCGCAGGACGTCGAGCTGCCGCCCGGGCATCGGGCGCTGGTGTCGACCGGGATAGCGGTGGCGATCCCGCACGGCATGGTGGGTCTGGTGCACCCGCGCTCGGGGTTGGCCGCTCGGCTCGGCCTGTCGATCGTCAATGCGCCCGGAACCATCGACGCGGGCTATCGCGGCGAGATCAAGGTGGCGCTGATCAACCTCGACCCCGCCACGCCCATCGAGCTGCGCCGCGGCGACCGGATCGCCCAATTGGTCATTCAACGGGTCGAATTACCCGAACTGGTGGAGGTCGCCTCCTTCGATGAGGCCGGACTGGCCGACACCACCCGTGGTCAAGGCGGCCACGGTTCCTCCGGCGGACATGCGAGTTTGTGATGGCATTCGGTAGACGTAAGCACGACCACGATCACGGGGACCCCGCGAGCGACGCGGACTGGGACGGCGTCGAGGTTGAGGGCCCATTCGACATCGAGGATTTCGACACACCCGAACAGGCTGCACTGGCTCGCCTCGACCTCGGCTCGGTGCTGATCCCCATGCCGCCCGGCGGTCAGATTCAGGTCGAATTCAACCAGGGCGGCGTTCCGACCGCCATCTGGGTGGTGACGCCCAACGGCAGATTCACCATCGCCGCCTACGCCGCGCCGAAGTCGCCGGGTCTGTGGCGCGAGGTGGCCGGCGAACTGGCCGAGGCCCTGCGCAAGGACAATGCCTCGGTCTCCATCGAAGACGGCCCGTGGGGCCGCGAGGTGGTCGGCACCGGCGCGGGCGCGGTCCGGTTCATCGGGGTCGACGGCTATCGCTGGATGATCCGGTGCGTGGTCAACAGCATGCCCGAGGCGATGCCGGCGCTGGTGGCCGAGGCCCGACAAGCGTTGGCCGACACGGTGGTTCGCCGTGGCGAGACCCCGATGCCGGTGCGCACCCCGCTGCCGGTGCAACTGCCCGAGGAGTTGGCCGCCCAGTTGCGGGCCGCCGCCGCCCAGCAGGCCCAGCAGCAGCAGGCCATGCTCGCCGCCCAGCAACAGGCCATGCTCGCCGCCCAGCGCGGCGCACCCGGTGCGATGCAGCAGGTGCGCAGCACCAGCACCAGCACCGGCGGCTGATTCGGGCCGTCCATGAGGACGTGATGAGGTCCGGTTTCTCCCGACAGCAGACCGCAAGGATCTGCGCGGTCGTCGCGTTCGGGGCGACCTCCGCGCTCGCACTGGCCGGGGCCGACTGGCCGCCGCCGGTCGGGATCCTGGGCCTCGAAGCGCTCCTCGCCGTTCTCGCGGTCGTCGTCTACCTCCGGGTCTCAGCTCGACTGGCAGCCCGGGAACAGGGCCGCCGCACCGCTGCTGCGGCGTTCGAAGGACTTGCGGCGGGCTGGGCCGCAGGCGTGATGCTGTTGCTCATGGTCAGTCCCGGTGAACCCGACGTCACGGTGACGTCGGCGGACAACGCGGTCGGGTTCGCGGTCATCGGGTCGCTCGGGGCGCTGATCGCCCAGGCCCTGTGGGGCCTGGCGGTGTGGATCAACCGTCGGCCCGGGACTGGTCGATCGCGCTGAGCGCATCCAGGCAGGCGAGGCCGAGCAGATCCGGGCGCGGCCCGAATTCCTCGAGGCGGACGGTGCGGAGTGCGGCGCGCGGCGCCCAGGCCGCCCAGTCCCTGGCCACCGCCGCCGGGTGCACGGGGTCGTCCTCGGCGCCCACCACCGCCAGTGGTGCCTGCAGGCGGGTCAGTTCGGCCCGGTCGGGCGCGACGCAGGCGGCGGCTTGGTCCATCGCGTCGGGCAGGGCCGGCCACTGCCGCTCCCAGGACCGGGCCAGTTCATCGGCCAGCCAGGCCGGACTCGACGCCCGCATCGCCGCCGTGGTGGTCTCCAGCCCGTCCCGGCGCAGCGCCGCCGCGGTGTGCCGAGCCGACACCGCGGCCGGGGCGTCCCCGGGTTCGCCCGACCACGGTGGAAGGACCGCAAAGACTGCCGCCGTGCGATCCGGATGAGCCAGAGCCCACCGGACGGCCAGTAGCGCCCCCAACGACACCCCCCCGACGGCGATCCGACCGGTCTGCCCGATCCGGTCCACGACTTCCAGGTAGCCCTCGACGAGGCGCCGCGGATCGGGTGCCACCGTGACGACCGTCGCGCCGGCCTGCTGCAGTGGGCCCGCGAAGGCCCGCCGCAGATAGTCGTCGTCGGATCCGGTCCCGGGCAGCAGCACCGTCACCACACCGTCCACGCCGACCACCACCCCACGATCGTGCCTGTCGACAGTGCCGGCCGCAGGCATCCGGGTGCACCTCGTGGCGAACTGCCCTCGAGAGGTCTACCGTTGCGGGAGCAACGGGACGTCCCGACGCGGCCGCCCCCACAACAGGACAGACCCCAGGAGGGGCGACATGGCCACGGCCGAAGGTTTTGTGCGGCGGCTGACCCGCAGGCTGACGGAGAGTCCCGAGGACCGCGACGTTCAGGAATTGACCGGCGAGGCGGCCAACACCGGGGCCCACCGGGCGATCGACTGCCAACGCGGCCAGGAGGTCACCATGGTCGGCACCCTGCGCAGTGTGGAAACCAACGCCAAGGGCTGCGCGGGTGGTGTCCGGGCGGAGTTCTTCGACGGCACCGACACCGTGCTGCTGGTCTGGCTGGGTCAGCGCCGCATACCCGGTATCGAATGCGGCCGCACCCTGCGGGTTCGGGGACGGCTGGGCAGGCTGGACAACGGCGGCAAAGCGATCTACAACCCGCACTACGAGATTCAGCGTTGACACCCGCCAAACCGCCCCAGACCCCGACCGAAACTCCGCTGGGGTCCCCGGCCGACACCCCGGCCGGGTCCACGCCCAAAACCCCGCCCGGCCAGGCTCTCTTGGGCCAGATGGGCGGGTTCAGCGGACTGATCTACTCCGCCCTGCCGGTGGCCGTACTGGTGCCGGTGAACACCGCGTTCGGGCTGCTGCCGGCGCTGTTCTCGGCGCTGGGGGTGGCCGCGGCGATCCTGGTCTGGCGGCTGATCCGACGCGATTCGGTGCAGCCCGCGGTGGCCGGCTTCCTCGGAGTCGGGGTCAGCGCGCTGATCGCCTGGATCGTCGGGGCGTCCAAGGGCTACTTCCTGCTGGGCATCTGGACGTCGCTGATCTGGGCGACGGTGTTCGGGCTGTCGGTGCTGATCCGCCGGCCCGTGGTCGGCTACGTGTGGAGTTGGGTGACCGGCCGCGATCGAACGTGGCGTCAGTCCCGGCGGGCCGTGCTGGCCTTCGACGCGGCGACGCTGACCTGGGTAGCGGTGTTCGGTTCCCGATTCATCGTCCAGCACCATCTTTATGACGCCGACCAAACCGGATGGCTCGGCGTCGCGCGGATCGCGATGGGCTGGCCGCTGGCCGCGCTCGGAGCCCTGGTGACCTACCTGGCCATCCGGGCGGCACAGCGAGCGATGCACGCCGACCACGCGGCTGGCCGCTAACGGGTCCCTTCGGCCAGCAGGCTGCGCAGTTCGGACTCCACCTCGGGGGTGGCGACGAAGAGCAACTCGTCCCCACCCTCAAGCGGTTGATCGGGTTCGGGGACGATCACCCGCGCACCCCGCAGGATCGTCACCAGAGCGACATCGCGGGGCAGGTCGAGTTTGCGCACCGGCCTGCCGCCCCACGGGGTGTTCTCAGGCAGGGTGACCTCGACCAGGTTGGCGTTGCCTTGGCGGAACTCCAGCAGGCGCACCACATCGCCCACCGCGAAGGCCTCTTCGACCAGCGAGGCCAGCATGCGGGGGGTGGAGACGGCCACGTCGACGCCCCAGGCGCTGTCGAAGAGCCATTCATTGCGGGGGTCGTTGACCCGGGCGACCACCCGGGGCACCGCGAATTCCGTCTTGGCCAGCAGCGAGAGCACCACGTTGGCCTTGTCGTCGCCGGTCGCGGCGATCACCACGTCGAAGTCCTCCAGATGCATCGACTCCAGCAGGCTCAGTTCGCAGGCATCGCCGAAGCGCCAGTCCGCCGCCGGGATCGCGTCGACGTCGAAGTGGCCCGGGTTGCGCTCGATGAGGGCCACCTCGTAGGCGTTGTCGACCAACTCGCGGGCGATTGATCGCCCGACCGCGCCGGCCCCGGCGATCAGCACTTTCATTCCCCAACTCCCTCGGCCGGCGGCGTTGCCGCGATGGCCAGTGCCTCGGCGCAGTGGCCGGACACCGCTGCCAGGTACACCTGGTCACCCGCTTGGAGAACGGTCTTGGGTTCGGGCAACACCCCGGATCCGAACCGGACCAGGAACGCCACCCGGGCTCCGGTGGCCTCCTCCAGGGCGGTCGCCCGCATCCCCACCCAGGACTCGTGCAGGGGTGCCTCGGCGACGGCGACCGTTCCGGTGGGATCCCGCCACCGGGTGGTCTCGTTGTCGTGAGTCAGGGTGTTCAGCAGCCGATCTGTGGTCCACGGCACGGTGGCGATCGTCGGGATGCCCAGTCGCTCGTAGACCGCCGCCCGTTTGGCGTCGTAGATACGGGCCACCACCTGCTGGACGCCGAACATCTCCCGGGCCACCCGCGCGGAGATGATGTTGGAGTTGTCCCCGGAGGACACCGCCGCGAAGGCATCGGCCCGCTCAATTCCGGCGCGCAGCAACACATCCCGGTCAAAACCCATGCCGGTGATCCGTTCGCCGGTGAACTCCGGGGAGAGTCGGTGAAAGGCGGTCTGATCCCGGTCGATGATCGCCACCTCGTGTTCGAGCCGGGACAGTGCCTCGGCCAGAGCGGCGCCGACCCGGCCGCAGCCCATCACCACTACCCGCACCTGACGTCCTCTCGCCATGCTCGTGTCCCGGCCAAACGCTACTCCGATCGGCAGCAGGCTTACTCTTGGCACTCGTGTCCAAGGTTTCCACGGGCGTACGCAGGTTGCTCATCGGGCGGCCGTTCCGCAGCGACAGGCTGAGCCACACGCTGCTGCCCAAGCGGATCGCCCTGCCGGTGTTCGCCTCGGATGCGATGTCCTCGGTGGCCTACGCCCCTGAGGAGATCTTCCTGGTGCTCTCGGTGGCCGGCCTGGCCGCCTACACCATGGCCCCGTGGACCGCGGTCGCCGTGATGATCGTGCTGCTGATCGTGGTCGCCTCCTACCGCCAAAATGTGTACGCCTATCCGTCCGGGGGCGGTGACTACGAGGTGGTCACCACCAACCTGGGTCCGACGGCGGGGTTGACGGTGGCCAGTGCCCTGCTGGTCGACTACGTGCTGACCGTGGCGGTCTCGATGGCGGCGGCGATGTCGAACATCGGTTCGGCCTTCCCGTTCGTCGCCCAGCACAAGGTCTTGTTCGCGGTGGCGGCGATCGCCCTGCTCGCGGCCGTGAACCTGCGCGGAATCCGTGAATCCGGAACCGCGTTCGCCATCCCGACCTACGCCTTCATGTTCGGGATGTTCGCCATGCTGGGTTGGGGGTTCTTCCAGATTCACGTGCTCGGCCATGAACTGCGGGCCGAGTCCGCCGCATTCGACATGCAACCCGAACACGGTGAAGTCGCCACCTTCGCGCTCGTTTTCCTGGTGGCCCGGGCATTCTCGTCGGGGTGTGCCGCGCTGACCGGGGTGGAGGCGATCAGCAACGGTGTGCCGGCGTTCCGCAAACCGAAGTCGCGCAACGCGGCCACCACGCTGGCCATGCTGGGTGGCATCGCGGTCACCCTGTTCATGGGGATTGTCCTGCTCGCCATGGACACCGGTGCCAAGATCGCCGAACGCCCTGCCGAGCAGTTGATCGGCGCGCCCGAGGGCTATCAGCAGAAGACCCTGGTAGCCCAACTCGCCGACGCCGTCTTCCATGACTTCACCCCCGGTCTCTACCTGATCACCGGGGTGACCGCCCTGATCCTGGTGCTGGCCGCCAACACCGCGTTCAACGGGTTCCCGGTGCTGGGCTCGATCCTGGCCCAGGACCGCTACCTGCCCCGGCAGTTGCACACCCGCGGCGACCGCCTGGCGTTCTCCAACGGAATCGTGTTCCTGGCCCTGGCCGCGATCGGATTCATCGTGGCGTTCGACGCCGAGGTGACCGCCTTGATCCACCTCTACATCGTCGGTGTGTTCATCTCGTTCACCCTCAGCCAGATCGGCATGGTGCGGCACTGGACCCGACTGCTGCGAACCGAGGACGACCCCGAGGAACGCCGCCGGATGATCCGGTCCCGGGCGATCAACACAGTCGGCTTCATCGCCACCGGCACCGTGCTGGTCATCGTGCTGGTCACCAAGTTCATGGCCGGCGCGTGGATCGCCGTCCTGGCGATGGGGGGCCTTTTCGCGCTGATGAGGGCAATCAACCGGCACTACGACGCCGTGGCGCGGGAACTCACCCCGGGCGCCGAGGACCGCCAGATGGTGCTGCCCAGTCGCAACCACGCCATCGTGTTGGTGTCCAACATGCAACTGCCCACCCTGCGGGCACTGGCCTACGCCCGGGCCACCCGGCCCGACGTGCTGGAGGCGCTGACCGTCAACGTCGACGACGCCGAGACCCGCAAGCTGACCGTCTCCTGGGAGGACAGCGACGTCAGCGTCCCATTGAAGGTGGTGGCCTCGCCGTATCGGGAGGTGACCGGGCCGGTGCTGGATTACGTCAAGCGGATCAGCAAAGAAGCGCCCCGCACGGTGGTCACCGTTTTCATCCCCGAGTACGTCGTCGGACGCTGGTGGGAGAGCCTGCTGCACAACCAGAGTGCGCTGCGCCTCAAGGCGAGGCTGTTGTTCATGCCGAACGTGATGATGACATCGGTTCCTTGGCAACTGAATTCATCCGAACGGGTCACCCAACTCGAGGAACAGGGCGCACCGGGAGACGTCCGGCGCGGTCTCGTCGAGTGAGTGTTGCCAAGGCGTCCGGCGCTGAGTTGGTGCTGCGCACCGATGCGCCGGCCAACGGGGGCAGTTGCGTGGCCCGCCACGACGGCCGGGTGGTGTTCGTCCGCTACGGCCTGCCCGGCGAATTGGTGCGGGTGCGGGTGACCGCCGAGCGTGGCTCCTACTGGCATGCCGATGCGATCGAGGTGCTGGAGTCCTCGCCCGACCGCGTTGCCTCGCTGTGTCCAGTGGCTGGCCCGGACGGTGCCGGATGCTGCGATCTGGCCTTCGCCGCGCCAGCCGCCGCGCGGGTGATCAAGGGCCGGGTCGTCGCCAATCAGCTTGACCGGCTTGGGGATTACCAGTGGGATGGGCCAGCCGAGCCGGTCGGTGACGGCTCGGCTTTGGGCTGGCGCACCCGGGTGCAGTTCGACGTCGGCGGCGACGGGCGCGCCGGCCTGCACCGGCACCGCAGCAGCGAACTGGTCACCGATCTGCGCTGTGGGCAGCTGCCCGCCCGGCTGGTCGCCGGGCTGGACGGGCCGCGGTGGCGGGCCGGGGATCGGCTGCACGTCGTTCTCGACGACGACAACCGTCGGCATGTGCTGGTGACCGGGCCGGGCGGGCGCGAGGTGGTCGAGGGTGCGCGGGAATCGGTGCATCGGGTCGACGGGCGGGTCTGGCGGATCCCGATCACCGGGTTCTGGCAGGCCCACCGCGACGCCGCTCAGACCTACAGCGACCTGGTACGGCAGTGGGTCGGGGGCGGTGCCCGCCGGGCCTGGGATCTCTACGGCGGTGCGGGATTGTTCGCGGCCGCACTGGCCGAGTCGCTCGGCGGCCGGCAGACGGGCACGGGGGTCCGCGTGCTGTCGGTGGACACCGCCAAGTCGGCGTCGGCGTCGGCGCGGGCGGCGCTGGCCGACCTCCCCACGGTCAAGGTGGTCTCCGGGTCGGTGCGGGGCTTCCTGGCCGGCCAGTCCCGGGCCGCCGACGTCGCAGTCCTGGACCCGCCGCGGGCCGGCGCCGGGCGGGAGGTCATCGACCTGCTGGCCCGGGCGGGGGTGCCGCGCGTCATCCACATCGGTTGTGAGGCCGCGTCGTTCGCCCGCGACATCGGTCTCTACCGGGGCCACGGTTATCAGGTCGAGACCATCCGGGTGTTCGACGCCTTTCCGCTGACCCACCACGTCGAATGCGTCGCGCTGCTCAACCGATGAGGACCGGGGCATTTAGACTCAGGACCACCCGAACCCGAGGTGTCCCGTGACCAACCCCGACGTCCCTGAGATCCTCAGCCGCGGATCGTGGTCGGAGACCCGCCGCATCACCCACATCCTGCACAAGGAAACCGTCGGCGGGGCGTTGCTGTTGGCCGCTGCGGCGATCGCGCTGATCTGGGCCAACTCACCGTGGTCGGCGTCGTATCACGAATTGAACGCGACCAAGGTCGGCACCGATGACCTCGGCCTGCACCTGAACCTCAGTTTGGGGACCTGGGCCGCCGACGGACTGCTCGCGGTCTTCTTCTTCGTGGTCGGTCTGGAACTCAAGCGGGAGTTCGTTGCCGGTGATCTTCGTGATCCGCGCCGCGCCGCACTCCCGATCGCCGCCGCGGTCGGCGGGATGGTGGTCCCGGCGCTGATCTTCCTGTCCTTCACCCTCGGCGCCGGTGATGGTGCGACCCGGGGGTGGGCCATCCCCACCGCCACCGATATCGCCTTCGCCGTGGCGGTGCTGGCGGTGCTCTCGACCCATCTGCCCGGCGCGCTGCGCACCTTCCTGCTGACCCTGGCGGTGGTCGACGATCTGCTGGCCATCGCGGTGATCGCGGTGTTCTACACCGCCAAACTCAACGTGACGGCCTTGCTGGCGGCGCTGATTCCGCTGGCCGTGTTCGCCGTGCTGGTGCAGCGCCGGGTGCGATCGCCGTGGATTCTGGTGCCGATCGCGGTGGTCACCTGGGCGCTGGTGCACGAGTCGGGGGTGCACGCGACCGTGGCGGGCGTGCTGCTGGGTTTCACCGTCCCAGTGCTGCGCAATGAGCGCGATGCCCGCCGAACCGGGGCAACCGACGGCCCGGGTCTGGCCGAGTACTTCGAGCATCTGATTCGCCCGGTGTCGGCTGGTTTCGCGGTGCCGGTGTTCGCCTTTTTCGCCGCCGGGGTGACCTTCGGTGGCTATGACGGATTCGTGACCGCCCTCGGTGACCCGATCGCGCTCGGGATCGTCTTCGGGTTGGTGGTCGGCAAAACCCTGGGCATCTTCAGCACCACCCGGTTGGTGGCGGCGGTCACCCACGCCGACCTGGATCCCTCACTGCGCTGGATCGACGTTCTCGGCGTCTCGATGCTCGCCGGGATCGGGTTCACGGTTTCGCTGCTGATCGGGGAATTGGCCTACGGCGACGATCCCGCACGGCAGGACGTGGTGAAGGTCGCCGTCCTCACCGGGTCTTTGCTGGCGGCGTTGCTGGCGGCGGTCGTGCTGCGGATTCGCAACCGGCACTACCGCGCTGTTTTCGAGTTGGAGACCACCGACGCCGACCATGACGGGGTGCCTGACGTCTACGCGGCCGGACCGGAGGTCCGCCGCGACGGTGCGTAGACTGTGGCAATGCTCGAACAGGTCCGCGGCCCCGCCGATCTGCAGCGGCTTTCCCAGGATCAGCTGACTGAACTCGCGGGGGAGATCCGTCAGTTTCTGATCCACAAGGTTGCTGCCACCGGTGGCCACCTCGGGCCCAATCTCGGTGTGGTGGAACTCACTCTGGCCTTGCACCGGGTATTCGACTCCCCGCACGACCCGCTCATTTTCGACACCGGGCATCAGGCCTACGTGCACAAGATGCTGACCGGGCGCAGCCCCGATTTCGACACGTTGCGGATGAAAGGCGGCCTGTCGGGGTACCCGTCGCGCGCCGAAAGTGACCACGACTGGGTCGAGTCCAGCCACGCCTCGGCGGCACTGTCCTACGCCGACGGGCTGGCCAAGGCCTTCGAACTGACCGGCCAGCGCAACCGCCACGTCGTGGCTGTCGTCGGCGACGGTGCCCTGACCGGCGGGATGTGCTGGGAAGCGCTGAACAACATCGCCGCCGCCAAACGGCCGGTGGTCATCGTGATCAACGACAACGGCCGCAGTTACGCGCCCACCATCGGCGGTCTGGCCGAGCACTTGGCCGGTCTGCGTCTGCAACCCGGCTACGAGCGGATGCTGGAACGCGGCCGCCACGCCGTGCGCTCGATCCCGGTGATCGGCGAGGTGTGCTTCCAGGCCATGCACAGCGTGAAGGCCGGCATTAAGGACGCGGTCTCTCCGCAGGCCATGTTCACCGACCTCGGACTGAAGTACGTCGGCCCGATCGACGGCCATGACGAGCACGCGGTGGAAAGCGCCCTGCGGCACGCCCGCGGCTACAACGCGCCGGTGATCGTCCATGTGGTGACCCGAAAGGGGATGGGATACGGGCCGGCTGAAAACGACGAAGCCGAGCAGATGCACGCCTGCGGGGTGATCGACCCGGAGACCGGTCTGGCCACCAAGGTCGCGGCACCGGGGTGGACGTCGGTGTTCTCCGATGCGTTGATCGCTTATGCCACCGCCCGCCGCGACGTCGTCGCGATCACCGCCGCCATGCCCGGACCGACCGGCCTGGCCGCCTTCGGCGAACGGTTCCCCGACCGACTCTTCGACGTCGGTATCGCCGAACAGCATGCGGTGACCTCAGCGGCCGGGCTGGCCATGGGCGGGCTGCACCCGGTGGTCGCCATCTACTCGACCTTCCTCAACCGCGCCTTCGACCAGGTGCTCATGGATGTCGCGCTGCACAAACTGCCGGTCACTTTGGTGCTGGATCGTGCCGGAATCACCGGCAACGACGGCGCCAGCCACAACGGCGTGTGGGATCTGTCGGTTCTGGGCATTGTGCCCGGGATGCGGGTGGCGGCCCCCCGCGACGGCGCCAGGTTGCGCGAGGAACTCGGTGAGGCACTCGACATCTCCGACGGCCCCACCGCGATCCGCTTCCCGAAAGGTGAAGTGGGCGAAGATATTCCGGCCCTGGAACGAGTCGGCGGGGTCGACATCCTGGCGCGCCCGGCCGCTGGACTCGGTGCCGACGTGTTGTTGGTGGGTGTGGGCGCGTTCGTGGGGATGGCACTGAAGGTGGCCGACCGACTTCGCAAACAGGGCATCGGGGTGACGGTGGTGGATCCGCGGTGGGTGCTGCCGATTCCGGCGGCGATCGAGCCCTTGGCCGCCGAGCACAAACTGGTGGTCACCATGGAGGACAACGGTGCGCGGGGCGGTGTCGGTTCGGCGGTCTCGGCTGCCCTGCGCGCCGCCGACATGGACGTTCCATGCCGGGATCTCGCGGTGCCGCAGCGCTTCCTGGATCACGCCGCCCGTGGCGAGGTCCTGGAGGAGGTGGGCCTCACTGAACGCAATGTGGCCCGGCAGATCACCGGCTGGGCTTCCGCGCTGGGGGCGCACGCCGTTGCCGTCGCCGAACAGGTCGACTAGGCGTTCATCACAGGGGCGAGCACCGGGACGACCAGAGCGCGCTGCCAGGACCTTGCCCCGCCCTCCCGCAGGACGGCATCGACTCCGGCGCCGGTGTCGACGGTGTCCTGCCAGTCCCAGCACAGCCGGCGCACGAGTTCCGGGGACACCAGGTTCTCGGTCGGCACGCCCACCTTGGCGGACAGGGTGGCCAGCGCAGCCCGGGCGGCCTCCAACCGCACGGCGGCCTCCGGTTTGCGCTTCGCCCACCGGATCGGCGGTGGCGGCCCGTTGAGTGGCTCGGAAACCTCCGGCGGTTGATCGGTGCGCCGCGCCGAGGCCAGCGCATCCAGCCACACCTGGGCCGATCGGCGTTGTCGGGGACCGCCGAACACCGGCAGCGCCAGCAGGTCCTCGATGGTCGTGGGGCCGGCGGCGGCCGCGGCGATGATGGCCGAGTCGGGAAGGATCCGTCCCGGTGCGATATCTCGGCTACGGGCGATGCGGTCCCGGGCGGTCCACAGTTCGCGTACCGCCGCCAAACCGGACTCTGACCGGACCTTGTGGATTCCGGCGGTCCGGCGCCACCTGTCGCGGCGGGTGGGGGTGCTCTCCGCGCACCGCAGATACTCGAACTCCTCGCTCGCCCAGCCGGTTTTGCCCTGTTCATCGAGAACCGAGGCCATCGCCGCGCGCAGTTCGATGAGCACCTCGACGTCCAGGGCCGCATAGTTGAGCCAGGCGGCGGGCAGTGGTCGCTTGGACCAGTCGGCCGCGCCGTGCCCCTTGGCCAGGCCCACCCCGAGGAGTCGCTCCACCATGGCGGCCAGATTGACCCGGTCAAAGCCGGCCAGCCGACCGGCCAACTCGGTGTCGTAAAGGCGTGGTGGTCGCAGGCCGACCTCGGCCAGGCAGGCCAGGTCCTGGTCGGCGGCGTGCAGAATCCATTCGTCGCCGGCCAGTACCTCGGCGACCGGGCGCAGCGTGTCGATCGGGCTGCCCCCGCCATGGACCGGGTCGATCAACACGGTGCCCGCGCCGGCCCGCCGGATCTGGATCAGATAGGCGCGGTTGGAGTACCGGAAGCCGGAGGCCCGTTCGGCGTCCACCGCGAACGGACCGGTGCCGGAGGCCAGTGTGGTTGCCGCCCCGGCGATCTCCTCGGCGCTGACCGCTACCGGCGGTACACCGTCGGCCGGGCACGCCAGCAAGGGGACAGCGGGCGGGGCGTCGGGTGCCTCGGCGGCGTCGGCTGCGCCGTCGAGGTGTGCGGGGTCGGGCATCAGGCGCGGGAACGGGAGCTGAGATCGGTGACGCCCACCGGCGGCAGCCCGGCCGCGTGCTCGAGGACCTCACAGAACGCCTGGACGTGGGCACCGAGTGCCAGGGTGGTGGCCGTCCACGACGCCCGCATCTCCAACTGGTGCGCGCGGGGTGGGCCGGAGATGTCGCCGTAGCGCACCGAGGTGGTGGCGGTGACCGTTCCGCCCAGGGCGGTGTGGTGTTCGGTGCGATCCTGCAGGGACTCCACCAGCCAACTCCAGGCCACCTCGGGCAGCAGCGGGTCCACCGCCTCGGTGGGGTCGAGATCAGCCTGGACGTAGGCGACCAACCGCATGGTGCCGTCCCAGGCGTCGGCGCCATCGGGGTCATGCAGCAGGATCAGCCGACCGAACGCGTCGCCTTCGGAGCGCTCCGGAATGATGTCCGGCTCGGGTCTGCGGACCTCGGCACCAAGGGCGTAGCTGTACGGCGCGAGGCGCTGAGGTGGTCGGATCGGACCCAACTCAATCTCCGGCCGCACCTCCGCGGCGTTCATCGCCGCCACCGCCTCGCGGAACTGCTCGGGTTCCGCGTCGGTCACTCAACCGACGGTAGCCCTATCTCCCCGGACGTGCAGCCAGGCGCGCCGTGGCAGCATGGTGGCGGTGAGCAACCGCCGTCACCTGCCCCAGGCGCCCTACCTGGCCGCCGCGGCCGGCCGCAAGCCCACCCGGATCCCGGTCTGGTTCATGCGCCAGGCCGGCCGTTCGCTGCCGGAGTACCGGGCGCTGCGGGCCAAGAACACGATGATGCAGGCATGCTTCGACCCGGAGCTGATCTGCGAGATCACGCTGCAGCCCATCCGCCGGCACGGCGTCGACGCCGCGATCCTGTTCTCCGACATCGTCGTGCCGCTGCGCGGGGCCGGGGTGGACGTCGACATCGTGCCCGACGTCGGGCCGGTGATCGCCAGTCCGGTGCGTACGGGAGCCGATGTCGCGGCCTTGAAAAGTCTTGACCCCGAGAGCGTCAGTGCCGTCGGTGAAGCGGTGCGTCTGCTGGTGGGCGCACTCGGTGAGGTGCCGCTGATCGGCTTCGCGGGGGCACCCTTCACGCTGGCCTCCTATCTGGTGGAAGGTGGGCCCAGCAAGCTGCACGAGCGCACCAAAGCCATGATGCTGGGTGATCCATCGAGCTGGCACGCCCTGATGGAGGTGCTGACCGGGGTGACGGTCGAATTCCTGCGTGTCCAACTCGACGCCGGGGTCGACGCCATCCAGCTGTTCGACTCGTGGGCGGGCACGCTGTCGCTGGCCGACTACCGCAGCTACGTGCTGCCGCACAGTTCGCGGGTGTTCGCGGCGCTGGCCGACTACGGCGTCCCGATGACCCACTTCGGTGTCGGCACATCCGAACTTCTCGGTGCGATGGGCCAGGCGGGTGCCACCGTCCTCGGCGTGGACTGGCGTACCGCGCTGACTGATGCCGCCGGGCGCGTCGAACCCGGAAAAGCCTTGCAGGGCAACCTCGATCCGGTGGTGTTGCTCGCCGGTTGGCCGGTGGTGGAGAGGGCCGCCCGTGCCGTGGTCGACGACGGTCGGCGGGCTGTCGACGCGGGTGCGGCTGGCCATATCTTCAACCTCGGTCACGGCGTGCTGCCGGCCACCGATCCGGGACTGCTCACCGATCTGGTGGCGCTCGTGCACTCGCTGTGAGTCCGACCTTCGCCGTCGTCGGCGGTGGTGTTTCCGGACTCGTGGCCGCCTACCGCATCCGCGCCGCCGTAGGGAGCGCCGCTGAGGTCGTGGTACTCGACCCGGCCGACCGGCTCGGTGGAGTGCTGCGCACCGAAGTCCTGTGCGGCGAGCCGATGGACATCGGCGCCGAGGCGTTCGTCGCCCGCCGAGCGGAGGTGCCGGCATTGTTGGCCGAACTCGGGCTGGCGGAGCGGCAGATCAGCACCACCGGGGTGCGTCCCACCATCTACAGCGGCGGTCGTCTGCATCCGCTGCCCCCCGGTGCGGTCAACGGCATCCCGAGTTCCCCGGAGTCGGTGGCTGGTCTGGTCGACCACGCCACGCTGGCCCGGATGGCCTCCGAACCCGACCGTCCGATGCGGTGGGAACCCGGCGCAGACCCCTCGGTGGGGGCGGTGGTCGCCGACCGGTTCGGCGAACAGGTGGTAACCCGCTCGGTGGACCCGATGCTGTCCGGCGTCTACGCCGGTTCGGCGGCCACCATCGGTATCCGATCGGCGGTCCCCACCGTCGCAGCGGCTCTCGATTCCGGGGCGTCCAGCCTGACCGCGGCGGTGCGCGCGGCCTTGCCCGCGACCACCAGCGGACCGGTATTCGGGGCGATCGCCGGCGGCTACCGGGTGCTGGTCGAGGAACTCCTGACCCGCAGCGAACTGCGGTGGGTGCCGGCCAAGGTCACCGGGATCGCCGCCGACGGTGGCGGCTGGACGCTTGAGACCGACACCGGTCAGCCCTGTTCGGCCGACGCCGTCGTCCTGGCCGTCCCGGCCCCGCAGGCCGCCGCTCTGCTGGACCGCGTCGCCACCCGGGCGGCTGAGGCTGCCAGACGGATTCCGGTGGCGTCGGCGGTGGTGCTGGCGATGGGGGTGCCGCCCGGGACTCCGTTCCCACCGCAATCGGGGGTGCTGGTGGCCAGTGGGGAGGATCTGCATTCCAAGGCCATCACGTTGTCGACCCGCAAGTGGGGCCGGAGCGGCGAAGCCGAATTGTTGCGGATGTCCTTCGGCCGGTTCGGTGACAACATCGCCCGCAACACCTCCGACGAGCAGTTACAGGCCTGGGCGGTGGAAGATCTGAACACCGTCTTCGGCCTGGGCGTCGATCCGGTGGCGGTGATGGTGCAGCGCTGGATCGACGCGCTACCGCAATACGGCCCCGGCCACCGGGTGGTGGCCGAGCAGGTTCGTGCCGACCTGCCGCCGGGGCTGGCCGTGGCGGGCAATTTCCTCGACGGGGTCGGGGTGCCGGCCTGTGTGGCGTCCGGCGTCCGGGCGGCTGAGGTCGTGGTGGCCGCCCGAGCCTGAATCCCGGGCCTGAATCCCCGCGTGGCACCATGGGAGCCATGGCGAGACTGGATTACGACGCGCTCAACGCCACCGTCCGCTACGTGATGTTTTCGTCGTTCGCTGTGCGCCCCGGCGTGCTCGGATACGACGAGCAGGCCCGCGCCGCGGTAACCGACGAAACCGCCACGTTCCTCAAGCAGCAGGAGGACAACGGCGTGGTGGTCCGGGGTCTGTATGACGTCGCCGGTATGCGTGCCGACGCCGACTTCATGATCTGGACTCACGCCGAGCGGGTCGAAGCACTGCAGCAGACCTACAGCGATTTCCGCCGCACCACCACACTGGGCCGGGCTTGTACACCGGTGTGGAGCAGTGTGGCGCTGCATCGCCCGGCCGAGTTCAACAAGAGCCACGTACCGGCTTTCCTTGCCGGCGAGGAACCCGGCAACTATGTGTGCGTCTACCCGTTCGTAAGGTCCCTGGAGTGGTACCTGCTGCCGGATGACCAGCGCCGCAAGATGCTCGCCGACCACGGGATGGCCGCCCGCAGTTACAAAGACGTCCGGGCCAACACCGTCCCGGCCTTCGCGCTCGGCGACTACGAGTGGATTTTGGCTTTCGAGGCCACGGAACTACACCGCATCGTGGACCTGATGCGCGACCTGAGGGCCACGGAGGCGCGACTTCATGTCCGCGAGGAGATCCCGTTCTACACCGGTCCGCGGGTGGGGGTCGAGGAACTTGTCGCCAGTCTGCCGTAACCGGGCGGGTTAGAAGGGCGGGTCGTCGGCCTCGGGGTTCGGATTGTGGGGGTTCGGATTCGCCGATGATCTTGTACGCGTTCGGATTTGGCGGTTATGCGCTCGCTCGCTGGTGATCCTGTGGGCCCGGTTCGCGGCGCGGGTGGATGTGCGCCGCGGCATCATGGTGGTTCGGTGGCCGCTCTCGGTGTCGGCGGGCCGATTGGGCAGGGTGCCGGTCGGTGCCATGAGGTTGGGAAAAAGCAGTGCACTGCCGGGGGTGGTCACATAGTTCTGCCCGTCGGGCAGCGTCCAGATGACGGTTCCGTCGGGCAGTTGCTTGTCACGCCAGCTCCAGAAAGTTTTCAGCAAATGATGAAAACGGCACAGGCACTTGATGTTTGAGCGGTGAGTGGCTCCACCGGCCGAGTAAGGAACGGTATGGTCCAAGTCGCAGTCGGTAGCCGGCCGGTCGCATCCGGGTGCACGACAGGTCAGGTCCCGGGCGCGAACGAAGTCCGCCAGAGCCTGGGAGGGCCGATAGCCGGACTCCGGTGCGGCGTCGGGGGACGTGGTCACAGGCCGCAGTTTCGCGGTGCGGGCCAAGTCGCGGAGGGCCTCGGCGGTGATCAGGCTGCCCGCTTCCAACAGATGGCCGGGCCGCTGCGAAGTCCCCTGCAGGGTGGCCTCTTCGGCGACGATGTGGATCACCGCTCCCGCGCGGAGGGGTTCAGCCACCGACGGGCATTGCGCGTCACCGCAGCGGCACATGAGCCGGTCCGCGCCGCCGGCCAGTGCGCCCAGCGCGTCGGCGCGGCGGTTTTCCAGGGTTCGCGGATCGGCGCTGCACACCGTGGCCGCCAGTTCGTCGAGGCGTTTGTCGAGCAGGTGGGCGTCGGCGGTCAGCAGCCGACCAGACAGGTCGGTGGTGCCGTCGGGGTTATCCCAGATGGTGACGTCTCGGTCCCGGGCGCGCTCCCGGGTCCGGCGCACCGCGTCGGGGTCGTGGGCGTTGACGATGCGGTCGAGTTCACGGACCAGTCGTCCGCGGCTCATCGACGGCCAACGCGCCGCCCAGAGCGCAATTCGCTCGTCGACGGTGGCCATGGCGGAGGCATCGGTAATCAGATCGGTGCGATAGACGATGGTTTGGAAGGCGGCCATGTCGATCTCGCCGGCGGCGAAGACCGCCGCGACCGCGGGCAGTCGCCGCATGGCCTGGGCATAGCTGATGTAGCTGCTGGCCTTTCCCAGGCTGATCCGCAGCGCGGCGGCTACTTCGCCGCTCACCGCCGCCCAGGTGTCCACGGCCCAGTGCTCCTCCTCGCCGCGCTGGGTTCGGCGCATCTCGAACAGCTCACCGATTGCCGTGAGCCGCTGTGCGGCAGCCTGATTCTCGCCACGGGCGGCGGTCTTCATCTCCGCAACCAGTGACCGCGACCCGGAGGTTTCGGGCGGATCCCAGTGGTCATAGTCCCGTCGATCGAACATATGTTCACACTAGACCGACCGTATGACAGGTCTGCCCCGTCAGTCTGGCAACAGGCGCAACGAAATGGAGTTGATGCAGTACCGCTGATCAGTGGGTGTCGGGTAGCCCTCGCCGGCGAACACGTGCCCGAGGTGGCTGTGGCAGTTGGCGCAGAGCACCTCCACCCGATGCATCCCCAGCGAATCGTCCGTCCGCAGGATCACTGCTTCTGAGCTTGCCGGGTCGAAGAACGACGGCCACCCGCAGTGCGACTCGAACTTCTCGGTGCTGCGAAACAACTCAGCCCCGCAGGCCCGGCACTGATAGACGCCCTCGGTCTTGGTATCGGTGTACTCGCCGGTGAACGGACGTTCGGTTCCCGCCTGCCGGAGGACGTGGTACTCCGCCGGATTGAGCCGCGTGCGCCATTCGTCCTCGGACAATTCCACCTTGGGCGGGGGGAGCTTGGAGGGCGACTCACTCATGCATCCACGCTAGCGCGGTCTGGCTCTCTGGGTCGGCGGGTCATCCACGCCGGGTCGATGCCCTCGTCGAGGCGGCCGTCGTCGCGCGCGTCTAGGTAACGGAAGTACAGCACGCAGAACACCACGACCAGCATGAGCGACCAGCCGTAGGTGATCTTCATGTATTCGAGGAACCGGCCGGTGGTCGGCCAGCGCCACATCAGCCAGCGGTCCAGCGTCAGGAACCCATAGGTCGCCAACCAGGCCGGCCAGTTGCGCAGCACCGAGTTCGGCAGCACGACGGTCATCAGGAACGGGAACAGCATCATCGAGTAGTAGCCCTGGGCCAGCGACAACACCAGCCAGGAGGCGATCAGCAACACACCGGAGGAGGTCAACATCCAGAAGAACGGATCGCGCTTGGCGTAGTAGCGGTACAGCAGCCACAGGCTGCCCGCCGCCAGCGCCACGAACAGTAGGCGCAGTGTGACGATCAACCACATCGGCAGCCCGTAGTAGATGCCGTTGCCCAGCACTGAGGAGTTGAAGTAGTCGCGGGTGGACAGGATGTAGGGCACTGTCCGGTAGATGAAGTTCCCGCGGTCGACGACCATCGGCCAGGCCACCACGTTGAACGCGATCGGTACTGCCACCGCGGCAGCCAAGGCCCGCCATTGCCGGTTGAGCAGCGGCAGCAGCAACAGCACACCCAGCACCGGTTTGACGGTCAGTGACAGGCCGATTGCGATGCCGGCCAACCATTCCCGGTTCCGTCGGCCGTCCAGCAGCCATCGGAAGAACAGCACTTCGCAGAGCAGGATGCAGCCGTTGATGTTGGTGAAGACCAGGGTGTTGGTCACCGATTCGGTGACGAAGGCCGCGGCCAGCAGCGCGGGCAGCGCGGGGGAGCTGAGGGGGAATTTGAACAATCGGACGAGCAGATAGCAGGCCGCGATGATGGCCACCGTGTTGAGCACGATGAACCAGTTCCGGGCGGCGAAGATGCTTTCGATGAAGCCGAACGGTGCCATCAGCAGGGTGCCGCCGGGCGGGTACAGGTAGTGCGGGTCCACCTCGGTGAAGACGTCGATGTACACCGGTTCGCGGTCCCGGAAGCGGCGCAGCGCCCAGTAGACCGGCGCCCAGTCGTCGGTGATGTACCCGTTGGACGTCAGCACGTAGCTGCGGTGGATGATAGACATGATCGCGATCGGCCACAGTGCGATGCGAACCACGTCCTGGGTGCTCAGCGGTCCGGTGCGGGGGCCGAAGGCGTTGCGCAGGATCTGACTGGCTGCCACGATCCGCACCGTACACCGGCGGACCGCCGGAGCAGCTCAGGCGGGGCAGAAGATGTCGGTCTGCGGGACGCTTCCGGTAGCCAGGTAATCCAGCACCGGCGGCATCGCGCAGGAGCTGTAGACGACGGCACCGTGACCGGTGCCCTGCCACATCACCCGGCGGCTGTTGGCCCCGGCGTTGATGATCGTCGCCGCGACGGCCGCCACCCCCTGCGAGCCGGCGATCGGGTCGTTCTGGACGCCGAGCAGCAACGCGTTGATCTTAAGGTCGGTGGGGTCGGTCGGCGCTGCGCCGCTGGGCCAGTTCAGGCACTTCACCAGATTCAGCGCCGCCACCGTGCCGAACTGCGGGTAGGTCTTGCCCCAGGCGACGACGAGTTCGCGGACCCGGTCCGGACTGGGCCGGTTCAGGGCGTCGCTGCAGCCGTTGACGAACTGGCCGTCCGTGCCGCGCAACGCCTCGGCCTGGTTGACCAGGCTGTTGAGTTGGTTGACGTCGCCCCCACGGGCGGCAGCGAGGGCGTCGGCCAACTTGTTGGTGTTCATCACCCGGTCGCCGGTGGGGTAGCCCAGTGCGGTGACGATGGCGTTGGCCATGACGGCCACCGACATGCCACCCGGGCCCCGGCCGGCCCGCGCGGCGGCCAGCAGCCCGTCGACGGCGCCTTTAGGGTCAGGACCCAACACGCAGTTGGACGCCGCGCATTGCGCCGCCCATTCGTCGAGGGCACTCTGCTGGCCCTTGACCTGGTCCTCGGCGAGTGCCTCGGCGCCGGCCCCGGGTGGGGTGGGGGAGTCGAGGATGAGCCGCGCGACCTTCTCCGGATGCGACCCGGCGTAGGCGAGTGCCACCTGGGCGCCGTTGCCGACACCGAGCAACGCCAGCGCGGGCACGTCCCAGGTGCTGCGTAACCGTTCGAGGTCCTCGGCGGCGCGGGAATTGTCGTAGGCCGAATCGCCGGGCGCCAGGGCGTCGGTGCAGGAGGTGGTCGCGGTCAGCGTGATTGCGCCCAGATTGGCCACCTGATCATCGCCCGGTTCGGACTGGGCCTGCTCGCGCATCTGGTTGCGGTCGAACTGGTCGCGGCAGTTGATCGGGCTGGACATCCCGATGCCCCGACGGTCGACGGCGACGATGGGATGCCTGGCCAGCACGTCGCCGCCGGAGCGGGTCAACCAGACCGGCAGTTGAAGTGACGACGGGAGGTCCGAGCCTGTGGTGAAGACCAGGGGGGCCGCGTCCTGCGGGGTCTGCGCCGACCGGGCCCGCATCGCCCCGATGGTGATGGTTCCGGTGGCTCCGGCAACCGGGTCGAGGTCGGCGTCGAACTCGGCGCATTCCAGGGCGATATTGGCCATCGGTTTGGCACCGGCGTCGCCGAACGCCTTGCCGGTGCAGTCCTTCCACACCAGGTCGTTCTTCGGTGCGAGAAGTTCGGCCGGGCCGCTGGCCGACGCGCTGGTGGCCGGGCCGCCGACCGGGTTGTCGGCGGAATCCGTGGCGAACTGCGGGTTCGCCGCCAGCCACGGTGCGCAGCCGGCGAGCAGCAAAGCGGCGCTGCCGACCGCGATCATGACCCGACCCTGCCTACGCATGACCACAACACTAGCGACCGGCAGGTCGGGCTCAGCGGAAGCGGACATAGCGCGCGTACAGGTAACCGTCCTCGTCGCTGAGCAGGTGCGCACGGCGCAGTCGGGTCAGTGCTTCGGTTCGGCTCTCGGCGATCCGAACGGCGTTGCCGCCCAACAGCAGTGGGGCCGACGTCAGGCACATCTCGTCAACGAGGCCCTGGGCGACGAACCCACCCAGCAGGGTCGGTCCGCCCTCGGTGAGCACCCGCCGAAGTCTCCGGTCGGCCAGCCGGTCCAGCAACACCGCCAGGTCGACCCGGTCCGGGTCCGCGCCGGAGCAGTCCACCACCTCGGCGGTGGCGCCGACCCGGTCCCGGGCGACGCCGACGGAGGCGGTGCAGGTCATCACCAGCGGGGGCGCTTCACTGCCTGTCAGGACAGCCAGGTCGCGCTCCACCTGGCCGGTGCCGGTGACCAGCGCAATCGGCGGCACCTCGGCTTGTCCGCGGGTTTGGCGGCGACCCCGTTGGGCCACCGACATCCGGGCGCCACCGTAGTTCTCGGCCCGGGCCGTGCCGGCGCCGACCACGATCACGTCGGCCAGTTCCCGCTGGACCGCGAACAGCCACCGGTCACCGGCCCCGCCCAGTCCGCCGGAGGTGCCGGCCGTGGTGGCCGCGCCGTCCAGGCTGGCGATCGCGTTGCCGCGCACCACGCACCGGGTCAGCTCATCGGGGTAGGAGTAGAGCCGGTACAACTCGTCCTCATCCACCGGCGGGCCGCCACCGAGAGGGGTCAACCGCACGTCCATGGCGTCGATTGCAGCACGTCGGCGCCGCCGCCGTCGATACAGTCCTGTGCATGCCCGGCCGCCTGGTGGATCGTCATCCCGCCGTCTCACCTCAACGGCTGATCGCCCAACTCGTTCCGCCGCCCACATTCGTCGACGTCAGCTTCGACAGCTACCGACCCGATCCCAGCGAGCCCACCCAGACCGCCGCGCTGGAGTCCTGCCGAAGTTTCTGCGACGAGGCGGTGCGCCGCCGGGCGGGCCGTCGCAAGTTGTTCGGCAAGCGCGAAACCTTGCCCGGAGTAGGTCTTTACCTCGACGGCGGCTTCGGCGTCGGGAAGACCCACCTGCTGGCTTCGTCGTACTGGCAACTGCCGGAGTCCGCCGAGCATCCCAAGGCCTTCGCGACCTTCGGTGAGCTCACCCAACTGGCCGGCGTTTTCGGGTTCGTCGAGTGCATCGACCTGCTGGGGGAGTACACGGTGGTGTGCATCGACGAGTTCGAACTTGACGACCCCGGCAACACCACGTTGATCTCCCGGATGCTCTCCCAGCTTGTCGAGCGCGGTGTGTCGATCGCCGCGACATCGAACACCCTGCCCGAACAACTCGGCGAGGGCCGTTTCGCCGCGCAGGACTTCCTGCGTGAAATCAACACTTTGGCAAGCATTTTCACCACGGTGCGGATCGAGGGCCCGGATTACCGGCACCGCGGGCTGCCGCCAGCGCCCGACCCGCGTTCCGACGAGGAGGTCGCCGCGCGCGCCGAGGCCACACCGGGAGCCACCCTCGACGACTTCGACGAGTTGTGTGCCCACCTGGCCACCATGCACCCGTCGCGCTACCTGGCGCTGATCGAGGGGGTGTCGGCGGTGCACATCACTGGTGTCCACCCCCTGGATGACCAGAGCGTGGCCCTGCGCCTGGTGTCCTTGACCGACCGCCTCTACGACGCCGGGATACCTGTGGTCACCTCCGGGGCGAAACTGGACACGGTGTTCACCGAGGAGATGCTGGCCGGCGGTTATCGCAAGAAGTATTTGCGGGCCACCTCGCGGTTGCTGGCTCTGGCGCGATGACGCCGCGGTGTCACAGCGGACGAACCATCACGAAGTCGTCCTCGTCCTGATCGCCAAGCCGGAACGTGCGCGATCCGACGACCTCGAAACCGTGCTTGCGGTAAAACCGTTGCGCCCGACAGTTGTTCTTGTTGACACCGAGCCACACCGCGGCGCAGCACCCGGCGGCGGCCCAGTCGATCCCGGCCTGCATCAGGGCCGTCGCGGCGCCACTGCGGTGGTGGCTGGGCAGTACATACATTTTGGAAAGCTCCACCGCGGGCCGGTACGGAACCGCGCGGGCGATGTCCGGATCACTGCCGATGCCTCGGACGAGCATGGTGTACCCGATGATCCGGTCTTGCTCGTTGGCGCAGTCGTTGGCGCAGTACACGATCCGGTCGGTGTCGGTCAGGTAGTCGCTGAAGCGCTGCGCCGAGAGGTTGGCGGCAATGAAGGCGGCGATGTCGTCGGCCGCGGCACTCGGGGGACAGGCGAGCGGGAACGTCGCCGCCGCCAGAGAGGCCAGTGCGGCGGCGTCGGTACTGCTGGCCGGTGTGACCGAAATCGCCATGACCGTCAATGCTGGCACACCGGTGCGCCTGCGGGCTGGGGCCCATTGCCGCCGATAGCATGAGGTTACGGGAGGTGAGACATGGTGGACGTGACGATTCGCCGCTCGTTTTGGGTAGTGATCGCTGCGACGGCGTGCTGGGGGGTCGTGCCGATAGCTCCAGTGTCCGCCGAGCCCGGCTGTCCCATCGGACAGCACGAAGACACCACGACACCGGGCTTCCAATGCGTGCCCGGATGGTGTCCGGAAGGGACGATTCTCGACGGCGTGACCCGCGCCTGCGTCGCACCGCCGGGGGTGCCTCCGCCGCCGTTGTCCTGATCTTCGGCGGTCCCCTACGGCGACCCTCGGGACGTTTCATAGACTTGTCATATGGCAGTCCTGCAAAAATCCGCAGATCGATTCGACCTCGGCAAGATCGAGAGCCGGGCGAGTTCGGTCCCCGCGATGTTCCGCAACCGCGTTGCGGCCACCCCCAACACCGAGGCGTTCCGGTTCCCCCGAGAAGGAGCGTGGGAGAGCGTCACCTGGCGACGGGTGGGCGATCGGGTCGACAACATCGCCGCCGGCCTGATCGCACTGGGGATCGCGCCCGAGGAACGGGTGGCCTTGGCGTCGGGAACCCGCTATGAGTGGGTGATCGCCGACTTCGGGATTTTGGCCGCCGGGGCCGCCACCACCACGGTGTACCCGACCACCAATGCCGAGGATGTCGCGTTCATCGTCGCCAACTCCGGCAGTCGCATCGTCATCGCCGAGGACCAGACGCAGGTCGACAAGTTGCGGGAGCGCCACGACGACCTCGGCGCAGTCGAGAAGGTCGTGGTCATCGACGGCTCCGGTGACGGGGAATGGGTGATGACCCTCGACGAACTCGAGGAACGCGGCCGGCAACTGCTGGCCGAGTCGCCCAACGCCGTCAACGACCGCATCGACGCCATCCGGCCCGACCAACTGGCCACGCTGATCTACACCTCCGGCACCACCGGCAAGCCCAAGGGCGTTCGACTTCTTCAGCAGTCCTGGACCTACACCGCTGCCGCGATGGACTCCCTCGGCGTGCTCTCCGACAAGGACCTTAATTACCTGTGGTTGCCGCTGGCCCACGCCTTCGGCAAGGTGATGCTGGCGCTGCCGTTGGTCGTCGGATTCCCGACGGTCATCGACGGCCGGGTGGACAAGATCGTCGAGAACCTGGCGGTGATCCGCCCCACCATCATGGGCGCCGTTCCGCGCATCTTCGAAAAGGTGCACGGCCGCATCAACGAGATGATGGCCAAGGAGGGCGGGATCAAGAAGACCCTGTTCGACTGGGCCATCGGGGTCGGCACCCAGGTGTCAAAGACCAAGCAGGAAGGCCGCAGCGTCTCCCCGTTGCTGTCGGCGCAGTACAAACTCGCCGACAAGTTGGTGCTGTCGAAGATCCGGGACCGTTTCGGTGGCCGGCTGCGGTTCTTCATCTCCGGATCTGCCGCCCTGGACCGGGACATCGCGCAATGGTTCGACGCCATCGGCGTCGCCGTGCTGGAGGGCTACGGGCTGACCGAAACCTCTGCGGCCTCGTCGCTGAACCGCCCCAATGCCTACCGGTTCGGCACCGTCGGGTGGACCTTCCCGCAGACCGAGGTCAAGATCGCCGAGGACGGTGAGATCCTGCTCAAGGGGCCCGGAATCATGAACGGCTACCACGACCTGCCAGAGGCCACCGCCGAGGCGATCGAACCGGACGGCTGGTTCCACACCGGCGACATCGGGGAACTAGATGCCGAGGGATTTCTGCGGATCACCGATCGCAAGAAGGACATGTTCAAGACCTCGCAGGGCAAGTACGTTGCGCCCTCCGCGATTTCGGCGAACTTCAAGGCAATCTGCCCGTACGCCAGCGAGATCATCGTCTACGGCGAGGGCAAGCCCTACTGTGTCGCGCTGGTCAGTCTCGAAGGTGAGGCCATCAAGGAGTGGGCCGCCGCTAACGGCATGGGCGGCAAGTCATTCGGTGAGATCGCCCGTGATCCCAAGACCCGCGAGATGGTCAGCGGTTACGTCGAGCAACTCAATAAGCACCTCAATCGCTGGGAGCAGGTCAAGCGTTTTGACATCATCGACCGCGAGTTGACGGTTGAGACTGGCGATCTGACGCCGAGCCTCAAGCTCAAGCGCAAAGTCGTCGTCGACAACTTCCACGACAAAATCGACGACCTCTACGGCTAGGTCCGGCGGCAAGCGTGGATACCGACCGGCCGACGCAAGTTGGCCGGTGGGATCCGGTGTTGACCCGACACGTCATCGACCTGCTGCGGCCGGTGCTCAAGGTCTACCACCGCGCCGAGGTGCGCGGTCTGGAGCGAATCCCTTCGGGCCGTTGTCTATTGGTGGGCAACCACTCCGGTGGTCTGATGACGCCGGACTTCGCGATTTTCGCGGTGGATTACTACCACCGGTTCGGCTACGACAAGCCGCTGTACGTGCTGGGGCACGACTCAATGTTTCACGGGCCGGCCGCTGACTTTCTTCCCCATCTGGGTGTCATCCAGGCCAGCACGACCAACGCAGAGGCCGCTCTGGCCACCGACACCGCCGTGCTGGTCTACCCGGGCGGTGATCTGGAGGTGTACCGGCCGACGGTGGTGGAGAATGTCATCGGCTTCGGTGGTCACACCGGATACGTCGACACCGCCGCGGCCGCGCAGGCGCCCGTCGTCCCAGTGGTGTCCATCGGTGGCCAGGAAACCCAGATGTTCCTCAGCCGGGGCAGATGGTTGGCGAAAACGTTGCGGCTGGACAAGTTCGAGCGGCGGGTGTTGCGCACCGACATCCTGCCGATTTCATTCGGCTTCCCGTTCGGGCTCAGTGTGTTGGTGCCGATCAATATGCCGCTGCCCTCGAAGATCATCAGCGAGGTGCTCGACCCGATCGACATCGTCGCGCAATGGGGCGCTCATCCGGACGCGGCGAAAGTCGACGGACGCATCCGGCGGGTGATGCAGGCGAGACTGGACCAACTGGCGCGGCGACGGCACCTACCGATCATCGGGTGAATCCACGTACTGTCGGGACCTACGAGGTCGGTGTGACTGGAGGAGCGATGGCGCGGGTCCGGGGAGTGGTCGTGGCGGCGGTCGCGGCCGGGATTGTTGTAGCCGGTGCGACCACGTCGTTGTCGGTCGCCCACGCGGAAGCCCCCCCGCCGGCGATGGGAACCGGTTGTGCGCCCGACCTCGCCGAGGCCATGACCCTGCTGCCCGATGGAACCACCTATGCGGCTTGCCGCCAGGTCGGGTCGGGCTACTCGTGGACGGCGGTTCAGACCCCGTTCGCGCCGAATGACACCTGGTGGAGTTACGGACCGCCGATGACGCTACATGGCCAGGGAATGCGCAACCCCAACCTGTCGTCGGGGCGGTGGACGGCGACTCCCCGGACCGCGGCGGCGACATGCGCTGCGACGCAGACAACCGTGGTCGAGGCAGGAGTGCTTGCCCCACCGCAGGTTACGGAGGGGGAACAAGGCCGGCCGTTGACAGTGGAGATGCTGCCCAGCCTGTTCTACGTCGACCTGGCTGGCGACTGCCTGTGGGTTAAGGAGTAGAGCCCAGGGAGTGGGCGAGATCGGCGAAGGCCTGTTCGACATCGACGAACCGCACGGCCCGACCCTCGCTGACGAGGGCGCACAGACCGTTCGGCGACGAGGTCTCGGCGCCGTCGGCGAATCCGAAGGTGTATTTGCCGATGGCGGCGCCGAGGAAAGTGAACTCAGTTCCGGCGGGGAAGGAGCGACCTCCGGCGAATCCCGCGTGGTCGTTGCGGGCGTCGTAGACGCGCCCAGCAGGGAAACGCTGGGCGTCGCTGCGGGAGTAACTCCACAAGCGGCCGTCGGGAAGCAGCATCTGGAGGTTGACCGGGTCGATGAGGTAACCCTCGGGTGAGCGCCGCCGGAACGAGCTTGCGATCCGCCCGCTGCCGTAGGCAACCCGTCTGGCTGTCTGGGCGGCGCCCAAGTTGTCAGCCAGAGATCGCAGACGCTCGGCGAGTTCGTTCGCAGCGGACTGAATCACCTGTGGCTGCGCGCCCGGTTGATGGTGGTGAACTTCTCCCACTGATTTGCCCCCGTGTGCCACTTCCAGTTCTGACTGACGCGTTAGTTTAAGGCTGGGCTGACCGATACGCATCTGCAGATAGGGATCCACAGTCACTGTCTTTGGTCGCCGCCAGGCCACACCGCGAGCCGATCCAATTGAGTTCCCCGACGAACTGCTGGGAGAGGCGCACGTTCTCCCATTCACGATTGGCCGCCCGGCGGTTGGTGTCGATGCACATTCCGATCCACGCCCCCAGCAGTAACAGGACTGCGGTGATCCCAGTCAGCGCCAAAGCTCCGGTCGTCATGCGCGCACCGTATCGGCGCCGCCTGACATGTGTCACGGTACCGTGACAGCGTGGTTGATGGCGTGCGGGACGACCTGCAGCGAATCGGTGCCGCCCTGCGAGACGCGCGACTTCGCTCGATGCTCACCCAAAGCGAAGTCGGACAGCGGGCCGGAGTGTCACGACAGCTGGTGAGCCGGATCGAGCAAGGGGTGAATGGCGAAATCACCGCTTATGCCGCTGTTGCGGCAGCCCTCCAGTACCGGCTTGGGGTGGCTCCAGAGGGTGACGCTGCGAGTAACGAGCCGGCGGGTCTTGACTTCACTGACTGACGGCAATGCTGGTGCGCGATACTGGGATTGAACCAGTGACCTCTTCCGTGTCAGGGAAGCGCTCTCCCGCTGAGCTAATCGCGCCGACGGTACATCGGAGGTGGAGACGGGAATCGAACCCGTGTGCACGGCTTTGCAGGCCGTTGCCTCACCACTCGGCCACTCCACCGCTGGGGTTTGATGCCTTAGCACCTTCGAGCGGATGACGGGATTCGAACCCGCGACCCTCACCTTGGCAAGGTGATGCGCTACCAACTGCGCTACATCCGCAACCGCCCCAGGAAGTTTGCCTGGTGCGACAAGTGACAATAGTCGACGGGCCGCGGAGCCCACAAATCCCTCTGGTCAGCCGCGTGTTCAGCGCAAATGCCTACCGTGCTAGTCTTCGACCTCGGCGCGGTCGGCTGTTCCTGCCGGCCCTGCGGTCCCGTGGCTCAGTGGGAGAGCGTCCGCTTCACACGCGGAAGGTCGCTGGTTCGATCCCAGCCGGGACCACCACGGTTGATCTGCTTCTTCTTTCGGGTTCCGGACCGTTTCGACATTTTCTTGTCCGGTTTTTGTCCGGTCTTGGTGATGATGCGGTCCATGTTCTTGGC